>JAKSJP010000015.1 GCA_024398105.1 Bacteroidales bacterium | reverse complement strand
CCCTGCTGTCCTGCCTGTCCTGCTCCCCAGGGCCTGCCTGTCCTGCTCCCCAGGGCCTGTCCTGCTCCCCAGGGTCTGCCCTGCCGTCCTGTCCTTCCTCTCAGGCCCTGCTGGCCCTTGCGGCCTCTCCGGCTAGTACTCCAGGCGGACGTCGTCGAGCCACATGACGGAGTCAGGGCTGCCGGTGAAGTAGTCACCGAGCATGCTGGCTGCGGCAGAGATGACGATATGGGTCGGCCTGCGCGAGGTCGAAGTATATTCCAGAGGAATCTCGACCTTGGTCCACTCATCGATGTCCTCGGCGCTCACAAAGTTACCGTAGGCAATCACGTTCGGACCCTTAGGGTCGAAGAAAGACGACTTCTCGAGAGTATTGACCTCGAGAGGGCTCTGCTCGTCTCCGCCGTACTTGTGGTAGTCCCAGTCGCCGAGGGCAACCCATACGGTACCCCTGTCATGGTCACCGACCTTGGTCGGATCGCCGTCAGGCTTGCCGTTGAAGCACTTCTCAGGAATGATGCCGCTCTTATACTTCAGCCAGACAGTCACCTTCTGAGGCCTCTGGGTGAACGGACGGCCGAGGTGGATGATACCGCCTGAGGTACCGACTGTCTTATAGTATTCGCCGGAGAAGATGTTTCCTGCCGCGAACTTGATGACTACATAGGCCGATGCGAGCTTGACGGAGTACTTACCCTCGTGGCTGTCTCCTGACTCAGGGACTGTGATGGCGTAGCTTGAACCGACGGTAGTCGATCCCTTGTTTCCGCTGCCCCACCACTTGGTCTGGAGTGCAGGGTCTGGAGATGCAGGGTCGAAGAATGAACAGAACTTGTCAGACTCCCAGTTAGAGAAAGTCTCGAAACCGCTGTTCGGAACCTGGACCTCAGCCTCGGTGCGGAACTCGCGGATATCGGTCTCGTCGGCACCGCTGTATGCGATGCACTCATAGTCTGTAAGCGGATCCAGGCCGTTTACGGCCGCTCTGAACGAACCGCCGTGCTCCGTTACCTCCGGAGCCTCCGTCCACGCGAGAGTGCCTCTTTTCCTGTATCTGAAGCCGTTTTCCCTGCCTGCGATGCCCGAAGCCTTGAGCCATACGACCTTGGTCCATGCGTCGACGCCCGTGAACTGCACGACGGTCTCCGTCTGCTCGACGTAGAGATGCCAGACCTGTGTAAGGTCATGGTACTTCACGGCGATCTCCTGCCCGTTGGTGAAGTCGTGGAGACTTGACGGGTCCGGTGAATAGGTCGTGATGCCCTCAGGACCGAGCTTCAGGCTCGTGACATCGAGCCTTTCCCTGTCGAGGGACGATGAGACCTGGGTGATGGCCCTGTGGTTGACATCGTCGATCCAGGTTTCGCCGACCTGTCCCGATACGGTGAAATACCTCTCGATGGTCTGGCTTGCACGTACTTCCCAGATATATTCGTCGAAAGTCTTGAGGGTCAGCTTCAGAGGACTTGAGAGATCCCTCTTTCCGGTGATGTCCCACGAAGGCTCCACCGTCCTTTCGTTGAACTCCACGCTGCGGATGTTGACGCTTCGCATGTCTGTCTGTTCCTCGAGAACTATGTCGACTGTCCTTGCGTCGGAATTGATGTTGACGGAAAGAGCGCCTTCCACGTCCATGGCGGTGATTCCCGCAGCAATCTTAGGGTATGGTATGTCGTTCTTGATGCAGCCGGCCGTTGCCAGTGCGGCAAGGACGGTGACCAGAGGTACCATGATTCCGGAGATTATTCGTTCAATCTTTCCCATAGCCTAGAAATGAAGGGCCATGCCCATTGAAATGTCAGTCAGGTCGAGCATGAAGCGGGCGCGTGAGACATTGTTGGTGCCGACCGTCGCGCCGTCCTTGATATACTTCGTGTTCGCATATGATATACCGCCGATGCCGATGCAGACCTGCGTACTGAGATTGTTCATCATGAAGACCTCCAGACCCGGGCGCACTGCAACCTTGACCTTGTTGGCAAGGGTGTATGCGTCGAGATTGCTCTCGTCCATGGCAAATGCAGTCTTCGAAGTCGAGTACTGAAGCGCGAGCTCGCTGAAGAGGCCGAAACGTCCCAGCCTGTCCAGACCGATGTATGACCTGTAGAAAACCTCGCTGGTGAAAGAGTGCGTGCTTGCCCTGACGTCGCTTACGCTGAGAGAGAGATCGTCGCTGAGAAGGCTCAGGTCAGCATCGTTGACGCCAGCCTGTCCGCTCGAGTAGCGTATCTTCATACCGACGGTCTGGTTGTCCTTCAGACAGTAAGAAATATATGGAGCTACGCTGAACCAGTTGCCATAGGCATTGAGATTCTGGACCAGCATCATCAGTTCGCTGTCGGTGCTTGTCAGGTCGAAGTACGAGAACTGCATTCCCACGCTCTTCGCGCTCTTAGGAATGAAGAGCCTGTAGTCAAGCTGACGACCTTCGTGCTTGGTACTGTCTTTCTGACGGATCATGGTACCCATCTTCACAGGTTCCTTCTTCTGCTTCTGGGCGTACGAGTCCACTGACGCGGCCATCAGAGCCGCGGCGGCGAGGATTATGCAAAGTACTTTCTTCATACGCTACAGATAATAATAGATTCCGAAACCTACAGAAAGGACGTTGACCCTGAAGTTGACCGAAGTCGAAGTGCGGCTGCCCTCAGCGACCTGGTTGTGGATCTGTCGGGTGTTCGAGATGTTGAAACCAAGCATGTTGACGCTGAACTCGACTGCAAAGTGGTCGCTGGCGAACGCCATCATGCCCGGGCAGAGATTGATGCCGAAGCTGGTGCTCGTCTCATATGAGCCGGCGACATTGTCCTGGTTATGTCCGTCGACGACCTTGCCCTGTCCTATGCCGACCGAGAGCTGGGTCTCGTTGACCATGGCAAATCTGCGCGAGTTGCCCAGAGGAAGGTAGTTCCTCATGATGGCTGCGCCCTTGAACTTGTGGCCGATAGCGTGGTAGTCTTTTATTTCCAGGCCGACATCAGCTACATCAATCGATGCGTTGTCCAGCTTGAACATGTTCCTGTCATAGTCGACTCTCAGGCCGAATCCCATATTGTCCTTTACCATGTAGCAGAACGCAGGGCTGACCGAGAGGCCGTATCCGATGGAGTTGATCTTGTCTATGACCAGGAACGAATAGTTGTCCATGTTGTGCAGCGAATAGTTGGCGGTGCCGCCGACCATCCATGTTCCCTTCTCGACGAAGGACACCGGCTGCGACATGTCGTAGCCACGGTCAAAGCGCTGAGCCTGGGCGCCGGGCGTCCAGAGCATCAGAGCCATGATGGCAGCTATGAATGTCCTGATTCTTTTCATTATTCGTAGAGGAGTTCAATACCGTCGAGCCAGAGGCGGCTGTTGTCATAGCCGGTGAAGTAGTCACCGTACATGCTGGCTGCGAAGCTGATGATGATATGTGTAGGATATTTGTTCAGGTCCTTGTATGTCAGAGGAATGGTAACCTGCCTCCATTCGTCCGTAGAGTTGCTTGCGTCTGCCTCTACGAAGAGCTCTCCGACTGCGATGGTCGATTCATCGGTGTTATAGTCGACGAAGGTCTTTGTGTCGGTGGTGTTGACGAGGACTGGGCTGTCCGCGTCGCCGCCGTACTT
This sequence comes from Bacteroidales bacterium, assembly GCA_024398105.1. Lineage (GTDB taxonomy): Bacteria > Bacteroidota > Bacteroidia > Bacteroidales > UBA932 > Cryptobacteroides. The sequence goes on along the minus strand of JAKSJP010000015.1, from coordinate 53,290 downwards.
CTTATAGTCCCATGTGCCGATGGCGATCCTCAGTGATGCCTTGTCGTAGTCACCCTCCTTCACCTCTGCTGGTGCATTGTTGGTGATTCGGTTGATCTTTCCGCTTGAGTATTTCATCCAGAGCCTCATCGCTGTAGGACGGGCTGTGAAAGGACGTCCGAAGAAGACTGTACCGCCGCTTGTTCCCACGAGCGATCCGAAATGTCCGCTGAAAAGGTTGCCCGCAGCGAACTTGATGACCACATAGCGTGACTGGAGACATACGGCCGTCGTTCCGTGCATGACGTCGTCGGTCACAGGGTAGCAGATGACACCGGAGGCACCTACGGCAGTCGAACCCTTGTTACCGCTGTCCCACCACATCTTCTGGAGCTCAGGGTAGAGCGACGCAGGGTCGAAGAATGATGAGTAGTTTTTGGATTCGGTGTTAGAGGTCGTCTCGAAGCTTGAGTTAGGAGCCTGCAGAGCTGCGTCTGTGGTTATAGTAGAGCTGGCCTCGATGATCTCCTCCGAACCGTCTGCAAGTGATGTGACGACAAGTCTGTACTTGTACTCGGTAGAGCCTGTAAGACCGTTGATCAGGCCGCTGTACGCGCCCTCTGCGTCGCGGGTCGCGCTGACTCTTGTCCATGAGTCAGAATCAGCAGGTGCCCACTCGAAATATACCTTTGATGAGTCATATTCCTTCTCGTCCACATCCGCATGGGCTGTGAAATGGCCTGCCCAGATCTCGTACTTTGCTGTGCTTGCGATGCCTGTTGCGACAGGGATGAATATGATGTCGTCGTAGATGTCGTTGGTGCTGTCGTCAACCTCTACCTCGACAGCGAGGAGACCGTCCTTCTCAGAGTACCTGAGTGACATGGCGTAGCGCTTGCCGCTCTCCACCGCTGGGATCTCTCCGCTCTTGGTGAAGCTGCTGCCGTCCTTTGCGAGGGTGCCGCTGAAGCTCCAGTAGAGTGAAGGCTCGAAGCCGTCTGCGATGAAGTATCCGTCGGTTCCGCTCTTGTCTGCTGTGTAGACGAGCTGCTGGGCAGCGTCGGTCTCGCTGAGACCTACGGTGCAGCTGTAGCCTGGGTTGAACATCTCGGCTATCGATGCGTCGAAGCTGAATCTTGTGACTGTGTTGCAGATCCTGGCCGCTACGGTCACGTTCGAGTTCTGTGAAGCCACGATGGTGACATCTGCAGAGCCCTTGTAGCTCTTCTGCTCCCATGAAGCCGGAGCCGGAGCAGCCTTTGCGATCTCGCCGGCCGCCACGTCGACGCGGTAGCTGTCTGCAGGGAGGTAGATCGATGCAGGCATCTGGGAGTAGGTGTACTCACGTACCTTTCCCGAGAAGTCAGCCTTGTAGATCTTGACATTGGCAGCTGCAAGCAGTTCGTCCTGGCTCATTGCCGCCTTTGTCGCTCCGTCCGCCTCGATCCTGAGGGAGAGGGCTCCGTTGCCTGTCTGCCTTGCATCCTTGGTACATGAGGTGCCAAGGACGATGCCGGCCATCAGGACGGCTATGCTGAGTATTCTTGTCTTCATATCTCTCTCCTCCTTATTCGACTACAAGTGTAAGCGCGATGCTCTTGCGGCAGCCCTTGTTGTCAGTTACGTTCATGGTGAATGTATGGCTTCCCTTGAATGCGAGGAGCGGTGTCTGTGCCTCTGCGAGGTTGAAGTCGATCTCTGTCTTGTTGAGAAGGTCTGCTCCATGAGGGAACGGAACGATGCCGAATACTCCGAGAGCAGCCTCTGAAGGGTTGATCAGGTCGAGTGTGGTACCGCCGACCGTGTTGACAGATCCGATGAAGTCCTCGTTTGTAGAAGCGATGTCTACAGTGAACTTGCGTGCTCCGTTAGGGATGAGAGCCTTCATGGTGAAGTCGAAGCTGCCGGTCGCAGGAACGACTACAGGCTGGTCGATGTTGAATGCACATGTGCTGACGAGCTGGATTCCGCCATCGCCGGTAGGGGCGTTCGGATCATTGCCGTCGCCTTCCTCGTCCGCTGTGACGTCGTTGTCAAGGACTGCGTCTGCAACGAGGCCGTCGATCTCGACTGCGAACGATGCGTTGCCGCTTGCATCGACCTTCTTCATGAAGGTGATGATATGCCAGTCGCGGGCCTTGATGCCTGAGATCGATGTCGTCATCTTCTGGTTCTTGCCCTCGATGAGGCCTTTGAAGGTCACGGTCATGGTAGTGTTGTCACCGTTGTTGACAGCGAAGTAACCTATCCTGCGCTCGTAGGTAGGAGCTCCGCCGTTGTAGCTTAGCCTGTACTCGAGAGGGTTGCCTGAAGTCACCTCGACAGAGGTGCTGCCGTCGCCGGTTACCATTGTGAGGAACTCGTCGTTGTAGCCTACTGTGACTGCGCACTGGAGGAGCGTGCAGGTAAGTGTTCCGACCGAGGTAGTCTGTCCGACCGCGATGGTGAACTTCTCCGAGGTACCATAGACAGGTGCCGAGAACTTCGCCTCAGGGACTCCCGCGGCGGTCGAGCGTACGTTGAGTACATATTCACCGGCAGGAAGTGAGATTCCGTCTGCCGAAGCCTTGACCTCGCCATAGCTCTTCTCCCATACGAGCGCGTTTGACGCGTCATAGAGGGAAAGTGTATAGCTGTCGTCTGCAGGGTCTGCCTTGGTCACTGTCACGACCTCCTCAGAGACGTTGAGAGTGAGGCTTGCGAGTGAGAGAATACCGGTGTTGTCCTTGTCCTTGCCGTATTCGAATCTGTCGTCCTTGCAGGATGTCAGTACCAATGCGGCACATGCTATGAATGCAAATATCTTTTTCATATCCATTCCTCTTTAGTCGTTAAGTTCCGTCTCACCGAGGTCTACGTCCTCCACGGTGTCGTTGAAGCTGATTGTAACTATGCTGCTTCCTACGTTGGAAGCGTCGAACCTGAGGGTGTAGCAGGTAGCTGCGTCGAGTCCCTTGTATTCCTTCTCAGGGAATTCCTGAGTCTTTCCTCCCTGGCTTGTGAGGCTGCCCTTGACCTTGATGAGGTAGGCGTCCACGAATGCGGCCCTGGTCTCTGAAGCAGGGAACTGGATCTGCGTTCCCTTTCCGCTTGTGAGGGTGAAGCTGTAGTCTGTGTAGTACTTCCTGAAGTTCTCGCTGTACTCGAACCTCACGATAGCGTTGGCGAGAGAGGTCTTGACCGTTACTGCCGAGGTCTGTCCTCCGTTGATGGAGAAAGTCTGCTCTCCGTAGAAACATGGCTTGTCGAAGCCTTCCTCGGATGTTGAGCCGAAGCTTGCCTTTACAGTATAGTTTCCTGCAGGAAGGGATGTGAGTCCCTTAGGGTCGCTGACAGGAATCTCCTCGTCGGAAGAATTCACGATTACCAGCCTGAAGTCATCTGGTGAAGGCAGCGTAGTGAAACTGCCCACCGAGCTTTTTGTGACAAGGGCGACCTCCTCATCCTGGGAGATCTGGAAAGATACGAATCCTTCCTCTCCCTTTGAGCTCTTCGTACACGAAAGGACGAGCGACAGTGCCGCAAGTGCGAGTGCAAGAGCCTTGATAGTCTTTTTCATTGTTCTGTTATTACCTAAAAGTTATTTCCTGATTGATACCCTGATGTTGTCAAGGTAGAGCCAATATGTTCCGTTGCTTGTTCCGGCGTTGCCGTCAGCTACCTCTCTCCACGAGATTCTCCTGGCGTTGGTCATGTCGGATATCACAGTCACATGCTCATTGTCGACGTTGTCGTACGAACCGCTTTCCTCGTTGACGTTGAAGCTCTCCACAAAGGTACCGGTGGTGCTTGCGCTCTTGATGCCGCCGCTTGTCGAGGTGCTTCCGACATGGACTGTCGCACCGAGCTTAGGGTTGGCGCCAAGTCCGCCTTCCTCTCTGCCCATCGAATAGTTGAAGGTCAGCTCGATCTGGACAGTCTTGCCGTCCTTGAGGTTGCTGAGCATAGGAGAGTCGCATCGTGAGTCGTAAGTTGCGAACCACTCTCTGTGGGCCGCCATACGCACAGCCTTTCCAGCCTCGCCGCCGGCTCTTGCGATGCTCCAGCCGTCGAGGAAGAGGTAAGGATCCTTGTCACCGACATTGGACGCCGAGTGCTTGTCTCCCGAGTTGAATGACTCTACTCCCGAGAAGTCCTCGAAGAGCAGATATGGGCAATGGAGGTCCTTCTCCACCCTTGTTGCCGCAGAAAGGTCGCCGAGGCTGACCGTCTCATATACGACAGCGCTCTCAGACTCGTATCTGACAGAGACTGTCTTTCCGGACAGAGCCCTGAACTCCTCCTCGGCCGAGGTGGTGATCCTGAAGGACTCGCCTACGGTGAATCCGTCAGACTCTGAGTATGTATAGACATTCGAAGAAGTGCCTGGCCATGATGTCCCTTCCGGAAGGGTAAGGGTCACGTTCTGCACATCCTCTCCGAGATTGTTTGCTGCAAGTGCGAAAGTAGCTGAATAGAAACTGCTTACAGATGTAGGCCTGAGCGGGACGCTGGTGATGTGTCCGGCAGCGAAGCTTCTTCCTGCAAGACGGATAGGATCCACATGTCCTATCTTGCTCTGCGAATAGAGGGTCACCTCCATCACGTCGCCATCGCCGTACGCCGTCGCCGGAGGATAGATTCCGGCTGCGGCATAGTCGTAGCGGGCATTGACCGACTCGCCCATCTTTCCGTCCAGGACCATGGTGACGGTCCTGCCGTCGTACCCTGTTCCACCGGCGCTGAACTCCGCGGACCCGTCAGTGACGTCCACAGTCACGCTGCCGGCCATGGCCTGAGGCATCGTGAACTCGATCTTCTCCACAGGCTCTCCGAGGGCGTTGCTGCCCTGCGGGATGTAGAATCTGAGGAAATGCAGGAGATGACGCATCCTGACGTCCAGCATGTCTGCCTCGCCGACAGGCAGGGACTCGTCGATGGCCTCGAGAGCTCCGCTCTGGACGGGGCCGCCGAGAATTATGTCGATTCCGTCACTCGCCTTGCCGTCCTGGACGGCAGGGACCGTGAAAGTAGCCCTGGTCCCGTCTACCGACGCAGGTAAAGGGTATGCGAGATAGTAGGTATAGCTGTCCTGAGGCATCGGGCTGTCAAGCTCCGATGTGAAGTAGCCGACGTTGCCGTGTCCTGACGCCAGGAGCGAGAAGTCCTGGTTGCTCAGCGTCCACTCGCCGTCGCTGCTGCGGGCCCAGAGGGCGAGATGGTCGCCTTCCGCCCAGGCGAAGGTACCATGGTCAGCGTCTATCTGTGTCTTGGTCTGCGGACTGCCGAGGCCGAAGCCTACGGTTCTCTTCCCGGCCTTTCCGATCTCGGGGAAAGACTGGGCGCACGCAGACGCGACAATCATCGAGACTGCCGCGGCAAGGTATTTATTGAAGCCTTTGAAATAGCGCATATTCTACAAAGATACGCAATTTTTCTGACTGTCCCCGAAGGAGGCTAGTCGCGCTTGCGTGGTAGGAACATTCCTCCAATACTGAGGAGAATAAGGACAATAAGAAGTCCCGAAGAAGCACGTGAGATATTGCTGCTCAATACATAAGACTTCGGAGCGAACCTCATCTCGACGGTGTGCTCACCCGCAGGGAGCTTTGCTGCGCGGAGGGTCCAGTCTGCCCTGAAAAGAGGGAGTTCCTCTCCGTCGACTGTGGCTGTCCAGCCGTCAGGATAGTAGATCTCGCTGAAGACCGCGATTCTCTCGCTATCTGCCTTGTAGGTATATTTCAGTGCGTTCGGCGCGTATGAGCTGAGGACGATGCTGTCGTCTGCGGAAGGCATTCCCTCTGCCGACCAGCTGAAGTCGCTGCCGACCACAGCCTGGGTACGCAGGTCCACTGAGCCGATGAGGGCTATCTCCTCGTCCGCACTTGAGGCCTTCACTACAGAATCCACGAACCACGTATTGCCCATCGCCGTCTCGTTGCGCAGGGCAGGGATCTCGTCGTTGACGATGATGTACCTGTCGTTGAGCATGTCGAGCACAGGGGTAGAAGGGAGGGCTTCCTCTGCTTCTCCGATGGTGGTTGCGTTCTGGATAGCCCTGAGGATGGCGTTGCACTCAGGGACGATATAGTTGTCGATGAGGTCCTGGTATCTCTGGAGCTTCACAGGGCTGTAGCCGCCGATGCTCTTATGGAAATAGCTTGCGTAGGAGTCATTGAAAGTGCTTACGGACAGGTCGAGCACCCTGTAGTCCGGATCCTTGTCCTCAAGGATGGAGAGGTCCGCCACGCGCTCGGTGAACTGGTTCTCGAAGTCGTGCCTGCGTACGAAATGGTCTTCATTGAGGTAGCGCTTTCCTATGCTGAACATATTGATCAGCACGAGTGCGCAGATGGCTACGCCGGCGATCTTCAGGTTCATGGTACCAGCTGGAGCGTCGGTGCCGTCATCCACCGGTTTCCTCAGTCCGAAGACCGCCCAGTAGAGGAGGGCGAAAGTCGCCACGATGAATCCGCATGCGACGAGGCCATCCTTGAGAAGAAGGTTCATCCTGTCCACGATGAAGGCGTCGACGAGCACGTCCTGCTGGCCTGCGTCTGTCGGACCGGTGAAGGTCCTTCCGATACCGAAGGCTGCGAGGAGGCTGAAGCCGGCTGTCACAGCGAGGGCCACGAGTCCCCACCTGAGGAACTCCTTGCGGCTGTACCTGCCCTTGATGATTCCGTCAAGAGTGAGGAATCCGAGCATAGGAAGGGTGAACTGGAGTATGACGAGGGCCATCGAGACGGTCCTGAACTTGCTGTAGAACGGAATGTAGTAGTACCAGATCTTGGTGAAGCCCATGAAATGGCTTCCGAGTCCAAGTCCGATGCCGATGAGTGTCGGGATGAGAATCCACCACTTCTCCTTGCCCTTGTAGAGACCGAGGCCGAGGATGAAGAGGAACATCGTGATGGCTCCCATGTACATAGGACCTGCGGTGAAAGGCTGAGGACCCCAGTAGAGAGGAAGGGCCTTGGCGATCTGCCTCCAGTTCTGCTGTCCGTTGTCACGCAGAAGGGTGATTGTCTCAGACTTCATAGGGTTGACCGAATAGGTCGAAGAACCGCCGTTGTAGTCCGGGATCATCATGTTGGGGAGCTCCTCCCAGCCGTATGACCATGCCGTAGCGTACTCGAGGTCGAGACCCTTGGTCTTCTCGCTGTCGCTGCCGCCGGCCGAAGAAAGCTCCGAGCCTCCGCGCATGGTATGCTTGGTGTATTCGTAGGTCGGGATGAGCCTGTTCGCGTTCGTGCCGATGCCGGTCAGTCCGAGCACCAGAAGCAGGGCCGAGGCTGTCATGAACCTTCCGAAATACTTCCTGTTGTCCTTCTTCGCCATCCAGCCGAGCAGGACTGCGACGTAGCAGAAGATGATGATCGCGAGGTAGTAGGTTATCTGGACATGGTTGGCCTTGATCTGGAAATTGAGCGCCATCGCGAAGAGCGAAGCTCCCAGGACGGTCTTAGGCAGCCATTCCTTCCATTTCCCTTCGAGGCGGGCGAACGCGGCCTTGTAGGTGAAGATCACAGCCGCGAGCACCCATGGAAGGAATGCGAGGGCGACCATCTTGGCGTTGTGGCCGACCTGGATGATCTGCATGTTGTACGAGCAGAAGGTGACCGCGATGGCACCGCCTGTGGCAACGAGCGGACTGAGTCCCAGGGCCAGCATCAGCAGGAAGGCTCCGAGGAGGGAGATGAAGAGATAGCTCGCAGGTCTTGGACCGATGAAAGTCAGGTCATAGAGCTTCTTTGTGAAGTCGCCGGCGGTGTTGCCGTTGAGCATTGTCGTCGGCATTCCTCCGAACATCGAGTTGGTCCATGCGGTCTTGTCGTCAGGATGTGCCGTGTCCCAGTCGTTGGTCTCCTTCGCCATGCCCATATAGCCCGAGATGTCGCTCTGGTCGACGACTTTCCCACTGAGCACCTCCGGAACGAAGGCATAGGCAAGTATGAGGAGGAAAAGGGTTATTCCTGCGTAGGTCAGTATCTTCTTCAAAAGATCTTTGTTCATATCTGTCTGGTCAATGATTCCATCAGCGCGGCCATCTTCGCGGTCGTCGCAGTCCTGGAATACTGTTCAATATTATCTGTGTCGGTCCATGGTTCCCCGCTCCTGTGAAGTTCCCAGCAACGGTCCACGAAACCCGCTATGGCCGCCTTGTCTTCCCATTCGCATACGACGCCGGCTCCGGTGCCTGAAAGCACCCTTGCCATTGCTCCGTCCGTCTGTCCGATTCCAAGTACTGGCCTGCGGGAGGCAAGATACTCGAAAAGCTTGCCTGGGAGGGTCGCGCGGTACTCAGGCTCCTTCCTGAGCGGGAGTATCAGCATCGAGGCGTCCTGCTGCTCGCGGACCGCGACGGTATGGTCCTGGTATCCGAGGTCGGTCACGTATCTCTCAAGTCCTGCGGCCTTGAGAGAGTCAAGCACCGCGAGGTCGGTCTTTCCTGCAAGCCTTATGCAGAGCTTGCGGGCGAACTGCCCGTCGCCCTTGCATTTGTCAGCAAGCACTTCCCAGAGCACTTCAGGGATGCCGTCGGATGCGAACAGTCCTGTGTGGGTGACGTTGAACGGGGCATCGGCGGTGGCGCCGGTACCATGGTCCCCGCCCTTGAAGTCCTCAGGGTCGAAGCCGTTGGTGATCAGGTGGACAGGTGTCGAGGTCATCTCCCTGAACTCGTCCTGGACGAGAGGTGAGACGGCGACGACCGCGCTGCACGAGTCAAGCACTTCCTTCTCGAGCCTTTCGTGGCGGCGCTGCGCCCAGGCGGAGAGCTGGAGATGCTTGAAGTAGAACATCTTTGTCCATGGGTCCCTGAAATCGGCTATCCATGGAATCCCTGTCCTTTCAGAAAGCCCCTTCGCGATGAGGTGCATCGAATGTGGCGGACCTGTGCTGACTATCACGTCGACAGGATGTCCCTTGACATATTCCTCGAGGAATTTCACCGAAGGACGCACCCAAGCCACGCGTGGGTCAGGGATGAACAGGTTGCCTCTCAGGGCCATCATGAGCTTTTGGGAGAAGCTCTTCTTCTGATGGTTGATAGGGTTTACTTCCTTTGAGGAGGCGCTCTTTCCCGTCAGCTGGCGGTAGATGCTGTAGACTTCCCTTATCGGGCGCTTCACTATCTCTGCCTCGGGAGGTATGTCGCCCAGGAGCGAACTGTCCTGTGACGGAGCCTCGGGGTTCTCAGGGGTGTAGATCACCGGCTGCCATCCCTGGGAAGGAAGATATTTCGCGAATTTCACCCAGCGCTGCACGCCCGAGCCGCCCGAAGGTGGCCAGTAATAGGTTATGATCAGCGCTCGTTTCATTATTGTGGGTATGTCTGCCGCTCGGCACAGCTGTTATTCTACTGTGACTGACTTGGCGAGGTTTCTTGGCTGGTCCACGTTCCTGCCCTTGTAGACAGCGACGTAGTATGCGAGGAGCTGGAGCGGGATGACTGCGATCACAGGCATGAGGTAGTCACAGAGGGCAGGAATCTCGATGACCCAGTCGGCGAGTTTCTTGATCTGGGTGTCACCTTCGCGGATGATGGCGATGATCCTTCCGCCTCGTGCCTTGATCTCCTGGATGTTGCTGATGGTCTTCTCGTGGGTCTTCTCCGAGGTGGCGATGACCACTACAGGAAGCTCGATGTCGATCAGGGCGATAGGGCCGTGCTTCATCTCCGCTGCAGGCAGGCCTTCAGCGTGGATGTATGAGATTTCCTTGAGCTTGAGCGCACCCTCGAGCGCTACCGCATAGTTGTAGCCACGTCCGAGGTACATGAAGTTGTGGGCGTAGGTGAAGGTCTTCGCGAGGTCTGAGATGTTGCTGTCCTGCCTGAGGACTTCGGTCATCTTCTCAGGAAGCACGAGGAGGTCCTTCGCGATCTTCTCGTAGACATCCTGGTCGATGGTGCCGCGCTCCTTGCCTATCGCGAGCGCGAGCATCGCCATGACTGTCACCTGTCCGGTGAAAGCCTTGGTCGAAGCCACGCCGATCTCAGGGCCTACATGGATGTATGAGCCTGAATGTGTCTCGCGGGCGATCGAAGAGCCTACCACGTTGCAGATACCATAGACGAATGCACCGGCCTCCTTCGCGATCCTGATGGCTGCGAGGGTGTCGGCGGTCTCGCCCGACTGCGATACTGCGATGACTACGTCGTCGCTGTGGATGATAGGGTTCCTGTATCTGAACTCAGAAGCATACTCTACTTCCACAGGGATGCGGCAGAGGTCCTCGATGAGGTGCTCTCCGATGAGGGATGCGTGCCATGAGGTACCGCAGGATACGAATATTATGCGCTTTGCAGCAATGAATTTCTCTCTGTTGTCGAGTACGCCTGAGAGGATTACCTGGGCTGTCTCGGGGCTTACGCGGCCGCGGATACAGTCCACGAGGGTGTCAGGCTGCTCGAAGATCTCCTTGAGCATGAAGTGAGGATAGCCTCCCTTCTCGAGCTGTGAGATCGAAAGGTCGAGGTTGGTGATGTTGAATTCTGCGTCCTTGTTCTCGAGATTGATGATCTTGAGCGGCTCGTGGCGTCTGAGGATCGCGATCTCGCCGTCGTTGACATAGACGAATTCGTTGGTGTAGTCGATGATGGATGCGGCGTCCGAGCTGATGAAGAACTCGTCCTCGCCCAGGCCGATGCACATAGGGCTGCTCTGCCTTGCCGCTACGATCTGGTCGTTGTTGCCCTTCTCGAGGACTGCGATGGCATATGCGCCGACTACCTTGTTGAGGGCGAGCCTGACTGCCTCTGCGAGCTCGCACTTCTCCTCGTTCCTGATATATTCGATGAGGTTGCAGAGAACCTCCGAGTCTGTCTCGCTCTTGAAATTGAATCCTTTCTGGATGAGGGCATCCTTGAGGACACGGTAGTTCTCGATGATGCCGTTGTGGATGAGGGCGATGTTCTCTGACTCTGAGTAGTGTGGATGGGCGTTGACGTTGTCAGGAACTCCATGGGTCGCCCATCTGGTGTGGGCGATGCCGATGGTACCGCTGTCGTCCTTTCCCTTGAGGTATTCCTCAAGGTCGTCGACCTTGCCTCTGCATTTGAATACATTGAGGTTTCCGTCGGCGTTCACCATTGCTACTCCGGCACTGTCATAGCCGCGATATTCGAGTCTATGGAGGCCCTTGATGAGGATTGGACAGGCCTTCCTGTCACCCATATAACCTACAATTCCGCACATGTTACTGAATAAGATTAGTTGTTGATGTCTATCTGAGATGTCCGTAAACGTGCAAATTTAAGAAAAAACGGCCAAAAAGCGTATATTTGCATAGATAAGGACAAGCGATGAAAGAGAAAAAGACAGCAGAAGATACCCCGATGATCAAGCAGTTCTTCGAGGTGAAGGCAAAGAACCCGGAGGCAGTGTTGCTCTACAGGGTGGGAGACTTCTATGAGACCTATTCGGACGATGCCATCCTTGCCAGCAAGGTGCTCGGAATCGTGCTCACCAAGAGGTCCAACGGCGACAAGGGTACCCTGCCTATGGCGGGATTCCCTCACCATGCCATCGATACCTATCTGCCCAAGCTTGTCCGTGCCGGCTACAAGGTGGCGGTATGTGACCAGCTCGAGGATCCGAAGCTGACCAAGAAGCTTGTCAAGAGAGGAATCACCGAGCTTGTGACTCCGGGTGTCGCGTTCAGCGACCAGATGCTCGAGCAGAAGGAGCACAACTACATCGCAGGCCTGTGCTTCGACAAGCATCAGTGCGGCGCTGCCTTCCTCGATGTGTCGACAGGTACTTTCCAGATTGCCCAGGGCTCAATGGAATACATAGGCACCCTGCTTGCCTCCATGAACCCGAAGGAGCTTCTCGTCCAGAGAGGGACCGAGAAGGTCGTCCGTGCCGAGTTCGGCGACTCGGCCTATATCTCGACTGTCGAGGAGTGGGCCTTCGTCTATGACTCTGCCGCCGAGAGACTGCGCCGTCAGCTCCAGGTGGATACTCTGAAAGGCTATGCGGTCGACTCATATCCGCTGGGAATCTGCTCGGCAGGCGCCCTGCTTGTCTATCTCGACCAGACCCACCATACCGACCTGAAGAACATCTGTTCGCTTTCCCGCATCGATGAGGGAAGGTTCGTGTGGATGGACCGCTTCACCTTCCGCAACCTCGAGATCTTCCAGAGCTCGGTCGGCGGCGAGGGCGTGTCGCTCGTGAATGTGATCGACAAATGCTCGTCTCCAATGGGAGCCCGTCTGCTCAGGACCTGGCTCTCGATGCCTGTGCTCGATCTCGACGAACTCAATTCCAGATATGATGTCGTATCCCATTTCCTCGGCAACGAGGAGGGACTGACCATGGTACAGGAACTCATAGGCAACATCGGTGACCTCGAGCGTATCATCTCAAGGGCGGCGACAGGAAAGATCGTCCCTAGGGAAGTCCTCCAGCTCGGCCGCGGCCTGAGCCAGATCAGACCTATAGCGGACTACTGCAGGGCAAAAGGCAACGAGGCGCTCGCATCTCTTGCTTCAAGGCTCTCAGGCTGCCAGGAACTCATCGACGCCATCCAGAGCACTGTCGCACCGGACTGTGCCGCGGCTGTGGGCAAGGGTCCTGTGATCGCAAAGGGAGTAGACCCTGAGCTCGACAGCCTGCGCGACATCTCGACAGGAGGCAAGGACTACCTTCTTGAACTCCAGCAGAGAGAAGGCGAAAGGACCGGCATCCCTTCGCTCAAGATAAGCTACAACAATGTCTTCGGCTACTACCTTGAGGTGCGCAACGCCTACAAGGACAGAGTCCCTGAGGAGTGGATACGCAAGCAGACCCTCGTCAATGCGGAAAGATACATCACCCAGGAGCTCAAGGACTATGAATCGAAGATCCTCGGTGCCGAGGAGAAGATATACGAGATCGAGGCACGTCTCTACGCTGCGCTCGTGGCGAAGATCCAGGGCTTCATCTCGACCATCCAGTCCGATGCGCGCATCGTCGCGCGTCTTGACACTCTCGCAGGCTTTGCCGAGCTGGCCGGCACAAACCGTTATTGCCGTCCTGAGATGACCATGGACCTGAGCCTTGACATCAAGGCGGGCCGCCATCCGGTCATCGAGACGCTGATGGCCCCTGGCGAGGAATATGTCCCTAACGATATCTTCCTTGACAGCAGGAGCGAGCAGATAATGATCCTGACCGGTCCGAACATGGCAGGTAAGTCGGCTCTCCTGCGCCAGACGGCCCTTATCGTGCTGCTTGCCCAGATCGGCTCGTTCGTGCCTGCGAGCTCGGCACGCATAGGTTATTTCGACAAGATATTCACCCGTGTCGGAGCGAGCGACAACATCTCGCGCGGCGAGTCTACCTTCATGGTGGAGATGCTGGAGACCTCGATGATTCTCCACAACCTGTCGGAGCGTTCGCTGGTACTTCTCGACGAGATCGGCCGAGGAACCTCGACCTACGACGGAATGTCCATCGCCAGGGCTATCGTCGAGTATATCCACGACTATGGCCATGGTGCCAAGACACTCTTCGCGACACATTACCATGAGCTCAACGACCTCGAGAATCTTTATCCGAGGGCCCATGACTACCATATCGAGGTGAAGGAGGTCGGCAAGAAGGTGATCTTCCTCCGCAAGCTCGCGCGCGGAGGTACCGCACACAGCTTCGGTATCCATGTGGCGCGTCTTGCGGGTATGCCTAAGGAGGTGCTCAAGTCGGCCGAGAGGACTCTCGCGGCCCTTGAGAAGAATGACAAGGGAGGCGATCGCATGCACGAGGGCGACTCCGGTGCCCAGCTCTCTGACGACGCCATCCAGCTGTCCCTCTTCCAGCTTGACGATCCGACTCTCTCGTCACTGCGCGACACCCTCAAGGGTGCGGACCTCAACAACATGACCCCACTCCAGGCCTTCGACCTGCTGAGGGAGATGAAGGATCAGCTGGGAGTATAGGGGGGAGGCTGAAGCAAGCATCTTTTTGCAATTCGGAGTGCACGCCCACCTGTAATATAAGGGCCTGGGATGGCATTTCGCATGCACACCGGGGCCTGTCGGAGGCATGAGTGCATGACAATGTGCTTCTCAGCGCACAGAACCAAGATTTCCATGCACTCCGATTTGCAAAAACCGGTGATATGGGCAGAGGTGACGATACTGGTGAGAGAGGAGAATGGACAGGATTGCTCTTCTCATAAATGAATCAGGCTGGTCTAGAATCCGGCACCCAGATGAAGTCCGAAGTACCTTGTTCCGAACAGAGGGCCTGTGAAGATGGATAATGCAATCAGTAAACTCTGTTTCATGGCCGCGCCTACCTATCCGCCATCGCCTTCTTCATAGGCTTGACGTAGCGGTCGCCGGTCTTTTCCTTGACTGCGTCGATGAACACAGGTGAGTAGGCTGGTGCGGTCTGACCAGGGGCTGCCATTCGGCGGTTGATGGTCTGGTCGTTGTACTTGACGATAAGGAGCTTCGCAAGCTCGCCCCAGCGGCTCATCATCTTCGCTGTGTATTCATCGGTCTTCCTTGTGAGAAGGCTCACAAGGTCTCCATGGGTGAGTCCTTCAAGTCTTGCCTCTATCTCCTTCTGGTCCTGCTCGTAGAAATCCTCAAGCTCCTTCTGGGCTGCCTTGAGGTCGCCGATCATCGCACTGTAGCGAGGATAGACCATATTAGCCACGAAGTTGTTCATCCAGAACGCACTTCCGGTGCTGAATTCGGTCATGCTGGTGTTCTCGTCACGGAATGGCTCAGGTATGCGGTTGATTCCGCAGTAGGCCGGAACGTAGGCTACCATGGACGCGTCGTCCATGTTGAAATATGTGACGCCTCCGAAGGCGTCAGGAAGCCAGCTTCTCATCTGGCAGACCATCGTCATAGCGCTCTGCTGGCATCCGATAGGACGCTCGCGGAACATCTCTGTGCCGTCGCTGGCAGTGTAGTTGAGCGGCTGGTTGCGGTATGGGGATGCCCAAGGACCTGCACTGAGGTCGGCGGTCATGTCAAGGGCAGTTCCTTCGTAGTGGTCACGCATGTCGTTCATCACGTCGCGGACAGAAAGCTGGGTGTCAGGCTTGATCCACAGAGGAAGGGCGTCGCATACGTCGAAGTGACCGTCGAGATAAGGAAGATACCTGTCCATCTCCTCGGTGTTGTAGTGGTGACGGAAGAAGCTCCATACTCGTGCGTCGCAGGCACGTACCTCGGTGAAGTCGATCGGGCAATATGCCTCTCTCCAGCTGAAGTCCTCGTCCTTGCCGCTGAAGTAGCCCTTCTCGCGTGCGAAGCTGATGCACTCAGCGCTGTACATGCAGTCCTCGGCTACATAGAAGCCGAGTTTCTTGTCGATCTTCTTTGCCTGAGGGAACTGGCGGATGCGGCTTACGTTGGCATAGGCGCAGATGCAGTCGTCCGGTACTCTGCGGGCTACCCAGAGGGCGCCTGTGCGTCCTGGTCCCATTCCGATGATCTCGAAGATCCATGCCTCCTGAGGGTCTGCGATCACGAAGTTCTCTCCGGTCGAGCTGTATCCGTAGGTCTGCACGAGGCCGTCGATGACGGCGATAGCCTCGCGTGCTGTCGTGCTGCGCTCAAGGGCGATCTGCATGAGGGTGAAGTAGTCGAAATACCCATCGCGGTTGACGAGCTCCTGACGTCCGTCCCATGTGGTCTCCACTATGCTGACCTGGTTCTCGTTCATCAGACCGACGACATTGTAGGTATATTCTGCCTGCGGGATCTGCCTTCCGCCTCGCAGGCTTATCATCTCGCCTGGGGCGTGCTTTCCGGCCGCGGAGAATCCAAGTCCGGATGCGAAGCCGAAGCCGTCGCAGTTATATGTGCAGATGACACTTCCGTCGACAGATGCTTTCCTGCCGACGATGAGGTTGGTACATGCGAAAGATGCTGCGCTTATGCAGAACGCAGCGAGGGTTAGGAGAACTCGTTTCATAGTACAAGATTCGTGATGAAGATGATTACAATGCCGATCGGTGCCACCCACTTGATGAGGAAATAGACGAGGCTGAAGAGGGCGCAGTTGAATTTCTGGCTGCCGTTGCAGGTGAACTCGTTCCAGACAGTCTCCTTCTTCATCTTCCATCCTACGAAGAATGTGAAGAGAAGTCCGCCGAATGCCATCAGGTAGTTCGAGGTCAGCTTGTCACAGAAGTCGAATATAGTACATCCGAGGATGTGGACCTCAGAGAGAGGTCCGAACGAGAGCGAGCAGAGAACACCGAGAGCCCAGGTCGATGGGAGCAGGATGGAGATGGCTTTCCTGCGGGTCAGTCCTTTCTCCTCTGTCAGATATGCGACACCGGCCTCGACCATCGATATAGACGATGTAAGGGCGGCCACGAGGATGGTCAGGAAGAAAAGTATGGCTATGGTGGCACTCAACCATGGTGCCGCTGCGCCCATCTTGGCGAAGATGTACGGCATGGTCTCGAAGATGAGGCCTGGGCCGGCTCCAGGTTCGATTCCGGCCGCGAATACGGCAGGCATGACGGCGAATCCCGCGATCATGGCGAAGATAAGGTCAAATGCTGCGGTTCCGAGTCCCGAGGTGAAGAGGTTTTCTTCTTTCTTCATGTATGACGCATAGATAAGGATGGTTCCCACTCCAAGCGAGAGCGAGAAGAAAGACTGTCCCATCGCGGATGCAATGACCCTTCCTGTGATCTTTGAGAAGTCAGGCTTGAGGAGGTATCTCACGCCCTCTCCTGCGCCTGGCAGTGAGACGGCGTAGATCATTATCACTACGATGAGGACGAGGAGCACCGGCATGGTAAGCTTGGCGAACTTCTCGATGCCTTTCTTGACTCCAGCGAGCACGATGAGGCAGGTCGCGGTGATGAAGAATGTATGGCAGAGCACAGGTCCCCATGTGCTTGAGGCGAAGTTGCCGAACATAGGGGCGATGCTGTCTGTCGATTCAGGTCCGAAGCTCAGTGTAAGTGCCTTGAGAAGGTACTCGAATGACCAGCCTCCGACTACGCTGTAGAACGATACGATGATCAGCGGAGAGATGACTGTCAGCAGGCCTAGCCACTTCCATTTCGAGCCCGGAGCGAGCTTGTCCATCGCGTTGAAGGTTCCCGCCTGGGCAGTGCGGCCGATGATGCTTTCCGCAAGGAAGATAGGCATCGCGAGCAGGAGCGATGAGATAAGGTAGACGATGATGAAGGCGGCACCTCCGCCTTCTCCTACGGTGTAGGGGAATCTCCAGATATTTCCGAGTCCGATGGCAGAGCCTGCCATGGCCATTATGACAGCAGCCCTGCTGCCGAAGGTTTCTCTCTGAGCCATTCAGGATTGGGGTTTAGTATCCGTCAAAGGATGAAGTTGGTGATGAATATGAAGATAAGCGCAAGCGGAGTCACATAGCGTACGATGAAGTAGAGGGCTCCGAATGCCTTGTTGTTTGCCTTGAGTGTGCCGCCGTTGGTGAACTCGTCCCTGACGTCGGCCTTGGACATCTTCCAGCCTACGAGGAGTACTGCCATGAAGCTGCCGATGAGAAGGAGGAAGTTGGACGAGAACATGTCGAGGAAGTCGAAGATTGGCTTGCCTGCAATCATGAATCCGGAAAGCGGTCCGAATGAGAGCGAGCAGAGCATTCCGAGGCACCATGTACCTGCGAATACCAAGGCTGCCGCTACTCCTCTGCGCATCTTCTTCTCTTCGACAAGATAGGCCACGCCGACCTCGACGAGCGATACCGACGAGGTGAGGGCTGAGAAGATGATGGTGAGGAAGAAGATGATGGCGACGCCGCTGCTGATCAACGGCATGGTAGCTGCCATCTTGGTGAAGATGTAAGGCAGGGTCTGGAAGATGAGGCCGGGACCTGCGCTTGGCTGGATTCCTGCGGTGAATACTGCAGGCATGATCGCGAAGCCGGCCATCATCGCGAACATTGTGTCGAAGAGAGCTGTATATGTGCCCGATGCCATCAGGTTCTCCTGCTTGCTGACGTAGGATGAGTATGTGATGATGATACCCATGCCGAGCGAGAGCGAGTAGAACGACTGGCCGAGCGCGGATGCACAGTTAGAGAACGTGAGCTTTGAGAAATCCGGTCTGACGAGGTACTCGACGCCCTTCCCTGAGCCTGGAAGGGTGAGTGAGAACACCATGATCATAAGGACCATGACGAAGAGCACGGGGATGCAGAACTTGCTGAATTTCTCTATGCCTTTCCTGACTCCGCCTGCCACGATCAGGCAAGAGATGCCGAGGAAGGCTGTGAAACAGACCGACGGGCCCCAGAATGAGGATGCGAACTGGCCGAACATGCCGTTGACCGTCTCAGGGTCGGAGTGCATGAAGGTGAGGCTGAGGGACTTGAGGAAGAACTCTACGGACCATCCACCTACTACGCTGTAGTATGACACGATGATGAGCGGGGTGATGATCGAGAGATATCCGAGTACTTTCCAGACATTCTCGTCTCCTGCGAGTTTCCTTGTCGCTCCGAGGCAGTTGGCTCCGCTTCGTCTTCCGATTATGGATTCGACCATGAAGATCGGGAGGGAGAAGCTGAAAGAGAAGAAGAGATAGAGCAGAATGAATGCTGCTCCACCTCCTTCGCCCACCATATACGGGAATCTCCAGATATTTCCAAGGCCGATCGCCGAACCGGCCAATGCCATTATGACGGCAGCTCTGCCGCCGAAGGTCTCTCTGTCTTTTGCCATTTATGTCAAGTCCGTAAGTTCCGGAAATGTTCGGGGACCGGAACTACTTGCGTGTATATTCTACGAATTCGAAAGTGT
Source organism: Bacteroidales bacterium (assembly GCA_024398105.1). GTDB lineage: Bacteria > Bacteroidota > Bacteroidia > Bacteroidales > UBA932 > Cryptobacteroides. The sequence continues at coordinate 34,579 of JAKSJP010000015.1, read as the reverse complement.
ATCCTGTCTCAGGATCCGTATGGGTCTCGGATACGCTTGCCTTCTCCCAGATCTCAGGATCGATCTCAGGGAAGAATACATCTGCCTTGATGACAGTATGTACGTGGGTGATGAAAAGTCTGTCGACCATGTTGATAGCCATGCGGTAGACAGAAGCTCCACCCATCACGAAGCACCTTTCGCAGTTCTCTGCCTCTGCACTTGCGAAGGCCTCTTCGAAAGAGTACACGCAGTCTGCCTCAGGAATGTCTTCTCCGCCGAGGTTGAGCACGATGTTCTTTCTTCCAGGAAGCGGATGCTTAGGAAGAGAGAAATAAGTGGTACGGCCCATGATCACAGGGCATCCTGATGTGGTACGCTTGAAGAACTTGAGGTCTTCAGAGATGTGCCAAGGGAGGTCTCCCTTGATGCCGATGCCAAGGTTGTCCGCAACGGCTACGATAAGACATTTTTCCATTTAGACTGCTACTGGTGCTTTGATGGTTGGCCAAGGGTCGTATCCTTCAAGAGTGAAGTCCTCCAGCTTGAAGGCGAAGATGTCCTTGACATCCGGGTTGATCTTCATCACAGGAAGCTGGCGAGGCTCGCGTGAGAGCTGGAGGTCCGCCTGCTCGAAGTGGTTCAGATAAAGGTGTGTGTCGCCGAGGGTATGCACGAATTCACCTGGCTGAAGTCCGCATACCTGTGCGAGCATCATGGTGAGAAGAGCATACGAAGCGATGTTGAAAGGCACTCCGAGGAATACATCTGCAGAGCGCTGGTACAGCTGGCATGAGAGCTTGCCGTCTGCCACGTAGAACTGAAAGAGGCAATGGCATGGTGGAAGTCCCATCTGGTCGATCTGTGCGACGTTCCATGCGTTGACGAGGATGCGTCTTGAGTCCGGATGGTTCTTGATGAGGTCGACTACATTGGCGATCTGGTCGATCGTGCTTCCGTCGTAGCCGTCCCATGCCCTCCACTGCTTGCTGTAGATCGGGCCGAGCTCGCCTGTCTCATCGTTGCCCCATGAGTCCCAGATGTGGACTCCCTTGGCCTGAAGGGTCTTCTTGTTGGTGTCTCCCGAGAGGAACCAGAGAAGCTCCTCGATGATGCCACGGGTGAAGACTTTCTTGGTGGTGAGAAGTGGAAAGCCCTTTGAAAGGTCGAAACGCATCTGGCGTCCGAACACAGACTGTGTTCCGACGCCGGTGCGATCCGTCTTGACGACACCGTTTTCACGGATGTCTCTAAGTAAATCAAGATACTGCTTCATTACTTCTTTACAGAGAATGAGAATACAGTAGCCTCCTGGTAGACCTCACCTGGTCTGAGCACTGTTGAAGGATACTCTGGCTGGTTAGGTGAATCTGGGAAGTGCTGGGTCTCCATAGCTACACCCTCGTAGTCCTTGTAGCTGCGGCCACACTTGCCCACTGGGCTTCCGCCTACGTAGTTACCTGTGTAGATCTGGATGGCAGGCTGGGTTGTAGCGATGTCCATCTGACGACCTGTCTTCTCTGACCAGAGAGTAGCAGCGTCCTGGAGCTGTCCTGGCTGTGCGCCGTCGATGAGGAAGCAATGGTCGTAGCCCTTACCGATCTTGAGCGGCTCGAAGTCGAAGTTGAGGATATCGTCACCGATTCTTCTTCCGTTCTGGAAGTCGAGTGGTGTGCCAGCGACTGGAGCTGGTGCTCCGAGAGGAATGAGACCTGCGTCTGTTGGAAGGAACTCTGAGCTGTTGAGCTTGAGCATGTGGTCGAAGATGTTGCCTTCGCCTGCGCCCTCACCCTCGAGGTTGAAGTATACGTGGTTGACGAGGTTTACGACTGTAGGAGCGTCAGTCTCGCCCTTGAATGTCATGGTAAGCTTGTTGTCCTCGCTCCACTCATAGCGTGTAACGACTGTGAGGTTTCCTGGATATCCTTCCTCTCCGTCTGGTGAGAAGTACTTGAACTCTACTGCGAAACCGTCGATCTGGCTGTCCCATACTCTCTCAGCGTAGCCGGTAGGACCACCATGGAGGTGATTCTCGCCATTGTTGATGTTGAGGGTGTACTCCTTGCCGTCGAGGGTGAACTTACCCTTTGCGATACGGTTGGCGAAACGTCCAGGAACCTTTCCTGAGAAAGGACCGTCACCATAGTAGCTCTCTGCCTTAGGGTAGCCGAGTACTACGTCACCGATTACACCGTCCTTGTCAGGAACGTTGATTGATACGATTGCTGCACCATAGCTGCTGAGCACTACGCTTGCGCCCTGGCCGTTAGTGATGGTGTACTTGTAGATGTCCTGTCCATTTGGGGCAACTGCCCACAGTTCTTTTTTAATTTCCATGGTTGTGAAAGTTATGTGATTGTTTAAAGTTATTCTTCTATGTTGTTTTCAATATATGCCAGTATCCTCTCCGCCGGAGCGTCCTTGAGCAGTACTGTCTTGTCCTTGTCCAGCAGGTACAGCGAAGGGATGGCCCTCACGTTGTAGCTCAGGTCCTGCCTGACCGTGCTGTTATATCCTGTCATCCACGACGACGGGTAGTCGTCCAGATGCTCCCTCCACGCATCGAGGTCCTCATCGATATAGATGTTGACCACTGCAAGAATCCCGCCGCGCACCATGTCCTGGATCTTCTGGCTTCCGCTGAGGCCTCGGATGACGTCGCCGCAGTTCCTGCAGCCCGGGTTCGTGAACATCAGCAAGGTCCATGGTGCCCTGATCCCGTGCAGGTCATGTTCCCTGCCGTTACGGTCCGTGAAGACGAAGTCCGCAGCCTTGCTGCCTGCCTTGTTCACGGCACAGGTCCGTGCCTCGAACTCGTACGAGGGCCTCATGTCCTCGGCTACGTAAGGCGACTTTGCCAGCTTGGCGGCAAGCGCTCCGTAGATATCCTCGTTCCTCACCGGCGAATTCTCGTCGTAGAGATATCTTCTCATCATGCTGACCGTCTCCTCGAAGGCGGTCGACTCCGCGTCCTTGGCCTCCAGCTTCGCGACCTTGTCGTAGAAGCCCTCGATGAAGGCGACGGCCTTGCTAAGAGGTACCATGGACAGAAGCGTCGTATATGCTCCGACCTGCTCCTCCAGCTTCGTCCTGTCGACTCCTGCGACATATGTCGAGTCGTCGAGCCAGTCCTTCCCGGTGTCGGCGAACGCGTCCCAGTAGTGCATCGCGATGTAGTCCAGCATCTCTCCCTGCTCTGTCATCATGCCGGGCGCCGAGACTGTCGGGAAGGCTCTTGTATGAGGCCCTTCCTGCCTGTCGGCGGGCTTTGCCTTCCTCTGTCCGCACGAAGCGAGGACCAGGCAGGCTGCCATCAGTGCTATGAGATGTGACCTACGCATTCTCGGCAAGCTGCGCTTCGGATACGTTGATGATGAAGTCACCCATCTTCTCCATCTCCTGGATGATGTCCATGTAGAACACACCGGTCTGGTAGTTGTATGCTGAATTCTCCTCGATGTTGAGGATGTGCTCCTCGCGGAGCGTGTTCCTGCATTCGTTGATGTTGTATTCTGCGTCTGATGCGTTCCTGATTTCCTTGAGCGTAGGATTGCTGAGGTTCTCGACCATCGCGTCGTATGCGATCGCGAGGTTGTCCATCATCCTGTTGAGCCTCTTCATCTGCTCCTCGTCGAAGCTCTTGTCGTGGTCTATCCTTCTCTGGAGCATACGGCCGATCGCCTCTCCTGAGTCACCGAGGGACTCGAGTTCGCCGATTATCCTGTACATACCCTTGATGCGGAGCGATGCCTTCTCGGAGATGTCTCCCTTGGATACTTCGTTGAGGTATGACGCGATCTCGTACTCGATGCGGTCGGTGATAGCCTCGTATTTGATGAGCTTCTCGCGGAGTGTCTTGAACTGCTCGACGTCCGTCTCGTTCACTGCACTGCGGATATAGCCGAAGCCGTTGCGGCAGATAGTGGCGAAGTGGATGATCTCCTGCTGGGCCTCGTCAAGAGAAAGCTCTGCAGTGGAGAGCGGACCGCCCTGGATATATTTGAGCCTGTAGACCTCGCCTTCGTTCTTTGAAGGGATGATCCACGATACGATCTTCTCGATCTGAGGGATGAACCAGATGAGGATCGTGGTGTTCGTCATGTTGAAGAGGGTATGCATCGTGGTCACGCTGTAGAGGAGCGATGACCTGATGCTCTCCGCATTCGCGGTGTCGGTAAGGTCGGCTGTGTTAGGGTCTGGGAATCCGACTGAGCTGATGATGCTTCCGATGAATTTGAGGAAGACCGGGAATATGCAGAGGACCCAGAATACGCCGAAGACGTTGAATACCGTATGGGCCATGGCGGCACGCTTCGAGGTGGTGTTGCCCACCGACGCGGCTACGTTCGCGGCGATCGTAGTACCGATGTTCTCACCGAGGATCATTGCGGCTGCCATCTTGAACGGAATCACTCCGGTGGTGATGAGGAGCATGATGATGGCCATCGTGGCGGCCGAGCTCTGGAAACAGACGGTGAGGACGGTTCCGATGAGGAGGAATATCAGCACGGAGACGTTGAGAGGTCCGAGCGTGATGTCCGTGAGCGCCTGGAGACCGGAGAGGTTGAGGTTGTCGAGGAGGACGCCTGCGGTCGCCTTGAGCTTTGCGAAACCTACGAAGAAGAGGGCGAAACCGATGATGATCTCACCGAGGTCGTGGACCGTCTTGTTCTTCTTGTTCTGCATCAGCACGAAGCCGAGTGCGATCAGAGGGAATGAGATTGTGGATATGTCATACGAGAATCCGAAGAGCGCCATGACCCACGACGTGACGGTCGTTCCGATGTTTGCTCCCATGATCACTCCGATCGCCTGGGCGAGGGTGAGGAGGCCGGCGTTCACGAAGCTGACGACCATGATGGTCGTAGCTGTAGATGACTGGATAGCCGCTGTCACGCCTATGCCTGTGAGGAGTCTCTTGAACGCATTCGAGGTCATCGATGCGAGGAAGGACCTCAGGCCGTCTCCCGCGACTTTCTGGAGACCTCCGCTGAGGAGGCTCAGACCGAAGAGGAACAGGGTTACCGCTCCGAGCAAGGTCAGGATCTGTATGAGAATCTGCATAATGTTCCGAATATAATCTACTCTACCACAAATCTACAAAATTGTAATGTAAATACTATCTTTGCAGCAGGTAAAATTACCCAGATGAAGAAAATATTCTCAAGCCTCATACTCTCGGCCATCCTGCTGGCTCTTATCCCTTTTGACTCCTTCGCGCAGTTCATCTCCAGCGGAGACGATCCCGCAAGGCTCCATTGGAAGCAGAAGACATGGCCTGACTACCGCGTCGTCTATCCCGAGGGACTGGATTCCCTCGCCAATGTCTATGGCAACCTCCTCGAGAAATACCGCGTTCCTGTGTCCAGGAGCACCGGCCTGCTTGCCGGCAGCGGCTACCGCAGGCCTACCCCTGTGGTGCTCCATGCCTACAACGGAGTGTCAAACGCGATGGTCGCCTGGGCTCCTAAGCGCATGGAATTCTATACTCTTGCGATGCCTTACGAGACAGAGGCCCTGTCGTGGGAGAAGAACCTGGCCATCCATGAGGGCCGCCATCTCTCGCAGATGATGCTGGGCTACACCGGCTGGTTCAAGCCTTTCCACTGGATAACAGGTGACATGGTGCCGGTCGGAGTGACCGGAGTCTATACTCCATCCTTCCTCCTCGAAGGTGACGCGGTCGTCGCCGAGACAGCCCTGACCGACCTGGGTCGCGGCCGCGACGGAGACTTCCTGAACTACTACCATTCAGCCTTCGATACAGGCAACGTCCGTAACTGGACGGCCTGGAAATATGGTTCATGGAGGCACTATGAGCCGAACTACTATGCCCTTGGCTATCTGACGATCGCGGGAACCAGGGTATTCTATGACGACCCTATGTTCATCGGGAACATCTTCAGCCGCATAGGCCACATGCCGATCCGCTTCAACTCGGTCAGGAAGGAGGTCAGGCTGGCTTCCGGCATGAAGTTCAGACCGGCTTGGGACGGAATCGTCGAGGGCTTCCGCCGCAACTGGGAGGAAAGCGCCCGCGAGCGCGGTCCGTTCATCAGCTCAGAGTTTGCGACAGCCGTTCCGAAGTGGTATGAGAACTATGCCCATGGTACCTTCGTCCATGACGACTTCTTCGTGGTGCGCGAAGGCCTTGTCCAGCCGTCCGTGCTCAGCCGCGTCGCCCACGACGGCAGCGTGACGGACATCAGGCCTTTCGCCTCTTCGGTCAGCGACCTGTACTACGATCCTGTGCTCGACAGAATCTACTGGAGCGAGACTTTCACGAACCCCCGCTGGAGCCATGAGGCTACTTCCAGAATCAGATACATCGAACTTGAAGGCAAGGACCTTGACAGCCGTAAATCATATAAGCCTCAAACACTTACGAAGAAAGGACGACTCTATAATCCCTCTGTCTCCAACGACGGAAAGCAGGTTGCCGTCGTCGACTATAAGTATACTGGAGGCACTGACCATGTCGTTCTCGACGCTGTCACTGGAAAGGAACTCAGTAGGGTCCCTGCGCCTTCCGGACTTCAGCTGACATTGTCGTCGTGGCTTGGCGACGAGGTGGCGGTAGTCGGTCTTTCTGATGACGGAATGGGAATCTACAAGATTGCCGACGGCCGTTTCGAGGAGATTGTCGCTCCGGTCAAGGCTAAGATTTCCGGACTGGGCAATACCGATGACGGACTTGTGTTCACCTCCGACCGCACAGGAGTCAACGAGACCTATGAGTGGAGGGGCGGAGAGGTCTTCCAGCGCACGGCAACCCGCTATGGCGCTGGGGACGGACTTTTCGAAGGAGATACTCTCTATTTCATCACCCAGGAGACTGGAATCCAGCTCTATCGCAAAAACGGCAAGCCTCGCGGAAAGAGGCATTACGGAGAGGGCTCGCTTGTCCACAAGGCGGCCGTCTCTGACCTTATCGACCGCAAGGTCGACTTCCAGGCAGTCTCCGGTGACAAGGTCGCGGACGCCCTTTCCCGTCAGGAGATGGCCCTCGCTCGAGGTACCATGGACCTTGACGGTGGCACCATGGATCTTGCCCGATGGGCCAGGGACGGCGGTTCGGACTGGAAGGACATGGACCCGGCTGCGAGGAAGTATAGCAAGCTGACCCATATCCCGCGCATCCATTCGTGGGCGCCGATGAAGGTCGAGTATGACAGTTTTGACTCTCTCAATTTTGACGAGCTGCTGGAGTCCGGAGGCATTGGTGCCACCGCCTGGATCCAGAACGACCTTGGTACCGCAAGCGGCTATGTATCATATGGTTTCGATCCTACTAAGCCGAATGCGAGGGAAGGCCGTCACAGCGCGCATCTGAACATGACCTATACCGGTCTCTATCCGGTCTTCGACCTGGAGGCCAGCGTAGGGGCACGTGCGGCGTACGACTATAGCCGCGAGACATATCTCCTTGGACCTGAGTTCGCGGTCAACACCGTGACTGGGCATAAGTCTGACAGGGCGGCATTCAACACTGCCCTTGCCGTCTATGTTCCTCTTAAGTTCAACTCCAACGGCTGGCTCAGGGGTGTTACTCCGAAGCTCTCTTATCGCTTCTCGAATGACCTCTACAGGCCGGGCAGGGCTATCTTTGACTATGATACCAGCCTTTCCGGAGACATCCTGTCGCATCCACAGTTTGTCGGTGTGACAGATACCAGGACCGTATTCCTCCAGTCTGTCACGGCTTCGGTCAGCGGCTTTATCATGCAGCCTACACCATCGTCCCTCGTCTATCCTAAGAAGGGTATCGGCCTGCAGATGGGCTACCATCAGAGGATCGGCCTGAGGAGAGTCTACAGCGCCGGTCTTTACAGCTATCTCTATGGCTATCTCCCGGGATTCGCCAGGACCCATGGACTCAAGCTCACTGCGACCATGCAGGAGACCTTCTGGGCATTCTATACGGAGAATATCGTCTCGATGTCGCCTCGCGGCCTGTCAGAGGACCCGGACTTCAGCCTTGTCCTCTCAAGCACCGACGGCATCAAGACCAAGTATACCGCAGACTACGCGATGCAGTTCGCATTGCCTCAGAGGCAGATCCTCTCGGACCTTCTCCATTTCACCCACATGACGGTCATCCCGCATGCAGACCTGCTCTTCTTCCCATACATGGGCAGAGGCACCGATGTCATCATGCCTGAGATGCTCTACAGCGTCGGCGCCTCCGTCGCCGCCCACACCGCCAACCTTCTCTGGTTCCCTGCCGGCTGCCAGATCGGCTTCTCCTTCGACTACAACGGCGGTCCGTCCTTCAACCGCCTCACCCGAGACGGCTTCGAGCTCTCCCGCTTCCATCTCGGCCTGATTTTCAACGTAGATATCTAATTGAGTATCAGTGTAATATGAAAAACCCTGTAGGGCGATTCGCCCTATAGGGTTTTGCTTATATAACTGACTGTCAGCGACTTAGGTGTTTTCCTGTGGTGCGAATCGCTCTACAGGAAAATGGCTAACAGCTTGATTATTAGTGACCTACTTGTCGAGAGCCCAATGGGCGATGTCGTTGCGGTAGAAGAGGTTGTCGCACTTGATCTTGGCGATCTCGCCGTAGACCTTCTTCTGGGCAGCGTGGATGTCCTCGCCGCTGCATACGACCATCATGACGCGGCCGCCGGCAGTGAGAAGCTTTCCGTCCTCGAGCTTTGTACCCATGTGGTAGATCTTGGCATCTACCTCCTCGGTTCCGAGGATCTCAGCGCCCTTCTTGTAGTCGCCAGGGTAGCCCTTAGATGCGAGCACTACGCCCATGGTTACCTTCTCTTCCCATTCAGGGGCGATCTTGCACTCGCCGTTGCCTTCTGAACAGCAACAGCAGCACTTCTTCTCCTCTACAGCCTTCTCGGCGATGCCGTTGAAGATGTCGAAGATGTCGCTCTTGAGAAGCGGGAGCACAACTTCTGTCTCAGGGTCTCCGAAACGTGCGTTGAACTCGATGACCTTGACTCCCTGAGGGGTCTTCATGAGACCTCCGTAGAGAACGCCTGAGAGTGGGCAGCCTTCTGCTACCATACCGTCGGCAGTCTTCTGGAGAACCTCCTTGAGTGCGTACTCGACGTCCTCGTCGTTGATGAATGGAAGTCCGGTGTAGGCACCCATTCCACCTGTGTTAGGACCCTTGTCGCCGTCGAAGGCGCGCTTGTGGTCCTGTGACAGTGGCATAGGCCATACCTTGTTGCCGCATACGAAAGCCATGAATGAGAACTCAGGGCCGGTGAGGAAGTCCTCGACGACGACCTTGCCCTCGCCGAACTTGGCGTCGAGGAGCATGTCCTTGAGGGCTGCGTCTGCCTCTTCGAGAGTCTCTGCGATCACCACACCCTTGCCGGCAGCGAGTCCGTCATACTTGAGGACTGCAGGGAAAGGACGTGCTGAAACATATGCGATGGCCTCCTCGTATGCCGAGAAACTGCGGTATCCTGATGTAGGTACGTCGTACTTGACCATGATCTCCTTGGCGAACTCCTTGCTGCTCTCGATCCTGGTAGCGGCCTTGGTGTGGCCGAATATCTTGAGGCCGGCTGCGCGGAACTCATCCACGATACCTCTTGAGAGGGATGCCTCAGGACCTACTACGGTGAGGTCGATGGCGTTGTCAAGCGCGAACTGCTTGAGTGCAGGAACGTCTGTGTCCTTGATAGGAACGTTCTCCGCCTGAAGGCCGATTCCGGCGTTGCCAGGGGCGCAATAAATCTTTTCAACCTGTGGGGAGCGGCTGAGTGCGTCCACGATTGCATGGCAGCGTCCGCCGCCGCCGACTACGAGTACTTTCTTCATTCTTGGGTCTGATTTGTTTTGATAGCAGCAGGGTGGAGCCCCATGAAGGCATGGCCGCCCTCGGCCGTGTCAGAGGGAGGGGCCCGCCACGAAGTGGTGGGAAGGATAGCGCGAAGCGCGTACCTTCAGGGAACTCCACCCTGCTGCGGTTAAATAGGAATTGAACCTAGAGTCTACGATCAATGTCGGGTATTGATCTAAGATCAATGCTTGAAATGACGCTCGCCGGTGAAGAGCATGGTGATGCCGTTTGCGTTGGCAGCATCGATGCTTTCCTGGTCACGTACGCTTCCGCCTGGCTGGACGATGGCCTTGATGCCGAATGCAGCAGCGGACTCAACGCTGTCACCGAATGGGAAGAATGCGTCTGAACCCATCACGAGACCTTCGTTGCGGATGTCCTTGCCCTGCTCGGCGAGGGTAGCCTCAGCCTGCTTCATGGCGATGTTGGCAGAACCTACGCGGTTCATCTGGCCTGCGCCTACACCGAGGGTCATGCCGTCCTTCACCACTACGATAGCGTTTGACTTGACATGCTTCACGATCTTCCATGCGAAGTCGAGGTCGATGAGCTGAGCCTCAGTAGGCTTTGTCTCGGTCACGCACATGTCAGCTGTAGGGATCTTGATGGTGGTGTCCTGCTCCTGGACGAGCATACCGCCGTTCATGCTGACGTACTGGTTGTGCGATGCGGTGTCCTTGCTCATGTCAACCTTGAGGAGACGGAGGTTCTTCTTTGTGCAGAGAACTTCAAGTGCGCCCTCAGAGAATGAAGGAGCCATGATGATCTCGAGGAAGATAGGCTTCATCATCTCAGCGACCTCCTTGGTGAGCTCACGGTTCACAGCGACGATGCCGCCGAAGATGCTGACCTTGTCAGCCTCGTAAGCCTTCTCCCAAGCCTCCTTGATGTCTGCGCCGATAGCTGCGCCGCAAGGGTTCATGTGCTTGAGACCTACGCAGAACGGAACGTCGAACTCGCGTACGATGTTGAGGGCTGCGTTGGCGTCCTGGATGTTGTTGTATGAAAGCTCCTTGCCGTTGAGCTGCTTTGCTGTCGCGAGAGAGTATGGAACTGACTCCATTGCGGCGAAGAACTTCGCGCTCTGGTGAGGGTTCTCACCATAGCGGAGCGACTGCTTGAGGTCGTACTCAAGGAAGAGCTTCTCACTCAGACCTGCCTGCTTGCGCATGTAGGTAGAGATGCACATGTCGTACTCAGCTGTGTGGGTATATGCCTTTGCAGAAAGCTGGAGACGGGTCTCACGTGTGGTGTCACCGTTCTCGGCGATCTCTGCGAGGATCCTGCTGTAGTCAGAAGGGTCGCATACAACGGTCACGCTCTGCCAGTTCTTGGCTGCGCTGCGGAGCATTGAAGGACCACCGATGTCGATGTTCTCGATTGCGTCGTCCATTGACACGCCTTCCTTTGCGATTGTCTGCTTGAAAGGATAGAGGTTCACGCAGACCATGTCGATGAGCTCGATACCGTTCTCCTTGAGGGTCTCCATGTGCTCTGGAAGGTCACGGCGTCCGAGCAGGGCACCATGGACCTTTGGATGGAGGGTCTTCACACGACCGTCGCAGATTTCAGGGAAACCGGTGATCTCGCTGATACCTATTGTCTTCACACCGTTGTTCTCGAGGAGCTTCTGGGTACCGCCGGTCGCGATGATCTCCCAACCGAAACCCTGAAGGCCCTGCACGAACTCGACAAGGCCGGCCTTGTCGCTTACACTAACTAATGCGCGCTTCTTCATAAAATATTATAAGAGATTGATTTTCACTGTCTTGTCGCCCTCGACAATCTTGCCGATGACGCTTGCCTTCTCGCTGTGGCTTGCAAGGATGTCGATAGCCTTCTGTGCCTCTGACTCGTCAATTGCGAGGACCATTCCGATACCCATGTTGAAGATGTTGAACATCTCGCGATGAGGAACTCCGCCCCACTTCTCGAGCATCTTGAACACTGGGAGGATCTCCCATGAACCTTCGTTCACCTCGATAGCCTGGCCGTCCATGAGGATACGTGGGATGTTCTCGTCGAAGCCGCCACCGGTGATGTGAGCCACGCCGTGGACGTCGCAGTTGCGGATGACGTCAAGAACCTGCTTCACGTAGATCCTGGTAGGGGTGAGGAGTGTCTCGCCGACTGTCTTTCCGCCGAACTCCTCAGGAGTAGCGTCGAGAGCCACCTTTGCGTCAGCTACGATCTTGCGGACGAGGCTGAAGCCGTTTGAGTGTACGCCGGTAGATGCGATACCTACGAGGACGTCACCGACCTTCACCTTCGAGCCGTCGATGAGCTTTGACTTCTCGACTACGCCTGTGGTGTAGCCTGCGATGTCGTACTCGCCGTCGCTGTACATGCCTGGCATCTCAGCGGTCTCGCCGCCTACGAGTGCGCAGCCTGCCTGGCGGCAACCCTCTGCGACACCTGCCACGATGGCCTCCACCTTTGCAGGGATGTTGTGGCCGATAGCGACATAGTCAAGGAAGATGAGTGGCTCAGCGCCCTGTGCAAGGACGTCGTTCACGCACATTGCGACAGCATCGATACCGATAGTGTCGTGCTTGTCCATCGCGAAAGCGATCTTGAGCTTGGTGCCGACACCGTCAGTTCCGCTGACGAGTACAGGCTCCTTGATTCCAAGAGTGGAGAGATCGAACATGCCACCGAAAGAACCGATGTTGCCCATTGAGCCGGTCCTCTGGGTTGAAGCTACATGCTGCTTGATTCGACGAACCACTTCGTATCCGGCTTCCAGGTTCACACCGGCTTTCTCATAACTGACTGCCATAATATCTTTTTGACTTTTTATTTTCTGAAATAGTTGACTGCGTTGCGGAAGATGCTGACATCGAGGTTTCCGCTGATGTTCTTGAATACATTGTTCTCCCATCTCTCAGGGTGACCCATACGTCCGAGGATCTGTCCGTCAGGGCTGATGATACCCTCGATTCCGTAGTGTGAGCCGTTAGGGTTGGCTGGAGATTCCATGGTCGTCTCGCCTGTCTCGGTGTCGACGTACTGGAATGCGACCTGTCCGTTGTCGAAGAGCTGCTTTGCAAGCTCCTCGCTTACCACGAACTTACCCTCGCCGTGGCTGAGAGCGATTGTATGGAGCTGACCGATCTCCATGTCAGCAAGCCATGGAGACTTGACTGTAGCCACTCTTGTGGTAGCCATCTGGGAGATATGTCTGTTGATGTCGTTGCGGAAGAGGGTCGGAGAGCTCTGCTCGAGCATTCCGAGCCTGCCGTAAGGGAGGAGTCCGCTCTTGATGAGAGCCTGGAAGCCGTTGCAGATACCGAGGATGAGACCGCCGCGGTCGAGAAGCTTGTGGATCTCCTCTGCGATCTCCTTGTTGTTGATCACGTTCGCGATGAACTTGCCTGATCCGTCCGGTTCGTCACCTGCTGAGAAGCCGCCGCTGAATGCGAGGATGTGGCACTCTGAGATCTGCTTCTTCATCTCCTGGATAGAGTCGAGGACATCCTTGCCGGTAAGGTTGCAGAAGATTCCTCTCCTGACCTCTGCGCCGGCAACCTTGAATGCCTTCTCCATGTCGTAGTCGCAGTTTGTTCCTGGGAATACAGGGAGATAAGCGACAGGATGCTCCACTGGAGCGCCTTCCCACTTCTTTGCAGAGTGTTCGGCGCAGTCCTTCACGATCATTCCCTCGTGGGCTGCCTTCGCGGTGGCAGGATAGATCTTGTCGAATGGAAGGCCGACTGCCTTGCGGAGAGCCTCGACGGATACTGTCTCGCCGTTGACGGTGATGTCCTTGGCTGCTACTGTACCGAGGTACTGAGCTGCAGGGAAGTCGAGCTCTGCCTCAGATTCTACGAGGATTGAACCGTAGTTGAGAGCGGTGAGCTCCTTCTCGCAGATCTTGATGTCCGCACCGAGGAGGTTACCGAATGACATCTTTGCCACAGCCTCTGCCACACCGCCCGATACGATCGCGTATGCTGATACGATGTTCTTCGCGAGGATCTGACCATGGACAAAGTCCCAGTTGGCCTTAAGCTGCTCGATGTCAGGCATGTAGTTGCCAAGACGGGTATGCTTTACAAGGTAGAGGCGGTTGCCTGCCTTCTTGAATTCAGGTGAGATGACGTCGTTCGCGTTGACGGCTGTGATACCGAAGGCGATGAGGGTCGGAGGGACGTTGATGTCCTCGAAGGTTCCGCTCATCGAGTCCTTTCCGCCGATCGAAGCGAGTCCGAAGCCTGTCTGCATCTTGAGCGCTCCGAGGAGGGCGCTGAGAGGCTTGCCCCAGCTGTGAGGATCCTTGGTCATCCTCTCGAAGTACTCCTGGTAAGAGAACCTCATGGTCGACCATTCACCGCCGGCTGCAACGACCTTCGCGCATGCTTCTACGACTGCGTATGCGGAACCATGGTAAGGGCTCCAGCTTGATACCTCCGGATTGTAGCCGTACGCCATGACGCTGGCGGTGTCGGTATAGCCCGATGTAGGAAGCTTCTGGCAGGATACCTGTGTCTCGGTCTCCTGGGTCTTTCCGCCGAACGGCATGAGGACGGTAGAGCGGCCGATGGTAGCGTCGAAGGTCTCGATGAGACCCTTCTGCGATGTCACGTTTGGAAGGTGCATCACTGCCTCCATCTTCTCCGCGATGTTCTTTCCAGGGATCTCCTGTACGAACGGATCCTTGTCCTCCACAGCGCCGATCACTGCGATTGTATGGTGCTTTGCACCTGCGCTGTCGATGAACTCTCTGGTGAGGTCAGCGACGAGTCTTTCCTTGTTGAACATCCTCATGCGGCCTGTGTCTGTGACTTCAGCCACGTGGGTGATCTCGATGTTGTCTTTGTGGCAGAGGTCCATGAATGTCTCCATGTCCTTTCTCTCCACTACGACAGCCATTCTTTCCTGGGACTCGCTGATCGCGAGCTCGGTGCTGTTGAGTCCTGAGTACTTTGTAGGGACTCTGTCGAGGTAGATGTCAAGACCGTCGGCAAGCTCGCCGATGGCTACGCTGACACCGCCTGCGCCGAAGTCGTTCGACTTCTTGATGAGCTTGGTGACCTCCGGGCGGCGGAAGAGTCTCTGGATCTTTCTCTCCTCAGGAGCGTTACCCTTCTGTACCTCGCTGCCGCAAGCCTCGAGTGACTCCTCGGTATGCTCCTTCGATGAACCGGTCGCACCGCCGATGCCGTCGCGTCCTGTGCGGCCTCCGAGGAGGAGGATCACGTCACCTGGAGCTGGGCTTTCCCTGCGGACGTCAGAAGCCTTGACTGCACCTACGACTGCACCGACCTCCATTCTCTTGGCTGTGTAGCCGTCGTGGAAGATCTCACGTACATGGGTGGTGGCAAGGCCGATCTGGTTGCCGTATGATGAATATCCGGCAGCAGCCTTGCGGCTGATGATACGCTGAGGGAGCTTGCCCTTGAGTGTCTCGGCTACAGGCTTGTAGATGTCGCCTGCGCCGGTCACGCGCATTGCCTGATATACGTATGAGCGTCCTGAGAGAGGGTCTCTGATGGCACCGCCAAGACAGGTCGATGCGCCACCGAAAGGCTCGATCTCGGTAGGATGGTTATGTGTCTCGTTCTTGAACTGGAGAAGCCACTTCTCAGTCTGGCCGTCTACGTCCACGTCGATGAAGATGCTGCATGCGTTGTTCTCCTCGCTCTGCTCGAGGTCCTCGAGCTTGCCGATCTTGCGGAGATATCTTGCACCGATGGTCGCAAGCTCCATCAGACAGAGGCTCTTGCCCTCTCTGCCAAGTTCCTTGCGGATTGCGTGGAACTCGCCGAGCTCGCTCTCGAACTCCTCCTTCATGAACGAGTCGTCCACGCTGATCGTGTCGAGCTCGGTGCTGAAGGTGGTGTGGCGGCAGTGGTCGCTCCAATATGTGTCAAGGATCCTGAGCTCGGTCTCGCTAGGATTCCTCTGCTCCTTTGTGAAATACTTCACGACCTCGCCGAGGTCGGCTGCGCTCATCGCGAGGCCGTACTTCTTGCAGAAGGCAGGATATTCCTCTTCCTTGATGTCGATGAAGCCTTCGAGGATGCTGACAGGCTTGACCTCAGCCTTTTCGTTGAGCTCAAGCTTTGAGAGATCCTTCTCACGTGCCTCTACGGCGTTGATATAGTAATGGCGGATCGCCTCGAGGTTCTCCTCGGAAAGGTCATCGTCGAAGATGATGAGCCTTGAGCTGCGGATCCTGATGTCGGCCAGCGGGTCGATCAGATGGACGCAGTCCTCTGCGGAAGAAGCTCTCTGGTCGAACTGGCCAGGGAGATATTCGACAGCGAGATACTTCTTGCCCTCGAGAGGACATTCGTCAGTCACGTTGTCGGTCACGGTCTCGCCGAATACTGAGTAACGGCACTTTTCGATGAGGTCTGCGGAAAATCCGAACAGGTCATATACATTGAGATACCTGAGGGAACGCAGCTGCAGGGAGAGGTTCTCGTTGAATTCATTGCGCAGGCTTTCAGCCTCGACTCTGAATTCAGAGCGCTTCTCCACAAAAATTCTGTTGCTATTCATTTCTAGAGCTCTGTTTGGAGTACTTTATCTGCTTGTTTCTTGCGGAATGCCTCGTACTTTGCAGCAAGGTCGGCATTGTTGAGTGCGAGCATCGAGACTGCGTAGAGAGCAGCATTCTTTGCGCCGTTGATCGCCATTGTCGCTACAGGGATGCCCGACGGCATCTGTACGATTGAAAGAAGTGAGTCGAGTCCGTTGAGGGCTGCACTCTTGATCGGAATTCCGATAACAGGAAGTGATGTGAGGGCCGCAGCCATTCCAGGGAGATGAGCTGCACCGCCTGCACCGGCGATTACGATGTCTACGCCCCTGTCGCGGGCTCCTGCCATATAGTCACAGAAGAACTGAGGTGTACGGTGTGCGCTGATTACCTTCTTCTCGTAAGGTACGCCGAATTCGTCCAGAGTCTCACAGGCGGCAGACATTACCTCCCAGTCACTCTTGGAACCCATTAAGATGCTTACTTTCATGGAACAAACTACCTGTTAAAATGAGCTGCAAAGATAGCAGAATTATTAGGATTCTGCAAGAGTAAAACCTTGTCGAAAAAAGGAAATTACTACGTAACTTTGCCACTATGGAAAATAAGCTTTTCGATATTGAAAGCAACGCCCTTGTGGCTAAGGATACCTACCGTATGACCCTCCGTTGCGAGGGTTTCAGGAAGATGTCCCCGGGCCAGTTCGTGGATGTTGCCCTGGATGGCCGCTTCCTGCGCCGTCCGATCTCAGTCTGTGACAGCGAAGACGGCACCCTCGTGCTTGTCTACAAGGTCGTCGGTGAAGGAACCCGCCAGATGTCGGAGATGGCTCCGGGCGGGAAACTCGACATCCTCGTGGACCTTGGACATGGTTTCACGACAGGATCCTGCACCAGCGCAGCACTTCTCCTTGGCGGAGGAGTGGGCGTCGCACCGCTCTATCTCCTTGCGAAGGAACTTATCGCACAGGGAAAGAAAGTGACTGTGGTCCTCGGCTTCAACATGGCGTCTGAGATAGTCCTGCTCGATGAGTTCAAGGCTCTCGGAGCCGATGTCTATGTGGCAACCATGGACGGCAGCGCCGGAACGAAGGGCTTCGTGACAGACGTGGTCAAGGAATATCAGCCGGAGTTCGACTTCTACTATACCTGCGGCCCTAAGCCTATGGAGAAGGCAGTCTATGCCTCGATCCCTGGTGACGGCGAGCTCAGCCTCGAGGAAAGGATGGGATGCGGAACAGGAATATGCTACGGATGTACATGTCAGACCGAACTGGGACCTAAGCGTATCTGCAAGGACGGTCCTGTTTTCAAGAAGGAGGAGATCAAATGGTAAAGAACCGTCTTTCAACGACTCTCGCAGGAGTAGTCTTCAACAACCCTGTGGTGCCTGCAAGCGGAACCTTCGGTTTCGGCCTCGAGATGCAGGATGTCTATGACCTCAACGTCCTCGGAGGAATCAGCCTCAAGGGAACGACAGGCGAGGCCCGTTTCGGAAATCCTACTCCGCGTATCGCCGAGTGTCCTGACGGAATGATCAATTCAGTCGGCCTCCAGAACCCCGGTATCGACGTCCTCGTAGGAGAGAAGGTCCCTTCTCTGAGAAAGGTCTATGACGGAGTCATAATCGCCAACATCAGCGGTTTCTCGATCGATGAATATGTCGCATGCTGCGCAAAGGCGGATGCATGCGAGGAGATAGATATCATTGAAGTCAATGTCTCATGCCCTAACGTGCACAACGGCGGCATGGCCTTCGGTACAAGCGCCGAGTCGGCTGCTGCGGTGACCGCCGCGGTGAAGAAAGTGACGACCAAGCCTGTGTTCATCAAGCTCAGCCCTAACGTGACTGACATCGTATCCATCGCGAAGGCCTGCGAATATGCCGGAGCCGACGGAATCACCCTCGTGAACACCATGCTCGGAATGAGGATCAACATCAAGACCCGCCGTCCGGTGATCGCCAACAAGATGGGAGGCTTCTCCGGCCATGCCATCTTCCCTGTCGCCCTTAGGATGGTCTACCAGGTGGCCCACGCCTGCAGCATCCCTGTGATGGGCTGCGGCGGAGTGTCATGTGCCGAGGAGGTGGTCGAGATGATGATGGCCGGAGCAGCGGCTGTCCAGGTCGGTGCGGAGAATCTTCGTAACCCTATGGTATGCAAGGAGATAGTTGAGAATCTTCCAGAAGTGATGGACCGCCTTGGCATCGATGAGCTGAAAGATATCATCGGCATTGTTGAATAAATAGAAAAAGAACATAATATGGCAAAAGATGTAATTATCGCCTGCGATTTCAGCAGCAAGGAGGCAACTCTCGAGTTCCTCGACAAGTTCGAAGGATGTGAGCGCAAGCCTTTCGTGAAGATCGGTATGGAGCTGTACTACAGCGCCGGTCCTGACATGGTCCGTGAGATCAAGAGACGTGGCCACAAGATCTTCCTCGATCTCAAGCTCCACGACATTCCTAATACCGTCCGCAAGACCATGAAGGTGCTTTCGAACCTTGATGTCGATATGTGCAACTGCCATGCAGCAGGTACTGTCGAGATGATGAAGGCTGCCGTCGAGGGCCTTACAAGGGAGGACGGCACACGTCCTGTCATCATCGCAGTTACCCAGCTTACTTCTACCAGCCAGGAGAGAATGAACGATGAGCTTCTCATCGGCGGATCTCTCAAGGATGTCGTCGTGAAGTACGCAGACAATGCCAGGCTCGCCGGTCTTGACGGTGTCGTATGCTCTCCTCTTGAGGCAGGCATGGTCAAGGAGGCCTGTGGTGCCGATTTCGTGACCGTGACCCCGGGCATCCGTTTCGCGGACGCAGCAGCAGACGACCAGGTGCGTATCACCACTCCTGCAAAGGCTCGCGAGATCGGTTCTGACTATATCGTAGTCGGCCGTCCTGTCACCGCCGCTCCGGATCCTGTCGCAGCCTACAACCGCTGCTGCGAGGAGTTCCTGGCTTAATGCCTCCCGGGATCACCTTGAAGACAAAATAGAAACAACAGATACAATGATTACAGAACAGACAATTGCTGCCGATCTCCTTTCAATCGGCGCTGTTTTCCTCAGACCTGAGAATCCGTTCACATGGGCCAGCGGAATCAAAAGCCCAATCTATTGCGACAACCGCCTTACCCTCTCGGCACCAGCTGTCAGGGAGCACGTCGAGGCCGGTCTTGCCGAGATGGTCAGGAAGTACTACCCACAGGCTGAAATGCTCATGGGAACTTCAACTGCAGGTATCGCGCATGCAGCCATCACTGCTACCATCCTCGATCTTCCTATGGGCTATGTACGTGGCGAGGCAAAGAGCCATGGACGTAACAACAAGATCGAAGGAAAGATGGAGCCAGGAACCAAGGTCGTCGTGATCGAGGACCTTATCTCTACAGGCGGCAGCTCCATCGAGGTCGTAGAGGCTCTCCGCGAGGCTGGAGCAGACGTCCTCGGTATCGTCAGCATCTTCACATACGGCATGCAGAAGGGTCTTGACAGGATCGCTGCAGCCAACACAGAGAACCATTCTCTCTGCAACCTCGACGCTCTCGTGGAAGTTGCTGCAGAGAAAGAGTATATCCGTCCTGAGGACAAGGTAAGAATCCTTAAGTTCAGAAGCAATCCAAGCGACGAATCATGGATAACAGAAGCTTAATCACCCTCGCTGAGCATTCACGCGAGAAGCTGCTCTATCTCATCGAGATGGCACAGGAATTCGAGAAGCACCCAAACAGGAGACTTCTTGAAGGCCGTATCGCAGCTACACTTTTCTTTGAGCCAAGTACCAGGACCAGGCTCAGCTTCGAGACTGCCGCCAACCGCCTCGGCGCGAAGGTGATCGGTTTCGCTGACCCTAAGGTCACCAGCGGTACCAAGGGCGAGATCCTCAAGGATACCATCAAGATGGTCTCGAACTATGCGGACATCATCATCATGCGCCACTATCTCGAGGGCGCTGCGAAGTACGCAAGCGAGGTCACCAGGATCCCTATCCTCAACGCCGGCGACGGTGCCAACCAGCACCCAAGCCAGACCATGCTGGATCTCTATACTATCTACCAGTCGCAGGGAACGCTCGAAAACCTCAACATCTATCTCGTAGGTGACCTCAAGTACGGACGTACCGTACACAGTCTCCTCACGGCGATGAGGCATTTCAATCCTACATTCCATTTCATCGCTCCTGACGAGCTTGCCATGCCTGAGCACTACAAGCAGTATTGCAAGGACAATGGAATAAAGTACCATGAATACAAGGAGTTCGACGCAGACGTCATCTCAGGTGCGGACATCCTCTACATGACCCGCGTCCAGAAGGAGCGCTTCTCCGATCTCATGGAGTACGAAAGGGTGAAGGACGCATACCTTCTCAAGAAGGACATGCTTGTAAAGGCCCGTCCTAACATGAAGATCCTCCATCCGCTTCCAAGAGTGAACGAGATCGAGTACAGCATCGACGACACACCGTACGCATATTACTTCCAGCAGGCTCAGAACGGTCTTTACGCACGTCAGGCCCTTATCAGTGACGCCCTCGGCATCACCCTGGAGGACGTAAGGAACGACAAGACAATCATAGGATAGAACAATGAAAAGACAGGAACTCCAGGTTGCCGCTCTCCGCAGCGGAACCGTAATCGACCATATCCCATCAGACAAGCTTTTCCAGGTCGTGAGCCTTCTCCATCTCGACAAGATGGAGACTCCGGTCACCATCGGATACAACCTCAAGAGCGGCAAGATGGGCAGCAAGGCAATCGTCAAGGTCTCTGACAAGTTCTTCACCGATGAGGAACTGAACCAGCTCGCAGTCATCACCCCTAACGTGACACTCTGCATCATCCGCGACTACGAGGTCGTCGAGAAAAAGGAAGTGACCCTTCCTGAGACACTCATCGGACTGGTGAAATGCTCTAATCCTATGTGTATCTGCAACCATGAGCCTATGGCCACCCGCTTCCATGTCGTCGACAGCGAGAAGAGAGTCGTGAAGTGCAGCTACTGCAACCACGAAATGGCCCTCGAAAAGATGCAGATCATCTAAAAATCGACAGCTAACTGCTTGTCAGTTAGATAGATAGACAAAACCCTGTAGTGCGTCTTGCACTACAGGGTTTTGCTTATGTGGCTGACTGTCAGTGACTTAGGCGTTTTCCTGTGGTACGGATTGCCCTACAGGGAAATGGCTAACGGCTTGACTGTCAGCGACTTACTTGTTGAAAACCTATTCCTCTGGCGAGAACATCGGATCCCAGGCAGGGAGCATGGTAGGTTTCTGGTTGAGGAGCGAGAGGATGTCGGCAGGGACGTACTTCTTCTCGACGACGAGACGGAACATGTATTCGTTGAACCATTCGTCGGTCATGATGTAGTTGCCCTTGTAGCCGGCGCTGGCGCCCCAGCTGTTCTCGACCATCCACTTGCACGGCTTGCCGTCCTTGAGGTCCACGGCGATCAGGGTCATGGCATGTGACGAACCGCTGGCGTGGGTCTTGACGCGCTCTTCCTTGTTCATTCCGAAGCTGAATCCTGAGAGGGACTCATAGTCGAAGTTGGCGAGGTCGAGGACGCCCTTGGTGCGGTTTGCGAACTTGCCTACGTCGCATGAGAAATACATCGCGGTGTTGTCCTTGATGGATGCGATGGCCATCTCCTTGATCTTCTCCACCGGGAGGTTGATGTAGACCCAGTTTTCTCCGTCGTATACGTGGCGGTCGTAGTCGATCTCATATACCTTGTAATACTCACGGCATGGATCGTTCATGAGCATGACATAGTTGTGCTCGAGATCCTCGCCTACATACTCGTTGTAGAATGCCTTCGGAGTGTATGTCCTGGTATTTACGATATCGCCTTTGCTGTTGCAGCGTGTCCACTCGAACTCAGTCGGAGGGACTCCGAGGCAGAGTGCGAGGAAACGGTAGATTTCCTTGAGCATCTCGACCTTTGCCGCTTCCATCTTCGACAGGGTGTCGTCGTTCTTGCTCTTCTTGCCCGCAGAAGCGTTCATGTCGCGGAGGCGGAGACCGTCTTCGCGGAGCTTGAGGCTGAGGAGACTGGCCATGCTCGAGGTGTTGTCCGAACAGTAGGTCTCAGGCATAGCCTCGGCAGGGACGACGCCGTATTTCATGATGAGGTTGGATACGCCGGTGAACTGGCCGCCGTCGCTCAGAGGGTTGCTGAAGAGCCAGTCGACCTTTCTGTCGTCGAACGGGAGGTCACGGGTGTCGATGATTCCCTGGAGGAAGAGATTCGCCTTCTCGAGCTGGTCGTAGAAGAACACATAGTTCTGGCTGAACTCGAACATCGGAAGGTCGAACTTGTCGATCATCCTTGCGCGCATCACGTTGAGGCCGGTGAACAGCCAGCAACGTCCTGACGACTTCTGGTCGGTTATGCCTTTTGTCTTCACCATATCGGTGAAATGGGTGTCGATCATCGCGGCGTTGTCCGCGTTCATGGCAAGTGTCGCGATAGGAGTCGTTGCCAGGGCATTACGGATCGCCTTGTCAGAGGCGCTTCCTTCATATCCCTTGCTGATCTCTGTCAGCATGGATGCCGTAATACCACCGCTGCCGGTCTGAGCCATTGCAGCTACAGAACCGGCAGTGATTAAAAGAGTAGAGATAAGTAATTTTCTCATTATCTGTACATTGCGAATTCAATGTCCTTAGCAGCGCGAGCTGCAAGCTTCTTGTCCTCGTTAGCCTTCTTGAGGTTGTCCTGAACACCCTGTGCGTTGCCCTGACGAGCAGCGATGATAGCGCGGAGGTAGTAAGACTTAGGGCACTGGCATGTGAGAGCCTTTGTAGCTGCTGGGAGGTTGTCAACAAGAACCTGAGCAAGAGCAGCGTTGAAGCCTTCCTTGCCTGCGAGAGCCTTGGCAGCTGCGTCGTAGTTACCTGAGAGGATGTCAACTACAGCCTGGTTAGCCTTAGCCTCTTCTGTGCCAGACTTCTTGAAGTGCTGAGAAGCAGCCTGCTTGTCGCCGTTTGCGAGAGCGATTGCACCGAGTGCGTTCTCGAGGTCAGCATCCTGGGTCTTGACTGCCTTGAATGCTCTCTCAGCCTTTGCAACCTGACCATTGTTGAGGTATGCTACACCGAGGTTGAACTGTGCACGGTCGCTGTTGTACTTGTCGATAGCCTTCTCGTAGATGCTGACCTTCTTGTTGGTCTCATTGACGAGTGTAGCTGCGCGGAGGAGAGCCTCCTCGTCGAGTACGTCGATGTTGTCGTTGATGAGCTTCACGAGCTCCTCAGCTGTGTAGTTCTGATACTCTACGTTAGCGATGAACCTTGCACGGCGGAGGTCAGGGAGGACGCTCTTCTTAAGAGAGGTGTAGACCTCAGAGATGTTCTTGATCTCGCTCTCACGTACTGCAGGGTCGCTGTACATGTTGAGGACGCGAAGGATGAGGTCCTTGTCCTCGATGTCTGACTTAGACACGAGGTCCTGGAAGCCTTCCCAGTCCTGACCCATGCTCTTTACAGATGTCTCAGCTGTCTCCTTGCCCTTGGTAACCTGGCTGAAAGCCTTGTCAGCGCTCTTTGAACGGCTGTCAGAAAGCTTGTCGTTGAGCTTTGCACCACCCTCTGGTGAAGCGTAAGCGATGACCTCGGTACCGGTGAGAGTCTTTCTCTCGTTAGCCTTGATCTCGTCGAGAGCAGCCTGGAAATCCTTGATTGACTGGCTCTTGAGCTGGTTGCTTGCTACGTTTGAAGAGTTGATGCTGTACATGATCTGACCTTCCTCGGTCTGCTTGATGATCTCCTGGTAGTTGTCAGTCTTGTAAGCTACAGTTGCAGGAGAACCACCCTCGCAACCGAACTCTACGAGCTTATAGGTGATGTTGCTTCCGTCAGCAACCTTCTTTGCAGGAACTGCATAGCTTACACCCTTGTAGATGATCTCGCCACGGAGCTCGAGATATGCGCTCTCCATGCCGTCTACATAGTCGAAGTGAACACGCTCGTTCACTGTACCGCCGGTGGTAGGAACTACTTTGTAGTTGTCCTTTACCTTCTCACCCTGGTAAGTGAGGGTTCTCATCTGTGCCTCGCCGTCCTCGAAAACGATCACTGGGGTGACAGCAAGCATAGCCTTAGGATGGAAATATCCGTCAGGATAAGATACTGAAACTACTGCGTTGATTTCGTCAGCGATTACCTCGAGAACTTCAGGATTGCATGTGACCTTCACGTTCTCGTACATTTCTGCCATCTTTGCTGCTGGTGAGCAGGCAACTGCTGCTACGCCCGCGATAAGGGCAATGATTCTTGAGTTGATCTTCATTTTATCAGTTGATTATTGGTTGTAATTCTAAATAAAGGGTATTCGGTGCTAAGATAGCAATTTTTTCTTAACTTTGCATAGTGAATATGGATACTCAGGAATTACAAAAACTTAAAAATAAGTACGATATCGTCGGAAACGATGCCGCTTTGAACCGCGCTCTCGAGATCGCGGTGGCGGTAGCGCCTACCGACCTGAGCGTCCTTGTCATCGGAGAGACCGGTGTCGGAAAGGAGAACATCCCTAAGATCATACATCAGAACAGCCTCCGCAAGACAGGAAAATATTTTGCCGTAAACTGCGGAGCCATCCCTGAAGGAACTATCGAGAGCGAGCTTTTCGGACATAAGAAAGGCTCCTTCACAGGTGCCATAGAAGACAGGGCCGGATATTTCGAAGAGGCGAACGGAGGTACCATTTTCCTCGACGAGATCGGAGAGCTCCCGCTTCCTTTCCAGGCAAAGCTGCTGAGGGTCCTCCAGCAGGGAGAGTTCACAAGGGTCGGCGAATCGAAGGTCCGCAAGACGGATGTCAGGGTCATCGCCGCCACCAACGTGGACCTGCGCCACGCGGTGTCCCATGGCAAGTTCCGCATGGACCTCTACTACAGACTCAACACCGTCCAGGTAAACATGCCGTCCCTCAGGGAAATGAAGGACGATATATACTTGCTGTTCAGGAAGTTCGCTTCGGACTATTCCGAGAAGTACGGAATGAAGAAAGTGACCCTTACCAGGGACGCCATCGAGCTTCTCAGAAGGTACAGATGGCCGGGCAACATCCGTCAGCTCCAGAATGTGACATACGCCGTCGAGGCCCTCGAGTCCGGCAGGAACTATTCTTCTTCGGACAGGATCGAGGTCGATGCCATGACGCTCGCGCAGTACCTTCCAAAGGACGAGGAGAACTCGATCCCGGCGACATACCAGGGCGCGGGTTCCGGCAGCCAGATGAGCGACGACGACCGCCAGCAGATATTCAGTGCCATCCTCAGCCTCTCGGCGGAGGTCAAGGATCTCCGACGCAAGGTGGCAGAGCTTTCGGGACAGGCCCAGGGCCATCCTGTGGCGCAGCCGCAGATCGCCGAAGGCGGTGCCGAGCTCGGATATGTCTCCAGACCTGTGGACCCATGGCATGAGACGGAGCCGGAAGAGCAGCAGGTGGAGGAGCAGGGTACCATGGTCCCGGACACCCTCTCGATCAAGGATACGAAGGACGACCTCATACGAAAGGCCCTCGTGAAGCATAACGGCAACCGCAAGAAGGCGGCGGAGGAGCTGGGAATCTCCGAGAGGACACTCTACAGGAAGCTCCCGGAAGAGTTCAGGACCCCAAGGAAGTAGACGGAAAGTGAAAGGAAACAGATACATAAGACAGGCTCTGGCCCTTGTCGTCGTGCTGCTCAGCATGCCGATCTTCCATTCGTGCGGCATATATTCGTTTTCCGGTACCTCGATCCAGCCGGGCATCAGGACCGTGTCGATCGACCTTTTCGAGTACAAGGCGCTCAGGGTCAATCCTACTCTCGCCTCGGAGATGACCGAAGGCATCAAGGACAAGTTCCGCAAGATGACCAAGCTCGAGCAGGTGGACATGGACGGAGACCTCGAGATCGTAGGCTCGATCACCGGCTACGATGTAAGGGCGACGGCGGTGACATCCGGTGAAGTCGCTGCACAGAACAGGCTTACAGTTTCAATATCAATTAAATACACCAACCGCAGATATCCCGACGAGGATTTCGAGAAGTCGTTCTCGGCCTATGCGGACTATCCTTCTGAACAGTCTCTGGACTCGGTTGAGAGCAGCCTCTGCGAGGAGATCGTCGAGCAGCTCTGCGAACAGGTGCTGAACGCGACTGTGGCCAACTGGTAATACAGGAACACTGAACTGACCCGCTTATGAGCGATTATATCAACATAAAGAAGCTTACGCTTGACGAGCTTGCCGGAGTGGTGAGTCTCTATCCATGGTATGGTGCAGCCCGTAAGGAGCTGTGCCTGAGGATGTCGAAGCTGGGCGGCGATGCCTGGGGAAAGGCTGAGTATGGAGCCGCGGCGATGTATGTGGGCTCAAGGAAGTTCATCAGCGACATCTACAGGATGGAGGCAAGGGAGGATTATTCCGACAAGGACCTCGAGGCTGTCCTCAGGTCATATATCCAGGAGAAGGAGGATACTTCGGAGGCGGAGCGTCAGGTAAGGGTCGTCGGCGGAGACTATTTCTCGCAGTCACAGTACGACAATGTCAAGAGGGTCGAGGACAATGTCTTCAGCAAGTTCGCCTTCAAGGCGCGCCAGGAGGCTCCTGAGAAGACCGCGGATTTCGAGGTGAGCGATGAATTCTGCACCGAGACATTGGCCCAGATTTACGCGGATCAGGGCTATTACGAGCAGGCAAAACGCATTTATTCCAAACTTCTCTTGAATTTCCCGGAAAAAAATGCTTACTTTGCATCCCTTATTGAAAAAATCACAGAAATAGAAAACAATTAAATTCGTAATAATGAATACAGTATTCGTAATTCTGACAGCTCTGATTGTTATCGCATGCGTGCTTCTTACAATCGCAGTGCTTCTCCAGAACGGAAAGGATGGTGGTCTCGCAAGCAATTTCGTAGCTGCAAACCAGACCTTCGGTGTTAGACAGACCGCAGACATGCTCGAGAAGATCACATGGGGTCTCGTAACCTTCATCCTCGTTGTCTCAGTCGTTTCTTCATTCACTCTCGGTACTCCTGGCAACGCCAACGACTATACCGACCAGATCGAGAACGCTGCTTCTGCATCGCAGCCTGAGTTCCCTTCTGCACCAGTGGAGATCGCTGATCCAGCAGCAGCTGAGTAATATAGTCAGATCCTTCCGGACTGACAAAATGTCAGCATTCCGGTAGTTGGAATATAATTTGACGATAGCCGTTTGTTCTTCGGAGCAGACGGCTATTTAGGCGTATGCTACCCTGGACTTAAATGTTAAAGACTATGGAAACGAACAAGTTACAATACCTGACCAGGTTTGCGGTCAACCTCAATGAACTGGCCGCAAACGGCAAGCTCGACCCTGTCATCGGCAGGGACGACGAGATCCGCAGGGTCCTTCAGATCCTCAGCAGAAGAACCAAGAACAATCCTATACTCGTAGGCGAGCCAGGAGTGGGCAAGACCGCCATCTCTGAAGGCATCGCCCAGAAAATCGTGGACGGCAACGTGCCCGAGAACCTCAAGGACCGCCTTGTATACTCGCTTGACATGGGTTCCCTCATCGCCGGAGCGAAGTACCAGGGAGAGTTCGAGGAGAGGCTCAAGGCTGTCGTCAAGGAAGTCATCGACAGCGAAGGACAGATCATCCTCTTCATCGATGAGATACATACGCTCGTAGGTGCCGGAAAGTCTTCCGGTGCGATGGACGCGTCCAACATCCTCAAGCCGGCTCTCGCAAGAGGTGAGCTCAGGACCATCGGTTCGACCACTCTCGACGAGTACCAGAAGTACTTCGAGGCCGACAAGGCCCTTGAAAGACGATTCCAGATGGTAATGGTGGACGAGCCTTCTCCGGCTGAATCCATCTCTATCCTCCGCGGACTCAAGGAGAAATACGAGAACCACCACCGTGTACGCATCGAGGACGACGCGCTGATCTCGGCAGTGAACCTCTCCCACAGATACATCACCAACAGGTTCCTGCCTGACAAGGCGATCGACCTTATCGACGAGGCGGCTTCCAAGCTCAGGCTCGAGATGAACTCGGTACCGGAGCCTATAGACGAGCTCAACAGCAGGATACGCCAGCTTGAGATAGAGAAAGAGGCCATCAAGCGCGAAGGAACCTCACTCAAGTCCGAGAAGATCGACTCTGAACTCAAGGACCTTCAGGGCCAGAGGGATGTCCTTATGAAGAAATGGACCTCCGAGAAGGAGATACTCTCGTCCCTTCAGACCGCCCGCCAGAACCTTGAGAACTACAAGATCGAGGCTCAGGCAGCCGAAAGGGCCGGGGACTATGGCAAGGTCGCAGAGCTCAGATACGGTCGTATGGCCGACGCTAAGAAGACCATCGACGAACT
Organism: Bacteroidales bacterium; assembly: GCA_024398105.1. Taxonomy (GTDB): domain Bacteria; phylum Bacteroidota; class Bacteroidia; order Bacteroidales; family UBA932; genus Cryptobacteroides. The sequence goes on along the minus strand of JAKSJP010000015.1, from coordinate 5,936 downwards.
GACTGCGAAGCAGGCCGCCATCGAGGATCCTATTGTCACAGAGGCGGTTACCCCTGAAGACATCGCCGAAGTCGTGGCGAAGTGGACCGGCATCCCGGTCAAGAGAATGCTCGAGAGCGAGAAAGAGAAGCTCCTCAGGATGGAAGATGCCCTCCACAGGAGAGTCGTAGGCCAGCAGCAGGCGATCGAGGCTGTCTCAGACGCAGTCCGCCGCAACCGTGCAGGCCTCTCCAACGAGAAGCGCCCGATCGGATCCTTCCTTTTCATGGGAACTACCGGCGTAGGTAAGACCGAGCTTGCCAAGGCTCTGGCCGAATTCCTCTTCAACGATGAGAACATGATCACCCGAATCGACATGTCCGAGTACCAGGAACGCCATACAGTCAGCCGTCTCGTCGGTGCGCCTCCAGGATACGTGGGATACGACGAGGGAGGACAGCTGACCGAGGCAGTCCGCCGCAAGCCATACTCTGTCGTATTGCTCGACGAGATCGAAAAAGCCCATCCGGACGTCTTCAACGTGCTTCTGCAGGTGCTTGACGACGGCAGGCTTACCGACAACAAGGGCAGGACGGTCGATTTCAAGAACACGATCCTCATCATGACCTCGAATGTCGGCTCTGACGTCATCCAGGACTACATCAAGGACCATGGTACCGGCTCGAAGGCAGGTCTCGATGATTGCCGTTCGCGCGTCCTCGAGATCCTCAGAAGGACGGTAAGGCCGGAATTCCTCAACAGGATCGACGAGGTCATAATGTTCGAGCCGCTGAGCGAGGACGACATCAGGGACATCCTCCACATCCAGATGGAGGCCCTCGGCCGCAAGCTCTCCGAGGACGGAGTCAGGATTTCCTTCACATCTGCCTTCGAGGACTACATGTCGCACAAGGGATATGACCCTGCCTACGGCGCCCGTCCTGTGAAGAGGCTCATGCAGAGGGAACTTGTCAACCAGCTGGCGATGGCAATCCTCCGCGGAACCGTCCGCAAGGACTCGGAGATCGTCGTTGACGTCCAGGACGACCAGGTGGTGATGAGGAATGCCTGAAAAGGCTTCCAAAATCCCTGATTTATACATAAATTTGCGTCAGTTAATTTAATATGTATGAAATTACTGTCGCGAAATAGTGAAATAGAACTACTTAGACGTCAGAGATGGCTTTCTGAGGAACAGTTCAGCAGAATGACACTTGTTACAGGAAAACGCTTGTCCGGAAAGACGGCTCTCATCTCCGAGGCCTATTCGGACAAGCCTTTCCTGTATTTCAGGCTGACTGGAAAGACCGATGTGCTCCAGCTGGAGGAGTTCGCCGGGCAGCTGTCTTCAAAGCTTGGACTCCAGGCTCCGGAGTCAGCCTCCGACTTCCGTCAGCTGATGGACTATATCTTCAGCGTGTCGGACGAGAATCCTATGACTGTCGTCCTTGAGGATTTCGATGAGCTGATGCGCAGGAATCCGGGTTATTTCAAGGTCCTCAGGTCCTATTGGAAGAACCACAGGAAGGACTCCAATGTGAATCTCGTGCTGACCATGTCCAATCCGCTCCACGCGGAGAGCATCTTCGACGCTCCGGGCTCACCTCTTCTGAATACGCTTGACATGAAGATCCATCTTGACTTCCTGAGCGTAGCCGACATGAAGGCCTGCCTCGATGCCAGCGGCAGGAAATGGACCTGCGAAGACCTATATATATTATATATGCTGACCGGCGGATGCCCTAAGTTCGTCTCCTATGCGCTTGACAACAACGCTCTCACCAAGGACGAGCTCCTTAAGCTCTTCTTCCGCGACGGATCGCCGTACATCTGGGAAATCCGCAGCATGCTCTACGCTCTCCTTGGCCACAACAGCGAGGTCTATCTCTCTCTGCTGCAGCTGATTGCGACGGGTCCTAAGACCTTGGGCGAACTCGAGGAAAGGCTTGGAGGCATAATCGTCGGCGGCCATCTTGCCAAGCTTGAGAACGAATATGGCCTTGTCGTCAAGACCCGTCCGGTGCTTGCCGACCCGAAGAGCCGTAACGTCGTCCGTTATGAGATCGCCGACCAGATGACCGACTGCTGGCTCAGGTATGTCGAGGCCTTCAGGGACCTGGTCGAGACAGGGAACTGGCCAGCCCTTCTCGGTACCATGGACAGAGACTCCCGGACTTATGCGAAGCATGTGCTGAGGCGTTATTTCCGTGAGAAGTTCGCGCAGGAGAACGGTATGACCGAGATCGGAGGTGACTGGAAGTCAGGACGCGAGAAGGTGTACGAGCTGGATATCGTGGGTCTCGACAGGAGCGGGAAGCATGCTCTCGTGGCGGATGTGGAGATGGACGCGGAGACATTCGAGAAAGACCCGTTCCTCAGTCGCGCGAACGCTTTGAAGGACGGGCCTCTGTGGGGTTATTCCGTTGATACAAGGCTGTTTACCTTGTCGGATATGTAGTCTATTCTTCTTCTGTCTCGTACTCTACTTCCTCGATGACGTCGCCGTGGAAGTGGGCTACGGCCTCTTTCCAGTACTCTGTGTAGCCTGGCTGCTCGATGCTTGCAGGTAGATGGACTGATTCCTCGCTGTGGAGGAACTTGCCGTTCTCGTCCTGAGGCTTGATGTTGCCGTCGATGAACTTCACTAGGAGGGTCTTCTCAAGGTTGCTCCATTTCTCGAACTGACTCTGTGCGGTGTTGACTGAGTATTTTGTAAGCTGCTTCTTGACCGAGGCGAATACATCTCCGGTCTCCTCCTTAGGATCGAAGTCATAGCCTTTCTTCTGTGCCTTGGTGATCTCCTTGTCTGCAGCGGCGCGGTAGAGGTCGAGCGCGGCGTTGTCGTTCAGATGCACAAGCCTGAGCTGCTCGTTCTCGAAGGCGTCGATCTCCTTCCTGACGTATGGAGCCATGTGGTTGTACATCTTGTAGCAAGCGTTCGAGATGCGGTTGTTCATCCAGAACGAAGAGGTCTCAGAGTATGTGAGTATGTCTCCGTTGCCCTCCTGGAAACACTTTGGAACCTTGTTGGTGCTTGTGTAGATAGGAGTGATGTATGAGGTTGCAGCGTCGTCGGTACCGAACCAGATGATTCCTCCGATGACGTCAGGGAACGCTCCGCGTGACTGTCCTACGAACCAGAATCCGGTCTGCTGTGTGGCGATCGCCCTTTCGTTGGTGTATTTCTTTCCTTCATACTCGAATCCCATAGGCCTCCATCTGTATGGAAGTGCGTTTCCGCCTGCGCCGATGTCCTGGGTCATATCCATAGGGGTACCCTCGTAGTGGTCTCTCATGACGTCGGCTACATCCTTGACGGTCAGCTTCTTGGCTGGCTGGATGAAGAGAGGGAGCCTCTTGGTGGTGTCATAGCCCATCGCATAGTCAAGGAACTCGTATGCGTCTCTGGTGACGATGCGTCCGCTCTCGTCCTCGAAGCTGAACCAGCCGTTGCTGATTATGTTGAATGCGCTCCATACTCGAGCCTCGCAGCCTCTCATCGCACCGAAGTCAAGCGGTGCGTATGCGTCGCAGAAGCTGAACTCGTCGTCCTCGCCCTCGAAATAGCCCTTGCTCCTTGCGAAGCTGATGACGTCCTTTGAGTAGAGGCAGTTCTCGGGGTCATGGAGAGGGAATGTGCTGATGCGCGCCTGGTTTGCGTGGCAGGTCACGTATCCGTCAGGGACTCTTCTGGCTACCCAGACGATTCCCTTGTTGAGGTTGCGGCCGTTCTTCATGAGAGTACCCTTGCCGATGATCTCCATGATCCAGACCTCGTTCTTGTCTGCGATGGTAAGGGATTCGCCTTCAGAGTAATAGCCGTATTCGTTGGCAAGGTCGGAGATAAGCTGGATCGCTTCCTTGGCTGTCTTGCAACGCTCGAGTGCGATATAGATGAGGGAACCATAGTCGATGGAGCCTCTCTTGTCCCAGAGCTCCTCTCGTCCGCCGAAGGTCGTCTCGGCGATGATGAGCTGGTGCTCGTTCATGTTACCGACGCGCTTGTAGGTGTGAGGAACCTGCTCGATCTCACCGAGGTAGCGTCCTGAGTCCCAGTCGTAGATCTTCCTGGTAGAGCCTGGCTTCCAGTCTGTAGCGGCCTGGAAGTAGAGTTCTCCGTAGAGAGAGTGGGAGTCTGCCGCGTAGGAAACAAGTATCGATCCGTCAGCGCTTGCGCCCTTCGTTACGATGACATTTGTGCAGGCATCGGTCTTCATAGACGAGAAAATGCATGCTGCTGCCATAAGGGCGGTGCTGATTATTGCTTTTCCGTGCATAAATTATTACTTTTGTAAGTTAGGATTACAAATTTAAGAAATATTTTTGGTATGAGGCAGATGTTTTTGGCCATTATAGGTTTGGCAGCTATGCTCCTGATGTCACAGAATGTGGCTCTGGCGCAGACCCAGCAGAAGGAAAAGACTGCTGCGGAGTATGCTGAATCCGAGACAGAAAGGCTTACTGACCTTCTTGACCTTGAGGGCTGGCAGTCCTTCTATGTAGACTCTACGCTTCAGCACGACTACGACGGTCTGATGGCAGAGCTGAAGACTCTCCAGGCATCAAAGGTCGAGAATGTCGACATCTATCAGGCGGCCCGTGACAGGTGGGCCGACAGGATCGATGCGGCCTACAAGCGCTTCTTCACTGAGGATCAGTGGGCTAAATATCTCAAGTCTGGAGCTGGAAAATTGCAGAAAGCCAGAGAAAAACGTGCGCAGAAGCGTAATAAATAGTTATTTTTGCAATTCCGAAATTGAAAATCAACGAAAATGAAAGAAGATATAGAAAGAATTCTCTCTGAACTGGCAGGCCTTAAGTGCCAGACAGAGAAGGAGGTAGAGGAGGCAAGAGTCCGCCTTCTCGGCAAGAAGGGCGAGGTTACAAAGCTCTTCGAAGATTTCAGGACAGTGTCGCCGGAACTCAAGAGAGAGTTCGGCCAGAAGCTCAACCTTCTCAAGAAGGCTGTTACAGAGAAGCTCGAGGAACTCAAGGGTTCAGTGGCTTCTTCGTCTTCAGCCGGTGGAAAGAAGGAGGACGCTACACTTCCAGGTGACCCTATGACACTTGGCTCGCGCCATCCTGTATCAATCGCTCGCCAGGAGATCATCAACATCTTCCGCAAGTTCGGCTACGATGTCGCTGAAGGACCGGAGATCGAGGACGACTACCATGTATTCGAGGCCCTCAACTTCCCTCCTAACCACCCTGCACGTGACATGCAGGACACATTCTTCGTGTCGACAGGCCATCCTAACCCGCTCCTCCTCAGGACCCATACTTCCAGCGTACAGGTACGCACCATGGAGAAGCAGTCCCTGCCTATCCGTGTGGTATGTCCGGGCCGTGTGTTCAGGAACGAGGCCATCTCTGCCCGTGCCCACTGTATCTTCCATCAGATCGAGGGTCTCTACGTCGATGAGAACGTGACCTTCGCTGACCTCAAGCAGGCAATCCTCCTCTTCGCAAGAGAGATGTTCGGAGCTGAGACAGAAATCCGAATGAGGCCTTCATACTTCCCGTTCACTGAGCCATCGGCCGAGGTTGACGTAAGCTGCAACATCTGCCATGGAAAGGGATGTAATATATGTAAGGGTACAGGCTGGCTCGAGATCCTCGGCTGCGGCATGGTAGACCCTAACGTCCTCGAGGCATCAGGAATCGATTCTCACAAGTACAGCGGTTTCGCATTCGGTATGGGTGTAGAGAGAATCGCTATGCTCAAGTGGCAGGTCAACGATCTTCGCCACTACTTCGAGAACGATATGAGGTTCCTGAAGGAGTTCAATACTTGTGTGGAGGTATAATTTCAGGGGTTACGTCACTTTTTTCAACTTTTTTTGAAATTTTTTCGAAAAAGATTTGGAAGTAAAGAAAATTGGCGTACCTTTGTAATCCCAACGCGGAAATAGCTCAGTTGGTAGAGCACGACCTTGCCAAGGTCGGGGTCGCGAGTT
>JAKSJP010000014.1 GCA_024398105.1 Bacteroidales bacterium | reverse complement strand
TCCGGCCTCCGGGTTATGAGCCCGACGAGCTACCAACTGCTCTATCCCGCGATGTAGATTGCAAATATACGAACTAATTTTTAAATTGCAAGGAATTATCGCAAAAATGCGACAATTCCTTCAATATCGTCCTTCGCGAACTGCTTCTGCTCTCCTGAAGAAAGATTCTTCACGTTGACCACACCAGCAGCGATCTCGTCACCACCGACGATCGAGAGGAACGGAATAGCCTTCCTGTCGGCGTAGTCGAACTGCTTCTTGAGCTTGGTGCTGTCCGGATAGATCTCGCAGGAGATTCCCTTCTCTCTGAGCGCACGGGCAACAGGGATCACATACGCGACAGCTGCACGGTCCATGTTCGCGAAAAGGAGCGTCGTCGAAGTGGTAAGACCTGCAGGGAACTTCTCAAGACCCTTGAGGACATCGTAGATACGGTCTGCACCGAACGAGATGCCGACGCCTGACATGTCAGGAAGGCCGAAGATACCGGTAAGGTTGTCGTAACGACCGCCACCGCAGATACTTCCGATAGGGAAATCGAGAGCCTTTACCTCGAAGATCGCTCCAGTATAGTAGTTGAGACCGCGCGCAAGCGAGAGATCGATCTCCACAGCCTGCTTGACTCCAGCCGCCTCGATGAAGCCGAAGAGCTCCTCGAGCTCGTCGCAGCCCTTGAGACCAGCCTCAGACACAAGACCTGAAGCGCTCTGGCCGTTCATCATCGAACGCATGGTAGCGATCTTCTCTGCCGTAGTGCCTGAAAGACCGAGTATAGGCTCGATGACGGCGATGGCCTCATCGGTGAGTCCCCTTTCCTTCATCTCCTCCTTGACAGCATCGAGGCCGATCTTGTCAAGCTTGTCGATGGCCACGGTGATGTCGACCACCTTGTCAGGGAAACCTGCGATCTCAGCGAAACCTGTAAGGAGCTTACGGTTGTTTATCTTGATGAGCACATTGATTCCGAAGAGTGTGAACACTCTGTCCACGATCTGAACGAGCTCGAGCTCATTGATCTGTGACTTGCTGCCGATAACGTCAGCGTCGCACTGGTAGAACTCCCTGTAACGACCCTTCTGAGGACGGTCAGCTCTCCATACCGGCTGGATCTGGAAACGACGGAACGGGAATGAAAGCTCGTTCTGGTGCTGCACGACGTAGCGTGCGAAAGGCACGGTAAGGTCGTAGCGGAGACCCTTCTCGCAGGTCTTGAGCGAGAGAGCCTTGCTGTTGTAGCTGCCATCTTCGTTACGGAAACTCTCATAGTCGATGCCAGAGAAAGCATCACCTGAATTGAGGATGCGGAAAAGGAGCTTGTCTCCCTCGTCGCCGTACTTGCCGAGAAGAGTCGAAAGGTTCTCCTGGGCAGGAGTCTCGATCTGCGAGTAGCCGTAGGTACGGAAAACGCTCTTGATGGTATCGAAAATATAGTTTCTCTCGGCCATTTCCTTCTGGCCGAAGTCGCGTGTTCCCTTTGGAATCGATGGTTTCTGAACTGCCATTGTTATATCTATTGTTTCAAAAGACTGCAAATTTAAGAAAGAATCCTGACAATCACCACTTTTCTGCTGTCAGCTGTAACCTTGACCGTCTCGTCGACGCGTCGCCCAAGAAGCGCTGCGACCCGCACAGGCCCGTCACCTTCCGGATTCATCCCCGGCACGACAGCGACAAGCGCCTTCTCCTTGTCCACGAGCGACATCTTCAGGTCCACGAACATATCGCTGAGCTTCTTTTTTCCATGGAGGCCGATCGGCATCATCCAGTCCCCGTTCCTCCATTTCCTGACAAGGAATGGCAGGACCATGGTACCTGCATCGCCGACAGTCACTCCGGCCGGCTGCCTCAGCGGCATTCCGGGGTCCCGGTCCTCCACGGACACCGAGAACCTGACGCCGGCAAACTCATATAGCCCGGGACCTTCCACGACTATGCAGACAGGGTCGCAGACACGAGCCACCTTTCTTACGACAAGTTCCGACGACGAAGTAACTATCTGCCAGTCACCTGCCTCAAAGACCTTTCCCGACACCGTCTGAGAATCAAGCAAAGCCTGGAGCGAAGCGATGTCCGAGCTGTTGAAGCCATAAGGTTCAAGGAGTCTGTAGAGCATATATCCGACATTCCCGGCCTTCCTCAGTCCAGGGACGGAAATCCTTGCCTCATCGGCACCTTCATAGCTGACAACCTCAGTCCTGGCATTCCCGTACCAGTCATCCGCCACGGCGGACACCTGGGCGAGGTTGGCCATGTCGCGGCCCAAAGCTTCGAGGAAAGAAGGATTGATCTGAGCGAACTGAGGGAAGACCAGATGCCTTACCTTGTTCCTGCGGTATTCGGTCTCAGCATTGGTGCTGTCCTCGCGGAACGGGACCTCATGCGCGGCCACATACTCTTCGATCTCCTTGCGGGAGAATTCAAGCAGCGGACGGCAGAGCGGAACCGATGCCCCCGGGACAGGTACCATGGACATAAGCTTCATGCCCGACATGCCCTTGATTCCCGAGCCTCGGAGCATGTTGAGGACCATCGTCTCGGCATTGTCGTTGGCATTGTGTGCGACGGCGACCGCGGCATATCCCCTCTCACGGCACAGGCTGTCGAACCAGCCGTAGCGCAGCTCGCGGGCAGCCATCTCGATGCTGACGCCCCGCTGCGAGGCATAGGCCTCCGTATCGAAGTCCCGGCAATGGAACTCGGTACCATGGTACCCGCACCACTGCCGTACCATATCGCTGTCGCCGTCACTTTCCTCGCCTCGGAGATGGAAGTTGCAGTTGGCGACTTCGAAAGGGACGCCGCTATGCAGGAAAAGATCCGCCAGGCACATCGAATCGATGCCCCCGCTGACGGCAAGAAGGACTGTCTCCCCTTCAGGAAACAGTCCTCTTATGGTCGTGTTGAATCTTTTCTGCATACGGCTATGCCCGCACTACTTCTTTGTAGCGAAGGTGTAGGTGAAGCCGAACTGGAGTGCCTCGTAGAACTGAGCATGCCTCCAACCGAGTGGATGAGAGTCGTTTACGATGAGCACTGTGTCATCGTATACAAGGCTGGTGGTGAGGTTGACTGAGAAGTACTTGGCAACCTTCCACATGAAACGGTTGTCCCAGTTCACACGGACGTTCTGAGGATTGTGGAGGTAGTTCGAGAAGAGGATGAGCTGGGTGTTGGCCTGGAAGTTCTCATTGACCTGGACCTTGGCGTCGAGGGTAAGCTGGGTACCGAACTCGAAACGTGTTCCCTTCATGATATCTCCGTTGTCCACGAGACCGCCGACTCTTGCCTTAGGATCTGCAGGAAGGAGGTCATCCTTTGTGTAGCCGTCCTTGAAACCCATACCATAGACATTTCTGAGGGACTCGGTCTGCACGATGGTGAAACCACCGGTGAGAGGCGCGAAGTTGACCTTGAGCCATGGCTTAGGGTTCCAGTCAATACCAAGACCGAGGGTCGCGATAGCTGGAGAGCAGAAAGCTGACTTGAGGACTCTTGCGTCCTTCCATTCCTGCCTTACAGCATCCTTTCCGCTGGCAGGTACAGGATAGTTGTAACCGTTGGCGAACTGGTTGAGGAATGTGAACTTGGCTGTATAGCTGAGGCTCTTGTTGATCTTCTGGCCGGCTGTGCTCTCAAGGAGGATACGGTCCTTGTTCTTCTGAACCACAGGCTTGTCCTCTGAATAGAGAAGACCGTAGTCAAGCTGGAGACGGTTGTTCCAGATGAAGTCGTTCTTCTTGTAGTCAGCCTTTGCGTCGACATAGGCACTCATTGTATAGTTGTTGTAACCTCCCTTAGCCCAGTTGGTATATGATGACTGGATGAAGTTGATGTTGGTCATCAACGAGCTTGTCCAATACTTCGGCTTCGGTGCTGCAGCTTCTGTCTTAGGTGCGTCTGCGATTGCTGCAGCGGCTGCTGCGGCTGCCCTCTGGGCATCAGTCTGTGCTGAAACAGCGGACGAGAATGCTACGAACGCTGTGATTGCTGTAAGAATTTTCTTCATTACTTCTAGTTTTTTCTATTGCAGTGTATTTCTATTTGTACAGGGGACTAGTATGCAATACCGAATACCACTCTCCTTGAAGAAGGCTTGCCGGAGAAGATGTCCTTGCCCTCCTCCTCGCATACGAACGAGTCCTCAGGGATACATCTGATGGTTGCCTTTGTAGCGTCCTTGATAGCCTGCTCGGTCTCAGGAGTACCGTCCCAGTGGCAGAGAAGGAACTTGCCGGTACCGATCTTCTCCTTGAACTCCTCCCATGAATCGCACTTCTCTACGCGTGACTCACGGAAGTCAAACGCCTTCTTGTAGATGTTGGCCTGGATGTCGTCGAGGAGGCCCTCGATTGAGTTCTCAAGGCCTGCGAGCTCCATGGTCTTCTTCTCGAGTGTATCGCGGCGGTGGACCTCGACGGTGCCTGCTGCGAGATCCCTAGGCCCCATCGCAAGACGTACAGGAACTCCCTTGAGCTCCCACTCTGCGAACTTGAAGCCTGGTCGGAGGGTGTCACGGTCGTCGATCTTGACGCTGTGTCCCTTAGCCTCGAGAGCCTTCTTGAGCTCGTACATCTTGTCAAGGATGGCCTCATGCTCCTCAGCTGTCTTGAAGATAGGGACCATCACTACCTGGATAGGTGCGAGGGCTGGAGGAAGTACGAGACCGTTGTCGTCGCCATGAGCCATGATGAGAGCACCCATAAGACGTGTAGACACGCCCCATGATGTTGCCCATACGTACTCCTGCTTGCCTTCCTTGCTTGTATACATGACGTCGAATGACTTCGCGAAGTTCTGTCCGAGGAAATGCGAGGTACCTGCCTGGAGAGCCTTTCCGTCCTGCATCATCGCCTCGATGGTCATGGTATCGAGTGCGCCTGCGAAACGCTCGTTAGGGCTCTTGTGTCCTACGATGACAGGGAGTGCGAGGAAGTTGCGCGCGAAGTCGGCATAGACCTGGACCATACGCTGTGTCTCCTCGATCGCCTCCTGCGATGTAGCATGGGCGGTATGTCCCTCCTGCCAGAGGAACTCCGCTGTACGGAGGAAGAGGCGGGTACGCATCTCCCATCTTACGACGTTAGCCCACTGGTTGCAGAGGATAGGAAGGTCTCTCCACGATGTGATCCAGTTCTTGTATGTGCTCCAGATGATTGTCTCAGAAGTAGGACGCACGATGAGTTCCTCCTCGAGCTTTGCTGCAGGGTCGACCACTACGCCCTTTCCTTCAGGGTCGTTCATGAGTCTATGGTGAGTCACGACGGCACACTCCTTCGCGAAGCCTGCCACATGCTCTGCCTCCTTGCTGAAGAAGGACTTAGGTATGAAGAGCGGGAAATATGCGTTTGTATGTCCTGTAGCCTTGAACATGTCGTCAAGGGTACGCTGCATCTTCTCCCAGATTGCGTATCCGTAAGGTTTGATGACCATACATCCTCTGACTGCAGACTGCTCTGCAAGGTCTGCCTTCATCACGAGGTCACTGTACCACTGAGAATAATTCTCCGATCTTTTGGTAATCTGATCTGCCATTTTGACTATCCTAATTTTGATTTTATCCGTTTTATGCCTATCCTTGCAACAAAACAATGCCATTTTGCATCATATAGATAAAGGTACGATTGTTGCAATTAACAATTTAAGCCACGACAGGATGCGTGGCTCACAAAGATAAGAATTTTATTTATTATAGGGATACAACTATGAAAAAGAACATCGCACTATTGTTTCTGGCGCTCGTAGCACTGGTTTCGTGCGGAACTTCAGCGCAGCTTGCCTCTTCACAGCAATTCGAGGATGGCATCTATTATAGACCTGGAATGTCAACCCGCGAGGTTGTCAGGACTTCCAATGCCGAAGTGGCAGAGCTTATCCAGCAGACCAAGGATTCCGAAAGCTATATCAAGAGCGGGGACGCTGAGCCTCTCTTCTCACAGGAGACACAGCCTGCTCAGCAAAAGAAAATCACCATCAACGTGATCGACACTCCTTCAGTCGACCTCTACCTCGGTTATTCACCATGGACATACAGCTCATGGTATTACGACCCATGGTACCGTTACGGCATCGCCGATCCTTTCTTCTACAGCAGCTGGCACTATCACCGCTACGGCCGCAACCCATGGTACTACACCGGGTTCTACCACAGCTCGATGTTCTACGATCCATGGTACTCGCTCGGACATCCATACTACCTCAGCAGCTGGTACTATGACCCATGGTACTACAGTGGATGGTACGATCCATGGTACTACGGCGGCTGGTATGATCCATGGTACAGCCCATACTACGGATGGGGCGGCTACTATGGCTGGGGATGCCCTTATTATTATGGCGGATGGTACGGCTACACAATGGCATGGGGTCACCATGGTCCAGGTTGGAGACATCACAACGGCTACGGCATCAACGGAGAGCCTAGAGGCATGCGTCGCGGCGGAAACGCAAGCGGTACGATCGCAAGGGCGGACGGAATGGGAACCAGCAGTTCAAGCCTCAGAAGGAACACAGGTTCAGTGTCACGCAACTCTTCTGCCACCAAGTCAGGCAGCACAGGCACCATGACACAGGTAAGAAGGACCAGCTCGCAGGTTGCAGGCGCAGCCGGGGCACAGGCTTCAGCAACACGTGCTACCAGCACGTCATCTGCAGCACGCGCAACCAGCTCAGCTACTGCTTCACGCGCAACCAACAGCGCTTCAGCACGTCCTTCAAGCGGAACTTCAGGCGCTGTACGCAGCACCAATTCGACCTCGAGAGTAGCGTCTACAAGCAGCTACAGGCCATCGACTGCAAGCTCAACTGCAAGCAGAAGCACTTCTGACAGCAGAGCCATCCGCAGCGCAGGCAGCAACAGCAGCTACAACCGCAGCTCAAGCTCTTCAAGCTACAACAGTTCAAACTATAACAGCAGCTCTAGAAGCGCAGGCAGCTATAACAGCGGTTCATCAAGCAGCCGTTCAGTCGGAGGCAGTTCATACAGCGGTGGCAGCTCATACAGCGGCGGAGCTTCAAGATCTACAGGCGGCAGCTCATACAGTGGTGGTGGCGTAAGCCGTTCAGGCTCATCATCAGGTGGCAGACGTTAACAAAACAACTTAGGCAATCATGAAAAAGACAATCATCGTCGCTGCATTCGCAGCACTCGCAATAAACGCTTCAGCCCAGGGAGTGTCAGACGCACTCCGCTTCGGACAGAACGAATACTTCGGAACAGCACGCAGCGTCGCACTCGGAAACGCGATGACCGCACTTGGCGGCGACCTCGGCTCAGTGCAGCTGAACCCTGCCGGCTCCGCAGTGAACAGCTACTCGCAGTTCACCATCACCCCGTCGCTGAACATCCTCACAGGCACGGCCCTCTACTCTGCCTCCGGCAACGTGGACCTCGAGTCATCAGGTTCCATCAGCAACTCCAAGTCAAAGCTCACCATGCCGAACATCGGAGTCATGATGAACTACAAGACCCACAGGAAGAGCGGTCTCCTGAACGTGTCGTTCGGCATCGTAGGCAACGCTACAAGCTATTTCAACGACGACATGTCAGCAGGCGGAACCAACCGCAACTCATCATACATGGGCTACCTCGGAGCGCTCAGCACCGTCAACGAGATGACCACTACCGAGCTCAGCAAGGCATATTACAACGAAATGCCGTTCGACCTCTGGCCAACCATGGTAGGCTACCGCAGCGGAATGATCTTCGAAGACGGCAACGGCGGTTACATGAGCCCTGTCGAGGATATCGTAGGTGGCAAGTTCGTACTCGCCGGCCCGATCGACCAGAGCTATGGCAGAGTGTCAAAGGGCAACAGATATGACATGGTCGTCAACTTCGGCATGAACTTCAGCAACAGGTTCTTCATCGGTGCGAACCTTGGAATCGTAGACCTTGACTACAGTTTCAACTCATACATCAAGGAAAGCGCCCAGACATCCGATGCGTTCCCTGTGACCATCTCAGACAAGCCTGACTACTTCCAGAGCATGAAGTTCCGTCAGGGATACAGCGCCACCGGTTCAGGTATCTACGCCAAGATCGGTATCATAGCTGTTCCAGTGGAAGGCCTTCGCCTCGGCGCCACAATCCAGACTCCTACTGCGAACTACATCACAGAAAGAGCATGGTTCTCAGGTGAGACCGAGTACGCGCACAACAGCTTCAGCGAGACCATCTACGACGACGAGGACTACCTCTACAACTATAAGTTCGTCGCTCCTGCAAGATACAGCGTAGGTGCAGCCTACACCATCCCAGGATTCGGACTGATCAGCGCAGACTATGAGCTGGCAGACTTCAGCACATCGAAGTTCCGCAACGTCAATTACAGCAGTTCAGGCAGCTTTGACGATGTCAACAACGCGATCTCACGCGCGACCGGAGCCCAGCACATGCTCAGAGTCGGAGCAGAGTACACACCTCTCAGCAACATCGCATTCCGCGCAGGTTACAACCTCACGACATGTGCGGAGCGTTCAATGGGTGACTTCGACGACCTTCAGAGCGTAAGCGCTCCTACACACGCATTCGCATTCGGTGCAGGTTACAAGTCTGCAGGTTCATTCTTCTGCGACGCAGCAGTAAGATGCTCTGTAAGACCTTACGAGTATCTCTACCCATATCCTGACTACGACGACAACATCTCTCCTGAGATCCGTATCGCAAACGACCTCTGGAGCCTGATGCTGACCTTCGGATGGAGATTCTAGAATTTCTTTAGATAGACAATACTGTCGGGACCTTCGTTGAATAGGAGATCCATTATCGACAGATCGGGCTTGAAGCCGTATTTCCTTGCAAAGACCTGGAAATACGGCTTTTCCAGTTGCAGTTCAGAGAGTACGGTATTCTCTTTCTTGGGATGTATGGTCCAACGCCTGTCCGTGCCCTCATGTTCCAGGCTGAAGCTTTCAGTCATGCTGATCTGCGCAGCTATGCCTGTCTTTGCCAGGAAGAAGCGTATGAGCCTCAGGTTCAGTTCCCAGAGGGTCTCAGGATGGCTGTCAAGGATGGCGAACAGGTCGTCCTTGTAGTATTCGAAATAAGGCGAGGAGTCGTATGCGGCACATATTGCCCTCTCGGTCTTCTGCACCCATGGAACCGAATAATCGACCTTGATGGAGGTTATCGGAAGCTTGAATGTCCCGCCTTCGTGCACTACCGGCACATTGAGGTCCTCCACTCCCCCGGCCGAATAGATGCGGCAGCGGTTGCGGTAGCTCTGCTTCTGGTAGTTCTCACATGCCTCGAGCACCAGCATAGACGGATTTACCCTGTCCGGGGACAGGGTAAATTCAGACGCCACCGCGGCGAACCACGATATCGGCGGGAAATATGCGGTCGTAAGGAGCATTCCTACTCCATGTCAACTCGTTCGTTCTGGATAAGGTTGGCCTTGATGACACCTCTCTTTGAGTTTCTGATGAAGTCGAGGATCATGTCCCTTTCCTTTGACTGAGGGAAACCGGCCTCTACCTTCGCACAGCCGTCAGTGATGTTGAGGCCGCTGTAGTAGATTGTGTCATAGATATCCTTGATCTCACGGATCTTCTCTGAATCGAAGCCTCTTCTGCGGAGACCGACGATGTTGACGCCGCAGAAGCAGATAGGATTCCTGCCGCAGAGAACGAATGGAGGAACGTCCTTGTTGATGCCGGATGTTCCACCTACCATGGCGTGTGCACCGATCTTCGAGAACTGGTGGGCCTTGCAGCCACCGCCGAGGATTGCCCAGTCATCTACATCCGTCTCACCTGCGATACCTGTGTAGCTTACGAGGATGCAGTGGTTGCCGACTGTACAGTCGTGTGCGATGTGCACATATGACATGATGAGTGTATTGCTGCCTACCTTGGTGACGCCCTTTCCGCTTGCCTTGGTACCTCTGTTGATGGTAGCGCACTCACGGATGGTCACATTGTCACCGATCTCCACGTAGGTCACTTCTCCGTTGAACTTGAGGTCCTGAGGGACAGCGCCTACGACTGCACCTGGGAACACCGTGCAGTTCCTGCCCATCTTCACATACTGGAAGATCGTCGCGTGTGGAAGTATCTTGCAGCCGTCTCCGATCTCTACATCGGAATCGATGAATGCGTATGGTCCGATCTCGATATTGTCGCCAAGCTTTGCTTCAGGGCTGACGGTTGCCAATGGGTGAATCTTATTCATATGAATTCTTGTGTGTTAAGCCAAAGTCTTTCTGAATGCCTTGGCCAGGTTGGTATTGATGGTGTGACCAGGCTTGTACGCGGTGATCTTCGCATTGAGGAAGCCTCCGCAGAGCCTTATGTCGCCGATAAGATCGAGAAGCTTGTGCCTTCCGCACTCGTTCTCGAAATGTAGCTGGAGATTGTTCAGGTAGCCGTTCGACTCCACCTTGAGAGCCGGCTTGCCGAGTGATGCAGACATCCTCTGGAGCTGTCCGTCCGAAACTGGATGTTCGACTATCACTATTGCGTTGTCCACGTCGCCGCCCTTGATAAGGTTGTTGGCGAAGAGGAACTCGATCTCATGGAAGAACACGAAGGTCCTGCACACTCCGATCTCCTTCGCATAGTCAGCGCCCTCGTTCCATGCAGCGCTCTGCACTCCGAGGACCTTTGAGCCGAAATCGACCGTAACCTCGTATGAGAGGCTGTCGGCAGGTTCAATGCGGACCCACGAGCCCGTCTTCTCGTCCTTGAGCTCAATCGTCTCAGGGACTGTCATATATACTCTTTCCGCAGCCTGCTCCTGGAGACCGTCCTTGGCGAACGCCTCCACATAGAAGCGCGCGCTGCCGTCAAGGATAGGGACCTCGACGTTGTCGATCTCAATGAGGGCATTGTCTATGCCCATGCCTGTAAGCGCAGAAAGGATATGTTCTACTGTATGTACTTCTGCAGTACCGTTGGAGAGAGTCGTCGAGCGGGCAGTGTTCGAAACGTTCCCGGCGACTGCGTCGATATAGACGTCGCCGAGGTCGGACCTGCGGAAACGCACACCTGAATTCTCAGGAGCCGGGCCCACTGTCATTCTGGAAACTGTTCCGGTATGGAGACCTTTACCCTCGAATGTGTATGTATTTCTTAATGTATGCTGATTCATCTGTAATCAATATAGCCGACAAAGTTAGCAATTTTTCCTCAAAGTTGCCAACGGCTGTTTCCTACTCCTGTCCCGACCTCTTGAAGACGGCGTAGCTCTTCATATAATTGCGGACCGGAAGAGCCGGAGAACCGAGCAGTACTTCACCAGGTTTCCTGATGTTTCCAATGATTCCCGCCTGGGCTCCGATAGTCGTATTGTCCGCGATCGTAAGATGGCCGGCGATGCCGACCTGACCTCCGAAGATGCAGTTCTTTCCGATCTTTGTCGAGCCTGCGATGCCGCACTGGGCAGCCATGACCGTATTGTCTCCGATCTCGACGTTATGTGCGATCTGGCAGAGGTTGTCGATCTTGACGCCTTTTCCGATTATGGTAGATTCCATCTCTGCACGGTCGATGGTGGTACATGCTCCGATCTCGCAGTTGTCTCCGATGATGACGTTTCCCAGATGCTCTATCTTCTCCCATGTGCCGTCAGGCTGCGGAGCGTTTCCGAAGCCGTCGGAGCCTATGACTGCATTGGAATGGATTATCACATTGTCGCCTATGACCATTCCAGGATAGATCACTACTCCCGGATAGATAAGGCAGTTCTTGCCGATGACTGTATTGTCGCCGACATAGACGTTCTCGAAAATCTTGGTATGGTCGCCTACCACCGCGTGGTGGCCGACGTATGAATGGCTTCCGAGGTAGACCTTCTTTCCGAACTTGGTCGTGAGGAACCATGAAGAGCGGAAGCCTCTGTGGCGTCTGTCCGTGCGCTTCTTGGTCGCAACGTATTTAAGCAGTTCAGCGAGAGCCGAGTATGCGTTCTCGACCCTGACCATCGTAGGGGTGACTTTTGCTGTAGGCACGAAATCCTTGTTCACAAGCAGGATGCTTGCCTGGCATGTATATACATATGCCTCGTATTTAGGATTTGCGTAGAAGCAGAGCTTGCCTGGCTTTCCATGTTCGATCTTCGCAAAGTCGGTTGCTCTTGCCTCCGGATCCCCGTCCACTGTTCCCTTGAGCACCTGCGCAAGCTGCTTGGCTGTAAATTCCATATATATCTGTTAACTATTTATACTTATTGATGCAAATTTACTGCGGTTTGTGACAACATACACCATATTTATATACTTTTTATCAATTCTTATGCCTATTCTGAACAAAAATTGCTATATTTGCACCCGTGAGTTGAGATAGGGGACGCATGACGTCTCCTATCTTTTTTAAATATCTGAACGCAGATGAACGCATTTGAAAAGGAAATACGCGAGAAATTCAGCGCTGCCGTAGAGGCAAGAGGCTGTTTCATCGTAGACGTGGAGGCTGACGCGGACAACAACATCACCGTGATGATCGAGGCCATGGACAGAAGCATAGACCTCGAGGACTGCATCGCACTCGACAAGGTGTTCCATGAGATCTGGAACCAGGACGAGATGGACTATGCCCTCACGATGACATCGGCAGGTCTCGACCTTCCGTTCATGGACCTCCGCCAGTACATCAAGGCGAAAGGTACCATGGTCGAAGTCCAGGCAAAGGGCGGAAAGAAGTTCGTAGCCGAGCTCGTGGACGCGGACGAGCAGGGCGTGACAGTCAGATACAAGGCCAAGGAGGCCGTCGAAGGAAAGAAGAAGAAGGTCGAGGTGGAGCACACCGACGTCCTTCCTTTCGACCAGGTCAACTCAGTAAGGCCTTACATCACATTTGATTAATAATAAAACATAGATAAAATGGCAGAAGAGAAAATCGATCTTAAAAGTGCTTTCGCATCCTTCAAGGACGAGAAGCACATTGACAGACCAGTTATGATGGGTGTCCTCAAGGACGTATTCATCACACAGATCACCAAGACCTACGGTTCAGCAGACAACTTCGACGTCGTGATCAACGTCGACAAGGGAGACTGCGAGATCTACCAGAACCTCGAGGTAGTCGAGGAAGTCGAGGATCCTAACACCGAGATCTCCCTCGAGGAGCTCCAGGAGATGGGCGAGGACGACTTCGAGATCGGCGAGACCTACACAAGGAAGGTAGAGCTCAAGGAGTTCGGCCGCAGAGGTATCCTCAACATCAGGCAGAACCTCCAGGGCCGCATCATGGACATCGAGAAGGCAAACCTCTACAACAAGTACGCAGAGAAGATCGGCGAGCTCTTCACAGGTGAGGTATACCAGACATGGTCAAAGGAAGTCCTCATCCTCGACGAGGACGGCAACGAGCTCAGACTCCCTAAGTCAGAGCAGATCCCTGGTGAGCACTTCAAGAAGAACGACACCGTCCGCGCCATCATCAAGAGCGTGGAGATGAAGAACAACACTACTCCTTACATCGTCCTCTCAAGAACCTCTGACGAGTTCCTCGTAAAGCTCTTCGAGCAGGAGGTACCTGAGATCTACGACGGTCTCATCACCATCAAGAAGGTCGTACGTGTACCTGGCGAGCGTGCCAAGGTCGCTGTCGAGTCATACGACGACAGAATCGATCCTATCGGAGCATGTATCGGCGTGAAGGGTTCGCGTATCATCGGTATCGTACGCGAGCTCCGCAACGAGAACATCGACGTGCTCCAGTGGACCACCAATACCCAGCTCCTCATCCAGAGAGCCCTCAACCCTGCGAAGATATCCTCTATCGACATGACTTCAGAGGACGGCAAGATCAAGGTATTCATGCTTCCTGAGGAGGTCAAGAAGGGTATCGGCAAGGGCGGATGCAACATCCGTCTCGCAAGCCTCCTCACAGGCCGTGAGATCGAGGTATGGAGAGATGTCCCACAGGTTGACGGCGAGGACGAGGAGGACGTACTCCTCAGCGAGTTCGACGACGTCATCGATCCATGGATCATCGAGCGTCTCCAGGCCATCGGCTGCGACACAGCGAAGAGCGTGCTTGCCCTTTCAGCTGCTGACATCGCCAAGAGGGCTGACCTCGAGGACGAGACCGTAGACGAGATCATGGATATCCTCAAGGCAGAGTTCGAGGACTAATCTTAAGTAGAACAATTTCAAAGGGGTTTATATGGCAGAAATCAGACTAAGTAAATTAGCGAAGCAATTCAATATCGGTATCGGTACCCTCGTGGACTTCCTCAATGACAAGGGAGCAGGGATCGAGGACATGAATCCTAACCAGAAGGTATCGGACACCTATCTTTCCGACCTCGAGAAGAAGTTCGGCGCAGACCGCAAGGACGCACAGGAGGCAGCCAAGGTGGACATCAAGATGAAGGAGATCATCGAGAAGAACACCCGCAAGAGCGCCAGTGAGGCCGACGACTACGAGCCGGTAAGAGAGACAATCATCACAAGCACGTCACTTTCTTCAAAGCCTGCAGCAAAGGAAGAGGAGCCTGTCGTGGTTCCACAGGTCGAGGAGACAGTGGTGGAAGAGGCACCGGTCGCAGAGCCTGAGGCGGCTGTCGTAGAGCCGGAGCCGATTCCCGAGCCGACACCTGAACCGGAGCCTGTACAGGAGCCGGAGCCAGTGGCCGAGCCTGAGCCGGTCGTAGAGCAGGAACCTGAGCCAGAGCCAGAACCAGCAGTTGAAGAGGAATCCGTGCCTACCCCTGCGGAGGAGCCTTCACAGCCTGCAAAGGCAGAGGCAGCGGCACCTGCACCGGAAGAGCCTAGGCAGAACGGTCTCAAGATCGTCGGCAAGGTCGATCTCTCACAGTTCGACAGGAAGAAGAAAAAGAGAGAGCGTATCTCCAAGGACGGAAGCCAGAAGGTCGACGTCAACAAGGTAGACGCCAGCGACAACCGCAAGGGTGGAAACCGCGACGACCGTAAGAACGGCAAGGACGGCCAGAACAACCAGAACGGCAACAAAGGCAAGAATGGAAGGGACGGCAGGGACAACCGCGGAAACAACAACCAGAATAACCAGAACAACCAGAACGGAAAGGGTCGCAACCGCGACAAGTTCAAGCCGGCTATGACCGAGGCTGAGGTTGAAGAGATGCAGAAGGAAATCCAGAAGCAGGTCAAGGAGACCTACGCAAGGATGAACGACAGCAAGAAGAGCAACTTCGGTGCGAAGTACAGGAAGGAGAAGAGGGAGCTTGCATCCCAGAAGATGCAGGAGGAGATGGAGCAGGAGCTCGCCGAGAAGAAGGTACTCAAGGTAACAGAGTTCGTTACCGTGAACGACCTCGCAACCCTCATGAACAACACCCCTGTCAACAAGGTCATCGGAGCTTGCTTCAGCCTTGGTATGATGGTATCGATCAACCAGAGACTCGATGCCGAGACCCTCGTCCTCGTAGCAGAGGAGTTCGGTTACAAGGTCGAGTTCGTCACAGCTGAGCTCACTCAGGAAATCGAGCAGGAAGAGGACAGAGAGGAAGATCTCGTGACCAGACCTCCTATCATCACCGTCATGGGTCACGTCGACCATGGTAAGACTTCCCTCCTCGACTACATCCGCAAGACCAATGTGATCGCCGGTGAGGCCGGCGGTATCACACAGCACATCGGTGCATACAACGTAGAGATGCCTGACGGAAGGCACATCACCTTCCTCGACACCCCTGGCCACGAGGCGTTCACCGCGATGCGTGCCCGTGGTGCCCAGATGACAGACCTTGCGATCATCATCATCGCCGCAGACGACGCAGTCATGCCGCAGACAGTCGAGGCTATCAACCATGCACAGGCTGCAAACGTGCCTATGGTATTCGCGATCAACAAGATCGACAAGCCAGGTGCACAGGCAGACAAGATCTACCAGCAGCTCGCGCAGATGAACATCCTCACAGAGGCATGGGGCGGTAAGTACCAGTGCCAGGAGATCTCTGCGAAGAAGGGTATCAATGTCGACAAGCTTCTCGAGAAGGTCCTCTTCGAGACCGACCTCATGGAGCTCAAGGCCAACCCTAAGAAGCTCGGTTCAGGTGCAGTCATCGAGTCATCACTCGACAAGGGCCGTGGATTCGTCGCTACAGTGCTCGTACAGAACGGTACTCTCCACAAGGGTGACATGATGATCTCAGGAAGCTACTACGGACGTATCAAGGCCATGCTCAACGAGCGTGGGCAGAACGTCACAGAGGCAGGTCCATCCACACCTGTATCGATCCTCGGTCTCAACGGTGCGCCAAGCGCAGGTGAGAAGTTCAACATCATGACAGACGAGAAGGAGGCCAAGTCAATCGCCAACAAGCGTGAGCAGCTCCTCCGCATCCAGGGCATCAAGACCCAGAAGCATATGACTCTCGAAGAGATCGGTCGCCGAATCGCCATCGGTAACTTCAAGGAGCTCAATGTCATCGTCAAGGGTGATGTGGACGGTTCAGTAGAGGCACTCTCTGACTCACTCATCAAGCTCTCTACAGAGGAGATCCATGTAAACGTCATCCACAAGGCTGTCGGCGCAATCTCCGAGTCAGATATCATGCTCGCAACCGCATCAGACGCAGTTGTCATCGGTTTCCAGGTACGTCCATCGACCGAGGCCAGGAACACCGCGGAGAAGGAAGGAATCGAAATCCGACTCTACTCTGTCATCTACGACTGTATCAACGAGGTCAAGGATGGTATCGAGGGTATGCTCGAGCCTGAGAAGAAGGAAGAGGTCGTTTCAACAGCATACGTCAAGATGCCGTTCAAGATCCCTAAGGTCGGTACAATCGCCGGCTGTCTCATCAAGGAGGGTAAGTTCACCAAGAACAACAAGGTACGTCTCATCCGTGACGGTATCGTGATCTACACCGGTGAAGTATCGTCTCTCCGCAGAGGCAAGGACGACGCCAAGGAGGTCATCGCCGGAATGGAGTGCGGTATCGGAATCGAGAACTACAACGACATCAAGGAAGGCGACGTAATCGAGGCATTCCAGATCGTCGAGATAAAGAGAAGTCTCTAGGCCACAGGCTTAGAGGCTGCTCTAGATCAGAAACATAACGACAAATGAATATAGGAAGGACGCTTGGAATGACAGGCGTCCTTTTGTACTTGCTGTCAGCATCAGGTCAGTCTCATCGTGGGACCTGATCTTGCCGAGTCTTGAATCGGAAGGCATGTTGCGGGCGCTCCATTTCTGGATAAGATGTCCCTCATTGAAATATGTCACGCCTCCGTTGGACCTGTTGAGAGAGATGACGGTCCTGAAATCAGAGAAATAAAGATTGTCCACTATCGCGGCACGCTGCTCATCAGTAAGTGTGGCAGGGAGCATCGCGACGACATCCCTGTGTGACACAGGTGTGATAAGAAGCGAAGTGAAGCCGTTCCCTTCGGCTGACACAAGGAAATCAGCTATCTTCTCCCAGTTCCTGTCCGACACGGCAGACGGCTTGTGGGCCGATACGACCATCGCCAGGTCTTCCGCAGGCAACTGGTCATGGTACACGCCATCAGCGTCCGAGATCGAAAGGGTCGGATGGTCCTTCTCGACGACATTGTCCTGCCTCAGGACAGTCTCGGTACGTACGAAATTCCAGGTCGAATCAGGAAGGTCGTCAAGAGTGAAGGTACCCTCCTGGCCGTTCTTCTCATAGATGAAGGTAGCGATGAACTTGTCCTCCCCGTCCTCATTGTACTCCTGCGCAGCGGCGAGCCTTGACGAAAGACTGAACGGAGTGAAGTCCGTGAACGGGATGTGGGTGCCGCACCATAGAAGGATGAGCAAGGATGATATCGCGATCAGGCCGAATGATACGTACTTACGCTTCTTCGGGGTACCATAGTCCTTGAACGGGACGAAGGCGATGACGGCAAGGATGCAGAGGACGACGTTCTTGATGAACGACTGGAAATGGGTGAGATGGATGGCCTCGCCGAAGCAGCCGCAGTCCATCTCCGGGTTGACGATCCAGAGCGCGAGAGTGAGAAGGGTGAAGAATCCGAGGAAAGCAGCGGTGACGGCCGCCGCGATCTTCCTGAACACGCCTGTCACCAGCGCGGCTCCGGTCAAGGTCTCAAGGACAGCGAGCGAGACTCCCACGAACGAAGAGAGTGAGTCGAGGAATCCCAAGCCCAGGAACTTGAAGTATTCAGAGACCACAAGTCTGGCTCCTACGGGATCCATCAGTTTGAGCAGGCCTGCGCAGAAGAATACGAGACCTATGACTACTGCGAAATATCTCCTGTATCCGAGGAAATCTGTCTTCATGTCTAGAAATTGAATGTTGAATCTACTGTTGCCTTGATCTTGGCGAAAATATCGTCAGGCGGGAGCATCGCACCGTTCTCGTCAGAGCAGTCGATCCTTATGAATTTCGGATCCACCTCACACTGGCGGAGATACACTTCCCTCACCCTCTTCTGGAACTCGATGTCGGCCTCATGTATATCCTGGGCGCCTCCAAGGTAGTTCCTGTCGTTGCCTCCCCTGTTCTCAGCGAGCTTCTTCTCGACGAATCCGATCGGGACGTCGAGGAAGATGTTGAGGTCCGGACGCGGAAGGTCGAAGTTGCCGTACTCAGTGTTGTTGATCCACTCCCTGAGGTCTTCCTTCTCCCTCGGGTCAGCGATCTTGGCGCACTGGTATGCGATGTTCGAATAGACGTAGCGGTCGAGGAGCATGCAGCCTCCCTCCCTGAGAGTAGCCTTCATCTGGGGAGCGGCGCCGTGGCGGTCCTCCGCGTAAAGAAGGGCCACGAGCTTAGGATGCACCTGGTTGATATCGCCGAAATCGCCTCTGAGGAAGCCTCCGATGAGGTCTCCATAGACAGGGGCGTCATAGCGTGGGAAATGGATGTACTCCAGGTTCCCGCACTTCTCTGTCAGATATGCTCTGAGTCTTTTGACCTGAGTGGACTTTCCTGCCCCGTCAAGTCCTTCGATGACTACCAGCATGGCCTACTTGCAGGCGATGCACTCGATCTCCACGAGGGCTCCCTTAGGGAGGTCCTTCACTGCTACGGCTGAGCGTGCAGGGTACGGAGCTGTGAAGAACTGTGCGTAGACAGCGTTCATCGCAGCGAAATCAGCGATGTCGGCAAGGAACACGGTTGTCTTCATGACGTGGCTGAGGTCTGTACCTGCCTCTGCGAGGATATTGCGGAGGTTGGTGAGAGACTGGGTGGTCTGCTCGGTGATGCCACCCTCTACGAATGCGCCTGTCGCAGGGTCGATAGGAATCTGGCCTGAGACGAATACGAGTCCACCTTCATTGATTGCCTGGCTGTATGGGCCGATAGCTGCTGGAGCCTTGTCTGTTGCGATCTGTTTCATATGATATCTTATGTTTTTATTTCAATTGTGTATACAGCCTATAAAGATAGGCATTTTTTGATAACTTTGCCGTAAACAGACAGACTTATGGACCGCAATCGGAAAATCGAGATCATGGGAATCGTCAATATCACCGACAATTCCTACTACAGCGCGAGCCGATGCCTCTCGGAGGACGGGAAGGCAGACGTGAGGGCTGCCATGGACCGTATCGGGACCATGGTACATGAGGGCGCCGACATCATCGACATCGGGGCCTGCTCGACAAGGCCAGGTTCGCAGGGTGTCGGAGCGGAGGTCGAATGGCAGCGTCTGGAGCCTGTCCTGGCGGCCGTCAGAAGCGGTTTTCCCGACATCCGCATCTCCATCGACACCTATTGGGCTGAGGTCGTACGCCGCTGCTTCGACAGGATCGGGGACTTCATCGTGAACGACATCTCTGCCGGCGAGGACGACCCTCAGATGCTCCCGACCGTCGGAGAACTGGGGCTTGAATACGTCGCCATGCACAAGAGAGGCAACCCGATGACCATGCAGTCGCTGACGGACTATCCCCTTCCGGGTACGGACGATCCGGACTATGGTACCATGAGCCCGGTCACTGCCGCTGTCCGCAGGTATTTCCTTGATTTCGCCGACAAGGCGGAGGACTTCGGAATCAGGGAGTGGGTGCTCGATCCCGGCTTCGGCTTCGCAAAGACCGTCGAGCAGAACTGGCAGCTGATGGACGAGATGGAAAGCATCCTCATCCCAGGCCGCAGGACCCTTGTAGGCGTCTCCCGCAAGAGCATGATCTACAGGCTCTTCGACATAACTCCGGAGGAGTCGCTCCCTGCGACACAGGCTCTCCATCTGGCTGCGCTCCAGAGAGGTGCCGACATCCTCAGGGTCCACGACGTCGCCGAGGCGAAAAGGACAGTTGAAATCTTCCGCAGATTAGGATAAACCGAACAATATCATTATTTTTGCATTCTAATTTGACAATTGGTTAGAATGACAAATCTTCAGACACTTTTGGCTGTGACTCCTATAGATGGACGTTACTACAGCAAGACCGCTTCCCTTTCAGAATATTTCAGCGAATACGCTCTCATCAAGTACAGAGTAAGGATCGAGATTGAATATTTCGTCGCACTCTGCAAGATGCCTCTCCCTCAGCTCGAAGGCGTCCTCAATCCGGAGCTCGAAGCCAAGCTTCAGGCCGTATGGAAGGAGATGACTCCTGAGCAGGCACAGAAGGTGAAGGACATCGAGAAGGTGACAAACCACGATGTAAAGGCCGTTGAATACTACCTCAGGGAGTGCTTCACAGAGCTCGGTCTCGAGAAGTATCTGACATTCATCCATTTCGGACTTACCTCACAGGACATCAACAACACCGCCACCCCTCTTATGCTCAAGGAGGCGCTCGAGGAGGTATACATGCCTGCACTCAAGGAAGTCCTCGCAATCATCGCAAAGGACGCAGAGGAGTGGAAGGAGATCCCTATGCTCGCCAAGACCCATGGTCAGCCAGCTTCCCCTACCCGCGTAGGCAAGGAGTTCAAGGTGTTCCAGGTACGTCTTGAGGAGCAGATCCGTCAGTTCGAGCAGATGACCTATCCTGCGAAGTTCGGCGGTGCTACAGGTAACATGAACGCACACAAGGTGGCATACCCTCAGTACGACTGGATCGCATTCGGCAACGAGTTCGTAGCTTCTCTCGGTCTCCACAGGTCGTTCCCTACAACCCAGATCGAGCACTACGACAACCTCGCAGCGATCTTCGACGTTCTCCGCCGCATCAACACCATCCTCATCGACCTCTGCCGCGACATCTGGACATACATCTCAATGGAATATTTCCGTCAGCAGGTCGTAAAGGGAGAGGTCGGCTCTTCAGCCATGCCTCACAAGGTGAACCCTATCGACTTCGAGAATGCCGAGGGTAACTTCGGTATGGCAGACGCGATCCTTACCTTCCTTTCAATGAAGCTTCCTATCTCGCGTCTCCAGAGAGACCTCACAGACTCTACTGTCAGCCGTAACATCGGTGTGCCTCTCGCACACGGTCTCATCGCCTTCGCTTCACTCAAGAAGGGTCTCGGCAAGCTCATCCTCAACGAGGCTGCCCTCCACAGGGACCTCGAGGCCAACTGGGCTGTCGCTGCCGAGGCTATCCAGACCGTCCTCAGAAGAGAGAACTATCCTAACCCTTACGAGGCTCTCAAGGCTCTCACCCGCACCGGCAAGCCAGTCGACGAGGCTACCATCAAGGACTTCATCGAGACTCTTGATGTCGCTGAGAGTGTGAAGGCTGAGCTTCGCGAGATCACTCCATGGACTTACACAGGTTATTGTCTGTAAGAATCAATAACAAAGCAGTAAACTCCTGCATAACAAAGCAGCAAATCCCTGCATAACAAAGCAGCAAACTCCTGCCGGGCTCCCAAGAACTTGGGGAAAAGGTCGCCCTTGCAGGAGTTTGCTGCTTTTATGTAGATCGGATATTGTTTGGAATACGTCCAGATATTGTTTGGAATACGTCCAGATATTGCTGGATAACCAGAAAGATGCTGCCTGCAAAAAAGGGCAAATCCCAAGAAAGTGACCTAGGTCGGACAAAAGTGCCGTGACCTAGGTCACCCATTTTTCTTATAATACTATATATCAATCAATTACAGAAATACAGTGACCTAGGTCTCGGGGGTTTCAGGTGACCTAGGTCGCACGTCTATTCGTCGATATAGACGTCGTCGCCCGGGGCAGCAAAAGAAAAGTTCTCCCGGGCAAATTCCTCGAGGGAGTCGACGTCATTTGAGAGCATGCGGATCTGGGCGTCCATCTGGTCGATCTCTCTCTGATAGAGCTCGATCTGGCGGTTCTGGCCACGGAGTTCCGCTCCGGCCTTGACCCAGCGCCAGAGACTGTCGTGTCCGAAGACGCAGACATAAAGCAGGAAAAGCACAGTCACGACTGCAGCATAACGCACAAAGCCCTTGTGCTCACCATTCCATATTTCCTTCAGCTTGCCCATCTATGAGACCTTTATGAGATTTCTTGATTAAGATGTCAGCAAAAATAACTAATTTTGAGGTCATCAACCAAGAAAAGAGAAAATTAAAGACAACAAATAGTTATGAAACCTACACTTTTGGTACTTGCAGCCGGAATGGGCAGCAGATATGGCGGACTCAAGCAGATGGACGGAGTCGGTCCTAGCGGAGAGACAATCATCGACTACTCTATCTATGACGCAGTGGCTGCCGGCTTCGGCAAGGTAGTCTATATCGTCAGAGAGTATTTCAAGGAGCAGATGGAGCAGGCAGTGAAGGAGAAATACAAGAATGTCAAGTGCGTCGACGGCACACCTCTCGAGTTCGTATTCGTCACACAGGAGCTCAACAAGATCCCTGAGGGATACGAGATGGATCCGGAGAGACAGAAGCCATGGGGAACAGCACACGCCGTGCTTATGGCAAAGGATGTCATCAAGGAGCCTTTCGCTGTCATCAACGGCGACGACTACTATGGCAAGGATTCATTCAGGATCCTCGGCGAATGGCTCAAGGCACACGAGGACAGCAAGGGAACCTACTGCATCGTAGGCTTCGAGCTTGAGAACACCCTCTCAGAGTCAGGTGGAGTATCAAGAGGAGTCTGCACATACGACGCAGACCAGCACCTCACCGACATCGCTGAGCACCACAACATCGCAAGAGAGGCCGACGGCAACATCTACGGCGACAATTCAGTGACCCTCGAGAACCACATCGAGCTCCAGGGCAAGACCCTCTGCTCAATGAACATGTGGGGATTCACCCCTGACTACTTCGGCAAGAGCTACGAGATCTTCAAGGCATTCCTCGACGTCAACGTAAAGGAGCTCAAGAAGGAGTACTACATCCCTTACGCTGTAGATACCATGATCAAGAAGG
The DNA here is from genome assembly GCA_024398105.1 of Bacteroidales bacterium. Classification (GTDB taxonomy): domain Bacteria; phylum Bacteroidota; class Bacteroidia; order Bacteroidales; family UBA932; genus Cryptobacteroides. The sequence goes on along the minus strand of JAKSJP010000014.1, from coordinate 40,116 downwards.
GCGGCGACAAGTGCGAGGTCCTCTCTACCCCGTCACGCTGGTTCGGCGTGACCTTCAAGGAGGATCGTCCTGCAGTGGTAGCGAAGTTCCAGGAACTTGCTGACAACGGCACATATCCAACCCCACTTTATAAGTAGCACCATATGGCATTCTTTAAAAGAAGTTCAAACTCGAACTACGACGTACTGTCCGGCTTCTCATGGTATGTGCCAGGTGTAAGCGGCATGTTCGGAATGCTCCTGTGGATCCTTCTCGGCGCACTTCTGGGCAACATCGTATCGCTCTGCCTCATCCCTCTCGGAAAGGAAGCTGTAGAGACCTACGGTACCCTGATCGCATATCCGGTGATGTTCATCCCTGCGATGATCTATGCCAAGATGGTGAGCAACCGCAACATGATGTTCGAGACCGGCTACGCGATCGACAGCAAGCATTTCGGCAAGGGAGGAGTGGTCCTCACCGCCGTCCTCTGCATGCTGGCTACGGTCTGCATGGCTTTCGACATGGACGCAGTCAACTCTGCGATGCCTGAGATGCCGAAGTGGCTCGAGGATGCGCTTAACAGCATGACAGAAGGCAACTTCTTCCTCAATTTCCTCAGCGTCAGCATCTTCGCTCCATTCTTTGAGGAATGGCTCTACAGAGGAACAGTGCTCAGAGGTCTGCTCAACTACAAGAAGGCAGACGGCTCGAACATGAACCCATATCTTGCAATCGTGCTTTCAGCGCTTTTCTTCGCAGTCATCCACCTCAATCCATGGCAGGCCATCCCTGCATTCGCGATCGGCTGCCTGATGGGCTATGTCTACTACAAGACAGGTTCGATCATGCTTACCATGCTCATGCATTTCGCCAACAACACCCTCGCCCTCTGCATGGGCCAGAGCGAGTCGCTCAGCGAATATGATTCATGGCTGGATCTTCTGCCAGGATATGCCTACTGGACGATCTTTGCCGCCGCGATCCTTTTCATCATCCTCTTCGTGAGATACATAGGAAGGATCGAGACAGCAAGTCCTCAGGGCAACTGCGACGAGATTCCTGCGATCTAGTCTATCAATAGAGAATACAGCTAGGCGAGGAATTCCTCAGCCTTGGCGAGAGTGTCAAGCTTGCCGACGTCGATCATCCTGAAATCCTCAGGGACGACACCCATTATCGGGTAATCGGCGCAGACATCGATATAGAAGTCAGTGATGGAGAACCTGTCGCTGACTTCTTTCTTTCTGAACAGATCGAATATCCCGTCTGAGATATAGTGGATGCCGGAGAAAGCAAGCTTGCGGCATTTCGAGACGTCCAGGTCCTTGAACGGGGTACGGACCTCCCCTGTCGTCACATTGGTCCAGCCGACCATCCTCATTTCGTCGTTGAAAAGCAGATAACGGCTAGTCTTGCGTTCGCTGACGACAAGCGTCGAGAGCGAGGTACCATGGACCTGGGACATCAGCCAGGCGATGTCGAGATTGGACAGGATGTCGACGTTGTGGACCAGGAAACCGCCGCTGCCTTTGAGAAGCGGCTCGGCGTACTTTATTCCGCCGCCGGTCTCGCGAAGGAAGTCCCTCTCGTCGGAGATGCTGACCTTGATTCCGGTATCATGGTGCTCTATCCACTGCCTTATCATGTCCGGGAAGTGATGGACGTTGACGATCGTCTCGTCCACCCCGGCGGCCTTGAGCTTTTCGAGCACATGGTACAGAAGCGGCTGTCCGCACACCGGAACGAGCGCCTTCGGCATTTCGTCGGTAAGGGGTTTCAGACGGGTCCCGAGTCCCGCAGCGAATATCATTGCCTTCATTGGATGCTCCTGAATGTTCTATAAGTTTTCCTCAATGCCCTGTTCCCTGTGGATGAGCCTGACATGGATCCTGCCGCCGTATTTTGCGGCAAGATGCTCGGCGACGTGCTGGGCGCAGTAGACGCTGCGATGCTGGCCCCCGGTGCAGCCGAAGCAGACCTGGAGGCTTGAGAAACCGCGTCTGACGTAGGTGTCGACATGGGCGTCGACAAGGCTGCAGACATGGTCCAGATAGTCAGCGACCGGGATATAGTCGTCGACGAATCCCTCCGACCTGCCCCTGTTCTCGATATAGTCGATGATGTCCTTGTCCCTGCCGTTGATGGTTCGGTAGTAGAGATAGTCCGGGTTCAGGATCTTGCCGTCGCGTTCCTCCTTGTTGGCAGGATTGATTATGTCGCGGCAGTCGAAGACATAGCCGCCACCGTTGCCGGAGTTGTCCTCCGGGATGCCTTTCTTGAACGAGAAGCTGTAGACCTTGACCTCGAGCAGGCCGTCCTCGGACGCTGCTGGAGGATTGAACTTCTCAAGTGAGAGCATGCGTCCAAGTACCTGATTCAGATACGGATACTCCTCGAAAGGAGTGCTTATCAGCTTTCGGAGATTGTCCAGTGCCGGCGGGATGCTCGCAAGGAAGTGGGCCTTCTTCTCGACAAGTCCTCTGAATCCATAGGCGCCGAGAACCTGAAGCGTCCTGAATAGCACGAAGAGCCTCAGATTGCTGCGGAAGGCTGCCTCGTCGAGAGCTGGTTCATACCTGCGGAGAGCCTTGAGATAGGCTGAGATCATATCTTCCTTCAGGTCGTCCGGATATTTAGCCCTGGCCTGCCACACGAACGACGCAAGGTCATAATACACCGGTCCCCTTCGACCTCCCTGGAAGTCGATGAAATACGGCTGACCGTCCTTGAGCATCACGTTGCGGGCCTGGAAGTCGCGGTACATGAAGGTATTCCCGAAGTCCTTGAGCAGGTCGCTGCAAAGCCTGTCGAAATCGTCCTGGAGACGGACCTCGTTGAACTCGAGTCCGCTAGGCTTGAGGAAGCAATATTTGAAGTAGTTGAGGTCGAACATCACCATCCTCCCATTGAGCTCAGGCTCCGGATAGCAGGTACCATAGTCCAGTCCCTCACCTCCGAGATACTGGATGTCCGGGAGCATGGCTACCGTGCGGCAGAGCAGAGCCCTTTCTTCAGGGCTGTAGACGCCGCTGTGACGGCCTTCGGAGACTGCGTCATAGAGGGCAGTGCCGCCAAGGTCTTCCTGGATATAGTACATCCCGTCCTCGCTGACTGCCAGGACTTTGGGGACGTTCAGGCCCTTTGCCGCGAAATGACGGTCTATGGAAATGAAGGCGGCGTTCTCCTCGCGGTCGGTTCCCTTGACGCCTATCAGAGAAGTCCCGCCACCAGTCATCCTGAAGTACCTGCGGTTGCTTCCGGAAGCGCCAAGCGGCCTGATTTCATCGGCATCGGCCCCTGTATATGTCTTGAATATAGACTTGAGTGTCTCCATAAGGTGATGTTTAATGCAAACTTACGCAAAAAAATATTTAGATTTGCGTAATAAATATATAAGACAGAAAATGCTCAACAACGCATATTGCTCAGACAAGTACCAGTACACTATGGGAAAGTCTTTCTTCGAGACAGGCAGGAAGGACGAGACTGCTATCTTCAACCTCTTCTACAGGAAAGCCCCTGAGAACAACAACTGGGCTGTAGTATCCGGCACCGAGGAGGTGATAGAGATGGTACAGAACCTTGGAAACATGGACAGCAGCTTCTTCGAGAAGTTCCTTCCAGGAGACGACTACAAGGAGTTCCGCGAGTACCTCAGCACCATGAAGTTCACCGGCAACATCTATGCGATGCGCGAGGGTGAGATCGTGTTCCCTAACCAGCCTATCGTAATCGTCGAGGGTCCGCTCATCGAGGCCCAGGTGCTCGAGACACCGATGCTCTGCATAATGAACCACCAGATGGCCGTAGCGACCAAGGCTTCAAGAGTATGCAGGGCTACCAACCACCCTGTAAGTGAATTCGGTTCAAGACGCGCCCATGGTCCATGGGCAGCCACATACGGAGCCAAGGCTGCCATCATCGCAGGCTGCGCAAGCACATCGAACATCCTCACCGGAGTGATGAACGGCGTTCCTTCGACAGGTACCATGGCCCACAGCTACATCACCTCATACGGCAGCAGCGTCGAGGGCGAGCACCAGGCATTCTCAGACTATATCAAGACCCACATGGGCGAGAACCTCATTCTCCTCATCGACACATATGACACCCTCAAGTGCGGTATCGTCAACGCCATCAGGGCTTTCCGCGAGAACGGGATCGACGACTCGTACGAGGGCGGCTACGGCATCCGTCTCGACAGCGGTGACCTTGCCTACCTTTCAGTGAAGGTAAGGAAGATCCTCAACGAGCATGGCATGACCAAGTGCAAGATCTTCGCCACCAACGGTCTTGACGAGTATCTCATCACCGACCTCGAGCGCCAGGGCGCCGCTATCGACTGCTACGGCGTAGGCGACGCTATCGCGACTTCGAAGGCAGCCCCTTGCTTCGGCAACGTCTACAAGCTCGTGCAGATCAAGGGAGAGCCTGTGCTCAAGCGTTCAGAGGACACCATCAAGCTCATCAACCCTGGTTTCCAGATCACCTACCGTATCATCAAGGACGATCCGGACTATGGTGAGATCCACAAGGCGGACGTAACCTGCCTCAGGGGCGACGAGACAAGCAGGAAGATCGAGGCCGGAGAGACCTTCACCGTCTACGACGAGCAGGACAGATTCAAATACAAGACTTTCGAGGCCGGGACATACAGATACCGCCCGCTCCAGAAGATTGTGATCGAGAACGGCAAGTACGTCGCTGAAAAGCACACTCTTCTTGAGAAGAAGGCATTCTACGACGACACACTCGCACATTTCAGCAAGTCTGAGAGACGTCTCATCAACCCTCACTACTACAAGGTCGACATCTCAGAGGAGCTCAGAGCGGAGAAGATCTCCATCCTCGAGAGAATCAACAAACAGATTGAACAGCTGAAACTTGATTAGAAAGCTAAGAATATTCCTCTGCATGGCGATACTCTTCGCCATCAGCCTAGACTCCTTCGCGCAGAGCAGACGCTTCGAAGGAACAGTCCTTGACCCCGATGGCCAGCCGGTGATCGGGGCTGGTCTTATCTGCAAGGAAAAGAACTCAGCAGGTACCGTCGCAGACCTCGACGGCCATTTCTCGCTGCCGCTTCCGGAAGGCGTGAAGACGGTCATTGTCTCGTCAGTCGGTATGGAGACGCTCGAATACGACGTCACGGCCGGGAAGCTCAGCGGTGTCGTCATCGTACTCGAATTCGAAGCCAACACCCTCGACCAGGTCGTCGTGACCGGTTATGGTCAGACGACGGTCAAGAGGATCACCGGATCGGTAGGTATCATGGACTCGGAGAAGTTCAGTTCCAAGCCGCTCGCCTCGGTCAGTTCGCTCATGCAGGGTGAGCTCGCCGGAGTCAGCGTAACTGCGACTTCCGGACAGCCGGGAACCCAGTCCAAGATCAGGATCAGAGGTACGAACAACCTCTCGGGCAACAGCGAGCCGCTCTGGGTAGTCGACGGAGTCCCTCTCCAGAACGACTCACCTAAGCTCAGTTCCGAGCAGCTTGCGACAGGAGGCTTCGACGATATCTTCGTCAACGGCATCGGAGGAATCAACCCTAACGACATCGAGAGCATCACGGTCCTCAAGGACGCCGCCGCTGCCGCGATCTACGGCTCACGTGCCGCAAACGGAGTCATCGTAGTGACCACCAAGCGCGGAAAGGCCGGCAGCACGAAGGTCGGATACAACAACAACTTCACATGGTCTTTCCGTCCTCAGAGGAGCGTCAACCTGATGAATTCTTCCGAGAAGCTCGACTGGGAGCAGGAACTCTGGGACGAGTTCTCTGCCGCAGGCTACCAGAAAGCCCTCAGCGACCCTACCGCCATCTTCCCTGTCATCGGAATAGTGGGTCAGGTAAGGGCTGGAGTCGGACCTTTCGCGGCGATGAAAGGCGACGTAGCGGCGCAGGACGCCTATATCAACTCTCTGCGCGGCAACGACACCAACTGGTACAAGCTTCTTTTCCGCAACGCTTTCTCTCAGAACCACCACATATCTCTCAGCGGAGGTTCTGACAAATACACGTACTACGTGGCAGGTGGTCTGAACGACGACAACGGTATGCTCATCAACAATGACTACCAGAGGTATAACCTCAGCGCGAACATGACCATGAAACCGGTGGACAGAGTCCGTCTGGACGTTGGACTCGAGACTGCCCGCCAGCAGTCAAAGAGCCCGGACAGCTATGTCAACGCCTTCAAGTACGCATATTTCGCAAACCCTTACGAGAAGGCATACGAGGATGACGGCAGCTATTCTGCGGACAACACCTACTTCTCCCTCGGCTACTACAACGGCCGCGGTGTGGAACAGGTGATGCCTCTTAACGGATTCAACATCCTGCGCGAGCTCGGCAGCAACTTCACCAAGACCGTCAACACCTCGAACACTCTGCGCGGACAGCTTGACATCAAGATCGCAGAGCCTCTGCACTTCGTAGGTCTCGCTTCCTACTCGTTCTCGAACAACTCCACCGACAAGATAGTCGACAAGGACACCTACACCGCTTTCCGCGACCGTCTCGGAAACGACGACAAGTCCCAGACCAACCTCTACGGCAACATCTCGCAGAACCGCACGAACCGCAACAGCTACGTCGCGAGAGGCCACTTCGCATACAACCAGCAGTTCGCTGACAAGTATACCGTGAACGCACTTGCAGGTGCCGAGATCCGCGGATCGGATTCCAATACTATCTTCACCAAGAGATACAACTACGACCCTGTCACCGGAACCTCGTCCCTTCCTCCTATCTCAGGTCCTACCGACCAGTGGCTGAGCGAGGTCGAGAGGCTCAACGGACAGTATTTCACCGAGAACAGATACGCATCGTTCTACGGTTCGGTCGACGGCTATATCGGCAAGACCATCGTCCTCAACGCCTCCTTCCGTACCGACGGCAGCTCGAACTTCGGCTCGAACAAGCAGTTCAACCCGACATGGAGCGCCGGAGCGGCCTGGCATCTGGGCGAAGAATCATGGATGCCTCAGCTTGTGTCACACGCTACATTGAGGGCTGCCTACGGCTTCACAGGCGACGTCAACACCAGCACCACCCACCTCCTTGTCATGCAGTACATCCAACAGGAATACAGGTATGACGGAACCGGGACATACAAACTCGGCCAGCTGCCATCGGCCCCTAACCCGAACCTGGGCTGGGAAAAGACCAGCGACGCGAAGGTCGGACTTGATTTCGGTCTATGGAAAGACAGGCTCAATGTCAACACCGAGGCCTATTACAGGATGAGCTCCGATGTAGTGACCTCATCCATCGTTCCTTCCACCGTAGGTTATTACTCAGTCTATTTCAACTCGGCGAACATCCTCAACAGCGGTATAGAGACGACAGTGAGCGGCAAGATATACCAGAGCAAGGACGTCGCAGTCAATGCTTCCGTCAACTTTGCCTACAACTACAACAAGGTGACCAAGTATACCCCATCCTCGAACGGAACCATCTCCTCTAAGGACAGATACGTCGAGGGCTACCCTGTCGGAGCGATCATGTCAGGTCAGTACGGAGGCATAGACGCCAGCAACGGACTCTATAAGTACAGGCTCAGGGACGACGCCAAGGTCACAAGCATCTCCGACCTCAACGACCCTGACAACTACAGATACTACCTCGGAACGACTATCGCGCCTTTCACAGGAGGTTTCAACTTCTCAGTAAGCTACAGGAACCTCAAGGCAAGCCTTTCAGGAGTCTACTCCTTCGGCAACAAGGTCTACGACAAGATCAGCTCGCCCGCGTCCTACACTAACGCATTGCACCGAGGCGTCTCGACTGAGGAAGTCCAGTCTGAGTACAGCGACCTCTACAGCAATCACCTCAACGTCACCAAGGACAGGACCGACAGATGGACCGAGACGAACAGGACCGGAGTGAAGTACCCACGCATCTATGACAGGTTCAACGCAATATACAACTTCGCTGCTTCGAACCCTATGGACTACAGCATCATCGATGCGATCTACGTCAAGGACCTTTCTTACCTGAGGCTCAAATCCATGATCATCTCCTACTCGCTTCCGTCCAGGATAGTGAAGAAGGCGAAGATGGAAGGTATCAGCTTCAATGTTTCACTCAACAACATGCTGACTATCACCAGTTACGACGGTATGGACCCTGAAGTCCCAGGTGCGACTTACCCTACTACCAGAAGTGTCTCAGCAGGTTTCAGCATTGATTTCTAGGACATGAGAAAGATATTATACATATTCGCAGCATGCGTACTGACGGCCTGTACGAACTTCCTGAACGTGCAGCCTCAGGGATATGTCATCCCGACCACCGACGAGGAATTCGCGTCTGTCATCGAGACCATACTCCGCGACATCGAAGGCGGAGAGGACGAGTTCATCATCGGCAACATGGAGAAGATCATCCGTCTGGAAGGCTGCGCCGACAACCTCGACGCGAACGTGAAGACCGGAAACAACGTGCCTTCATACGCAGGCGAGGAGATCAACTCGATGCAGCACAAGTACAGGAACGCATGGCCGACCGTCAAGGACTGCAACATTGTCATAGAGAATCTCGAGGGTAGGACAGGCAAGACCGCAAGAGGCGCTCTCTCAGCAGCGTACGCTATCAAGGGAGCTGTCTACTACAACCTCATCAGGGACTATTGCGAGCCATGGGATGCCGGTAAGGAATCGACGCAGCTGGGACTCCCTATAGTCGACAGGTTCGACATCGAGGAAATGCCTGCAAGGGCTTCTCTCCTCGAGACCTGCCAGTACGCCATAAGCCTCTTCGACAAGGCTCTTGCGCTTGACCCTCAGGACAAGCACTTCCTCTTCACCGAGTGGGTGATCAAGGCATTCAAGGCAAAGATGCTATTCTGGATGGAGGACTGGGACGCATGTGAGATCCTCTGTGACGACATCATGCAGAACAGCGGATTCAGGATAACTCCACGCGCGGAGTATGATGCCATGATCAATTCCGAGAAGGCGGCAAAAGGCGAAGTCATCATCAGGTCGCATATCAACGATTCCAGCGAGCTTGACTGGTATTTCAGTGTGGTCAAGAAATATCTTTCATCCCGACCGGCCTCGGCAAAGTTCGTCAGGCTTTTCGGCGATGAGCCTTCAAAGGACGTGCGCTACACTTCCAGCCTCGACAGGAAAAGGCAGAACATCAAGGTCACAGAATGCAAGATACGTCTCTCCGAGATACTCCTCATGTCCGCTGAATGCGCCTGCCACAAGAACCGCACTGACAAGGCCTTGGCCCTGGTCAACCAGCTCAGGGAGAACAGGATCGAAGACGTCCAGCCTCTGACCATGGCAACCCTGCCCGCCGTCCGTGAGGGGAATCTGATCAAGGTCGACGCCCTCGGGAACGATCTGACGCCTCTTCTCCAGGCCATCTTCGACGAAAGGCAGAAGGAGCTCTTCATCGAAGGCGACCGCTGGTTCGAGCTCAAGCGCAACGGCAGACCTGAATGGTGGATCGTCAGCAACGGACTCAAGTATACAACAAAGGAATATCTCTACACCGCGCCTATCTACAAGACAGATGTAGACATCAACCCAGAAATGAAACAGAATCCAGGTTATGAAAAGTAGGAAAATATTTCATACATTTGCCGTAACCGCACTGGTTGCAGGCATCTGCAGCTGTTCCTATGAAGAGCAGCCACCTAAGACGACAGACTCAGATTCAGACTATGTTCTCCCTGCCGGAGAGATCCCGAGTGCCGAAGAGACGGAAATCGTGAACGCGGCAAGGATGGAATATGAAGATGCAACGAATTAACAACTAAATAATTATGAAAAGAGCACTAGCTATCGTGGCATTATTCGCCACTCTTTCAGTCATGATCGGCTGCAAGCCGAAGGAAGAAAGCCCTACCATCGAGTTCCAGGACAAGATCAGCACTGTCCTTTCAGGAAGTTCAGTTGAGGTAACCGTAAACCTCGACAAGCCGGCTCCTGCAGCCCTCGCAATTCCGGTCGAGTTCACCAGCGACGCAGTCAAGGGTGTTGACTACAGCGTTTCTGCAGAGGTCTTCAACTTCGCGCTTGGTACGACCAGCAGCTCCATCACCATCACCGACAACGGTATGAAGGGCAACACTGCCATCACCATCAAGCTCCTCGCTGCCGAGGGTGTCAAGATCGGTACCAACTTCACCGCAGTCGTGACAAAGGACGCTGAGGAAGCCCTCATCTACAGCTTCAACGCCACCAAGGCCGAGCTCATCGAGTCTTCAAAGATCACTCTCACCATCACCGGCCAGAAGTCAGGCGCCAAGTTCATGGCGGCCGAGGACCTCGTAATTCCTTTCACACTTGAGGGAGACGCCGCTGACTTCATCGAGAGCGACGCAGAGAACTTCGTCATCAAGAAGGGCGGCAACAGCGCAAGCGTGACATTTAAGCCTTCTGAGAACGTCGCAGAGGCTCCAGGCGAGAGCGTCCTCGTAAAGATCGACAACTCAGGCAACGACAAGCTCATCCCTGGCGACAACGCATATGTACGTTTCAAGGTCCACTCAGAGCTCCAGACTCCAAGCAAGCTTCTCGGAACATGGACATTCAGCGAGATATATGACTATGAGGTTATCTATCTCTTCGCAGATGAAGATGGCTATGATGCTGACACTTTCCCTCTCGAAAACGAAGGATTCACACTCACATTCACTGAAGACGAAGAAACTGGTGCGATCAAAGTCACCCCTAGTGGAGATGGTGCATTCAACTGGTTCTTCAGAGAGTCTACCATCACCATGTCTGAGGCCATGAGCATTGGCGCAGATGGAGAGCAGCTTGGCAAGTACACTTCCGAAGAGGCAAACCTCTATATGTTTGACGCTGGTGTTGACCCAGAAGTATTCACACATTACAGCCTGGACCCTGCAAACAGATCATTTGACGCAACTAAGGAGACCCTAGGCAAGGCTACTATCGCTATCGCTCTCTCAGAGGATGGCACAAGCTTCAACCTTCTCTTCAAGGATTACGACCTTCCTCCGTTCCTCGACGTAGAAGATGCATCAATCTGGTACGACGGAGATATTGAGAACTTCGATTCAGACCTCCTTGGTTTTGGCTGCCGTTTCGAGAAGGCAGAATAAAATAGAGTACATAAAGCACTGATTATCAGTGTTTTAACAGAAATCCCTTCGGTCAATCGGCCGAAGGGATTTTATTTAACAGCTTGATTATCAGCTCTTTACAAACGCCTACTTCTTCTCCTCGATGTACTGGTCGTAGTCGGCCATGGCGGCGCGGATGACGTTGTGCGCCTCTTCAGCACCATAGAGGCCTACGAACTCCATTCTCTTGCGGAGGTCGCCAGGGATGTCCTTGTAGGTGGTGAAGTAGTGGACGAGACGGCGGACGATGTCCTTAGGGATCTGGTCGATGTCGGTGTAGTGGCCATAGACGGCGTCGTGCTTGAGGACAGCGATGATCTTATCGTCGGCCTGGTTGTGGTCGAGGAGACGGATGCCGCCGATAGGAATGCACTTCACGATGATGTCTCCATGGGTGACGGACTTCTCAGCAAGTACGCAGATATCGAGCGGATCGCCGTCGCCTTCGATGTCGTATCTTGCGAGCACGTCGTTTGAAAGGGCTGCCATCTTCTCTCCGCAGTAGGTCTTAGGGAGGAAGCCATAGAGGCTAGGTACGATGTTCGAGAACTTCTGAGGGCGGTCGAGACAGAGATATCCCGATGCCTTGTCTACCTCGTATTTTACAGTGTCGGTAGGGACAATCTCTATGAATGCCCTTATCTCATCCGGGCAGTTGGGACCGAGGTCGATTCCATGCCAGGGGTGTGCTTTATGCATGTGGTTGAAGTCCATAATGACACAAATATATCACTTTTAGTCAATAAGCGGAACAGAAAAAGCCATTTTGTCAAGAATGGCGGCTGACATCAGCGTCAGCGGATGCAGACATCAGCGTCAACGGATGCTTCTGAAATAGCTTACCATCAGCGGCACTGCCACCATCAGGGAGAACACGTCGGCCACGGTCTGGCATATCTCGACACCTGTCAGTCCGAAAAGGCGCGGCAGTATCAGGATGAGCGGGATGAAGAACAGTCCGTTGCGGCAGCCGGCCAGTATATTTGCAGGGAGAGACCTTCCGCTGGTCTGGAGGGTCATGTTGCTGAAGGTGATGAATGCCGCGATCGGCCATGTCACGATCTGCCAGCGAAGGGCGACCATTCCGACGGCTACGACTTCGGGATCATGGCGAAGCACATCCACTATCACATCTGCAAACACAAAGCCCGGGATACAGCAGGCTATCAGGAAGCCGAGTCCTGCCTTGAGGCAGAAGAAATAACCCTTCCTGACCCTCTCATAGAGCCCTGCGCCGTAGCTGAAGCCGCAGACAGGCTGGAAGCCCTGTCCAAGGCCTATGATGCCGGAGAATACGACAAGGGAGATTCTGCTGACGATGGACATTCCCGCGATGGCGGCATCGCCGAAACCTCCCGCGGCCACATTCAGCAGCAGGGTCGCGAGGCTGGCCATTCCCTGCCTTGTAAGCGAAGGCGTTCCACCCTTGAAGATATCGACATAGAAGCTCTTCTGAGTCGAGAAGTCGCTCAGCTTCATCTTGACACCGTCGCCCTTGTACGACATGGCAAGAAGCACGAAGAAGCTGGCAATCTGGCCGATCACCGTACCTATGGCCGCGCCGCGGACCCCGAGACCGAATGTAAAGGTGAACAGAGGTACCATGAGCACGTTAAGGACGGCTCCGCTGAGAATTCCTATCATCGAGTAGGCCGCATTGCCCTGGAATCGTATCTGGTTGTTGAGCGTAAGGGCGCCGGTCATGAACGGTGCGCCGAGCAGTATGACGCCGAGGAATTCCCTGGTCGGCTGGAGGATGGTCGGCGTAGCACCGAGTGCCCGGGCAAGCGGATCAAGGAACAGAAGGCCGAGGACTGCGAGCAGAAGACCGAAGGCACATGAACCTACAAGGGCCGTGACGGCCATCCTGGAGGCGTATTCCTTGTTCTTTGCACCGAGCATGCGGGAGATGTAGGTGCCCGATCCCTGGCCGAAGAAGAAGCCGAAGGCCTGGATTATCGTCATTATCGGGAATACGATTCCGACGGCGGCTGTCGCCTGGGTGCTGAGCCTTCCGACGAAGAAAGTGTCGACGATGTTGTAGATGCTGGTGACGAGCATGCTGATAATGGTAGGAACTGCCATTGTCAGAATTACTTTGCCGACAGGGGCTGAAGTCAGAAAATTATAGTTATCTTTAACGACACGCATGCTTATGCAAATGTAACAAATAAGACAGAATAAACTTAATGAAGAAAGCGATATTTGACAAGGAGAAGATAGCGGTCCTGGCTGCGGAAATCAGGGAGAAAGTCGACTTGAACGTAAAGAAAGCCCGCAACTGGGCTTCGAAACACACCGACACGAAGAAGGCCGCGGAAAGGATCAAGGCCAATGTCGAGATCAAAGGTGCGAACGCAGTCGTCCTCGCATGCTCGATACTCATCGCCTCGATCGGTCTGAACGTCAACTCGACCGCCGTCATCATCGGTGCGATGCTCATCTCCCCGCTCATGGGCCCTATCATCGGCGCGGGTCTGGCGATCGGCACGAACGACTGGACCCTTTTCTGGAAGGCCATGAAGAATCTCGGTATCATGGTTGGTATCAGCCTTGGTGTCTCCACGGTCTTCTTCTTCCTCTCGCCTCTGAGGCTCGTTAACCCTACTGAGCTCGTGGCAAGGACCAGTCCGTCGTTCTACGACGTCCTGATTGCATTCGTCGGAGGTCTGGCAGGCATATTCGAAAGCCTCAGGAAAGACAACGAGAAAGGAACTGTAATCGTGGGTGTCGCCATCGCCACAGCCCTCATGCCTCCGCTCTGCACGGTAGGATATGGACTCGCCCACCTCAACCCGAGGTTCATCTTCGGCGCGGCCGGACTGTTCGCGATAAACTGCTTCTTCATCGCTGTCGCCACGTACCTGATGGTACTCGTGCTCTTCCCTGTCAACAAGGAGAAAGCCGGCACGGACAGGATGGCGACCAGGGCTATGGGAATCATCGGTGCCTGCCTGATCATATCCGGCGGATTCAGCATGATCAGGATGTCGAAAGACAGCAAGCTCGAGAGAAACGTCGACCAGTTCGTCACAGCCAACAAGATCATCGGAAAGTCTTATATCCACGACTACAAGATGCATTCAGGAAAGAACAGATACGCCGACATCTTCTTCGCCGGAGAAGGCCTCACCAACGAGGAACTGCAGAGGCTATATGCCTCTGCCGAGCAATACCATATCGCCTACGACCAGCTCAACATAGTCGAGCACAGCTTCGGAAACGATGACGATGCGCTCATCCAGGACGTATTCGACAGGACCGAGGCGGAGATGGGCCTGCTTGAGAACAGGATCAAGGAACTCGAGATGCAGCTCGACAGCGTCATGCATCGAGTCTTTCCTGACAGCACACTGACTACCATAGAGACAGTATCTGAATAAGTGTTTGTATTTCAGATTATTTGTCGATATATTTGGGTACATATGACACTTTACTGATATGAAATTCCACAGATTTATCACAGTGGCAGCGATGCTTCCTGCTCTCTGCCTTATCTCATGTAGCGGAAACAAGGCTCCACAGTTCGGGGAGTCGCTTCCAAGGGTAGAGACCCCTGCATCTATCCAGCAGGCAGTCGAGGCCGTCCTTGCAGAGGACGCAAAGGACAAAAGCGTAAAGTTCGAAAGCATCATGATCCTCAAGCACGGCAATGTCGTATTCGAGGACTGGTACGGAGGCGCTGCGGCAGACAAGCCACATGCGATGCACTCTGTCAGCAAGTCTTTCACCGCCACCGCAGTCGGAATGGCAGTCGACGAGGGTCTCCTCAAGGTCACCGACAAGCTGGTGGATTTCTTCCCGGACCAGCTTCCGGAAGAAGTATCTGACAACCTCAAGGCAGTGACAGTACACGACCTTCTTACCATGAACTGCGGCCATGAGACCGAGTGCCAGAGAGGCGACGACTGGGTCGAGTCATTCCTCGCACATCCTGTCACAAAGACTCCGGGCACATGGTACTGCTACAACTCGATGGGTACCTATATGCTTTCTGCAATCGTGACCAAGCTTACCGGCGAGAAGATCGTCGACTATCTTGACAGCCGTCTCTTCCAGCCTCTCCATATCCAGAAACCGCAGTGGCAGGAAAGCCCTCAGGGCATCAATGCAGGCGGCTGGGGAATGTTCATCACCACCGAGGACATGGCAAAGTTCGGACAGCTTTTCCTCCAGAAGGGAGAGTGGGACGGCAAGCAGCTCGTAAGCCAGGAATGGGTAGCTGAGGCTTCAAAGTACCAGGTTCCTTCAGTTCCTGCAGGTTCAAGACCAGACAACGTAGCAGAGAAGGGCCTCACCCCTGAGAACTGCACCTTCATGCTCGGCTACGGTTACCAGATGTGGATGTGTCCAGAGGGCGCATACCGTGCTGACGGAGCAAGAGGCCAGTACATCATGGTATATCCAGACGCAGACGCCGTCATCGCCGTGACAGCCGATTCAGCGAATCTCCAGGCTGAGCAGGACCTCATCTACAAGTATCTGTTCCCAGCAGTGAAAGGATTGAAATAATACTAAATCAATAACAGATATGAAGAAATTCTTTGTTGCAGTGACAATGTCACTCGCTGCAGTTGCAGCATCAGCACAGGTAATCGAAGACTTCAAGCCTGCAGTGACCAACCAGCAGGGCAAGCAGTACCCTATGGTCAACTCACAGGGTGTCGTACGTGCTCAGCTCCTCGCACCGGACGCCCACAGCGTAAAACTCGACATCGGTGGTGTGAAGTATGAGCTCACAAAGGACGAGAACGGCCTCTGGACAGGCGACTCAGCTCCTCAGGACGTAGGTTTCCACTACTATCAGCTCAATGTCGACGGAGCATCAGTCCCAGATCCAGGCAGCCTCTATTACTATGGCGCAAGCCGCTGGGGCTCAGGTATCGACATCCCTGCTCCTGACCAGGACTTCTACACAATCAAGAACGTTCCTCAGGGCAAGGTAAGTGAGGTCTACTACTACTCAAGCGTGAGCGGTTCGATGAGACATTGCTACATCTATACTCCTGCAGAGTACGACCAGAATCCTAAGAAGAAGTATCCAGTCCTCTACCTCCAGCACGGTATGGGCGAGAATGAGCACGGATGGGCTGAGCAGGGCCACACCGGCATCATCATGGACAACCTCATCGCAGAAGGCAAGGCTGTTCCTTTCATCATCTGCATGGACAACGGTCTCGACGTATACGGTCCTAACAACCCACGTCCAGCTCCTCAGCCACGTCCACAGGCAGGCGCAGCTCCTCAGGGACAGCGTCCTCAGGGCGGCCAGCAGGCTCGTCCTCAGCAGGGCGGTCCACGCCTCGCTTCAGCAGGCGCTTTCGAGCAGATCCTCCTCAAGGACATCATCCCTATGGTCGAGAAGAACTACCGCGTCCTTGCTGACAGCAAGCACAGGGCACTTGCAGGCCTTTCAATGGGCGGCATGCAGACCCGCGCCATCACTCTTGCAAACCCTACAGTATTCTCATGGGTAGGCATGTTCAGCGGCGGTGCTATCTCAAAGGAGGACGTTGCAGAGTCAAAGGGCTTCAAGGAGAACAACAAGCTCGTTTTCATCAGCTACGGCAGCCGTGAGCTCGAGAACCCTAGAGGCACAGACCCGAGAGTCACCACAGCTGAGCTCGGCCAGACCGGCATGAACACAGCTTTCTACGTATCAGAGGGCACGGCACACGAGTGGCAGAGCTGGAGACGCAGTCTCTACCAGTTCGCACAGAAGGTCTTCAAATAGAAGAACGATAACATATGAGATTCAGACTTCTCTCAATCATCCTATGCCTGGGACTTCTGTTCCCAGGCATTGACGTTTCGGCCAAAAAGCAGATCAAGGCAGTCGTCGTAACCGGACAGAACAACCATTTCTGGAAGATCAGCAGCCAGGCTTTCAAGATCATGCTTGAAGACTCCGGCCTCTTCACCGTCGATATCGCAGTCTCTCCTGAGGCTGGCAAGGACATGTCAGGTTTCAACGTTGACTTCAGCCAGTACGGTGTTGTCATAGTTGACTACAACGGAGACATGTGGAGCGATCAGATGAAGAAGGACTTCGAGGCATACGCCCAGAACGGCGGCGGCATCATCTTCTACCACGCTGCGGACAACTCGTTCCGCGAGTGGGCTGAATACAGCAAGATGAACGCGCTCGGCGGCTGGGGCGGACGTAACGAGAAGGACGGACCTTACATCTACTGGCAGGACGGCGGCCTCGTGAAGGACATGACCCCTGGCATCGGCGGTTCACACGGTCCTCGCCACGAGTATCTCCTCACCAACAGGGACAGCAAGCACCCGATCACCAAGGGCCTTCCTGCGCAGTGGATGCACGGCACCGACGAGCTCTACGACAGAATGCGCGGTCCAGGCGAGATCGACGATCTCCTCTACACCTCGTTCTCATACAAGGAGAAGCGCGGCTCAGGCCGCGAGGAGCCTCTCGTATTCTCTGTAGACTACGGCAAGGCCAGGATCTTCCACTGCATGCTCGGCCACGCCGGCGAGACCCTCGAGAATAATCCTGCAATGCAGTGCGCCGGCTTCCAGACCCTGATCCTCCGCGCCGCTGAATGGTGCGCCACCGGCAAGGTAAAGCAGAAAGTCCCTGCAGACTTCCCTACCGCCGAGAAGACCTCGTTCAGGATGGATTATAGGCAGAAGAGGTAGGGCACGGCCTTACGGTTATTATTTAACGCCCTACCACCTGCAAAACTCGAGGTGGTAGGGCGAAAAATTATCAATTATCTCATACAGGCTAGAGTTCAGCCACTTCTTCAGCCGACAGGCCTGTCGCTTTAGCGATGACTTCGACGGGTATGCCAAGAGCCTTACAGTTCCTAGCTACCTCTGATCTCGCCTCTGCTAGCCCTTCAGCTCTTCCTTCAGCTCTGCCTTCTTCGCGGGAGTAGTACATGTCGTGCTGATAGTCTCTTTCTGTCATCATCTCTGTGTCGTAAATCAGTTTCTTGGTTTGGTCGAACTGGGCAATCTCCGAAGCCCGAAAGAGGTTGGAAGATACCCGGGGTTCACAAAGATACATAAAAATGTCTTCTGCGTATTTTATAAAGCGTCAATATGATTGAGAACGCTGTCGGGAAGAACATCCAGCCCATAGTACAAATGGTTTTCAGTGAATCCTAGAAAGATTATATACTTCAAAATGAGTGCATAACTATCCTTGGCAAGGGACACGCTTTTCTGTCCCATAGAGTCAAAACAGATTGCTTCATGGTGGGCTATCTTGTTCCTGAAATTCTTGATGTCTTGCAATTCGTTATATATTGCTCTCTGTCCAAGACCGGTTGTCCTAGCAGGAAAGACTTTAAGTAAACTTTGTCCACCTGACTTGAATGGCTTCTTTGTAAATAGATATGTCCAAAAACCAAATGAGACCGAAGATACCAGGCGGTCGTTAGTGTACCTTCCGGCGGCTGAGAGATCAGCGATTGCCTTCTCAACGTTCGATTTATGAGGGTGGTGCTCAAGCATACCACCAGGTCGTATCTGAGTTCTTATCCAATCCATGTCCCCGAAATGGTTTTTGTAATGCTCATTAATCGCATTTCTAAGTACGACTTCAAAGATATTCAAGACACCATAAAACTTCTGACATAGTTTCACGTTATGACGATAAAGAGTAAGGGCTTTTGTGGTATTGCCACTACATGCGGTCAAGTATTTATTGAGCCTTGCAGGGGAGAAGGCTGCCTCGTAGTCACTGTACTTCATTCAATAATTCTTTTTCTATTTGCTATGTTGTAATAAAAGACTATATTTGCATCGTAATCCCCGGATGTCCCTGAGCAATCAAACATTCGGGTTTAGTCTTTTTAATACCCTCACGTTTTCTTCTCATTTTTATTCTGCTATGTTCAGCAGAACTAGCCGTTTCTTCAAGCGTAAACGTTTCTATTTTCAGAAAAACGGTCTGATATGTGCAGGAGCAAGGTTTCGTGTAATAAACGGGAGTATTTTTTACGAGATTTATTAGACTATCTCATTGTATTGGAGCCCATTACACAACCTAAACGTTTATCGGCATAATATATAATTTAGCAGAATTTCATTATATTTGCGAAAAGGTAACCCAAAAAAGCGCGATAACTTCAAGCTGTGGTACCTTTATCTTACTAAGGCCGAGTTCTACTCGGCCTTAAGTTTTTTCATATATGATCCGGGACCTCAGTTATTTAAAATAATAATGCTATTATAGCTTCGACATTTTCAACAAGACCCCAGAACGCCTGGCAAAGTCACTGGCAGAGAACTGCCGGAAGCGCAGGCTAGACAAGGGTCTGAGCAGACGCTGCGTCTGATACATATAAGAGAACTTTAAGAACGGGTTCCCAATCAACTTGGGGAAATGGTCGCCCTGATTCTTAAAGGTCTCTTATTATGTTACTAAAGCCTAGAGCATCAAGGCTGCATATGCACGTCTGACAGCGTCAAAACGAGCTGTCAGATCCTTATTCTTTCTTGCGGTCTGCAGGCTGTACGAAGACTGCATGTTAAGAAGCATCTCTGCATTGATATCTAATGCAGCTTCAAATAGAAGAGCAGTTTCAGAAGTAATATTGCGTTTGCCGTTCAGGATCTCATTGAGCATGGTATATGGGACACCCATAATCTCACTGAGCTTCTTCTGTGAGATGCCTCTAGATTCAATCTCATCCTTCACCAACTCACCAGGATGGACTGCTATAAAAGGTCTGATTGATTGTACCATAGTCTATTTGTAATGATTGGTTATATCTTCTAATGTGCATATCGTAACTGTAGGCTCATCCAAGTATTCAACTGTAAATCTCAGATACTCTTTACCAAACTTCACTATCATAATGTCATGTTCTTTCAGCAAAGATAGTAATATAATTTAAAATTCACTTATTTAGTGAATTTTCTATTCTTTTATCTCAAAATTCTCTGGCAGAGAACTGGAAGCATTCCTCAAAATTGTGGTGGCATTTGACTGGTATGACGAGATGAACGCAATACTGAGCCGCTCCAAGTTCACTACAGGAGAAGAGCTGGAGACTATAAATAAGAATAGGAATAGACAGAGAGGGCGATGATTGATTATGCGAAATTCAATTATTTAGTTTTGAATAATTGAGATTTGTATAATATCTTTGCGAAAAAGAATACCTCATGAGAGCTAACCCGTTCATCATCACCGAAGACTACGTCGCACCAGAATACTTCTGCGACAGGGAGTTTGAGACGTCAGTTCTCCGCAGCAACATACTCAACGGAAGGAACACCGTACTGATCTCGCCTAGAAGAATGGGAAAGTCAGGACTGATAGCCCATACAATACGGGAACGATCGTTGGCAGAGGCATATACTACATTTACGATCGATCTGTTTCCGACTAATTCCCTGGCTGAGCTGATACTCCTACTGAGCAACGAGATTGCCGGTAAGATGAAAACGAAGGAAGAAAGGTTCCTGGACCGTTTCGTATCAGTTGTCAAGTCACTTCGCCCAGGAGTCAAGATGAACCCGGTAAGCGGAGAGTTGGAGTTCAACTTATCACTTGGTGAGATACCACGTCCCGAGGAATCCCTGGAAGAGATATTCCGCTACCTGAATGAGAGTCCCAGACCTTGTATCGTAGCTATTGACGAATTCCAGCAGATAGCTGAATATCCGGAGAAGAATGTGACTGCACTGCTTCGTTCTTATGTCCAGAAATGCACAAACGCAAGATTCATCTTCGCCGGAAGCAGCCGAAGAATGATGGAAAAGCTGTTCAACAGCCCGTCTGAGCCATTCTATATGAGCTGTTCCCCTTTATACTTAGATGTCATCGATAAGGACAAATACTGGGAATTCACGGCAAGACATTTTACGTCTAATGGCAGGACGATTGACAGAGCGTGTTTTGAGAGCGTCTATGACAGATTTGAAGGTCATACATGGTACGTACAGAGGATGTTGAATGACTTGTACGAAAGAGCCGAAAACGGCCGCCAGATCACACTTGAGACAATCTCAGAATCCCTGGACTATGTTGTAAAACTGAACGGTAAAGCATTCGAGGATCTGTTCAGATCTTACTCTGAGACACAGAAGGCGCTGCTTATCGCGATAGCAAAAGAAGGCAAGGCTGATAACATCACCTCGATGGCATTTATCAAGAAACACTCACTTAAGAGCCCAAGTACAGTCCAGAGTGCGGCAAGAGTACTCTACGAGAAAGAAGTGATCAGTAAAAGCGAAGCTTCATACAGCATCACGAATCGTTTCTTCGGGATATGGATTGAGAGACTTTATGGATCAAGATAAAAAAGAAAGACTCGGATTAATTCCGAGTCTTTTGTTTTGTGGGAGCAGAGGGAGTCGAACCCCCGACCCTCTGCTTGTAAGGCAGACGCTCTGAACCAACTGAGCTATGCTCCCAAGCTTTCCCTTGATGGGATTGCAAAGATACATTCAAAAAATGATTTTGCAAATCAAATGGATAAAAAAATGAGAGAGTCCTGATGGGCTCTCTCATTTTCTAATATAGACTAAATACTAGTTATTGACTCTCTTGAATACGTTGTTCTCGCTAGATTCGTCGTAAATGTACTTACCTGCTGTACCCTTGCCGTCTGTTGGAGTCTTAACTGCGTTGAAGACATACTTATTTGTAGAAGTAAATACACCGCCTGAAGTTCTCTTGTACAAAGCATGCTGAGCACCCTGATCTTCAGTATCACTTGGAGTAATATCGTACTTCCATGACCAGTTAGAATCACACTCAACAACATATGTTATAGCAGACTCATGAATGAGAGCTGGATCAGTCTTATCTTTAATGTAATCAACGATTGGAAGCTTAGAGACTGTAGTTGCCGATGATTCACCTGTAAGAGCAACTGTCATGATATATTCCTTTTCGTCAGTATCCTTACCGTCAGCGTCTTTATTGTATCTATACACCTTGAACAAAGCAGATTCATCTGCATCAAGACCATTCAGGATAATATCCATGTCCATAGGTACGAAGACTGCGCCTGGAGTTGTGTAGTTCTGAAGAGGAGCGGTTTCATCATCAAAATAGAAACCTGACCTATCATCATTTGTCTTAACCTCACCACCTACGTCATTAGGATCTGGAACAATCTTGATCTTAATCTGAAGTTTAGCGCCATCAGCATGAACTGCTGCTGCTGTCTGTCTTCCATCTACTTCAATTCGATCAAGACCAACCCAATGAGCGCTGAAATCAAAACCTTTGACATCGATACTCTTAAGAGCATTTCCATCTTCATCTGTCAAACCACTATCAACCACATCGGCAGTCACACCTTCTGCATCCACAGGGCTGCCCCACTGAGGAACATAAGATGCTGCAGTAGCAGTAGCTGGAACAGTCACAACCTTTACAGGTACCATCTTAACTGTTACATCGCTCGCGCCGTTAGGAAGCACAAACTTTGATGTTACGATATCCTTGATTGTGATCTTGTCAGCAGGAACATTGATACCTTGACCACCTTTAGGGCTGACACCTCCAGCTGCTTTTTCGAAAGCAGTCTGAAGATCTTCAACACTCGAAGCGATGATACTATATTCTGTCTTTCCGGTATCTTGTTTATTTCCATCATAATTAGAAGATACCTGAGACAAAAAGCTTTTGACTGTAGAAGTTGCTTCATTAGCAGCAAAAGCACCTATAGAATAGATAGTAACACTTGAATTTTTTAGAGCAGCAGCAGTATTATAAATTGTAGACTTAGTGTCTTCAGCTTCTCCGTCAGTAAAAAAGATTACAGATTTTTCAGAAGGACGAGTGACTCCATCTAGAATTGTCTTAGCCTTTTGAAGACCTTCATTAACATAAGTTCCTCCACTAGCTACAAGATTATCAACTGCAGACACCAAACTTGCATAATCATTTAAAGCATTTTTATCTCTCGTAACTACGGAAGACCTTCCACTAGATGAGAATGTTACAATACTTATCTGGTTAGGAACGGTAGCACTTGTTTGATCTTTTATAATTTTAAGAAAAGCCTTAACACCTTGTTTAAGGGCTTGAATTCTTGATGGTTTACCTTCATAGATTGTGTAATTCGATAGATTGAAACTAGATGGAGTACTACTACCTGTTCCATAATATCCCGTATAAGTATTTCCATTCTTCTTTATATCGTAAATATAACGATAGCGCTGATTATCTCTAATATAGTAAGATTTGCTATCAGCTTGCCAATTAGCATAAATAGTCGAATTGTTATCTCTTGTTTGGGTTGGTGTTCCTGACATTGGCCATCCCATAGAGCCTGACATATCGAGAACCAACACAATATCAGATGGCTTAGACGCAGATGTTGTCTCTGACACAAAATCACCTGCAACAAAAGTATCAAGAGTAAGTGTAAATGATCCGTCTTTAGCTGGACCTTCTACGTTCTTGCTGACCTTGATAGCAGCCTTTTCAGCGTCTGAGTACTTCGACTGCGCACTGGCTACTGCAGATGAGATCACCATCACTGCAGCAATAAATATATATTTGAAAAGATTTTTCATTTCTTGAATCTCCTAATATTAGTATTTCTTATTACTGAGCTACAGTGATGATCTGTGACTTGATATCCTTTCCGAAATCGCTGCCCCAAACCCATTTTGCATTGTAGAACTTTTCGTCACCAACCTGTTTAGCCATGACAGCCTGTGCAATGATCTTCATCTCAAGATGGAGATTGAATGGAGACTCAGGCTCAGCACCAGTACACTTGAAATCCTTGACAAGCTCTGAAGAGTCAGTATGGCCGAGAAGCGGATACTTATAATAGTAATAGCCATCACCACCCTTTGACGGGTCGCTGTAAAGCCAGTTCTCACCGGTCTCAATCGCTCCTTTATACCTTTCATAAGCTTTGGATGGCTTGCCTTCAGCTGCATCAGTAAACCAGTTAGCTACAATCGCAACTCTGACATAAGCTGAAGCACTTGCCTCAAGACCGACAGTCGCTGTCTTTGTTTCACCATCAAAATCTTCATTTACTACGACCTCCACATTACCTGTCACATCATTTCCGATTGTGTAGTTGTAGATGTAGCCAGCCTCAAACTTCGTAGCACCGATGCTCTTGGTTGAAAGAGCATACTCCTGGCCGTCTTTATTTGTAAGATAGAAGGTGAAGAGAAGAACATCCTTAGCATCCTGAGGGATGAAGAACATTGTTCTGTCAGCAGGAGAAGCCTCGGTTCCATCATAGAGGACCTGCTCGTATACGACCTTTGCGTCATCTGTAGTCCAAGTGAAAGCACCATTATTACCATCAAAAGTAGCTGAACCTGAGTTCTTAACTTCCGAGATTCTCACTGAA
Source organism: Bacteroidales bacterium (assembly GCA_024398105.1). Taxonomy (GTDB): domain Bacteria; phylum Bacteroidota; class Bacteroidia; order Bacteroidales; family UBA932; genus Cryptobacteroides. The sequence continues at coordinate 15,704 of JAKSJP010000014.1, read as the reverse complement.
AGATATTTGTATGGACCACCGGTCACTTCTTCCGTCAGATAAGCAGGAGCCACATTGAACTTCACAGCAGCAAGTGCGTGATAGAAGTGAATGCTGACAGGGTTGTTCTCAGCGGTCTGGTTAGAAGTGTTGGCAACGAGGAAATCTGACATAAGAGAGCCGTCATTCTTATTCTTTCCAGGTTCCACGCCTGTATACTTGAATGTCCTGTGGTCAATAAGAGAATATGGCTTTGTTCCCTCATATGAATATGCCCAGAAATCAAGTGCGTCTGTATCATTGAAGTCAATCTCGTGATCAATCTCCCACTTGCCACCCTTGTAGGAAGCAGTATTTGTAACAGTAACGTCATCAATTGAAGGGAAAAGTGACTTGTCAGTGTACTTCCTGGCAAGGATATCAAACGATCCTCTCTCAGTGATATTCTTTACGCCATCCTTGTCAAGATTTCTATCGTCAAAGATGACAGCACCCTTAGTCTGGACTGATGGAGTTGCCCTGTATACAGACTTTGTCATTGAAAGGAAGAATGGGAGTCCGTCAACAGAGAGATCGACAGTCTCGAACTCTTCTGAGTGAGCTGCCTTTGTATCGATACCTGAATCGGTAGAGACATCGATTATCACACGACCTGCCTTTCCTGATCGTCCACCTTCCTCGAGGTTACAAGATGTGATTGTGAGTGCGGCTGCGCCCATTGCGATTACAGCCAGCGACAGTGATTTAAATCTTTTCATACGTTTCATCCTTTTACTGGTTGTTAATCGAAAGTAACTCCGAATGTGCCGTCATCCAAGAGTCCGTCATCCTTAGTAAGGCCTTCCCTTACCCATCCGTCCTTGTAAGGCTCGACGGTGACGGTCTTTATGACGACTGATGCCCCCATGAACGAGCTCTCGGTCTCGACCATGAGGATTTCTGAACTCAATTTCACGTAAGTTCTTTTCATACACGTTAAGCTTTAGAATAGTTTTTTATCTCGTCGCTCCTAGTTTTTTAAGCGAATAATGTGCAAATGTAGTGATTATTTGGCAATAAACAAAGATTAAAACATGGAATTCCCATACGCATTTTAGTTTTTTAGATTTGAAAATAGTTAAAAAGGTTTCCTAGCACCAATTCCCTTGGCAGGAATCGGATGCAAAAGTGGTCACTCACTTATGAATTAGCAAGCGGCGCAAAATGAAACGCCGATTTTCTGCCATGAAATCAGAATCGCTGTCCAATCATCTCCATAAACAGCTCGGGCTTGTCGTTAACTATAAGCGCATCAGGGAACTGCGCCTCATCGAGCAGAGGCCAGAGATTACTAAAGTCCCCGACAGAGAAAGAAATGTGCGCATCGCTGCCCAGGATGACAGGCACCGAATGCTCCTTGCATAGACGCAGGATCTCGATGTTGTTGTCATGGGCCGCCAGCTTATGACGATACGGGTTCATCGTCGAGTTATTGATCTCAAGCAAGGTCCCGCATTCCTTCGCCGCAAGGACGATCGGTTCAAACTCGAGTTCGACCGTCCCGTCTCCGGGATGGCTGATGATATGGGTCCATGGGTTGTTGATCGCGTTGATCATCGCCTGAGTATTCTGCTCCTTCGTGCCGCCTTTATATGCAAGTCGATGAATACCCGCGATACGGATATCCATTCTCTTATAGTAGCTCTCATCAAGATCGAGAGTGCCGTTGATATCCAGGATGTTAAGCTCAGAGCCCATCAGGAGCCTGACGCCATACATATTCCTCGGCACCACCCCGAGATTCCAGAAATACAGCGGGTCCGGAGCACCCGGCAGAGCGGAACCGTGGTCAGTGACACCCAGAATCTTAAGGCCTACTTCCGCCGCACGTGCAACCATCTCCTGAAGGGAGCTGTACGCATGGCCCGAAGCAATCGTGTGGGTATGTACGTCTAGAACTGGCTTGATCATAGCACAAAGATAGCAAATTTCCCGGCAAGATCCCGGCAATTAGGCGAAAGGCTGACATATCGGCGACGGTCCGCCAAGGGACTTAGAGGAAATGGCGGACCCGTCGCCGGCACGCCAGCCATTGCATAATTACCAATATTTGGTAACTTTGCAGAAAAACAAAGAGCATGAAAACGACATCAGTTGCTCTAGGACCGTACTTTGAGAATTTCATAAGCACTACGATCCAGACGGGCAGATACAACAACGCCAGCGAGGTAATACGCGCCGCGCTTAGGATGCTTGAGGAAAATGAGAGAAAGTATCTTGAATTGAAATCAGCGATTGAGGAGGGAGAAAACAGTGGCAGAGACGATGATTTTGATCCGGAAGTTCATCTGACTGCCCTCAAAGCATCAAGACGGAATGGCTAAGTATCACATCACCAAGAAAGCAGTTGCCGACCTGGACTCAATCTGGGATTACACAGCCAACACATGGTCTAATTCTGACCAAGGTCAGATGCATTCCCAGCGACTAAGGTCGGAACTACCAAAAACAAAAAAAGACTCGGAATAAGGTCGGCACGCTACCAATAGCACAGACGGCCCTAAAAGCCCTATCCTCGTGCCGACCAGCCCATTTCAGGTGGGTCGGCACGGCAATGCCGCCAGGAGACCTGTCTGCGAGGGTGGTTGCGTGCCGACTCTGACGGAACGCGCCAGTGCAGAGAAAGCCGGCACAGAGAAAGCCGGCACGTGCCGGCCGCCTGAAAGGCGCGGGGTTAGGGGTTCCCCAATAAAAAAGAGGCGGGAGCAGCTCCCGCAAAACGAAAAAGACTCGGAGAAATCCGAGTCTTTCGTTTTGTGGGAGCAGAGGGAGTCGAACCCCCGACCCTCTGCTTGTAAGGCAGACGCTCTGAACCAACTGAGCTATGCTCCCAAGCTTTATTTGCTCCTCGTTAATTTCTTAACGGGATTGCAAATATACGCCTAAAATCTAAGAATCCAAATATTTTTCGCAATTTTTTAAGAAAATATTGCACAGACCCGACCTCCTATCTCGCCCCCTTGACCTCAAAAGCCCTCTCGAAAGCAGAATTTGCTCTGTAGTGAGGTGCGTAGAGAGACTCGATCTCGACGACCGGTGCTGAGAACCTGCCCGCCTGGGTGACGTAGAATTCCTCGACAATCGTCGAGTTCTCCTCCGGATAGGTATCGAAGTAATACTCCGTCGCCGAGGCCTTGACATTGCGGTAGCCATGAGGCTGGAAACTGAACCAGCTGCTGACGCGGAGTGGACGTACTCCCCAGCCATACATGCCGGAAAGCTGCTGGACAGGCCTGAAGCCGGCCTCGCGAGGCGCCCTGAGCACTACGAAGCTGCGGTTCTCGCCGTTCCATATCCTGTACTCGACGCGAAGCCTGTCGCCTACCTTCAGGGCTGCGCCAGGCGCAACCTCCTCGTCATTGAGGAAGTACTTCCTCTCGATCCTGAAGCCATTGCCGGCTGCCTTGATCTCCTTGAAAGGCTTCTGGTAGGTCTTCGACATAAGAATGACTCTTGTCGCCTTGACCTCGTCCGAGCCCCTGAGAACAGAATTCAGCGCATCCACGTACGCCGGTTCCTCACCCCACTTCTGGGTCTCTTTCTGAAGCATGAGCCAGATTCTGATACCGTCAGCGACTCTCACAGCCTCCGAAGCCTTCGAACCACCAGAAACGGCTCCGCCAAAGCCACCTGCATAGTCCGTAAACAAGTCACAGAGCATGCTGTGTGCATAGGCCTCGCTCTCGAGCAGTCCCCTGAACGGCATGACGGCATTAGGGTAATAGATACCGCCGTCCTTGTGGCCGACAGCATATTCAAGAAGTGAGACGACATCGTCCTCGAGGGATGCGAGCATCCTGCGGCGTGCACCGAGAGACACTCCCCACTTACCGGCAAGGGCAACACCCTCATCGGAAGAAACGAGTTCCGCAAGAGTCCTGAGCCTGCGGGCCTTCGCCAGGATCTGACCGTTAAGCCCCCTCTCGTCCTTAGGCACGAGGTACTCCTTCACATATTTCCTGAAGTCCGACATCAGCTTCTGCTGCTCGCTGCCCGACGGGTTCACATCGAACGCCACACCGGCATAGAGCGAGCGCACATAGAGATACTGGTCGGCAGAAATTCCGCCGCACCAATAAGGTCTGTTGACATGGAAATAGCTGTCGTCCAGATACTTGACAGATGAACGAAGGTCCATGGTACCGAGCCCCGCCCTTTCCAGCTTAGCGAACCTTTCCATCACGATGGCTGTCATCACAGGCGACGAGCCCATGCCCTCGTACCAGCCGAATCCGCCGTCCGCATTCCTGCAGGCGAGGATCTTTCCGACGAGCTTGTCGTCGGAGGTCTGGGCAGAGACCTTGACGCCAAGGCTCTCCGCGATCTTCCTTACATAATATGCCTCAGTGAGCGAAAGCAGGTCGTCGTTTCGAGGTTCCACTGAAGTCGGAACCGCATCCTTGACCATATCGATGATCGAGATTTCCTTATGCTCTGCGCCGTAGCCGCTGACGTTCACGAACGCCTTGCGGAGCTTCTCGATCTCTGTCTTGGCGTCCATGCCAGGGAGAATGACGACAGAGTGGGCCTCGGTGAGAGTCTGCGAGCAGGCATAGACTGGCACGGATACGAACACTGCGTCTGAATACCCATCATCCGCCTTGAAGACCACCATAAGCCCTCTGTCGCCCGCCGCCTTAGGGACCGCAACCTCGAACTGATGCGAGACGGAGCCCGAGGCAGGTACCATGATCTTGACCGAAGAAGCCTTTACAGGCTTTGAATTCTTATGGTCGGTGCCGTCGTACTGGTAGAGCCAGAGGGTTCCGCCCACCGGAGTGTTCTCGTTTGAAGAGAGTGAAACGGCCATCTTGTACTGGTCGCCCACATAGAGGTACTTTGGCTCGGCCACAGCTACCTTCACAGGGATAGACACTGTCATCTCACTGGTCAGAAGGGCGTTGCGCATTGCCTTGTCATGGGCAAAGAGCATCACCTTGAAGGTCGAGAGCTTGTCTGAAGTCCTGAAGCTGAGTTCAGCCCTGCCCTCGCTGTCGCTGTGCAGGAAAGGCTCGAACGCAAGGGCGTCCGCGAAGTTTTCCCTGACTGCAGGGGCCTCGACTCCTTCAGCGAATGCAAAAGGAATGGCCTCTTCCTCAGCCGCATCCTCAAGGTTCATGAAAATGTCGTCATCAACCACGATATCATCGTCCACAATGTCTATCCGATCAGCAAGTACAGACGCCCGTGCATTCATAGTCATCATAGGTCCGGCAGACTTCATCATCGCCCTTCCTCGCAGAAGGACAGGATAGTGGCCGCCACAGCTTCCGCAGACCGCGGAGATATTCACAGACGGCACCGAGAACTCATGCATGGACACTGTATTCCAGTAGAGACTATTGATCCTGTCGACACTCTTGTCATAGATGGCAGCCATGATCTCGCTGTCAGGCGCAGTCTTCAGGATGAAGCTGTAAGGACTGCCCGGCATGGTCTTGTCCTCGAACCTTTCCCATGCGAGAGGAAGGTCGAGAGTATGCCTGCGGCGACGGAACTGGGTGCGGAAGGTCTTGGTCGCCCCATCCTTGAAATAGAAAATCTGGAGGAGGACTGCATCAGGATACGACGCCTTATACTCGAACTCGATATTCTCGAGCGAGCCTGCAAGTCCCCTTTCACCCTTGAGAGCCAACTGCTTGCGCTCAAGAAGTTTCATATTGTCGCCAAACAGCTCGACAACTGCCCAGAGGGGACCGTCGGCAGCACCGAACTGAGCCTTGATCATCTCGCCCGACTCAAGTTCCTCACCGAATGTCCTATAATAATTCTTAAGAGGTGCATCAAGGGTCGGATCGTTCTCAGAAACCTTGAGGAAGCGCACTTCCCTCTCATCCTTTATCTTTTCGCCACGGCTGTCAACGACACTCGCCTTGGCGCTGACTGAATAGACGCCCGACCCATAGGCTGAAAGATCGAAAGCCACGACCTCACCGGACTGTGCCGAACCCTTCTTCAGAACCTCATCTTTCTCATTCTTCAAAACATATTCAACCGCAGTCTGGACAAGATTGCCCTGAGTAGAATTCACCCTCATATGAATCCTGACGCTGTCCCTGTCAACGACGTAAGACGAGAAGTACTTCGTGTTGTCCTTAATATCATACTGCGCAGTCACAGTATCCATGACATCGAGATTCATACGGATCGACTTCATAACAGAAACGCCATAGTTTGCCTCCTGGGTCTCGCCGGTCGCATCAACGACCTTGATTGACATGTACACCCGCTGCGATGCATATGCCCAGTCGCTGTCGACGAAATCTGTCTTCACATCAAGAGAGAACGAACCGTCATTCGCAAGAGTGAGATTACCCTCCTGAGTCTCGCCGTCATTGACAAGCTCATAAGTCACGACCGCGTCAGAGATGCTGTGTCCCGAATAGCTCGTCACCTTTCCGGAGAAAGTAACGACATCACCCGGAAGGATGAGCCTGTCGATCTCATCGAACTTGATCTCATAGGTCGGGAGCACATACTCGTCGACACGGAAGGATGCGGTACCATGGTACCTGCCGCTCGAGAGTTCGACAGTGAACCTGCCGTTCCTCAAACCTTCCGGAATCCGGAATTCGCCGGCCACGGAACCGAATTCATTGGTCTCAAGTTCAAGGCGGTCGACTTCGTTGTCCTCCGAGTCACGCACTGCCGCCCTGACCTTCAAGCCTTTGGAAGCGACCTTGACGGCCTCGACCAAGTCTCCCTCATAGAGTATTCCCTTGAATTTCACGGTATCTCCAGGATGGAAAGCTCCCATGTTCAGATAGACATTGCAATACTGGCGTGAGCTGCGGAGCGAAGAGAATGTAGTCGTCGCTGAAATGCTGAGCTCAGGGCTCTTCCTGACGAAGCCATCCTTGTCCTTGAGCGAGCAGCTGAGTGCGTAGATGCCCTTCCCGGTAATCTGCGAAGCGATGTCTGAAGGCAGAGCTGTGAAGCCTCCGTCAAAACGGAAGTTCTCCACCTTCTTCACCTGTGATCCGTTCTTTGTAAGAATAAGGTCAGCGCTGGTCAGAGGTTCACCGCTCTGATAGTCGGCTGCGTAGACCTTGAAGCCCTCGCTGTCACGTCTGTATGCAAGGGAAACAGTATGCCTGTCAACGTCAAGAGTGAATTTCTCTCCCTCTCCGACAGCCTCGACAACGTACTCGCCGTCATTGATCTGCGGAAGGACAGTCTTCAGTGTATCAAGGACATAGAAGCTTCCGACCGAGTTGACAAGATTTGCCTTATGGACGACATTCTTCGAGTTATCCCTCTCCGATACAGTGACTTTGAGATTCCTGATATTCCTGACTATCAACATGACGGTGTCCTTGTTGACAAAGACCCTTATCGACTTTGAAACAAGGTTCTCGGCCAGATATTGGATCTGGTCGAGGTTCTTTACGATGGCAGCCTCCTTGCCGGTGAATGCCTTGCGTGTCTTCTCGAAAGCCTGGCACTTCGCATACAGATCCTTAAACTGAGCAGGAGTGCTGCCTTTCTCTCTCTGAAGCGCATACATCTGCTCCTGAAGGAGATCAGCCTCTGCGTACAGACCGACAGCCTTACCCTTATATTTATCAGCCACGAGCCTGAGCGCCTTTTCTCTGCCCAGAGCGGAACGGGAGGCCGCAAGATACTCTGCATATGCCGCATTCGGGTAGGTCTCTCCAAGATATTTCTTCAGTTCTTCGAAAGCGTCGCACACCCAGAGAGCGAATTCATAGTCATTTGAGATATAGGAAGGGAGCTGACCTCCCATTTCATGAGAAATGCTGCTGTTACGGTAGAACACATCGTTCTTCTGAGCCTTGAGAGCCGCGGAGTTGGCCTTGGCGTACTCAAGTCCCTGACCACGGTTGACGCCGCGGAAATTACGCTGGAACAGGAAAGTCACCAGCGGATCGCCGAAAGCCTCGACATCCTCTCCGAAAGCCTTGAGAACCGGATCGGATTCCTTCCAGTTGCGACGGACCTTGACCGACCTGTACTGATCCCACGCATCATAGAAATCCCAGGCCAGGTGCTTTGCCTTGGCCTGAGCGATTATTCCGGAGAGAATTTCCTCCTGAAGCTGAGGACGGTCCTTGGCCTGGGCCTCACTGAATTTTTCCCAGTCTTTCACAAGGACATGTCCTCGCTGATCCTTAGCCACGTTGCTGTTATTCTGCGGTGCCATATATGCTGCTACGGTAAAAAGTGCGGCAACCAGAAGCGCCGCGATCAACATCATTCTTTTCATCCGATTTTCTTTTTATCTGTTCCTGAAATGCGGGATGGCCTCAGATACTGCAAAAGTACTGCCACCAATATATATAAGAGTATCCGGGTTAGCGGCATGAAGCGCTGCGCCTACTGCATCCTCAACAGTATCAAAGGCATAGAGATTCTCGGAAGATCCTCTGAATTCTGAAACTTTCTTCAGGATCTCCTGCGACGGAAGTGACCTTTTCGTCGACGGAGCAGTGAAATACCACTGCGCACATGCAGGCATAAGAGGAATGATGGAATCGAGGTCCTTGTCCGCCATGACGGCATAGACGACGATCAGCTTGTCATACTTTCCCGAGGCCATCATCTCTTCGAGCTGGGCGAAATTGTTCCTCAGTGCATGGGCATTGTGACCTATGTCGCAGATCGCAAGCGGAGAGTCCGAAAGCTTCTCCCACCTGCCATGGAAATCCATCCTTCGGGCCGTATGCACGATCGCCTCCTCCGACTGCCTGTCCGCAAGACCGAGCACGTCCAGCGCCGTGAGGACCGTCCTCAGATTCTTCCTCTGATACTTGCCCTGAAGGTCCATGCTGCCTTCGATCCAGGCGGCATCGCCCCAGAGCGACGGTTCCTTGTCCTCGGCGAACAGGATCATGCTGCCCTGCTCCGCCGCCTTTGCCTCGAACACCGGTCTGGTCTCCGTTCTGTCCTCTCCGATCACGACAGGCCTTCCGGCCTTGATGATGCCGGCCTTTTCCCCGGCGATCTCGGCAAGGGTATGGCCAAGAAGGTCGCAGTGGTCGAGGCCGATCGAGGTGATTATCGACAGTTCGGGGTCTACGATGTTGGTGCTGTCCAGACGTCCTCCGAGACCGACTTCTATGACCGCATAGTCACAGCCCATGTCTGCGAACCACTTGAACGCCATGCCTGTGGTTATCTCGAAGAAAGAGAGCGAAAGTCGCTCGAAATCAGCTTTGTAGCGCTGGATGAAATCAAAGGCGTACTCCTTTGGCACCATCTGCGTGACCTGAGCCTGACCGCCGCATGCCTGACGGTCAGCGACCCTCATCCTCTCGCGGAAATCCTCGATGTGGGGTGAGGTGAAGAGTCCGGTGCGGTAGCCATGGGCCGAAAGAGCCGAGGCGAGCATGTTCGAGGTCGAGCCCTTGCCGTTGGTGCCGGCGACGTGGATGACACGGAACTTGTCCGAAGGATTGCCGAGCAGCTGCTCGAAGGCGCAGACTCTCTCCAGACCTGGCTTATAAGCGTCTGAGAAAGGTACATTCTGCACTGAAGGGAACCTCACGAACAGCGCCGCAAGTTCCTTCTCGTATAATTCCTGTGAAAAAACAATCATCCCCCGATACAATATTTTGAACTGATTTCAAATTTACTTATTTTTACAATGATATACGATTATCTACGCTTATATGAAGGAAAATACATCAGTCCTGAGGTCTGAGTACATCATAGACGGCATCCGCATGGACGCCACACCGGAGGCAATGCTGGAGATGGCATGTGAGAGAGAACTGTGTGCTCCTGCAGACGAGGCATACGAGCCTGTCGTCGACGAAAGCGTAGACCCGTCCCCTTTTGCGGAAACACTTGATCCTGAATGCGTCCAGGAATATCTCGAGAAGGTCAAGGCGCTCGGAAAGAGGAACGTCCCTCTGTGCTACAGTCCTTCATACACCAACGGGAAGATCGCCCAGGCGCTGTTGAATTCGATCTGGATGGCAGGTCATTTCCGTCTGGGAGACCTGGCCGTATCGGCTTCGTGGGACTGGGACAGCCGGACTGTCGGAAGCATGGCATCCCTCTACAGCTCAGTCGAGTCGGCGTGCGGCTACCTCGAGGCTCTTGGCATCAAGATGGCGGACTATCGGGTCAGCGACCAGGGCACGGACGGCGGAGCAGGTACCATGGACAAGGACACCAGGACCGTCGACGTCAGGATTTCGCTTTCCGACTCCCCGGCGATGGATGAGTTCGAGGACGTCAGCGACGGCGAGGACTTCTTCTCGGAGCTGCCTTTCAGGACGGAGCATCCGACACTAAGACACACACGCAGATGCGGCGCCTGCGCGACGGGCAACGACCGCAGCTGGATAATATACATACCTTTCGACCCGGGAACCTTGTTCCTTGGCGGATCTGCTCTTTCCGAGGCGATCGGAAAGCCTTGCGGGAAAGCGCCTGCCATCGACGCGGCCGACTACTTCATCGACTGCTACGAGGTCGTGCGTGAGCTTGTCGAGGACGGCATCGTCCTTTCCGGCGAGACCGTAGGCGAAGGCGGGATCATGGCAGCCCTCAGCAGACTCGTGCCCGAGAACCTGGGCTTCGAGGCCGAGATCGGAGGTATCATGAAATCGTATGGAGAAAAGGACGCGGTCCGCATTCTCTTCTCGGAGATCCCGGGCGTGCTGGTCGAGATCCCGGACGAGGACTATGACTATGTTGACGCAGAGCTTCTTCTCCAGGATGTAGCCTACTACCCTCTCGGCCATGTGACCGACAGGTTCAGCGGAATCCGGACCACCACTTCCGACAGTTCCGACATAACACAGATTTTGCACTCTCTCCTCAGCGGACCCGTGTCCGAGGGAGAGGACTGATAACACACTGAAAATATGGCAATTTACGCTAATGTTCCAGGATCGAACGCAAAGATCAAGAAACCTAAGATCTTCGTCCTGGACACAAACATCGTCCTGCACGACTACAAGGCTATCCGGAAGTTCCAGGACAACGATGTCTTCATTCCTATCGCTGTGATAGAGGAGCTTGACAAGTTCAAGAAAGGCACTGACGCGCTGAGCTTCAACGCGAGAGGCTTCATGCGCGACATCAACAAGCTGACGGAAGGCAAGATGTTCGGCAAGTACGGCGTGCCTATCGGCAAGGGGCTGGGCAACATCAAGATCGAGCCTAACCATCCTTTCCCGGATGCCCTCAAGGACCTTTTCCACGACGACATCCAGGACCACCGCATCCTCGCGACCGCGATCTGGGTGAGGGACAACAATCCTGACAGGTTCGTGGCCCTCGTAACGAAGGACATCAACCTCAGGATGAAGGCCAAGGCAGCCGGAATGGAAGCCCAGGACTATCTGACCGACCGCATCGAGGAGGAAAGGGTCGAGGGTGCCCAGAAAGAGGTGCAGTTCATCGAAAAGGCGCCTGCAGAGCTCATGCAGTCGCTCACCTATGGCCAGAACAACGAGGCCGACTGGTCCTTCGTGTCGAAGAAGGAGCCTAGACCGAACACCCTGTACCTGCTCAGGAACGAAGGCGACATGATCTGTGCCCGCTACGACGCCGACAGGAAGAAGCTCGTGCTCATACGCAACCGCCAGGCCTATGGCATCAAGCCGAGGAACCATGAACAGAGGATGGCCCTCGACGCATGTATGAACCCTTCGATCCCGCTCGTGTCGCTGACAGGCGGTGCCGGAACCGGAAAGACCCTTCTCGCGCTGGCTGCGGCCCTCGAGCAGGAGAAGCAGTTCGACCAGATCATCATCTCCCGCCCTGCAGTCACCCTCGGGAACCAGGACATCGGTTTCCTCCCTGGCGACCAGAAGACGAAGATGAGCCCATACCTGCAGCCGCTGATGGACAACCTCAATGTCATCAAGGCCCAGTTCCGTCCTTCGAGCAAGGAAGCGCTCCATCTCGAGGCCATGCTCAAGGAGGAGAAGATACTCATCACTCCGCTGGCCTACATCAGAGGACGAAGCCTCGGCAAGGTGTTCTTCATCATCGACGAGGCCCAGAACCTCACCCCGCACGAGATCAAGACGATCATCACCCGCTCAGGCGAAGGGACGAAGATGGTTTTCACCGGCGATATCTTCCAGATCGACCAGCCATACTTGGACCAGTGGTCCAACGGTCTGACCCATCTGGGCGAGAAAATGTCCGGGCAGAAGCTCTTCGAACACGTTTTCCTCCGCAAGGGCGAACGTAGCGAATTGTCAGAAATTGCATCAAAATTGCTTTAATATAGAAGTGAAGGCCAAAAGAATGTAATTATTTGCTAACTTTGCGCTTTCACATCAGACAGAATATAAACTAACAGATACAAGATATGTTTGAGAACAAGAAAAGAGTCTACTGCTTCGGTGGAAAGAAGGCCGAAGGTAACGGTAGCATGCGTGAGCTCCTTGGTGGTAAGGGAGCCAATCTCGCCGAGATGAATCTCCTCGGCATGCCAGTTCCAGCTGGTTTCACAATCACGACAGAGTGCTGCGCTGAGTACTATGCACTCGGTGGTGGTTACAGCAATGACCTCAAGGCTGAGGTTGCACGTGCCCTCAAGGCAACTGAGGACATCATGGGCAAGAAGTTCGGCGATGTAAACGACCCTCTTCTCGTGAGCTGCCGTTCAGGTGCAAGAAGCTCTATGCCTGGTATGATGGATACAATCCTCAACATCGGTCTCTGCTCTGCAACCATCCCTGGACTTATCAAGAAGACAAACAACCCTCGTTTCGTATATGACGCTTACAGACGTCTCATCATGATGTACTCTGACGTCGTAATGGAGAAGGCAGAGGGTATCGAGCCTGCAGACGGACAGGGTATCCGCCAGCAGCTTGACAGAATGATGGCTGAGCTCAAGGACAAGAAGGGCTACACATCAGATACAGACATCACAGCTGAGGAGCTTCAGGTTCTCTGCGAGGAGTTCAAGAAGAAGGTAAAGGAAGTCCTCGGCGTCGAGTTCCCTGACACTGCCAACGATCAGCTCTGGGGCTCTATCGGCGGCGTGTTCAAGTCATGGAACGGAAAGCGCGCCATCGCTTACAGAAGAATCGAGAAGATTCCAGATGACTGGGGCACAGCTGTGAACGTACAGTCAATGGTATTCGGTAACATGGGTGACACTTCTGCAACCGGCGTTGCATTCTCACGTAACCCTGCAAACGGTGACAACAAGTTCTACGGTGAGTGGCTCATCAACGCTCAGGGCGAGGACGTGGTTGCCGGTATCCGTACACCTAACCCTCTCAACGAAGCTACAAAGAGCGAGAAGAACAAGGACCTCGCTTCACTCGAGTGCGCAATGCCTGAGGTATACAAGGAGCTCGACGAGATCCGTCTCCACCTCGAGCAGCACTTCCACGACATGCAGGACATCGAGTTCACAATCCAGGAAGGCAAGCTCTGGATGCTCCAGTGCCGTATCGGTAAGAGAACCGGTCTCGCTGCACTCCAGATGGCCATGGATATGCTCCAGGAGGGCATGATCGACGAGAAGACCGCTGTGATGCGTCTCTCTCCTTCACAGCTCGACGAGGTTCTCCACCCGATCCTCGACCCTGCTTCAGAGAAGAAGGCCAAGGTAGTCGCTCAGGGTCTCCCTGCATCTCCAGGTGGAGCAGTAGGTACCATCGTATTCACCTCAGAGGCTGCAATGCAGGCTCAGAAGGAAGGCCGCAACTGTATTCTCATCCGTGAGGAGACTTCTCCAGAGGACATCGAGGGTATGCGTGCATCTGCAGGTATCCTCACAACCCGCGGTGGTATGACCTCACACGCAGCCCTCGTTGCACGTGGCTGGGGTAAGTGCTGTATCGTAGGCTGCGACTCAATGAAGATCAACCTTGCTAAGCAGACCGTCACATTCGGTGATGATCCTAAGGTATACAAGGAGGGCGACTGGCTCTCACTCAACGGTTCAAAGGGTCTCGTATACGACGTACGTATCGACACCATGGACGCAACTGAGAACCCGCTCTTCACAGAGTTCATGGCTATCGTCGACAAGTACCGCAAGCTCGGTGTCAGGACCAACGCCGACACACCTGAGGATGCTGCAAAGGCTCTCAAGTTCGGTGCTGAGGGTATCGGTCTCTTCCGTATCGAGCATATGTTCTACGGCAAGAACTCAGAGCGTCCGCTCTCTATGATGCGCAAGATGATCCTCTGCGACACTGACGCTGAGAGAAAGAAGGCTCTCGAGGACCTCGAGCCATACATCAAGGCTGCTGTAAAGGGCACCCTTTCAATCATGGACGGCAAGCCAGTTGTATTCCGTCTTCTCGACCCACCTCTCCACGAGTTCGTGCCAAAGGGTGACGACAAGAAGAAGGAGCTCGCAAAGGAGCTTGGTATCTCAGTCAAGGAAGTAGAGAAGAGAGGTGAGGCTCTCCACGAGGTCAACCCTATGATGGGTCACCGTGGTGTACGTCTCCACGTCTCATTCCCTCTCATCGCCGAGACCCAGTACAGAGCTATCTTCGAGGCTACAGCCGAGCTTATGAAGGTCGGCAAGAACCCTATGCCTGAGATCATGATCCCTGTTACAATCTCAGCTCGTGAGCTTAGCTTCCAGAAGGCTATCTGCGACAGAGTGAAGGCAGAGGTCGAGGGCCGCGCTGAGTGCAACATCCACTACCAGTTCGGTACCATGATCGAGATTCCTCGTGCTGCTCTTACCGGTAACAGGATGGCACGTGCCGCTGAGTTCTTCTCATTCGGTACCAACGACCTTACCCAGATGACCTATGGCTTCTCACGTGACGACGTAGGTACCTTCATGGGCGACTACCTCGGCAACAAGATCGTTGACGCTGACCCATTCCAGACTATCGACCAGAAGGGTGTCGGCAAGCTCGTAGAGTACGGTATCAATTCAGGCCGCAGCGCAAGACCAGATCTCATGTGCGGTGTCTGCGGTGAGCACGGTGGCGACCCAGACTCGATCAAGTTCTTCAACAAGATCGGTATCAACTACGTATCTTGCTCTCCATTCCGAGTTCCTGTAGCACGCCTCGCCGCTGCTCAGGCTGCGATCGAGCAGGCTAAGTAGCAAGCAAGCCCTTAGGCAATACATAAAGAGCCGGCCCTGACGGGTCGGCTCTTTTGGCTTGTTCCCGAGGCTGGCCTTCCCAGCAATCGCCGGCTTTCGCCCGATTTCCCGTCCGGCTTTCGCCCGATTTTCTGCCAGCGACCTGGTGCACACATCAGCCACACAGAGCAAGAGACACCTTCCCCTGCACCAGGTCTCGCCAAAAAGCCTGGACCTGGTGCACGAATCGGCCACACAGAGCAAGTGACACCTTCCCCCGCACCAGGTCTCACCAAAAAGCCTGGACCTGGCGCACGAATCAGCCACCCAGAGCAAGAGACACCTTCCCCTGCACCAGGTCTCGTCAAAAAGCCTGGACCTGGTGCACGAATCGGCCACACAGAGCAAGAGACACCTTTCCCCGCACCAGGTCTCGCCAAAAAGCCCGGACCTGGTGCACGAATCGGCCACACAGAGCAAGAGACACCTTCCCCTGCACCAGGTCCATTTCAGGAAAGCTTGTCTCCCGTCCGCGAAGTGGTGCTGGTGCGATGTTGTGTAGTGGTGCAACCGAAACCCTCGCTTCGCTCGTCCCTCCCAGCTGAAGCTGGGCCCCTCCCGCTTACGTGGCGAGGGCACTGAAAAAGGGTAGCTTTTAATAAGTCCTTGACAATACAATATC
>JAKSJP010000013.1 GCA_024398105.1 Bacteroidales bacterium | reverse complement strand
ATATCGAAGTCATAATAATACAACCAAGAACAAATAAACAATGTTTCATACTAAGATACTTTTGTTTCACTTGTATATTGCAATTTATCAGAAATATCAGCTGAACTGCGCAAAGGTTGATAAAACCTATCTTTTCATCAGAGGTAACAGCACAAGGAAGTATATAGCCATCAAAAAACTGCCAACAACGATAAGAATCAAAGGAGCCTTCTTACGTTTCACGTTTTTACTGTCAATATAATACCATATCCAGCCTATTAACATAAGAATCGCCATGATGATGGCCCATACCAAAATAAAAGCTTTCATTCCGCTGTATCTGATTAAAAATATCTATCGTTCTCTGGATGCTTTTTCACATCAAAGTAGGAAAATAGTACAGAAAATAACAAAAGGACATTTCCTCCAATTCCAAGTGTCCTTTGCAGTAAAGTACACTCCGGATTAAAAACCCAGAAAAGGATCAAGGGCACACACATAATCGCAAGACCCAAACGAAGTTTCTGACGATATGACAGTTTCATATTCAATTTGTTATATACTATCGTAAATATAGCAAAATCTCAGAAAACCACATCTATCCCTTTATTTTTTATCCTTCTTTGCCAATCTGAAAACGCAAATCCCACTGATAATCAAGGCGCTGACACTTATTATTACCTTATTACCACTGCTTCGCTTGGAAACTGAAAATCACCTTCCACACGAAATGGTCTCATAAAGGTGTATAAGCCATATCTGCGTGGAAGGTGAGACAAAATCGGCTCACCTTCCACCAAATGATGCCCTGAAGGGCATTCAGGGCAGGGTTAGTGTGGAAGGTGATTTTCGGGTTTGGCAGAAAGGCTGACTAAAAGGGGCGAAATCCCCCCCGCCCTAATCAATGCTGGCGATCATCTTGTCGAGATCGGAGCTCAGGATCTTGCCGTCAAGGCAGATGAAAGTCGTCTCGTCAGGTTCAGAGGCCACCATCACAAGACTGGTGATGTAGTCCCCTTCCGTGACTGTGTAGATAGTCATCTTGTCGCCGTCGCTCTTGGCCTCCATCATGAGCTCGAACTTGTTGCTCTTCACGAACTTGTTCACATCGGCTCCGATCTTGTCGGCAACGGCGCCGTTCTCGACTGAAAGGAGGTAGAAGCCGCTGAGGGACTTCACGATCGATGCGAGGTCAATGTCCTGCTCATCGTAGGAGATAGGGAGATTGCCGATGAGCTTGAACATGGCTGGTGACACATAGACTGCGTCTACTCCTGGCTCATCTGAATACTTCTGATAGATTGACTTTCCGTTCTGTGCGAATGCGCTGACTGTGAGCAGCATTGACGCTATGATTGCAAAAAACTTCTTCATGGTCTGATTTTTCTTTATTTAAGTGTCTGGTTAATTATCTCTATCGGGGTCTCGATACATTCATTCCCCTTCTGGACACTGTTGATTCCGTCCTTGAGGCCTCCTCCGATCTTCATCATCGCCTTTTCAAGCTGGGCGTATGCAAGTGCTGGATCGTCGAAGGTGTCGACAAGTGCCTTGTTCCTTGAGTCAAGCGATACTCCGATTCCGATGAGGACTGCAGCTGCAGCCGCAATACCTGATACCCTGAGCCATACTGCCGGCCTGAACTGGCGCCTGACTGATGGAGCCGGATCTTCAACGAGTATCTTTTCAGAGAGTTCAAGAGACGAAAGGAGCGCGTCGATATCCTGGCCAAGGCCATCTGGAACTTTGACCTTCTCATCCATGGAAGCACTCTCAAGATCTGAGATCTCCATCTTTTCAATATCTTCAATTCTTTTCATATCCTAAACTGTTTCTCAATGTTTTCCTTGCCGCGCTCAACAGCACTCTCAGATTCACTTCGCTGAGTTTTGTAACTTCAGCTATCTTGTCATAATCCATTTCCTCGAACACCCTGAGTTTCAACACTGTCCGTTGCTTGTCCGGAAGTTTTTCTATAAGGTCTTTCAGCTTCCCAAGGGTATCCTTTTCAATCATCCTCCTATCTGGTGGAGCTTCATCCGAAGCGACCGGCATTCCCTCGTCCATGCTCTCGGTCCTGGCTACTTTCCTATGCCGCAGACGGTCAAGGCAGAGATTGCGCAGGACCGATATCCCGTAGGTCTGAGGTTTCAGGATTCCATCCAGTGAATCTTTCGAGTTCCAGAGCTTCACATAGAGGTCCTGAACCGCGTCCTTCGCGTCGGCCTCTGACTCCAGGATATAGTATGCCGTCCGATAGAAACTGTCAGAGAGCGGCAGCCATATCCTTCTGAACTCTTCGCTGGTCATCGCCTACTTTTTCTTCTTTGTACTTTCCATGATTGTGCCAAGATCGCTCATCGAGATCTTTCCTTCGATGCAGATCAGAGCTCCGTCCTGAGGTGCGTACACGATCACATCGTTGAGGATTTCGGCATTATGGCTCATGTTGCCATAGATCACGACGCTGCTCTCTGAATCCTTTGCCTCCATGAGCATTTCGAATGATCCCAGGATAGCTGTGGCTCTTGAGACGAACGACGCCTTGATGTCAGACGGGCAGTCGTCATAGTCAGCTACGGTGATGTGGTTGATGCCTTTGAGAAGACTGAGAGCTGCCATTGCGTCCGGATCGCCGGCAGCTTCAGACCTCACCATCGATCTCATAAGTGAAAGAAGAACGCCTCCGACTGATACGCAGTCAAAAGAATCATAGCTTTTGTACTCCTTGATAAGAGCCGTGAGGTCCGACATGTCCTTCTTGCGCGCATCCGCATTCCAAAGCGGAAGAACAAGCGCGATCATCATAGTCAAAATGAACTTTTTCATAGTCTGGTCTGTATATATTTATTGATTAATAAGTCAGTCCGTGAGGCGGTTCCAAGGCCGCTTCACACTAAAGACGGACATGTCGGGAAAATGTTAAGACTTTTTTTGAAAAAATTTATCCATCACGATAGAGATGGCTCCGTCGCCTGTCACATTGCATGCGGTTCCGAAGTTGTCCATCGTAATATATAGTGCAATCATCAAGGCCTGCTCCTGCTCTCCGAAGCCGAGCATGGTTGAAAGTATGCCCAGGGCTGCCATGATCGCACCTCCCGGCACGCCAGGGGCAGCGACCATCATTACACCGAGCATCATTATGAAACCGAGCATGGTACCGAAATCGAACGGCATTCCCTGCATCATCATCAGGGCGATCGAGCAGGCTACAATCTTGAGTGTGCTGCCCGAAAGGTGGATGGTAGCGCAGAGCGGGACGGTGAATCCTGCGACTTCCTCGCTGACTCCGTTCTTGACCGTCCTTTCAAGGGTGACGGGTATCGTCGCGGCCGATGACGAAGTTCCGAGGGCTGTGAAATATGCAGGCATCATGTTGCCGAGAAGCTTGAATGGATTCTTGCCGGAGACAGCTCCTGCGACACAATACTGGAACACCAGAAGTACCACATGCATAGCGAAGATGACACCGATTATTGCAAGGAATACTTCAAGTACCTTGACTACCTGTCCTGTATAGGTCATACCCAGGAAAATGCCGAAGATGTAGATCGGAAGGAGTGGGATTATCGCGACCTCTATGACCTTGGCGACGATGTCCTTGAACTCCTTGCAGAGGCTCTTCAGGTTCAAAGATCCGAAGAAGGCCACTCCGAGACCTACCATGAACGCGAGCACAAGTGACGACATCACTTCCATGACCGGAGGAATGGAGATCGTGAAGAACGGGTCGACCGAGGTGGCGATCTCAGCGACATCGACCTTCTGGCTGCTGTCGATCAGTGACGGGAAGACCGAGACGCTGGTGACGTACGAGAAGCAGCCCGCAAACACGGTGTCGAGATAGGCCACGACCACGGTTATGAGCAGTAGCTTTCCCGCTCCTTCGCCTATGTCTGCTATCGCCGGAGTCACGAGACCGAAGATGATCAGCGGTATCATGAACTGAAGAAGGTTGCTGAATATGCTGTTGAATGTCGCGAAAATCCTGACGAGCGGGAGCGGCAGGAAGAGGCCGAAAACGACGCCCAGGATTATGGCGGTTATGATTCTTGGCAGAAGACCGAACTTAAACTTTTTCATCTGGTGTATGTTTGCCTTGCAATTTAGCGAAAATCGCCGTTAAAACCGATTGGATATGAAGTTTTTTATTCTTACATTTGCGATGATTACGGGTTAAAATCTGCAGAAATGCTTGAAGACATCAAGAAGGACTTTGAAAAGCTCGTCGCTCTCTATGAGGGCGAAAGAGCGCAACGTATCCAGTTGTCAAAGGCTCTTGAGGCAAGCAAGGCTGAGAATGAGACCTGTAAGAAGCGGATTATTGATCTGGAAAGACAAGTAGATAATCTCAAGCTGACTGAAGCCTTTACCACATCTACCGGCGACAATTCCGGTGCAAAAGAGAAGATTGAAAAACTGATCAAGGAAATGGATCGTTGCATTTCCCTGTTGGAGAAATAGTGTATGGACCAGAAAATCAAGATAAGGATCGCTGAGCGTGATTACGTGATGAACGCGCCGACACCGAAGGACGAGGAGAGAATCCGTCTTGCGGCCAATGTGATCAATAGGAAGATATCTGGATACAATACTAAGTTCCCAGGCAGGAGCATGGTCGATATCCTGGCTTTTGTAGCACTGAACGAAAGCATCAGCAGCATAACCCTTTCGGAGAAGCTCAACATGGCGATGGAAGAAGCCACAGGCCTCCACAGGGATATTGAGAACTACATAGAGAATATTGAAAAGTAGCCGTTGACCCGGAAGCTGAAAACAACGAAGTTCTTCTGAACCGGGTAACTAGAGATAGGGATGGCGGGCCATGGTGACCCTCACGGGGATCTTCCTCGGAAGACGATGGATTACAGAACTATCACTGAGCCCAAATCTTGTCAAAAAGATTTTTCTGACTTGTGGTTAACGGCTTTTTTCATATTGACTTTACAGACCGTCCGCTTAGCAATAGGCTGACGGTCATTGTTTTATACCACTCAGTCTAAAGCAAAGAAACAATTAAGGCAATAACTATTATATATATATGAACTCAATTATTTGGTTACTTATCGGAATAGCAATCGGCGCAGTTGTAGCCATTGCGATCTATATAGCTATCCGCAGGATGGTCCTCAAGGGACAGAAGGAACAGATCATCGAGAAAGCAGAGCTCGAGGCTGAGAACATCAAGAAAGAGAAGATGCTTCAGGCAAAGGAGAAATACCTCCAGCTCAAGTCCGAGCACGAGAAGATGGTCGCTGACAAGAACAGCCAGCTGAAGGAGATCGAGATCCGTCTCAAGCAGAAGGAGAACACTCTCAACCAGCAGACAGACAATCTCCAGCGCAAGATCAAGGAGGCTGACAGCGCAAGGCAGAGCCTCAACGCACAGAAGGAGAACCTCGAGAAGAAGGCTGAGGAATATGACAGGCTCCGTTCTGAGGTCAACAAGCAGATCGAGGCGATTGCAGGAATGACTGCTGTTGAGGCCAAGAACATGCTCATGGAGAACATGAAGGCTGAGGCAAGGACCGAGGCTCAGGCATATATCAACGACACCATGGACGAGGCTCGCCTCACCGCGACTAAGGAGGCTAAGCGCATCGTCATCAATACGATCCAGAGAACTGCCACAGAGACCGCAATCGAGAACGCAGTGACTACCTTCCCTATCGAGAACGACGAGATCAAGGGTAGGATCATCGGTCGTGAGGGACGTAACATCAGGGCTCTCGAGGCTGCTACAGGCGTCGAGGTCGTAGTTGACGACACACCTGATGCAATCTTCCTTTCAGCATTCGACCCAGTCAGAAGAGAGGTCGCAAGACTTGCTCTCCACCAGCTCGTAATCGACGGACGTATCCATCCGGCACGTATCGAGGAAGTCGTCACAAAGGTCCAGAAGCAGCTTGAGGACGAGATTCTCGAGACAGGTAAGAGGACCTGTATCGACCTCGGCATCCACGGCATGAGCATGGAGCTCGTAAGACTCATCGGACGAATGAAGTATCGTTCATCATACGGACAGAACCTTCTCCAGCACTCACGTGAAGTTGCGAACATCAGTGCCGTCATGGCTTCTGAACTTGGACTCAACCCTAAGGCAGCCAAGAGAGCAGGTCTCCTCCACGATATCGGTAAGGTATCTGAGAATGAGCCTGAGCTTCCACACGCACTTCTCGGTATGAAGCTCGCTGAGCAGTACAAGGAGAGACCGGAGATCTGCAACGCGATCGGTGCCCACCACGAGGAGACAGAGATGACATCTATCCTTTCACCTATCGTCATGGTAGCCGATGCTATCTCAGGCGCACGTCCTGGTGCACGTCGTGAGGTAATCGAGAGCTACATCAAGCGTCTCAAGGGCATGGAGGAGCTTGCAGCTTCTTACCCAGGTGTTACCAAGAGCTATGCCATCCAGGCCGGTCGTGAGCTCCGAGTGATCGTCGGTGCAGAAGAGGTCAGCGACGAGCAGGCAGCAGCACTCTCATCAGACATCGCTCTCAAGATCCAGAACGAGATGACCTACCCAGGTCAGGTGAAGATTACCGTCATCCGCGAAACAAGATCGGTAGCATACGCCAAGTAAGCCGATCCCCAAATATGCTTTTTAAGCGACTATTGACTTTAATGGCAGCACTCCTGACGAGTGTTGCCATTTTTGCTCAGCAGTCCCTGGCTAACAAAAATGTTAACAGTATAAACAACTTTGTTTTATTTACTGAAGACAAAGCAGTTACAGGCGCACATCCAAGGCTGTTCCTGACGGATTCGGAGTTTGAGATCATAAGGGAAAAGACTGGTATTTCAGCGACCCTCAACGCTCTGATAATGTCCAGAGCCGAGGAGATTTCAGCCGATTTCTCCCCTGTTCAGATGGTGTTCGACGCAAGCGGCCTGCGAATGCTCGAGACATCCCGTCTCGCCCTCGAAAGGTTGCTTTTCTGCAGCTATGCCTACCGCCTCACAAAGGACAGAAGATACCTGGACCATGCTACCTTCGACCTAAGGACTGTCTGTAATTTCAGCTCATGGAATGCGGAACGCCATTTCCTTGATGCTGCTGAAATGGCGCTGGGCGTCGGCATCGCCTATGACTGGCTTTTCGACGAGCTCTCAGACGATGACCGCTCTGCCATTGTGTCGGCCCTTGAGAGGAACGCCTTCGATCCCGCCGCCGATGAGAATGCTGCCTGGTTCTACTGGTCTGAAGGCAACTGGAACCAGGTCTGCAACGCAGGACTAGCAACTGCAGCGCTGGCAATCCGGGGAGATGCCAAGACAGACGAGAAGCGGGATTCGACTGTACAGAGGATCCTTACTGATGCCATCTGGAGCAACCGAAGAACGATGGAGACGATCTATTCCCCAGAGGGATGCTATGCTGAAGGCCCTAACTACTGGAGCTATGGCAATATGTTCCAGGCTATTCTGCTCTCCGCATTTGAGTCCGCCACTGGCTCAGACCATGGATTGAGTTCAGTTGAAGGATTTGATAAGACTGCACGGTATAAGCAATTGACCTATAGACCAAACGGAAACATTTCAAGGCCAAACGGGCATATCTTCAACTACTCGGACAATATCGACGAGCTGAAGCCGGCATATCCCCTCTGGTACTTCGCTTGGCAGTTCGGCGACTGGAGCCTCATCGATCAGGAATTGTCTCTCCTCTCTGAAGGCAAGTATTCGGACTCATCTGAGTTCAGACTGCTGCCTCTGCTGATGATGTATGCGTTGAGGATGCCAGAGGATGCTGCAAGTCAACAGGCATTATCCGATGAAAAGACAAAGACTTATGTCAACTACGGCACTCAGGACAGGCTCGATGATCTGCCGCTGATGATGGTCAAAGGCAGCGACTTCTATCTTGGAATAAAGGGAGGCTCCCCTACGACCAACCATGCCCATATGGATGGCGGCAGCTTTGTCTATGACGCATTCGGAAAGACCTGGGCCATCGATCCAAGCAGGGCCTCGTACACCGAGCTGGAGAAGGCCTGTGCTGAGCAAGGAGGCGACCTCTGGGACATGTCGCAGGAGTCTCTCAGATGGCAGTTCCAGACGATGAGCAACGAGGGACACAGTACCATCACTGTCAATGGTAAGAACTTCAATATCAAAGGGAAAGCGATAATCACTGAAACTATCAGTCCAACTTCAGAAGGAAGCCTCAAAGCAACTGATGATCAATACGGAGCCGTCATGGATCTCAGCAGTCTCTACGAAGGAGAGCTCTCCGGAGCTGAGCGCCGTATCTGGGTCGACGAGAACGGCAGCCTGACAGTCGAGGACTGCCTGAGCGCACTTCCTGGAAAGAACGCCGAGATAAGGTGGTCATTCGTGACGCCGGCAAATGTGACGATCAGCAGAAAAGGGATCAGGCTCGAGAACGAAGGTACCATGGTCCTGTTGCGGACGAAGTCCAAGGCCCGCGTCAGCTACCGCCTCTTCCCATCGGATTCGGACGCCTACAGCATCTGCGGCTTCGAGGCCAGGGTCAAGGGAGGCGAAAAGGTTGTGTTCAGGAGCAGGCTTGTGGGCAGATAGCTTCCCTTATTATTTCGCAAAATATGCGAATTATAATCCACAAAGTTGCTCGGCTCTGCATGCTGCTTCGGATAATGAAATTGGACTGTCCAGTTTTTGGATAGCGTACCCAAAACCCGAAAATCACCTTCCACACCAGTCCTGCCCTGAATACCTTTTAAGGCATCATTTGGTGGAAGGTGAGGAGATTTTGCCTCACCTTCCACACTGATATGGCTTTCACACGCTTGAGAGACCACTTCGCGTGGAAGGTGAATTTCAGGTTGCAAGTTCAGCTGCGGACAAGCACGGCTAATATGACACCAATGAGACAATCTTATCAAGCAGTTCAAGATACCAGTCCTTGTACCGGTTGCCATAGCCTGGGTGGTATGTGCGGTACGAATGGAATGGAAGGTGGCTCGACTGCAGTCGGGCGGCTTCATTCAGTGGGTAGTCCTGGAATGGCAGTATCTTCAGGTCGGGGAGTTTTCTTGCAAGATCTCCGTCGTATGACGGTCCGGAAAGGAATATGCAGATGTCCGGCTTGAGTATTTCCAGCTCAGATGGAAGGACGTTGAAGTATCTGACTTCATTGTCCAGCACTCTCTGGTCTGGTTTCCCCGCCCCATCCACACCGAAGCGGTTGACATTGGCCCACACGAAATTCAGATCGTCCTTTCCGTTGATCTTCTCGTTAAGAAGATGCGCGTACTGCCAGAAGAGCGAGCTGTAGCCTTCCCCCAACCTGAAATCCTCGTATTGCTTCAGACACTCATCCACGTCCTTTCCCGTACGCATGTAGTCCTCGTACCAGCCGTAGGTCTCCTGCCCGAAGATCATGAGTCTATGTCGGGATGCCAGATATCTGTCCTCCCAGCAGTGGATCAGAAGCGGGCCGACATAATCAGTCACGCCCTCCGAATCCAGAGAAGCATACATCTGGGAAAGGCCAGGCAATGCTGATGCATAGAGGATTCGGAGGGCGGAGTTGAGGGGCATGTGACTAATCTTTATCTACTTGTAGTGTTATCTGTTCATCATCTCGTGTCATCTGCTCATTATCCAATGTTGTCTTTTCACGATCTGATACAACAGGAACTTTTTCATCATCGATCATTTCATCTTGTTCTTCATAATGATTGAAAATCACATGGTCATAGCCAAAAGATTCAAACAGCATATAAAGCTTATCCATTCCAGAGCTTTCTGCCAAATCCAGGATTCCTTTATCAATAGCTTTCTTCTTTAAGTCTTTTTCCACCTCGGAGAAAATTTCATTCTCCACTTCTGGAGTCCAACAATTTCCAACGCGATCAAAGACAGTATAGTTTTTCGGATTCAAAACCACATCAAAAATCTCAACAGGAGGAAGGTCCACCACAAGAGTATCTCCATGTACACGGAGTCCATCTTCTTTGATTTTGGACAGATCATAACCTGCTCTCACACTCGCCCCGGTAAATATATAACAGATTTTATTGCCAGTTTCTTCAGTAAAATAATCATCTTCAAGTTTCGGCAAATATGAGAAAAAATCTTTTATAACTGTCTTTTCCGGGAAATACCCTTTTGCATCTTTATACGCAAGTACTGAATCCAAAAGCATCCAATTCCCGTCCTTGTCTTCGAACCAGGTAACATAATACTCTTTTCTGACTTCAGCAAAATCATCATTGAATCTTGCTGTAACAAGTCGCGCTATTTTACTTGACTTCTGGACAATGATATTCGTCGGGACAACTCTATGTTCAAACAATCCTGACGCTTTCCTGAATAGGCCAAATTGAGAAGTCAGCAGTTTTGCACAACATAACAGGACCACTACCAGAACTGCTATCTTCAATAATCGATATATAAATTTCATATGATGTCCAATAAAAATAGTTAATCTATATCTCCTTCTTCAAAATCAATGGAAACTTCATCATAGCCCAATGCCATCAACAGTGATTCAAAAAAACCAACAGTAGAAGCCTGATATGAAACCGCATTTTCCTTGACATCTTCTCTGATAGCTGATTCCATTACATCTTGACATGATTTATACATCCTCGCCCGGTCTTCTGGAGAAAATGAGAATCGTACACCCGTCACATTCTCGTACTCAATTTCTATTTCTTCCATAGGGAATCTGTAATTAAGTACCTTGACTGGCGGTAAAGTGACCTTGATCGCATTTGCCGCCTTATTATACATAATATTATTGCGGTTAAATTCTTTCAGATCTATTCCTACTTCATAATAAGCCGTCATGGTAAAAACCATCTTTTTCTTACCTAGGATATTCAACACAGACGTTCCGGCATCCGGAACCAGCTTTGTAAGGACAACCTCCTGTGTTGCCAATTCTCCCACTTCCTGAAGCTGCTGGGCTATAAGATCTCCTCTGTGTTTCTCGTCATTGGCGCAACTGATAAGCATCAACGCACACAGAAGCGAAACAACAAATCGACTAGTATTCATACCTTGAGCAATTAAATTCGTTTCCAACCGTCTTTCTTTGATACTTTGTCATCATTCAAAGTACCTGAGCTTGGGGCACCATTTGTCCACTTGCCATCATATACTACACTGCCGTCCTTATACTGGGTACCTCTTCCCTCTTTTACTCCATTTTTCCATTCTCCCTTGTACACGAGGTCCCCATCCTGGTACTCTTCACCGTTTCCTTCTTTCTTTCCATTGACAAAATCACCTTTGAATACGACTTTGTCGTTCTCTATCTGATATATTGATGTGCCATTCAGTTCTCCGGACTTAAAAGTTCCACAATAAACCACATTCCCATCAACAAGGACTCCGAATCCATGTGGTATGATTTCTCCATGTCTTTTCTTATAACTTCCGAGATACTTCCCATCCCTGATTGAAGGATACGGATACTTTGTAGATGTACCATAGGTCAATGTCATCTTTCTCTCCTTCACCTTACCCTTCTTGCTGACAGATGCAAGCACACCTGATCCATTCGGAAGGACACCTACGGTTTTTCCCTCCCAATAATACCTATCACTGTCATCTAGAATACCATAATACATGTTGCCGTCTCTCAGTTTATTCCATTCCGGTTTTCCACATGAACAGGCACAAAGCAACACCGTCAGATACACAAAATACTTAACTGAAACCTTCATATCAGAACAAAATTATAGATGCAATTATCAAAAGGGCAACCCTGGTCAGAAGACCATATAACAAACTCATTTCAATCATGAACGGTCGACAGAGAAACCAAGTAATCCCTGAAGCCGACTTTCCAGAATAGTACAACATACCAACAAACTCAGCATAAATTACCAGTGCTAAGAGTATTAAAATAAGATGCATATAAATAAAGTTTATTGTTTTAATGTCAGTTTTCAAATTTACCAACAATCCATCTCCCAATCCGGTTCACAAATGGTTCATATTCGTGACTTCCATAGATTATCCACCATGTTTGAGTAAATTCGCATTAACGAACACATCTGATGTCATCACATAACTACAATAATCATATGTTACGAGGAGAATACTACTGCATCTGTCCTGCCTGCTGGCATGTTTTCAAGGGACTGGACATCGAAGTAGATGCCACAGTCAAAAGCATGCCTGTGCACTGTCCGAAATGCCGTGCAGAAGCAGTCAAGGTATTGCCAGTAATCAGATTATTCCACGACAAAGAAAAGAACCATAAGTAGATAAGTTCATAAATGGTTCTTATTCTTGTCAATCATGGTTTTCACGGCATATTTGAGTAACTTAGCCATATGAATAGAATCACAGGAGCAATACTGGCCGCAATGGCCATGGTACTGTCAGGATGTATGGAAAAAGCAATCCCGACAGTTGCGCCTGAATTCACCCAGACGAGCGCAGAGGGCATCACTTTCAGGAAGGTGACTCTGACTGCAGTCTTCTCTGAAACCTCTGTGTCAGAAGCCGGTTTTCTCCTCAGGGCAGAAGGATCTGAAGAATCAGCCAGGTACAAGGCAGAGATAGAAGGCAACAGGATTTCAGCAGAAATTTCCGGTCTGGAAAGCGATGCAGAATACGAATGCCGGGCGTACATCTCGAATGCGGTCGGCAACACGGTAGAGAGCGATTGGTGGAGTTTCCGTACAGGAAGCAAGCCCAAGCCCGGCGATATCGTCCCGATCGAGGATCCGTTCCTGAAAGCGTGGCTTCTCGTCAGATACGACAAGGACGGGGACGACGAGATCAGCGTCGCTGAGGCGGAAAGGATAGAGACCATAGAGCTATATTCCGACCAGGTCCTGACATTGAAGGGAATCGAGTACTTCCCTAGGCTTTCCAAGCTCCACTGCCAAGGTTCATGGGATGAATACGGCCCAGGTGGAATGCTTTCTCATGTAGACGTCAGTGAGAACAGCAACCTGCACACGCTCTATCTCATCAACAACAGGATCGAGGAGATCATCTTCCCCGAGGACAACTCTCTGGAGTTCATCGAATTCAACGACAACAGAGTCAGTGAACTGGACATGACAAAGCTCACTTATGCCATCAGGATCAGTTGTTCGGGAAACCTGTTCAAAGAACTTGACTTCCGAGGTCTCGGAAAGGTCGAGGAGATCAGCTGCGACAGCAACAGACGCCTTGAAACCATCGAGCTCGACAACCGGAATCTTAAGGTATTCAGGTGCTATGACACTGCAATCAAGGAGCTTGACTTGTCAAGATGTCCATTGCTGAATCTGGTGGACTGCAGCAGGTGCCCGAACCTTGAGGTCATCTACCTTTCAGAGAAACAAGCCATCGGAAATCTTACTAAAGACACCGATGTCAGAATAGAATACAGATAATGAGCAAATCCCCTGAAATAGAGTTTCTTATAAACGAAATCATTCACAAGTTCGGCAGGTCTGTTGAGACATCCTCAGATTTCGACAGGCTGTCTGCCTCGATCGAGTCATGCACTGGTCAGACGATTTCAGTATCGACGCTGAAGAGGCTATGGGGATACGTCAGCAGCAACCCTAAGCCAAGGTACTCTACGCTCAACATCCTGTCACAATACGTCGGCAGGAAAGACTACTGTCAGCTGTGTCTGGAGCTTCAGGACACGTCCGAATTCCTCAATACGCAAAGGATCATGGCAAGTGATCTCGTACAGGGCACTGTGGTTGTCCTCAGCTGGCTTCCAGACAGGAATGTCAGCCTTGAATATCACGGCAAGGGAAAGTTTACTGTCACGGATTCAGGTACATCAAAGCTCGAGGACGGGGATGAAGTTGAAATCGGTGAATTCCTGAAAGGACAGCCGCTGTATGTAGGAAGGATTATCCGAGACGGAAAGGAACTGCCTCCTTATGTGGCAGGAAAGAGCATGGGTATCACCTCCATCACTCTCTATTGATCACTTCTGAGTTCTATCAGGTCAGTCGCCTGCTGGAAGAGTTCGTCGATGGCAGCAGGATCGAATACTTCAGTATCCACTGCAGAATCCGTCACGGCATGGTCTCGTCCGTATGCCATATAAGTGACGGCGATTATTGCCACGACCGCAAATATGACGACAGGCAACAGAAAGCCGAAGCGCCTTTTCTTCATTGACTCACGCACCTCATCAACAGATCTGAATCTCTCATCGGGATTCCTCCTGGTGCATTTACGGACGACAGCAGAATAGTCCGGAGACATCAGCGATATAAGCTTTCCAAGAGAATAGATATCTGTCCTGTAATCCACTGCTGAACCAGAAAGAAGTTCAGGAGACGCAAACGAATGGGTTCCGGCTGGAGCCTTGTTGACAGTGTAGCTGTCAGAATCAGAAAGACCGAAATCGATAAGCTTTACATGACCTCCGTTGTGGGTAATCATTACATTGGAAGGCTTCAGATCCCTGTGGATCACCTGCTTCGCATGAAGATACTTCAAAGTGTCACAAAGCTGGAGTACTATATTCTTTGTCTGCTCAGCAGAGATCCGGTTCTTCTCAATCATATCGCTCAGGGACACGCCGTCAATCCATTCCATCTCTATGCAGTTGCCGATGTTATGGACATAGACATAGGCATAGACCTCACAGATTCCTGTGTGCGAGAGGCTGTATCCTATCTCGAATTCCTTTCTGAGAAGGGTCTCGTAACGCAGTACTCCCCTATATTCGGCCTTAAGCGCCTTCAGGACCCTGAACCTTCCGTTCTTGTCGATACGATACAGTTCGCTCCATCCACCTTCAGAACGATGGATGAGAACAGGCTCAGAAGCCGCTGGTATTATCGTATCGGGTTTATCCGAAAAGAAAGCCGAGTCTTCAGTCATGGTCGCAAAAATATGAAATTAATTAGTATTTTTACCCGAAAATATGAAAAGCCTTTTCAAAATATACATACTTATTCCCCTGCTGTACTTTGTGATGGCATTGCCGAGCCGTGCCCAGACCAACTGGGACCAGGCGCTGGACAAGTATGAGGAAATTTGTGACAGATGCATAGAACTCAGGGACATGGTTGCCGATGGAAAACCTGTATCCAGTTCTTCCGTCACGACTTTGCTCCAGGAACTCAACAGTCTCAGGACCAGGCTGCAAGGCGCTGAGGGATCGATGAGCAAAGCCCAGAGACAAAGGTTCACCAGAATCAGGGACAAGTATTCGAGAGCCTATTCCTCAGCCGCTTCAAGCAGAAAGGAGAACACCAGGTCGACGATCAGCAATGCCACAGAGAAACCTGCAGCCAGCCAGCAGGTCGTTGAGGAAGCGAAGGATACCATAAGCAGAGTCAGTCTTGAACTGGCGAAAGTCGAGGAGATAATCGGATCTCTGCAGCCTCCGCGTCAGGCATTCACTCCAAGACGGGAAATCCAGGAAGTCCTCGCCGAGGACAATGGCGAAGCTGTCGTAAAGAACTGGCACTACGGAATGACCGCCGATGCAGTCATATGCTCGCCAGTCTGTTTCGGTGCCACGTTGTTCGCCAGCTACAGGAAGGTCGGTGCATTCATTTCACTGTCCTCCGATTTCAGGAACCATGATACAGCCTACAGCTGCGCAAGCGACGGGTCCCTGTCCGAAGGCGGAAGCTTCTGGGGCAACGGCAGCTCCGCCGTCCACAGGTCCATGGTACTTGCAGGGTCGATGTATGACCTAGGTCATGGCTTCTCAGTCCTCGCCGGAGTCGGGTACGGATCAAGCAGCACATCTTGGCAAGATGTGGATTCCGCATGGGCGAAGGTTGAAGACCTGGATTTCAAAGGGATGGCCATAAGTGCCGTCGTAATCAAGACATTCGGACATATGGCTCTCTCTGCGAGTGTCCGATATCTTCCTTCAGGCAAAGAGGTCTATCCCGCGGCCGGCATCGGCGTCGCGTTCTGATCAATGCATCGGCCTGTGCTGGCTCTGGCGATATGCCTTTTCATTCTCGGCCAGCCTCGCGTGTTCCGAAGCCGGAACGGCAAAATCGACGAACCTCTCCCAGATATAGTTCACAGCGACGTCTGATGGATGGACCATGTCCTCTGCGTAGAAACGATAGTCACGAAGTTCGTCGTTCACGATCTCGAAGGATGGGAAATACTCGACCTGCTGAGGGAAAAGGCCACAGAGCTCGTCGACAGCCATGAGCAGGGTACTCTTGCTGATCATGTTACCATGGGCACCGTCCTTCAAGTGCCTTACCGGGCTTACCGTGAATATGAACTGTTTGTCGGGATTGCGCTTTATCACGCTGGAAAGAGCAGTGACTGTCGCCTCGACGCTGAGGCGGTACCTTGTAAATTCCGCGGACGGGCGCTTGAGGCAGTTGGAGACGGTCTCCCCTGTCTGGTCGTAACGGTAACACCATGCTGTGCCGAGCGTAATTATCACCTTATTGCAGTCCTGGACGAAAGTCTTTGCTTCTTCAAGAGCCTTGTTAGCTTTATCCAGAAAGCCTTCTGCTGTTGGAGCTGCGAAGGATGTGTGGTGGCTGAAAGAACAGATCAGGCCTGCTCCTGCTCCCATCTCGACGCAGTCTTTTTCAGAGAACGGGACTCCGAATTTCGCTCTCTGGAACGAGTTGCAGACCGATATTGGATTGTACAGGACTCCGAATGGATTGACACAGACGTCGAATGCGGCATTATGCAGCCTGGCACCGACGCTGTCGGCGAAACAGCTGCCTAGGACAAGGATCTTGTCGTCGTATGAGATGTTGACCTTCGAACGGTCGAAGACAACCGGAGTCTGTAGTTTCAGCATGGTTTTATACGTGTATTATGGCAAATTTAGTAAATTTGCATCTCAAATAAACAGCTTTTGCACAAATGAAAATCAAGTATCTTTTCTATTCTCTGGCCGTTGCTGCCGCTGCTGTCTCTTGCTCGAACGGCAAGCCAAGCGATGGCGAGCACGTCCTCCACATCCTTACAACCAATGACGTCCATGGTTCATGGTTTGATTCTACCTATGTCGGCGGAGGCATCAAGAATTCCCTCTATGCAGTCAATCACTATATCGACAGTGTCCGCAACGAATTCGGAGGAGAGAATGTCCTCCTGATCGACGCAGGCGACTGCCTTCAGGGTGACAACGGAGCATATTACTATAATTATGTAGACACAGAGTCTGAGCACCTCTTCCCACAGCTCATGAACTACATGTGCTATGATGCAGTCGTAGTGGGTAACCATGATATCGAGACCGGCCACGAAGTCTATGACAGAGTCGCAGCCGAGCTTGACAAATATGGAATTCCATTCCTCGCAGGAAACGCCATCAGAAATGACAACGGCAAGCCATATTTCCAGGAATACAAGGTCTTCAACAAGGCCGGCCTCAAGGTCGTCGTTGCAGGTTATACCAACGCAAACATGAGCGCTTGGCTGACCGAGAGCCTCTGGAGCGGAATGACTTTCAAGTCTCTCCTTCCTCTCGTACAGGAAAGTGTCGACAGGATCACCGCCAAGGAGAACCCTGACCTCTTCATCGTCGCTGTCCATTCCGGAAGTGGCGAAGGAGACGGCAGCATGCTCGAGAGCCAGGGTCTCGACCTCTTCTATTCGCTCAAGGGAGTCGACGCAGTCATCACTTCACATGACCACAGCGCTCTCATCAAGAATGAGAATGACATGCTGTTCCTCAACAGCGGCAGCCATTCAAGGAACCTCTGCCATGGAACCATCTCTGTTTCAGTCGAAGGCGGCAAGGTTGTCTCAAAGAGCAATGACGTCGAGCTTATCCCAGTCAATGCAAACAATGTCGATACTCAGATGAGAGATGCGTTCCACAAGCATTTCTCTACAGTCAAGGCATTCACTGTAAGGACTGTAGGTCGTCTTACCGATGACCTCGTCACCCGTGATGCCTACGCCGGTATGTGCGGTTATGTCAATCTCGTGCACGCTATCGGACTCCAGTTCGCGGAGCTCTCTTTCGCTGCTCCTCTTACATTCAACGGAACTGTCACCAAGGGCGATATCATCTACAATGACCTCTTTACCATCTATCCTTTCGAGAACCAGCTTTTCGTAATGGAGCTTTCAGGAAAGGAGATCAAGAACTACATGGAGCTCTCATACGACAGATGGATCAATACTGTCAGCGACCTTAAGGCTGCCGCTGCAGGTAAGTCTTCCGAACATGTCCTCAAGATCAGACCAGGTGTCGACCAGAGGACCAGCCAGACTAGATGGTCTTTCGAAAACAGGTCATACAATTTCGATTCGACTGCAGGTCTCAACTACACTGTCGATGTGACAAAGCCAAACGGTTCAAGGATCAATATCGAGTCCATGGCTGATGGCAGTGCCTTTGATGAGAGCAAGATGTATAAGGTTGCTGTCACCTCATACCGTTCAGGTGGTGAGCAGATGAAGGCCGGTACAGGCATCGAGGATACAGACAGCCGTATCGTGGAGAGATATCCTGAGTACAGGGAGATGATCTATAAGTATCTTGAGAAGAACGGTGTGATCGATCCTGCACAGATCGCCGCTCAGCCGAATCTCGGTCACTGGAGCTTCATCCCTGAGGCTGACGCAGCCGCTGCAATCGCACGCGACATGAAGCTCCTCTTTGAGTAAGCGATGGCATCATCCTTTGCAGATTTCTCCCAGCTCAAAGCTCTGAAGAAAGAGTTGGAAAAAGACAATACCGGACCTGGAACCACGAAAGGTTCCAGGTCTGGACCGTTTACGGACGCTAAGCTGAACATGACTCCAAAGCGTTCAAGGACAGTCATGGTCAAATCCCGCGAGGAAATGCTCGGTGCGCAGACGGCACGCGAGCATGGGCTTAGCGTCGGAATGACCATAACCCTCATGGACACCAACGACAGAGGCCGGATCAAAGCTATATGGAAAGATCACATAGATGCTGAGATCGACGGGATGGTCTTCCCTGTGATGATCGGAGACTTCATCGTCAACGATGCTGCAGAAGATGAGAAGATGATGCGTTCCGTAAGAGGCGCAGACAAGGAGCGGGAAAAGAAGAAGCCTGTCGTCAGCAGTCTTCCCAACGAAGTGACAGTAGACCTCCACATCGAGCGCATACCGGGCGGGATGGACGCTCCCCAGGGTTTCGAGCTCCCCTTCCAGATAGAATACTTCAAGCAATGCATCAGAAAGTACCGCAAGCATCGCGGTATGAAGATCAACATAGTCCACGGCGTCGGTGACGGCACGCTCAGGGACGCAATAAGAAAGGAGATAGACGAAACCTTCGCTATCTCCTGTTCATGGTCTCCCGGCATTGCGGGAGTAACGGTCGTTACGATAAAGTAAGCGCTCTTACCTGCGCATGCCTCTCATCTTCTGCATCAGATTTCCGGTCATCGCAGTCTTCATCATCTTGCGAGTGCCCTCGAACTGCTTGAGCAGGCGGTTGATCTCAGGAAGGTTGGTACCGGAGCCGGCAGCGATTCTCTTCTTGCGGCTTCCGTTGATAGCCTCTGGATGCTCCCTCTCGTATGGAGTCATAGAGAGGATGATAGCCTCGATGCTCTTGAAAGCATCATTGTCGATATCAATATCCTTGATAGCCTTGCCGACACCTGGGATCATCGAAGCGAGATCCTTGATGTTACCCATCTTCTTGATCTGCTGGATCTGGTTGTAGAAGTCCCACATAGTGAACTGATCCTTGGCGAGCTTCTTCTTGAGTTCACGTGCCTGAGCCTCATCGAACTGCTCCTGAGCCTTCTCGACGAGAGTGACGACATCACCCATGC
This sequence comes from Bacteroidales bacterium, assembly GCA_024398105.1. Classification (GTDB taxonomy): domain Bacteria; phylum Bacteroidota; class Bacteroidia; order Bacteroidales; family UBA932; genus Cryptobacteroides. Next base: position 45,140 of record JAKSJP010000013.1, on the reverse strand, counting down.
CGAGGATTCGGTCAGCGATACGGGCAGGATGGAACTGGTCGAGAGCTTCCATCTTCTCGCCCATTGAGACGAACTTGATAGGCTTTCCGACAACAGCCTTGATAGAAAGCGCAGCACCACCACGGGTGTCACCATCCATCTTTGTGAGGACGACTCCGTCGAAGTCAAGTCTGTCGTTGAATGCCTTAGCAGTCTCGACAGCGTCCTGACCGGTCATCGCGTCGACTACGAAGAGAGTCTCTGTAGGATCGACAGCCTTGTGGAGCTCTGAAATCTCATCCATGAGCTGCTGGTCGACAGCAAGACGGCCGGCTGTATCGACGATCACTACTGAGTATCCCTCGGCCTTAGCCTTGGCGATGGCATTCTTTGCGATACGGATAGGATCCTTCTCCCCTTCTTCTGTATATACAGGGACACCGATCTGATCTCCGAGGACCTTCAACTGGTCGATAGCGGCAGGACGGAAAGTATCGCACGCAGCGAGGAGCACCTTCATGCCCTTCTTACTCTTGATGTAGAGCGCGAGCTTACCTGAGAAAGTAGTCTTACCGGAACCGTTGAGACCGGCTACGAGAACCACTCCTGGATTACCTTTCACATTGATCTCCTGAGAGTTGCTTCCCATGAACTCGGCAAGTTCGTCGTGGACGATCTTGACCATCATCTGCTGAGGCTTGACAGCTGTCAGCACGTTCTGGCCCATCGCCTTCTCCTTGACCTTGTCACAGAATTCCTTTGCGACTTTGTAGCTGACATCGGCGTCAAGCAAAGCCTTACGGATATCCTTTACGGTCTCCGCAACGTTGATTTCCGTGATCTTGCCTTCTCCTTTGAGTATCTTGAACGACTTCTCAAGTCTTTCCTGCAGGTTTTCGAACATATTCTGAACTATTAGTCAATAATCTTTACAAGATTGCAAATTTAACAAATTCCCCGTAATTTTACTATTACTGAAATTGATAACGCCATGGTCTTTTCAAGCATTTCTGAAAAACTGCGCCTGATGCTTGTCCGCAGGGCTTTCCCGATCCCGGTCGAACTTCTTCTGACCGGCAGCTGCACCAGGCCCTGGCTGCTGGATCATGGTACCATGATCCCACGTCAGGTGGACTATCCGGACATTGCCGAGAAGATCGAGGCATGGTGCTCGGAGCATTGCAAGCTGCGTAACAAGATCCAATGGAGGGACTTCTCGATAGAGGAACTATCAGAGGGCATCGGCGAATCTGTCTCCACTACACGCAACTGGTTCCAGCTGGTATGCGGAAAGGACCTTCGTGTCTGGAAGATGGAGCACAGGATAGACATCGCCAAGAGGCTGATCGAGGAAGGCGGCCTCAGCATCTCGGAGGTCGCTGCACGCGCAGGTTTCAACGACAGAGCGAATTTCAGCCGACAATTCCGAAGAACTGCCGGCTGTTCACCATCGGACTGGAAGGCCTGAGCTTCCCTGCCCGTTATCTCATTACCTTGCCGCCGCCCTTGACGTCGGTCTTGGCATTGTCGCAGTCAAGGCCTCTGATGTCGATGTCACCTGAGCCGGCGATATCGCCTTCGAAGCGGCCTGCATGGCCATTGAGGACTATGTCTCCACTGCCTGCGACGGCTGCCTCAAGTTCCTTGACCTCGAGGTCTGACACCCTTACATCACCTGCGCCTGCCACTGCGAACTCTGCCTCGTCTGCGACGATCGAGTAGATGACGATATCACCTGAGCCGGCTACGGCAGCACTGAATTCAGGTTCATGGATAGTCTCAGCTTCGATGTTGCCCGATCCTGCAAGAGAGATGCTCTTGACTGATGGAGCATAGAGGCGGACTGTTGTCTTGACTCCGTGGGACTTCACGTTGACCTTCCTGTCGAGATTGACAGTCACCTTGTTTCCTTTCTGAGCGACGACTACATTATCTATGATATCCTTAGAAGCAACGATCTCTGCCTTAGGCTCGTCACTATATACAAAGTATACATCAAAGGCACCCTTAGAGGCTATCTCATTGAAGTCCTTGAGATTGACGACCTTTGTGGCTGTTTCCTCGTCCAGGATGTCGATTGATTCAAGGCTTCCTCTGGAATCGAGTTCATCCTTCAGTTTGGAGGAATTGACCCTTACTACGCATGATGAGCTGAGCGCCATCATTCCAAGCAGCATTGCTGCAGTGATAAATCTGTTTTTCATTTTATAAGTCTTTGAATGGTCGTTTAACTATTAAATCTTTTGTCAGGTCGTTTTAATCTAACTTGAGCGACGAAGGATCGATCCCGAGGAGCTTCATCCTCTTTATTATCGCAGGAAGTTCATTCTCGATGAATTCCTTGCGTTCGTTCTCAAGGACGACATTCAACGCATCAGGACTCACGAAGTATCCGATACCACGCTTGTTGAAGATGACACCGTCTTCAGTAAGTTTCTCGTAGGTCCTCATCACCGTGTTTGGATTCACGCCGATAGTGGCGCCATATTCCCTCACAGATGGAATTCTTTCGTCAGGTTTGAACTCGCCTGAGAGAATTCTCTCACAGATTGCGTCGCATATCTGTAGATAGATCGGCTTATTCTCAGAAAAATCCATGGTTCTAATGCTTTAAAGTTTTAACCCTGAGGTAGATAAGTCCACATACAACAAGGGTCCAGAATGCCTGTACTCCATTGATGAAGAGGTTGATATAGAAGCCCGCCATATCGATATGGTTCTGGAACCACATTTTCAAGTCTTCTTCAGTGAATGAAAGGAAGTGTCCACTCTCTAAGATCTTTGCCATGATCGGACCGGCTGTAATGCTGAACAGGATCGACACACCCATGAGGCTGAAGATTGTAAGTGCAGCCTTTGCCCTCTTGAAATAGATTGCTCCAAGGAGGAACACAAGCATGTTGAGAGCAATGTTATAGAAAGCAAGCAGCCATACGTTGACCGATACATATTCATTGTCCATCAGGGCTGAGTTCTTGACGAAAGCGATAAGGTTGCCGCCATCGAAAAGTCCTGTGACTGAGAGAATTGAGTCCACCGCGATGAAACCAACAGAGAAGATTGCAGGAGCAATCACTGCTGACACGAGGATCATGGAAGCAAACTTCTCCAGTGTCGATGCTGGAAGCATCAGGAAGTCGGTTCCGTATCTCTTGTCGGTCAGGTGACCATAGACCTTTGCCGGGAAAGACACCATCAGCGCAGCTGAAGCTGCCGCATACATGAATAACCTGCCGACAATACCGATATGTGCGACCTCACCGCCGAACACCAATGGGAAAACAATGCAGAAGAAGCATACGATCGCAGGGACGAGCATGAGGATGAGCATGCTGTATCCGTAGTTCTGCCATACTCTGATCAGGTCGTTGGTAATTACCTTACCGAATCTATTGAAGTCGAAAGTCTTTTTCATAGTCAGTTTATTTTGAGAAGATGTTCTTGATCTGGCTCTTGTTGTTGTGCACTGCGTTGAAGAGTGCCTCGATGTTCACCTTGCTCTCCTCGCCAGTCGTATTAGGATAGACCTGTACGAAGCCTCCTGGAAGCTGCTCGGTGTAGAGTGCCTCAGGGTTGAGCTGGGTACCATAGTCAAAATAGAGCTTTTCTGTAATCTCTTCGACTGTCGCCTTGAGAAGCACGTCCTGCTTGTCGAGGATGATGATAGGGTCGATGATGTTCTCGAGGTCGCGGACCTGATGTGTCGAGATGACAATCACCGAGTCCTCGCGTGTGTACTTCATGATCGCTGAGCGGAACTGCGCCTTTGAAGGGATGTCAAGTCCGTTGGTCGGCTCATCCATGTAAAGATACTTTACGTTTACCGCAAGAGCGAAAGAGATGTAGGTCTTCTTGAGCTGACCGGTAGACATCCTGCTCATGTTCTTTGTAGGATCCACCTCGAAAAGTGCCATGATCTCGAGGAACTTCGCATGGTCATAGTCCGGCCAGAACTTGCCGGTCTGAGCTGCCCAGCTCTGCGCGGCGGCATTCACCGGTGCGAACTCATCCGCAAGGTAGAACTGGTTCTGGAGGAAAAGCGGATTGCGGTCGTACGGATTCTCTCCATCGATGTCGATGCTGCCGTTCCTGACCTGCTTGAGACCGCACAGAAGAGTAAGGAGAGTGGTCTTTCCGACTCCGTTCTCTCCAAGGAGACCGTAGATCCTGCCCTCTTCCAGCTTCATGTTGATGTTGTTCAGTACTGGGAAGGTGCCGTAGCTGAATGCAAGATTTGAAATTGTAATCATAGTATAATAAGGTTTGTTATCTTCCTATTGTTTGGGTGTATTAGTTTATTAATACACTGCAAAGATAGGAACGATTTTTCATTCTCCAAATATTTTTGAAGAATTTTTACCAATGAGTATTTCGTGCAATCCTTTGATTATCAGCCATATACAAAATTACTTTCGGCTAAAAAGCCGAAAGCAATTTTATAACACGCAGAAAGTCAACGACTTACGTTAGCCACAAAAATTACGCCTGATGAGCAGGACGGAGAAGGTCAAGGACGACCTTGACAGGGTTGAAGGTGTCAAGCGGAACCTCTACGAAGAGTGTGTTCCAGTCGCTCATAGCGCCGTTCCAAAGGCCTGGAAGCTCGAGAGCCTTGAGCTCGCGGCCCTGGTAGCTCTTTGAGCTCATGAAGCCGGCATCCTCATCGACATACTTGAGAAGGTCGAACTTCTCGCCCTTGTAGTTGCGGAGGCAGCAAACGAGATCTACCGGATTGAAGTGGGTAGCACCAGCAAGAGCTGCGCATGCAGCAGCGTCGTCCTTGTTGATCTGGACGCTCTCAAGGATCTGGAGGTTGGTAGAACCGTCCTTGCCTTCGATGACGAATGGACCGCCACCTGGCTCGCCTTCATTCTTCACCATACCGCAGACTCTGACAGGTCTGTTGAGCTTAGAAACCAGAAGGTTCTTGCGGCAGACTGGGCAGCTCGTCTCAGGAAGCTTCACGCAGAGAACCTTGTCGAGGAACTCCTCAACCTCGTCACAGAGAGCCTTGCATGCGTCAGATGCAGGATCTGTCTGGGCATCAAGCGCCTCGAGGTATGCGAAGATCTGGTCCCTGAGCTGGAGAGCCTTGCCCATGAGAGCCTTCTTATATTTAGCGGTGACAGGAAGGAGACGCTCGTATGATACGTTGTCGATGTTCTTGATTGAGACGAGCTCCTGCTCCACCTTGTTGAGGTTGTGGATGAGGGCACCATGGCCGGCAGGTCTGAAAAGGAGAGAGCCGTCGTCTGTACGGAAAGGATTGTTCTCCATATCCACTGCTACTGTATCGGTAGCCTTGTCCTGGTATGTGAAGGTGATGTCATATTTCACGCCGTACTTTGCCTCATACTTAGCCTTCACTTCCTCAAGTGCAGCCTCGAAGAGAGGTCTGTGCTCAGGTGAGATAGTAACCACGAGAGTAGCGGTGCCGTCGGCATTTCGCATATAGTCCTGAGCCTCTACGAGGTGCTCAGCGAATGCTGTACGTGACTCCTCGGGATAGCTGTGGAACTTGATGACGCCCTTTGGCTTAGAGCCGTATCCGAGTCCTGGCTCCTTGAGGACCTTGGCAGCGGCGTTCTTTCTGAACGCAGCCGAGTCCTCTACCTTTCCGAAGAGTTCCTCTGAATAGAAAGCGAACTTCTCGATCTGGGCAGCCAGCTTATGGACAGGGCTTCCCTCTGCCACATCCTCACCGCCTTCAAGGACGGCAAGGCCTGAGAAAATATCCTTGAACATACGAGAAGCAGCACCTGAAGCAGGAACGAACTTGCACTTGCCGGCGATCTTTGCGCCGTCGCAGTATGCGATTGCCTCGTCAGCCTGGGCCTCGTCCATCACGATGATACCCCTTTCAGGAGTAGCAGGACCGACGATGCGCATCCATGGAAAACCTACCTTGAATCTTTCAACCTGCGCTTCTACAGTCGCAACAGACGAGCCTCTGAGCTCGATCTGCCTTACATCTTCATTTGAGAACATTATATGTTATAAAGTTTTAGTTTATTTCGTGTCATCAAGACGGAATTCCGCCCTGTAGTCATAGTTCTTGCGGAGCTCTTCAAAACGTCCCGGGTCTTCCCTCAACGCTTTATCGTCCTTAAAGATAGGGTAATTTTTCTGTAAAAGGCAACAAATCTGCTCCTGATTTTTCCCATCGAAGTCAAGTTCGGCCATATTCTTTGCCGGATCATCCGTCTGCGGATAGAAATCCATCAGATCCTGAATGCCGAAATGGCCCGCCACAGCCCTTACAGCCGCTGCAGTTCCGTTCTGCTTTCCCTGATAGGAATAGCCTGCTATATGAGGGGTCGCGATGTCGACAAGAGCGAGAAGCTCGCGGCTGATCTCAGGTTCATGGTTCCACGTATCGAGGACAGTCGCGCCAAGGGACGGAACCGCCTCGATCATGGCCTGTTCCTGGACGACCTCTCCCCTGGCCGCGTTGATGAACATCGCTCCGGCCTTCATCCTTGCGAAGAACGCAGCGTCAACCATGCCTCTGGTATCCTCGGCAAGCGGCACATGCACAGTCACTATATCAGACTCCGCGAGCAGGGTATCAAGGTCGCAGAATCCTTCCGGACCTTCATTCAAGGCACGTGGAGGGTCGTTCAGAAGGACCTTGAAGCCAAGCCTTGACGCCAGCGCAGCCACTCGTCTTCCGACATTGCCCACGCCGATGATGCCAAGGGTCAAGCCGTCGAGACTGAGGCCTTTGCGGTCAGCCAGTCCATATATGGCCGAGAACACGTATTGCACGACGCCGCCGGCGTTGCAACCGGGAGCATTCCGGAACGAGATGCCATGGTCCTTGCACCAATGGGCGTCGACATGGTCCAGGCCTATGGTCGCAGACGCGATCAGCCTGACGGACGAGCCCTCCAGGAGAGACGCATCGCAACGGGTGCGGGTCCTGGTGATCAGAGCATCGGCATCCCTGACGTCCTCCGGGGTAAAGGACGCTCCGTCCCTGTAGAGGACTTCCGCATACGGCTCGAAAACGCCGCGAAGGAACGGGATCGCCTTGTCTGCTACGATTTTCATTTGAAGATGATATTACGTACAAGTCCTTTCCTTGAGTCGAACATCGGATTCTCCGCGAGGGCGTCGTTCATCGCCTTCACAAGGACTTCCCTCTGGAAATAGAGCTGGTTCCTGACGACTGAAGATGAGACAGTTATATAGAGATTCCCGTCACGGTAGAATCTGTTGAGCGTATATGGTCCGGCACCCGAGACCTTGTCCCAGGTCTCGAAGACGATCTGGCAGTTGACACCTGTGGTCAGCCCGTTCCTGGCTATGAAGAGCTTCATCACTTTCTCCATAGTCTCCGGTTCCGTCTTCTTTATCTTATAGGGTCTGAACATTTTCTATTCTTCTTTTCAGGTCCATGGCAACCCGCCTCAGGCGTCCGTGCCTATGCTCTCGAAACAGCCGCCCGCAGTATCGAAATACGCACGGTCCATGGTTATGCCGTCCACGATTCCCGACAGGCGCACCTTATTGCTGTCCGTTATGAATATCTGGCCGAAATCCTGTCCTGCGACCATCGCGAGAAGGTTTGAGATCCTGTTCATGTCAAGTTTGTCGAACACGTCGTCGAGAAGCAGTATCGGAGGGAATCCGTAGTTCTGCTTCATCAGCTCGTACTGGGCGAACTTGAGAGCCACGAGGAAGGATTTCTGCTGTCCCTGCGAACCGCACTTGCGGATAGGATGGTCACCCATCATGAAGACAAGATCGTCCCTCTGGACGCCTGCAGTCGTGAATTTCATGACCATGTCCTTTTCGCGGCAGCCTGAAAGCAAGTCCTCAAGGCTTCCTTTCTCGAGATCAGACACGTACTTTATCGAGATTTCTTCCTTGCCACCCGAGATCAGTCCATAATACCTGCTGACGACAGGGTTTAGCTCATCGACGAAGCGCTTCCTGGCCTGATGGATCTGGTCCGCATAAAGAGACATCCTGGCATCGAATATCCTGAGAAGCTCCATGTCGGGGCGATAGTTCTTCAGTTCCTTGTTACGCTGGAGAAGAAGGCGGTTGTACTGCTGGACGTCGGAAAGGTACTTCCTGTCCATCTGCGAAAGCACCGCGTTGAGGAATTTCCTGCGTTCCTCGCCGGATTCGCTGACCAGAGCGATGTCGGCCGGTGAGACCATCACGATAGGAAGGATGCCGATATGTTCGGAGATCCTGCCGTACGGCTTGTCATCTCTCCTGAGCTTCTTCTCCCCTCCTTCGCCCACAGCGATGGCGAATCTGGACTCCGTACCATTGTCCATGACGTAGGTTCCGGCTATCGAGAAAGCGGACGTCCCGTGGCGGAAATTGAACTTGTCCGAAGAGGAAATGGCGCTCTTAGTCATTGATAGATACCATATTGCATCCATCAGGTTGGTCTTGCCTTCTCCATTGTTTCCAGAGATGCAGTTGACTTTTGGCGAAAACCTGAGTTCCGCCAAAGCGATGTTCCTGAAATCCTGGACTACTATTTTGCTGAGTATTGCCATAGATATATCTACAAATATAATGTTAAACTATGTCAATTCCAATCTTAAAAAGCATAGCAGATAATTTGAAGATTGCATAAAAAATACTTAAATTTGCATTCTGTATGTGAAATGCGTACACACGAAATACCCGATAATAATAAAACAAAAGACAATATGGCTACTAAAGACCTTAAAGAACAGGAGAAGCTCCAGCAGGAGAAGGTTGAGCAGGGTGTCTCAGCAGTCGAGACATTCTTCAACGAGAACAAGAAAGCAATCTGGGGCACACTCGCAGCAATCGTAGTGATCGGACTCGCAATCCTCGCTTACCAGAAATTCTATGCACAGCCTAAGACATCAGAGGCTCTCGAGCAGATGTTCCCAGCTGAGGCAGCATTCGCAGCAAGCGATTTCGAGACTGCACTCAACGGTGACGGCAACGTCCTCGGCTTCGCAGAGATCGCAAAGGAGTATGGCAAGAGAGCAGGTAAGGACGTATTCATGTACGCCGGCATCTGCGAGCTCAACCTCGGCAACTACGATTCAGCACTTTCTTACCTCAAGAAGTACAACGGAAAGGATGAGATCCTCGCAGCAAAGGCTCTCGCCTGCCAGGGTGACGCTTACGTAGGTCTCGAGAACTACTCTTCAGCACTTTCTTGCTTCGAGAAGGCAGCAGCAAAGGTAGACAACATCTTCGCAGCAGCTTACCTCCTCAAGGCAGGTGTCGTATGCGAGGAGATGGGCAACGCTTCCAAGGCTCTTGATTTCTACAAGAAAATCAAGGATCAGTACCCTTCTTCAATCGAGGGTTACGATATCGACAAGTATATCAGCAGAATCGAATCAGCTCAGTAATAAATCCTAAAAGAAAGAAAAAGTCATGGGAAGAGCGTTTGAGTTCAGAAAAGAAAGAAAGATGAAGAGATGGGGCCACATGGCCCGCGTCTTCACAAAGCTCGGAAAGGAAATCACGATCGCAGTAAAGGCAGGTGGTCCTGACGTAACCGGAAACCCACGTCTCCGTGCCCTCATGGCAGAGGCTCGTTCAGAGCAGATGCCTAAGGAAAACATCGAGAGAGCCATCAAGAAGGCTACCGACAAGTCAGTCGGCGATTTCAAGGAAGTCGTATTCGAAGGATACGGTCCTCACGGCATCGCATACCTCGTAGAGACTGCGACAGACAACAATACCCGTACAGTTGCGAACGTACGTAGCTACTTCACAAAGTGCGGCGGTTCACTCGGAACATCAGGCAGCGTAAGCTTCATGTTCGACCACAAGTGCGTCTTCCGTCTCAAGGAGGATCCTGCAAAGCCAGTAGACATCGAGGAGCTTGAGCTAGAGCTCATTGACTTCGGTGCTGAGGAAGTGTTCAAGCAGGAGGTCGAGGATGAGGACGAGAACGTTACAGTCGAGATCAACATCTATGGTGACTACACCGCTTACGGCCAGCTCCAGAAGTACATCGAGGAGAATGGCTACGAGATGATCTCCGGTGGTTTCGAAAGAATCCCTAACGTTGACCTCAAGGAGGTTACTCCTGAGCAGAGAGCTACTCTCGACAAGCTCACAGGTCTTCTCGAGGAGGACGAGGACGTAACCAACGTCTACACCACAATGAAGCCAGAATAATCGCTCACGCCGATATATCAGAAAGCCGACCGTCACTGGCCGGCTTTTTTCGTATTCCCTCGCCCATCTCCCAACCGCCTTCCTCAGCTGCATTGTCCAAACGGGACGGCCAGTCGGGACGCGGCGACGGTCATCTCGCTCACGTTCGCATCGGCTGCGCACGTCCTGTCGTTCGCTCGACGGCAGAGGGGACAGTCGGACTTCCCCATAGCCGACCTAGGTCCTGCCAGATGTTTCACACCCGGCGACCTAGGTCACACAAAAGGGGCGCGACCTAGGTCGCTACAAAATCATAAGTAATTGAGTTCCAAAGCTTTCCAAAAACAGCACGACCTAGGTCGCGGCTATTTCTTCCGACCTAGGTCGCCGCTTCCTCCCGACACCTGGCGCAACGACAGTCTTCCTGACAGCACCGGCAGTGCATCTGCGCACCAGGTCTCGGCTTTTTCCTGACACCTGGGGCAGCGACAGTCTTCCTGACAGCACCGGCGGCACATCTGCGCACCAGGTCTCGGCCATTTCTTCCGACCTAGGTCGCACGGCTTGCCAAGCCTGCTGGCCTACGCGAAGATGACGGTCTTGTTCTTGTAGGTGAGGATCTTGCGCTCGACGTGCTTGAGGATGGCGCGGCTGAGGACGATCTTCTCAAGGTCCTTGCCCTTGTAGACGAGAGTCTCAGGAGTATCCTTGTGGGTGATGCGGATCACATCCTGCTCGATGATAGGACCAGCGTCGAGGTCCTCGGTCACATAGTGGCTGGTCGCGCCGATGATCTTGACTCCCCTTTCGAATGCCTGGTGGTATGGCTTCGCGCCGATGAAGGCAGGAAGGAAGGAGTGGTGGATGTTGATGATATTGTGAGGATACTTGGCGATCATTTCGCTTGAGATGATCTGCATGTACTTGGCAAGTACGATGAAGTTGATGCCTTCCTTCTCCAGAAGAGCCATCTCTTCTTTCTCGAGAACGTCCCTGTTGTTCTTGTTGAGAGGGAAATAATAATAAGGAATACCGAACCTCTCAGCCACTGGACGAAGGTCCTCATGATTGCTGACGATACAAGGGATCTCGACATCCCATTCACCTGCCGTGTAGCGCGCAAGGATATCGAAGAGGCAATGGTTCTGCTTGCTTACGAAGAGAGCCATCCTAGGCTTCACGTCGCTGAAATAGATGCCGAACTCCATGTCGAACTTCCTGGCGAATATCGTACGGAAATAGTCCTTGATCTGCTCGCGTGGGATGGTGAATCCCTCAAGTTCCCACTCCAGTCTCATGAAGAGGATATTGTCAATTCTGTCGACGTACTGGTCTGTATAGACGATATTGCCGTTGTTTACGGTGATGAAGTTCGTAATCTCTGTCACAATTCCCTGTCTGTCAGGGCAATGCAGGAGAAGCTTAGCTGTAGTTCCCATGAAATTATGGTTTTTGTAGAGTATTCGTTTGTGCAAATGTAGCACTTATTTTTTATTTTGCGAGTTCAGGGGTTGTTTCATTTTTTTATTCACAAATTATTAGTAATTTTGTATGATAGGAAAATTTTGAATTATCAAATTATAAGTATATAAATATGAGCATTCAACAGGACAACATTGCCAAGCTTGTCGAGCGTAGAGCAAAGGCTAAGCTTGGTGGCGGCGAAAAGAGAATTGCAGCTCAGCATGAGAAAGGCAAATTCACAGCCAGAGAACGTATTGCCATGCTTCTTGACGAAGGCTCCTTCGAGGAGTTCGACATGTTCGTACAGCACCGCTGTACAAACTTCGGCATGGATAAGCAGCACTTTGACGGTGACGGTGTAGTTACAGGTTGCGGTACAATCGACGGCAGACTGGTCTACGTTTTCGCACAGGATTTCACAGTATCAGGTGGTTCACTTTCCAAGACCATGTCAGAGAAGATCTGCAAGGTAATGGACATGGCAGTCCGCAACGGTGCGCCTTGCATCGGCCTCAACGACTCAGGCGGAGCCAGGATCCAGGAAGGTATCGACTCTCTCGCCGGCTTCGGTGACATCTTCGAGAGAAACATCCTTGCATCAGGTGTTGTTCCTCAGATTTCAGGTATCTTCGGTCCATGTGCAGGCGGCGCAGTATACTCACCTGCCCTCACAGACTTCACCCTCATGGTAAAGAATACCTCTTATATGTTCCTTACAGGTCCAGCCGTAGTAAAGAGCGTGACCGGTGAGGAGGTCTCACAGGAGGAACTCGGCGGCGCAAGCGTACACGCTACAAAGAGCGGTGTCGCTCACTTCGCAGCTGAGAACGAGCAGGAAGGTATCCAGACCATCAAGGAGCTCCTCAGCTACATTCCTCAGAACAATATGGAGACAGCTCCAGTGGTTCCTACAAACGACCCTGTCAGCAGAGTTGACGATGCTCTCAACGAGATCATCCCTGACAACCCTAACAAGCCATACGACATGTACTACGTCATCGGCAGCATCGTCGACGACGGCAAGTTCTTCGAAGTTCACCAGAACTATGCAAAGAACATCATCGTAGGTTTCGCACACATGAACGGCCGCAGCGTAGGTATCGTGGCAAACCAGCCTAACGTGCTCGCAGGTGTCCTTGACATCAACGCTTCACGCAAGGCATCAAGATTCGTCCGTTTCTGCGACGCATTCAACATTCCTCTCGTCACCCTCGTCGATGTACCAGGCTTCCTCTGCGGAACACAGCAGGAGTACGGTGCCATCATCACAAACGGCGCAAAGCTTCTCTATGCTTATGGCGAGGCCACAGTTCCAAAGGTCACAGTCACACTCCGCAAGTCTTACGGCGGTGCACACATCGTGATGAGCTGCAAGCAGCTTAGAGGTGACATCAACTACGCATGGCCATCAGCGAACATCGCTGTGATGGGTGCAGACGGCGCTGTCAACATCCTCCACGCAAAGGAGCTCAAGGACATCAACAACGCTCAGGAGCAGGCCAAGCTCTTCGACGAGAAGAAGAAAGAGTACGAAGATCTCTTCAGCAACCCTTACCAGGCAGCTCAGAAGGGCTACATCGACGACGTGATCGAGCCAAGGAACACACGTTTCAGAGTGATCCGTGCTCTCGAGCAGCTCGCAGGCAAGAAGCAGGAAGTCCCTGCTAAGAAGCATGACAACCTTCCTCTCTAATAAAACAACGGTTAGATGAAAAGAAAACTTATAGTCTCAATCGTTGCCTTCCTCGTAGCGTCGGCCGCTGCGTTCTCCCAGAACGTAATCGACCTCATCGTCGCTGAGGCTGCACCAGACAGCACTCAGATCGACACCTACGGCAGGATGAGCGGATGGATTGAGATATACAACACATCCTTGGGTACAGTCAACCTCGGTGGCTGCTACCTGACAGATGACAGGAACGATCTGAAGAAGAGCCTCATCCCTACAGGATATACAGTGGCCAAGATCGGACCTCGTCAGTCTATCCTCTTCTACGGCAGCGGCCGTGGCGAGGACGGACTGCTCTACACCGACTTCACCATCGAGCGTGGCGAGACAATCTATCTCGTCAGCAACGACGGTAGAACAATCGTGGATTCTCTCGTGATTCCTTCTACCCTCCCTCAGGGTATGTCAGCACAGAAGCTTCCTGTAGATAATAAAGGCATCAAGTATTATCAGGACGACAAGCCTGCTGACCCTACCCCAGGAATGAGGAACGGAAGCCAGAATGCAGAGTCAGGCAGCCAGAGAATGGCCAGGACCGACCCTCATGGTTTCATCCTCACAATCGTAGCGGTTACAGTGGTATTCAGCGCCCTTGCAATCCTCTGGTTCCTCTTCTGGCTCCTCTTCGAGAGACCTGCCAAGATGAAGGCAAATCCTAAGCCTGCAAAGGTAAAGAAAGCAAAGGCTGGAGACAGCAATGCAGAAGTAGCGGCAGCTATCGCAATGGCACTCGACCTTGATTCGAACGGCGATGTCTATGCAGCGATCGCTACAGCCCTCCACCTTTATTTCAATGACGCTATTCACGACAATGAAAGCTTCGTAGTCACAATCAAGCAGCCTTCTACAAATACAGGCTGGAACGAAAAGACTCAGACTTTCAGAAGAATGCCAAGATAAAAAGAACCAAATAGAAAAACAGAAAATCATGAAAACATACAAGCTCAAAATCAATGGCAACGCTTATGAGGTTGCTATCAACTCTGTAGAAGGTAAGATCGCTGACGTAACCGTAAACGGTGCAGCATACCAGGTAGAACTTGAGAACGCTCCAGCTGTTGCTCCTGTAGCAGCCGCTCCTGTCGCTCCAGTTGCAGCAGCCGCTGCAGCTCCAGCTGCTCCAGCCGCACCTGCAGGTGCAGGCGTGAAGGTTCCTTCACCACTTCCAGGCGTGATCATCGAGGTTTCAGTAAAGGAAGGCCAGGCTGTGAAGGCAGGCCAGAAGGTTGCTGTCATCGAGGCCATGAAGATGGAGAACGAGATCTCAGCTACAAAGGACGGTACAATCACAGGCATCCACGTAGCTAAGGGTGACTCAGTACTCGAGGGTGCAGACATCGTTACAATCGCATAAGACATCTCATGGAGCAGATCATAAGTAGTCTTCAGCAATTCTGGCAGTACACCGGCTTCGCTAACTGCGCCTGGGCAAACATTGCCATGATCGCTATCGGTATCACTTTCATTACCGTCGCGATCCTCAAGGAGTGGGAGCCGCTGCTGCTCGTCCCGATCGGATTCGGTATGATCCTCGGTAACATCCCTATGTTCCCAGGACTCAACATCGGTATCTACGAGGACGGTTCTGTGCTCAACATCCTCTATCAGGGTGTAAGGCAGGGATGGTATCCGCCGCTCATCTTCCTGGGCATCGGTGCCATGACCGACTTCTCTGCCCTTATCTCACAGCCACGCCTCATCCTCATCGGCGCAGCTGCACAGATGGGTATCTTCGGTGCATATCTTCTTGCGCTCCTCTTCGGCTTCATGCCTAACGAGGCAGGTGCCATCGGTATCATCGGTGGAGCTGACGGTCCTACCGCCATCTTCCTCTCTTCTAAGCTTGCACCGGATCTCATGGGTGCCATCGCCGTGTCTGCATACTCTTACATGGCCCTTGTACCTGTGATCCAGAGACCTATCATGCTCGCCCTTACAACAAAGAAAGAGCGTCTCATGAAGATGCCTGCTCCTCGTGCAGTCACACAGAAGGAGAAGATCATCTTCCCAGTGATCGGTTTCATCACTACAGCATTCATCGTACCTTCAGGTCTTCCACTCCTCGGTATGCTCTTCTTTGGTAACCTTCTCAAGGAAAGTGGTGTGACACGTCGTCTCGCCGAGACCGCAAGAGGTCCGCTCGTCGATGTCATCACAATCCTCATCGGTATCACAGTAGGTGCATCTACCCAGGCAGACAAGTTCCTCACAGGAAAGTCGATCCTCATCTTCGGACTTGGTCTTCTTTCATTCGTGATCGCAACTACCTGCGGTGTATGCTTTGTCAAGTTCATCAACCTTCTCATCAGAGATCCTAAGAAGAAGATCAACCCTCTCATCGGTAACGCCGGTGTGTCTGCGGTACCTGATGCAGCACGAGTTTCCGAGGTTGCAGGTCGTGAGTTCGACCCATCAAACCACCTCCTCATGCATGCCATGGGTCCAAACGTAGCAGGTGTAATCGGTTCAGCAGTCGCTGCCGGTATCCTTCTCAGCTTCCTTGGTTAGAATCAGCTGAAATAAAAAAAGAAACAGACTCCAAGGAATGGATTTATTCCAACCTTGGAGTCTTTTCAAGATAAGACGTGTATGTCAGAAAGACTTAAGGGCTTCCCAGAAGGCAGAATAGCCATCATGGACGGAGCTATGGGCACCATGATCCAGAACTATGGTCTTGAAGAGAAAGACTTCAGAGACCCTCTGTTCGGAGAAGTGAAGACAGAACTTAAAGGCAACAACGAATGCCTCAACTTCACTCACCCTGAGATCATTGCAGAGATCCACCATGAATATATAGACGCGGGTGCGGATATCATCGAGACAAATTCTTTCAGCGCGAACAGGATTTCGCAGAAAGAATATGGGCTCGAAGCCTTCGCATATGAGATGGCTCGCCGTGCCGCTTCCATTGCCAGGAAAGCCGCAGATGAAGAGACAGAGAAACTCGGCAGACGTATTTTCGTCGCCGGAAGCGTCGGTCCTACATCAAAGTCTCTGACGCTTGCACCGGACATCACAGACCCTGGACGAAGGGACTACACCTTCGACGATCTGGCAGAAGCCTACACAGAACAGATCGACGGCCTAGTGGACGGCGGTGCAGACATCATCATACTTGAGACAAACTTCGACGCTCTCAACACGAAAGCGGCGCTCTATGCAATAGAGAAAAAACATAGAGGATTTCCTGTAATCGTCTCAGTGACTGCTTCTGACATGAGCGGACGGTCACTTACAGGTCAGACGATGGAAGCATTCTACACTTCCATACGACACTACCCGATAACTGCTTTCGGAATCAACTGCTCACTCGGAGCACACGACATGATTCCTATCCTGATGGACATCTCGAGCTTCAGCGAGGTGCCTGTCATCTGCTATCCGAACGCGGGACTTCCTAACGAGCTCGGACAGTATAATGAAAAGCCTGAGCAGATGGCCCACAACGTCTTCAAGATGGGAGACAAGGGTCTCATCGACATCATCGGCGGATGCTGCGGCACTACCCCGGCCCATATATGCGCTTGTGCTACAGCTGTCGCGGACCTCAAGCCAGGCAAGGAAAGGAAGAGAAACGGCATACTTAAGGTCAGCGGACTCGAGGCCTACAGCATCGACGTCAAGGAAAGCAACTTCGTCAACATAG
The DNA here is from genome assembly GCA_024398105.1 of Bacteroidales bacterium. Lineage (GTDB taxonomy): Bacteria > Bacteroidota > Bacteroidia > Bacteroidales > UBA932 > Cryptobacteroides. Next base: position 28,203 of record JAKSJP010000013.1, on the reverse strand, counting down.
GCGAAAGGACCAATGTCGCCGGCTCGCGCAAGTTCGCGAGACTCATTTCAGAAGGAAATTACGATGCAGCGCTTCAGATCGCTGCAGACCAGATAGAAAACGGAGCAAACATCATCGACATCAACATGGATGATGCGATGCTCGACAGCGAGAAGGAAATGCAGACCTTCGTACGCTGCATAGAGAATGACCCGGCCGTATCCAAGGCTGCCCTTATGATAGACTCATCCCACTGGGAGACAATCGTAGCAGGTCTCAAGAACGCGCAGGGTAAATGTATCGTCAATTCGATCAGCCTCAAGGAGGGTCCTGAGAAGTTCCTCGAGAAGGCGCTTGAGATCCACGATCTCGGAGCCGCAATGGTCGTCATGGCCTTTGACGAAGAAGGTCAGGCCACCAGCTACGAGAGGAAGATCAGCATCTGCGAGAGAGCCTATAAGCTCCTCACTTCCAATGGAATACCACCAGAGGATATAATCTTCGACGTAAACGTCCTTTCCATCGGAACAGGACTCGCCGAGCATGCAGACTACGCCGTTGACTTCATCGAGGCCGTCCGCTGGATCAAGCAGAATCTCCCTGGAAGCTACACATCAGGTGGAATCTCCAACCTCTCGTTCTCTTTCCGTGGCAACAACCCGGTACGCGAGGCGATGCACTCAGCGTTTCTCTACCATGCAGTAAAGGCCGGACTTGACATGGGAATCGTCAATCCAGGCATGCTCAAGGTCTACGACGACGTCGAACCGGAGCTTCTCAAGTGCGTGGAGGACGTGATCTTCAACAAGGATCCGGAAGCGACCGAAAGACTTATCGCCAAGGCCCAGGAAATAGCGGAGAACGCCGCTGCCGTCAAGGACGGCAAGAAACCGGCAGTCGAGCAGGTACCATGTTCATTGACAGCCGACGAACGCGTAAGCGAAGCCCTGGTCAAAGGCAAGGCGAACACTCTCGAGGCCGACATTCTTGAATGTCTCAAGGTCCATGGTACCCCGGTCAAGGTGATCGAAGGTCCTCTCATGGCCGGCATGGAGAAGGTCGGTGAGCTCTTTGGAGCCGGCAAGATGTTCCTGCCTCAGGTCGTCAAGTCAGCGAAGATAATGAAGGACGCGGTCAACGTTCTTGAACCATATATGAAAGAAGGCGAGGACGCCTATGCGGAAAAGCCTGTGATCATCAACGCGACGGTCAAGGGCGACGTCCACGACATAGGTAAGAACATTACCGGTATCGTGCTGTCCTGCAATGGATTCAACGTAATCGACCTCGGCGTGATGGTCGACAAGGAGACAATCCTCGACGAAGCGGTCAAGCATAACGCAGCTATCATCGGAGTCAGCGGACTCATCACCCCTTCCCTCTTCCAGATGGAGGAGATCTGCCGCGAGATGAAGGCCAGGAACATGGATATTCCTCTCTTCATCGGCGGTGCAACCACATCGGCACTCCACACAGCGCTCAAGCTGATGCCTCTGTACGACCACGTATTCTACTGCCAGGATGCTTCTACCAGCGCAGTCATGGCGAAGAAATGCATGATGGACAGAGAAGCCTTCGAGGATGAGCAGCACCTTGCCCTCGAACGTATTGCGGCTATTCACTCAAGCACTCATCCGGCCAACGGCGAACAGAAGAAATGTGTCTTCTCGAAGAGATCTTTCCTCAAGAAGGAAGAGCACAGGCTGACCGATGCGGCTGGAGAGCTGATCGAGATGAGAGAGCTGACAGGTGCTATCGACTGGGATATGTTCCTTGCGGTCTGGGGAATAAAGCCGACCAAGGAGAACAAGCAGGACCCCGAAGTGATAAAGCTCCGCGAAAGCGGCAAGAAACTTCTCCGTAAACTGAACAGGCACAAGGAGATAAGCGTCAGATACTCAATGAAGTTCTTCGAGTCGAACTCAAAGGACAACAACCTCATCATGTACGACAAGGACGCTCCGAAAGGCAGGTACATACTTCCTATGCTGCGCCAGGAAAAGCCAAGTCCGAACACCAAGGGAAAGCCGATGTGCATCTCGATGTGTGACTATGCGCCTGACTTCGGGCTGGGCATAACGGCCCCTGTCGGACTCTTTGCCCTCAGCGTAAAGGTCGAGCATAACCATCCTGAGGGATGCGACTGCGAGCAGTGCAGCGGAAAGGATTTCGACAGCATGCTTCTCCGTTCAGTCAGAGTCTGCGTTGCGGAAGCCGCGTCGAAATGGATCGACAAGAAGGTGAAGAAGATGATCATCAGCGGTGCGAAGAAGATGGCCAAGCCGGCGATAGGATATGCCTGCTGCCCTGACCACAGTCTCAAGAAAGAAGCTCTTGAGATGCTTCCTGGATCCGAGCTTCTCGGCATCACCCTGACAGACAGCTTCGCAATGGTCCCTGACGCTTCGATATGCGGATTCGTCATAGTACATCCAAGCGCCGGATACCCGGAGATACATCACATCAGCCAGAAGCAGTATGACGAATACGCCAAGGCAAGAGGCTTCAACGAAGAGGAAGCACGTAAATTCTTAGGACATTTATTATGAAAGTCATAGACATCATCAACAGTTCAAGCAAGCCGTACGCATCACTTGAGATCGTTCCGCCTCTCAACGGCATAACCAAGGACCAGCTCCTCGAGACCGTGAAGCCTTTCATGGAGTTCGATCCTAAATATATGAACGTGACCTGCCACAGGGACGAAGTCGAGTTCGTCAGGAAGGCAGACGGTTCCTACGCCCGTCGCACTGTCCGCAACAGGGTCAGCGCCGTCACGGTATGCGCCGCGATAATGGCGAAATACGGTCTCGAGACAGTTCCGCACATGATCTGCGGAGGTGCAAGCATAGATGATATCCAGGGAGAGCTCCATGAACTCGCATTCCTAGGCATCCAGAACGTACTCGCCCTCAGAGGCGACTCTCTCACCGGTGAGAAGAGGTTCACTCCCCATCCGGAAGGATATGCCCATGCGGACGAGCTGGTGGCCGGCATCAGGGAGTTCGAAGCCCAGTATGGCTCGCAGTTCAGCATAGGCGTCGGAGCATATCCGGAAAAGCATTTCGAGGCTCCGAATCTCGAGACCGACATCGCCAACCTCAAGAAGAAAGTCGATGCCGGCGCCGACTACATCATCACCCAGATGTTCTTCGACAACCAGGTCTTCTACGACTTCGAGAAGAAATGCCGTGAGGCCGGGATCATGGTACCTATCATCCCAGGTATCAAGCCGCTCTCGACCGCACGTCAGATCGGCCTTCTTCCAGAGTCCTTCTCTCTCGACATTCCTGTTGAGCTGACCGAGGCTGTTAGAGATGCCGGCGATGACAAGGAAGCTGTCTATCGTATTGGTACTGAATGGAGCATTGCTCAGTGCAAGGACCTGATTGCCCACGGAGTACCTGCCATTCACCTCTACACTATGGGCAAGACAAAGAATATTGTAGAGATAATGAAGGAATGCTTCTAGTATCGGACTTTTTGAACATTTTTTCCGACAAAAACACCGACATCTTCAATTTATTTTTCCTAACTTAGTGAGGTTAAACTGATAATCAAACCACACTAAGAATATGGGCAATAAATTGCAGGAACTCACAGACAAGCTCTACAACGAGGGTCTGTCTAAAGGAAAGGCAGAAGGCGAAGCCCTTCTTGCTCAATCCAAGGAAAAAGCAGCTGCGATCGTAGAGGAAGCCAGAAAAGAGGCTGCCGCTATCGTAGAGAAAGCTAAGAAGGATGCCGAGGAACTCTCAACCAAGGTCAGCAATGACATCAGGATGGCTTCGGCGCAGTCTATCCAGGCTACCAGAAAAGACATCGAGAATCTTGTAATCGGCAAGATAGCTGACGCAGGCGTGAAGGACGCAATGGCTTCTGAGGAATTCCTCAAGGGAGTCATCACTGCCGTCGCTCAGAAGTTCAGCAGCGAAGAGTCTGCCGACATCAGCCTCGTTCTCCCGGAGAACCTCAAGAGCGGACTTGAGCCATTCGTCCAGAATGAGCTCTCAAAGCTCCTCAAGGGTGGCGTGGACGCTTCATTCTCAAAGAAGATCGCCGGCGGTTTCAACATCGGTCCTAAGGATGGCGGATACTTCATCAGCATGACCGACGAGACACTCAAGGATCTCATCGCCGAGTATCTCAGACCAGCTACAAGAAAGTTCCTCTTCGGAGAGTAATGTTCTTCCCATGAACAACTACGAATACATAATCTCTTCCCTTCCTGTCCTGTCATCAGACTGGAAAGCCTCAAAGGGCATTGACTACGACGAGATCATCTCCATGATCCGTTCTCAGTGCTCCAAGAAGGACAACGCCCTGATCGACACTCTCACAGGCGGCTTCGACGAGGAGAAGCTCGGCAAGGAATTCTACGAGGAGGCTTGTTCGTCAAAGAACAGCTTCATCAAGGAATACTTCACCTACGACCTCAAGATGCGCAACGCCAAGGTGAGATATCTCAACGGACAGCTTGGAAGGCCTGCAGACCAGGATATCTTCTGCGAACCTGAAAGCACAGAAGAGGAGAAAGAGCTCATGTCTTCGGTCTTCAACACAGGCGACATACTCGAAAGAGAAAGAGGTGTCGACAACCTCATGTGGGAGAAGCTCGACGAGATGACTCTCTTCAACTACTTCGACATCAGTGTGATCCTCAGCTTCATCGCCAAGCTCCACATCATCGAAAGATGGCTCAGGCTCGACGAGGCGACAGGACGCGAGATGTTCCGCAGGCTTGTCATGGAAGTCAAGGGCACGTTCAAGGGTGTCCATTATGAAGAAGAATAAAAACAATAACACGATATGAATTCTAAATCCACAGGAATTGTAACGGGTATCGTTTCGAACCTCGTAACCGTCCAGATCGACGGTCCGGTCGCTGAAAACGAACTCTGTTTCATCACCGTCGGCGACACAAAGCTCATGGCTGAGGTCATCAAGGTGAATGGAAAGAATGCCCAGGTACAGGTTTTCGAAAGCACTCGAGGCCTGAAGAACGGCGATGCAGTGGAATTCGAAGGCAAGATGCTCGAGATCACCCTCGGCCCTGGTCTTCTTTCAAGCATTTACGACGGTCTTCAGAATGACCTCACCACAATGGAAGGTGTATTCCTCAAGAGAGGTGAATACACAGACCCTCTCAACAGAGAGAAGCTCTGGGACTTCACTCCACTCGCAAAGGCTGGCGACAAGGTCGCAGCCGCTGACTGGCTCGGTGAAGTAAGAGAAGGCTGGCTGCCTCACAAGATCATGGTTCCATTCTCATTCAAGGGTGAATATACCGTGAAATCTGTAGCTTCAGAAGGCCAGTACAATGTCGACGCAGTCGTAGCCGTCCTCACAGACGCAGAAGGCAACGACGTGAATGTCACCATGACACAGAAGTGGCCGGTGAAGGTCGCTATCAAGTCATATAAGGAGAAGCCAAGGCCAGACAAGATCATGGAGACCGGTGTCCGTGTGATCGACTCTTTCGACCCTATCGCGGAAGGCGGCACAGGCTTCATCCCAGGACCTTTCGGTTGTGGCAAGACCGTGCTCCAGCACGCTATCGCAAAGCAGGGAGAGGCCGACGTGATCGTAATGGCAGCCTGCGGTGAGCGTGCAAACGAGGTCGTGGAGATCTTCACTGAGTTCCCTGAGCTCATCGACCCTCATACAGGCCGTCACCTCATGGAGAGAACCACCATCATCTGTAATACCTCGAACATGCCTGTCGCTGCCCGTGAGGCTTCTGTATACACAGCGATGACAATCTGCGAATACTACCGTGCGATGGGTCTCCGCTGTCTCCTCCTCGCAGACTCGACTTCGCGTTGGGCTCAGGCACTCCGTGAGATGTCCAACCGACTCGAGGAACTCCCAGGTGCAGATGCATTCCCTGTGGACCTCTCATCAATCATCTCAAGCTTCTATGCCAGAGCAGGTATGGTCATCCTCAACAACGGCAAGCGCGGTGCAGTCACCTTCATCGGTACCGTATCCCCTGCCGGCGGTAACCTCAAGGAGCCTGTGACAGAATCGACAAAGAAGGCTGCACGATGCTTCTACGCTCTCGAGCAGAACCGTGCTGACCAGAAGAGATATCCTGCAGTCAACCCTATCGACTCATACTCAAAGTATCTTGAGTATCCAGAGGTGCAGAAGTTCCTCAACGAGAAGATCGAGGAAGGCTGGGTAAGCAAGATCCAGGCTGCGAAGAACATCGTACGTCGTGGACGTGAGGCGAACGACCAGATCAACATCCTTGGTGATGACGGCGTTCCAATCAGCTACCACGAGACATTCTGGAAGTCAGAGCTCATCGACTTCTGCTTCCTCCAGCAGGACGCTTTCGACCCTATCGACAGCCTCTGTCCTATCGGCCGTCAGAAGTACATGCTCAACCTTGTGCTCGACATCTGCAACAAGGATCTCAAGTTCGCTGACTACGAAGAGTGCCGCAACACCTTCAAGGAGATCATCAACATCGTCCGTCAGATGAACTACTCTGAGTTCAAGAGCGAAAACTTCAACTCATATCTTGACAAACTCAATAAATTGATTGACGAAAATGGCAAATAAGGCATATCAGAGAGTATATACGCAGTTGGATGCAATCACCAAGGCGACCGTCACACTCAAGGCAAAGAACGCCTCGAATGACGAGCTTGCAGTGGTTGACGGAAGACTTGCACAGGTAGTGAAGACCAAGGGTGACAAGGTCACTCTCCAGGTGTTCTCAGGTACTGAGGGTATTCCTACCAACGCTGAGGTTTCATTCCTTGGAGAGCCTCCTACAGTCAAGGTCAGCGACCAGCTTTCAGGACGTTTCTTCAACGCATACGGAAAGCCTATCGATGGTGGTCCAGAGGTAGAAGGTGAGACAAGACAGATCGGAGGTCCTTCAGTGAATCCGTTCAGAAGACGTCAGCCTAGCCAGCTCATCCCTACAGGTATCGCCGGCATCGACCTTAACAACACCATCGTGTCTGGACAGAAGATTCCTTTCTTCGCAGACCCTGACCAGCCATACAACCAGGTAATGGCAGACGTAGCCCTCCGTGCCGATGTAGACAAGATCATCCTCGGCGGCATGGGTCTTACCAACGACGATTACCTCTTCTTCAGGCATTCGTTCGAGTCTGCAGGTGTGCTCGACAAGATCATCAGCTTCGTCAACACTACCGAGGAACCTCCTGTAGAGCGACTCCTCATCCCTGACATGGCTCTTACTACAGCAGAGTACTTCGCAGCAGACCTCAACCAGAAGGTGCTCGTGCTCCTCACCGACATGACCCTCTACGCCGATGCACTCTCGATCGTATCCAACCGTATGGACCAGATCCCTTCTAAGGACTCTATGCCAGGTTCACTCTACTCTGACCTCGCAAAGATCTACGAGAAGGCCGTACAGCTCCCTTCAGGCGGTTCGATCACCATCATCGCCGTGACCACCCTCAATGACGGTGACATCACCCACGCTATTCCAGACAACACAGGATACATCACAGAGGGCCAGCTCTTCCTCCGTGCGGATTCAGACTCAGGAAAGGTCATCATCGACCCGTTCCGTTCCCTCTCACGACTCAAGCAGCTCGTACAGGGAAAGAAGACCCGCGAGGACCACAGCCAGGTGATGAACGCAGGTGTACGTCTCTACGCAGACGCTCAGAACGCAAAGACCAAGCTCGAGAACGGTTTCGACCTCAGCGACTACGACCACAGATGTCTCGCATACGCTAAGGACTATGCGACAAGACTCCTCTCAATCGAGGTAAACATCTCTATCGACGAGATGCTCGACACAGCATGGGAGCTCTTCGCAAAGTACTTCACAAAGGCAGAGACCGGTATCAAGCAGGCACTTATCGACAAATACTGGAAAGGTAATTAACAATGGCAATAAAGTTCCAATATAACAAAACGTCGCTGAACAATCTTGGCAAGCAGCTCAAGATGCGTCAGAAGGCACTCCCTACCCTTCAGAACAAGGAGTCCGCACTGCGCCTTGAGGTACGAAAGGCCAAGGAGGAATCAGAGCGTATTGTGCGTGAACTGGAAGCCTCATTGGAAAGATACGACTATCTTGCAGCGCTCTGGAACGAATTCGACCCAGGCCTCATCTCAATCACTGATGTGGAACTCACCACTGTGAAGGTTGCCGGTGTGAAGACTCCTGCCCTCGGTGAGATCACATACGAGATCAGTCCTTTCAACGCATTCGTCAAGCCGGCATGGTTCGCCGACGGAGTCGCAATCCTAAAGGAACTCTCAAGGCTCGGAATCGAGTCGGAGGTCTATGTGGAAAGAAGCCGTATCCTTGAATACCAGAGAAAGAAGACTACACAGAAGGTAAACCTCTACGAGAAAGTCCAGATTCCTGGTTACAAGGAGGCTATCAGAAAGATCAAACGCTACATGGAAGATGAGGAAAACCTCAGCAAGGCTTCTTCAAAGATCGTGAAGAGCCGCCATGAGGAAGAAGAAATGGAGGAAGAGGCATGATAGATAAAATGACGAAATACTCCTTCGTCCTGATGACGGATGAAGTTGACGCATTCCTGACCTCGATCCAGGAAATCGGACTCGTGGACATCACTCGTTCTTCCAAGGCAGTCGATGACAAGTCATCTGCGATGTATGCAGAAGCTGAAGCTCTCTACAGGCAGATAGAAGACATCGAGGCTGAGAAGTTCGCACGCGACCCTGAATATGTCCAGCTTCTCGCAAGCAGGACAGAGGCGATCAAGGAATACGACGAACGCCTTCCATGGGGCAAGTTCGACAAGAAAGCAATCGACGGTCTCAGTGACCTGGGACTCAAGATGCGCTTCTACTGCGTACCGGCAAAACAGTACAATCCGATGTGGGAGGAACTGTATCCTCTCCATGTGATTGACACTATGGCGGAAATAAGTTTCGTGACTGTCGGTCCTATAGACGGATACTCCTTCCCTGTCAATGAATGCAAGGCTCCCCAGGGAACCGCAGAGGAGGCTGACACACTGATCAAGAGTCTCAACGCCAGCATTTCAGCAAAGGAAGCTGCACTTCTCGCTGAAAAGGAGAATCTCCCTGCACTTAGACAGGAATATGCGAAGAAGCTCGAGGCTCTCGACAAGTATCTCGCAGACGCAGGAAAGGCTACAGCCGCTGAAGACAAGATCAGCGTGATCGAAGGCTTTGCTCCGACAGAGCAGGAAACCGAGCTGGTCGGAAAGTTCGATTCAATGGGCATCCTCTACATGAAGGAAGATGCGAAGGAAGAGGACAATCCTCCTATCAAGCTCAGGAACAACAAGCTCTCGAAGCTCTTCGAATCAATCACCGGTATGTACGGCATGCCTATCTACGGTGAGTTCGACCCTACTCCTATCCTTTCAATCTTCTTCATGCTCTTCTTCGCGATGTGTATGGGAGACGCAGGATATGGTATCGTACTCCTAGTATTCGGCATAGCTCTCAACAAGAAGTGGATCGACTTCGAGATGTTCAGAGGTCTGGGAACCCTCATCTCGATTCTCGGAGGCGCTACATTCGTAGTCGGAATGATACTCGGAACAGCTTTCGGTGTCAATCTCTACGAAGCAGCATGGGTTCCTGACGCGATGAAGAGCTTCATGATCTCAGACAGCATCAAGATCATGGGATATTCAGCACAGATGGTGCTCGCGATCGGAATCGGTGTATTCCACATCTGTCTTGCCATGATCGTGAAGACAGCCCTATATACATATAGGAATGGATTCAGGGCAAGCGTATCGACATGGGGATGGACCCTGCTCATCGTTGGCGGTGTCATCGCCGTCGGTCTCGGAATGCTCCTCAAGATGGATCCAGCTGCAATCAAATGGATCGTAATCGGTATTGCTGTGATATCATGCCTTGGAATCTTCGTATTCAACACACCAGGCAGAAATCCTCTCATCAATATCGGCGCAGGACTCTGGGATGCATATCAGGTGGCTACAGGCCTCCTCGGTGACCTCCTCAGCTACATCCGACTCTACGCACTCGGACTTGCCGGCGGTCTTCTCGGAGGATCATTCAACACCCTTGGCAACATGGTCCTTGGCGACCATCCAACATGGCATTGGGTACCGTTCGTGATCATTCTTCTTCTCGGACACGTCCTCAATGTGCTCATGTCAAGCCTTGGCGCATTCGTACACCCTCTCCGACTCACATTCGTCGAGTACTTCAAGAACAGCGGATACACCGGAGAAGGAAGATACTACAACCCACTCAGTAAAAAATAAGAACAGATAAAATAACAAAAAACAAACAAGTATTATGGAAACAATTCTTGGTTACATCGGACTCGCCCTCATGCTCGGTCTCGCAGGCATCGGCAGTGCTATCGGAACAACTATCGCAGGTAATGCTGCAGAAGGAGCTCTCAAGAAGGCACCTGAAAAGTCATCAAGCTACATGATTCTCGTAGGTATGCCTGCTACACAGGGTCTCTACGGTTTCGTAGCATTCATCATGTGGCTCTCTAAGGACTTCGCAGCAGACGGCTTCAGCCTCTTCGCTATCGGTGCAGCTGTCGGTGCAGTATGTCTTTTCTCTGCTATCCGTCAGGGTCAGGTCTGCGCTAACGGTATCGTCGGCATCAGCCAGGGTCACAACGTTCAGACCAACACCATGATCTACGCTGCTATGCCTGAGCTTTACGCCATCCTCGCCCTCATCGGCGCCCTTATGGCATAAGCGTCCGCATACAGATCAAATCAAGGCTGGCCTCAATGGTCAGCCTTATTTGTCTATTATTCACTTGATTCATGCAGCGCAAAGTGGTAACTTTGCAACATTATGAAAAGATATCTACTCATTGCTTTGCTCGTCATGTTGTCGGGCGGCATCCAGTCAAAGGCTCAGTCAGCAGGAAATACGGTGGTGAAGGTCTCCATGGACAACGCCATAATGACAAACAACGCATCCTGGGAAGGATGGGGCACAAGCCTGTGCTGGTGGGCGAACCGCATCGGCTACAACGAGACCCTGACCCAGAAGTCAGCAGACGTGTTCTTCGACAAGAACAAAGGACTTGGACTGAACATCATGCGCTACAACGTCGGAGGCGGTGACGACCCTTCGCACGACCACATCACCCGTACCGACTCAGACGTTCCGGGATGGATGTACATTGATCCTGCCACAGGAGAACGCAAGTGGGACTACACGGCCGACCAGCGCCAGCTGAATGTGCTCAGGGCGGCAAGCAAGGCTGCGGGAAAGGACGCGTATATCGAGATCTTCTCAAACTCTCCCCCATACTTCATGACTGTCAGCGGATGTTCGACCGGTAACTTCAAGTCAGACGAGGACAACATCAAGAGCGACGAGTACGACGACTTCGCAGAATACATGGCCCACGTTGCGGACTATATGACGAACAAGATGAAGTTCGACATCAGGAGCGTCTCTCCGATGAACGAGCCTAACACCAACTTCTGGCCTGCCATGAACTACAAGCAGGAAGGCTGCCACATCGACAACGGCCAGTCCCAGTCCAAGCTGCTCGAGCTAACCCGTGAAGCATTCGACAGACATGGACTCCAGAATATACTTCTCACATCAAGCGACGAGACCAATCCGGCCCTCCAGGTCGAGGAGATAAGGACCATGTCCCCTGCGGCCCGCAAGGCTATCGAACGAATCAGCGTCCACACCTACGGAATCAACGGAATACGTGAGATGGGACAGCTCGCAAAAGACGAGAAGATCAATCTCTGGATGAGCGAGGTCGACGGAAACGGCGTCGCTGGACAGGATGCAGGAGAAATGGCGGCAGGCCTCTGGCTCGCGGACAAGATCATCTCTGACATCAACGGACTTGAGCCGTCTGCATGGGTTCTCTGGCAGGTGATCGACACCCATGTCTCAAAGGAAGGATACAAGGGCCGTGTAGACAAAGGACCTCTCAACACACAAAAAGGATACTGGGGTACAGCTTGGGCAGACCATGATACCGAGGAGATCGCACTAACCCAGAAATATTACGCTTTCGGACAGTTCTCACGCTACATCCGTCCTGGTTCGACCGTCATTCTCTGCAGCACTGAACGCAGCAGCGGAGTACGCGTCCTTGCATCAGTCGACGCAAAGCACAGGAGCGTAACTGCCGTCTGCGTGAACCTCACCGCACAGGAGAAGCCTCTTACTCTTTCATTCGACGGCATCACACTCAACGGCAAGGTACGTCAGATCCGTACGAGCGGAAATCTCGCCGACGGCGAGCATTGGAGCGAGACCATGGGAGAAAAGGCAGCAGGAAGTTCCCATGATCTTACTCTTGCCCCGAATTCGGTGACGACGTTCGTAATCCCATGCCGCAAGTTCTAGACAGGCGCTGGAATTCAGTATATTTGCACATTAACAATTAAAGACACATGAATAAATCTATGATTTCTGCAGCGGCCGCTCTTGCGATCTGCGTTTCGGCAACTGCTCAGAACCCGCTTCTCCAGAAGCGTTTCGGAACTCCATATGAGATTCCTCCTTTCGAGAAGATCACCATCGACAACTACCGTGAGGCGATGCTTGTCGGTCTCGAGGAAGAGAGGCAGGAAGTCATGGCCATCATCCAGAACAGAGCGGTTCCGGATTTCGAGAATGTGATCGTTGCGCTCGACAAGTGCGGCGAGACTCTTGACAAGGCCTATATCTGGAGCACTCTCAACAGTTCAAACTCAAACGACGAGTTCCAGGCTCTCGCTAAGGAGCTCAGTCCTAAGACTTCAGAGCTCAGCAACTTCATCAACATGAACAAGGAGCTCTTCGAGAAGGTGAAGTATGTCTATGACAACCAGGCGAAGTACAATCTCAACAAGGAGCAGGCTTCCCTTCTCGACAAGACATACAAGCGTTTCGTGAACGGTGGCGCGCTTCTGAGCGAGGCGCAGAAGGAAGAGCTTGCGCAGATCAATCTCAAGCTTTCAGAGCTCCAGCTCCAGTTCAGCCAGAACCTTCTCCACGACACAAATAATACTTATGTGATCGCAGACAAGCTCAGCGAGCTTGCAGGTCTTCCTCAGGCTAACATCGACCAGGCCGCAGAGCTTGCAGCAAAGATCGGAAAGCCTGGAAAGTACGCTTTCAACATGCAGCGTCCAAGCTGTAACCCTGTCCTTCAGTACTGCAGCAACAGAGAGCTCAGGAAGAAGGTATACCTTATGTATAATGACCGCTGCAACCACGGCGACGAGTACGACAACAAGGACATCGCAAAGCAGATCATCGCTCTCCGTCTCCAGAGATCGAAGATCATGGGCAAGAACGACTATGCAGAGGTCAACCTCGAGAGCAAGATGGCTGAGAACGCAGCCAACGTATATGATCTTCTCGACCAGATCTGGGATCCTGCAGTAGAGAAGGCAAAGGACGAGATCGCCGACATCAAGGCCATGATGAAGGCAGACAAGATCAAGGGTGAGCCACAGAGATGGGACTATATGTACTACCTCGACAAGGCAAAGAAGGCAAAGTACAACATCGACGAGGCTGAGATTTCCGAGTACCTCGAGATCGATGCCGTACAGCAGGGTATCTTCTACGTAGCCAACAAGCTCTATGGTCTCAGCTTCATCGAGCGTACCGACGAGTATCCTGTATACGAGCCTACCGCAAAGTCATGGGATGTAGTGGACAAGGATGGCAACGTGATCGCCATCTTCTACAGCGACTACTTCCCTCGTGACGGAAAGGGTGCAGGAGCATGGTGCTCTTCATTCCGCAGCCAGAGCTATGACGGACCTAGAAGAGTCCAGCCTATCGTAGTGAACGTATGCAACATGAACCTTCCTTCTGCCGACAAGCCTGCCCTCCAGTCTCTCGACAACGTAGAGACCATGTTCCATGAGTTCGGACATGCCCTCCATTCATTCTTCCGCAATGTGAACTACAGCGGAACCTCAGGTGTAGAGCGTGACTTCGTCGAGCTTCCATCGCAGATCAATGAGCACTGGGCATTCGAGCCTGAGGTACTCAAGGTCTATGCAAAGCACTACAAGACAGGTGAGGTGATGCCTGACGAGATGATCAGGAAGATCGAGGCAAGCAGCAAGTACGGCCAGGGCTTCGCTACTGTGGAGCTCGTAGCGGCTGCCATGGTCGACATGGACCTCCACACACTCTCTGATATCCCTGCTGACTTCAACGTGATGGATTTCCAGAACGCGAAGATGGCCCAGAGAGGCATTCCTTCCCAGATCCTCCCACGCTATTCAGTGACTAACTTCAGCCACTCTATCGGTGGAGGCTACAGCGCAGGCTACTACAGCTATATCTGGTCTGAAGTACTCGACAGCGATGCTTTCCAGGCATTCAAGGAGACCGGAGACATCTTCAACCAGGAAGTTGCAGAGAAGTTCCGCAAGTATGTCCTCACCCCAGGTGGTATCAGCAAGGGTACAGAGATGTACCAGATGTTCCGCGGACGTCAGCCTAAGATCGACGGTCTCCTCAAGAACCGCGGTCTCGACGAGGAATCAAGGAAAGACGATTCATATCCGCTGCCTAAGAAGAAGTAACGGTTGATAAGTCTGTTGATAAAAAGTATCAGGTGTATCCTTTTAATACTTGGAGACACCTGATATTTTTGTTAACTTTGTTCAATTTGAAATCAATCTAAAGTATATTATAATGAAGCAGTTGAAGAAAGTCCTCGTGCTCGGTTCCGGAGCACTCAAGATCGGCCAGGCCGGTGAGTTCGATTATTCAGGTTCCCAGGCTCTCAAGGCGTTGAGAGAAGAAGGGATCAGTTCCGTTCTCATTAATCCAAATGTAGCTACGATTCAGACAAGTGAAGGTATTGCGGACAAGGTTTATTTCCTGCCAGTCAATACCTTTTTTGTTACCGAGATCATCAAGAAGGAGCGTCCTGACGGCATCATGCTCGCATGGGGTGGCCAGACAGGTCTCAATGTAGGTACAGAGCTCTACCAGAGCGGCGTACTTGAAGAATACGGTGTACAGGTCCTCGGTACTTCAGTCGAGGCCATCATGAACACAGAGGACCGCGACCTCTTCGTGAAGGAGCTCAACAAGGTGGACCTCAAGGTTCCTGTATCTCAGGCCTGCGAGACAATGGAGGACGCCCTTGCCGCAGCACGCAGGATCGGCTACCCTATCATGATCCGTTCAGCATATGCTCTCGGCGGACTCGGTTCAGGCGTATGTCCAGACGAGGCTACATTCACAGCTATCGCTGAGTCTGCATTCACATTCGCACCTCAGGTCCTCGTCGAGGAGTCACTCAAGGGCTGGAAGGAAATCGAGTTCGAGTGCATCAGAGATGCCAATGACCACTGCTTCACAGTCGCTTCGATGGAGAATTTCGACCCGCTCGGAATCCATACAGGTGAATCAATCGTAGTAGCACCTACCTGCTCACTTACCGACGAGCAGGTAAAGATGCTCCAGGAGATCACCATCAAGTGCGTACGTCACCTCCAGATCGTCGGCGAGTGCAACATCCAGTTCGCATTCAACGCAGTCACCAACGACTACCGTATCATCGAGATCAACGCACGACTCAGCCGTTCATCAGCTCTTGCATCAAAGGCTACAGGCTACCCTCTCGCATTCGTAGCAGCTAAGATCGCTCTCGGATACACTCTCGACCAGATCGGCGAGATGGGTACTCCGAACTCAGCATACAAGGCACCTGAGCTTGACTACATGATCTGCAAGATCCCTCGCTGGGACCTCAGCAAGTTCGTAGGCGTAAGCCACAAGCTCGGTTCATCAATGAAGTCTGTCGGTGAGATCATGTCTATCGGCCGTTCATTCGAGGAGATGCTCCAGAAGGGTCTCCGTATGATCGGACAGGGCATGCACGGTTTCGTAGGTAACGACCACACCAAGTTCGACAACCTCGACGAGGAGCTCGCAAATCCTACAGACCTCCGTATCTTCGCCATCGCACAGGCTCTCGAGGAGGGCTACACCATCGAGCGCATCGAGGAACTCACCAAGATCGACCCATGGTTCATCGAGCGCATGAAGAACATCGTAGACTACAAGCATGTCCTTGAAGGCTACAACAGCATCGAGGAAGTACCTGCTGACGTTCTTCTCAAGGCCAAGGTGATGGGCTTCTCTGACTTCCAGATCGCACGTTTCGTCAACAAGGACAACGGCAACATGGAGAAGGAGAACCTCGCTGTACGTGCATACAGAAAGAAGCTCGGCATCCTTCCTGCAGTAAAGAGGATCGAGACAGTCGCAAGCGAGCATCCTGAGCTCACCAACTACCTCTATGTGACATACGCAGCACAGGGTCACGACGTGAACTACTATAACAACGAGAAGTCAGTCATCGTCCTCGGTTCAGGCGCATACCGCATCGGTTCTTCAGTAGAGTTCGACTGGTGCTCAGTGAACGCTGTCAACACAGCGCGCAAGCTCGGTTACAAGTCGATCATGATCAACTACAACCCTGAGACCGTATCGACAGACTACGACATGTGTGACAGGCTCTACTTCGACGAGCTTTCATTCGAGCGTGTCCTCGACATCATCGATCTCGAGAGCCCACGCGGAGTTATCGTCTCAGTAGGTGGACAGATTCCTAACAACCTCGCGATGAAGCTCCATCGCCAGAGCGTTCCAATCCTCGGAACATCTCCTGTCAGCATCGACCGCGCCGAGAACCGTGGTAAGTTCTCAGCAATGCTTGACCAGCTCGGAATCGACCAGCCTAAGTGGAGCGCACTTACCAACATGGACGACGTCAAGAAGTTCATCGACGAGGTCGGCTACCCTGTACTCGTCCGTCCTTCATACGTCCTCTCAGGTGCTGCGATGAACGTATGCTACAACGACGAGGAGCTCGAGCGCTTCCTCGCTGCCGCTTCAGAGGTATCAAAGGAGTATCCTGTAGTCATCTCACAGTTCATGACCGAGACCAACGAGATCGAGTTCGACGGTGTAGCTGACAAGGGCGAGGTCGTTGAGTACGGTATCTCAGAGCATATCGAGTACGCCGGCGTACACTCAGGTGACGCAACAATGGTATTCCCTGCTCAGCAGTGCTCATTCGCGACTATCCGCCAGATCAAGAAGATCGCACGTGCAATCGCCAAGGAGCTCAACATCTCAGGTCCTTTCAACATCCAGTTCCTTGCAAAGGGCCGCGATGTGAAAGTAATCGAGTGTAACCTCCGTGCTTCACGTTCATTCCCATTCGTCAGCAAGGTCATCAAGCACAACTTCATCGAGACCGCTACCAGAATCATGCTCGACGCTCCTTATCAGAAGCCTGAGAAGGGTGCATTCGACATCGACCGCATGGGTGTCAAGGCATCTCAGTTCTCATTCGCACGTCTCCAGAACGCAGACCCTGTACTCGGCGTAGACATGAGCTCTACCGGTGAGGTAGGTTGTATCGGCGACTGCTACGAGGAGGCTCTCCTCAACTCTATGATCGCTACAGGCTACAAGATTCCTTCTAAGGAGAGAGGCATCATGCTCTCTTCAGGTGGAACAAAGGAGAAGGCTTCTCTTCTCGATGCTGCAAAAGCTCTCGTAGAGGCAGGCTACAAGGTATACGCATCATCAGGAACAGCCAAGTTCCTCGGTGAGAACGACATCAATGTCACTCCGGTAGGCTGGCCAGATGAGAACGTAGAGGGTATGGAGAACGTAATGGACATGATCCATGACCACAAGTTCGACCTCATCGTGAACATTCCTAAGAACCATACTAAGCGTGAGCTCACAAACGGATACAAGATCCGCCGTGGCGCTATCGACCATAACATTCCGCTCATCACAAACGCTCGTCTTGCATCTGCATTCATCGAGGCATTCTGCTCAATGTCAGTAAATGACCTCCAGATCAAGTCATGGCAGGAATTCAACGCATAAGCATTATTCACATGAAAAGATTCATGCTCAGCATCGCAACAGCTGCTACCGCGCTCATGACAATGGGCTGCGGTGGCAACGGTAACGTCGCACAGGACAATATCAAGAAGGTAATCTTCCCTGGAGACTACCCTGACCCAAGCATCCTTCGTGTAGGAGACGACTTCTACATGACCCATTCTTCATTCTACTACTACCCTGGCCTCCTTGTATGGCACTCTACAGACCTTGTGAACTGGGAGCCTATCTCAAGGGCCGTGCAGGATCAGAAGTATTCGATCTTCGCACCTGAGATCTGCATGGTGGGAGACAAGTTCTATATCTACTACCCTACCAGCAGCGGTCTCAATTTCGTAGTGACCGCTGACGATCCACATGGTCCATGGAGCGAGCCCATCCTGATCGACGTAAACGGTATTGACCCTGGTCATGTCTATGCCGAGGACGGAAAGCAGTACCTCTACACAAACAACGGCCACGCCATCGAACTTACCGCAGACGGACTTGCTGCCGCAGGTGAGAACAATAAGGTCTATGATGGATGGCAGTACCCTGAAGAATGGGAGACAGAAGGTTTCTGGCTGGAGTCACCAAAGCTCTTCAAGAGAGGCGAATACTATTATCTCGTAACAGCTGAAGGCGGGACTGCAGGTCCTGCGACAAGCCATATGGTCGTCGTAGCAAGAAGCAAGTCAGCTGTCGGTCCATGGGAAAACAGCCCATACAACCCGCTCGTGCACACTTATTCAGCTGACGAGGAGTGGTGGTCAAAGGGTCATGGTACCCTGTTCGATGACGCTGACGGCAACTGGTACGTCGTCTACCATTCATACCGCAACGGATACTACACACTCGGTCGTACAACCATCATCGAGAGCGTAGTATGGAACGAGGAAGGCTGGCCTATGCTCGCTGACCAGAACCAGAGCGAAGGCTTCGTAGAGGATGTCGAGGGCAGCGTACAGTATGCTAAGCTCCGCGACTTCCACAACCCTCTCATGTGGTCAAAGTGGGAGCCTGGTTTCGAAGGCAATCCTCTCTGGACTATCACCGCAGTTGACCGTTCATACCAGGTAACAGCTGAATATGAGCTTGCAGAAGGAGCAGAGGCAGGTCTCTACCTCTTCTACAGCGAGAAGGCTTACATCGGCGTAAAGGCAAGCGACAGCCATTTCTTCGTAAGAATCACCAACAAGGCAAATAAAGTTACCACCGAGAAGAGTCTTGACGGCAATGAGTGGACAGTTGTCGAGGAAGGCGTAGACGTCTCAAGCTACCACCACAACAACTACAAGGAATTCCTTGCACTCCGTCCTTCAGTGATGATTTCAGAAGGCGCTACCGTAAAGGCATTTGACTACAAGGCACTTTAATCAAATCCAGGTAACATGGATAAGAAGACTTTCAAGGTCGGTATCATCGGAGCCGGCTGGATCGCAAACAAGATGGCAGAGGCGCTTGCACCTCTCTCAGACTATGAGGTCTATGCAATCGCTTCACGCTCAATCGAGAAGGCGCAGGAGTTCGCAGACCATTGGCACATCACCAAGGCATACGGCTCATACGAAGAGCTTGTCAATGATCCGGATGTGGACCTCGTCTACATCGCGACCCCTCACTCTCACCACTACCCACACACCAAGCTTGCACTTCAGGCAGGAAAGCCATGCCTCGTAGAGAAGTCCTTCACAGCCAACGCACGCGAGGCAAAGGAACTCATCGAACTTGCTGAAAGCAAGGGTGTATTCATCACAGAGGCGATCTGGACCCGCTACATGCCTCTTTCGCATAAAGTGAAGGAACTTATGGAGAGCGGCATCATCGGTGAACCAAGGCTCATCACAGCCACTCTCTGCTACATGATGGAGTTCAAGGAGAGGATCCTCAAGCCAGAGCTTTGCGGCGGTGCTCTTCTCGACCTCGGCGTCTATGTGCTCAACTTCGCAAGAATGTACTTCGGCACAGACATCGTAAAGACTGTAAGCAACGTCATGATGGGTGGTGAAGGCAACAGCATCGACATGCAGGAATGCATCTCTCTCTGCTTCGCAGACGGCAAGATGGCAAATCTCCAGGCTGGTTGCTACACTCTCAATGACAGGCAGGGTATAGTCAACGGTACAGAAGGATATATCCGCGTAGACAACGTCAACTGCCCTGAACTTGTGGAGGTTTACCGCGACTATAAGCTCGTAGCTTCATTCGGCAGACCTGCCGAGATGACCAACGGTTACGAGTATCAGGTCAAGGAATGCCGCCGCTGTCTTGAGAACGGACTTCTTGAGTCTCCTATGATGCCTCACGCCGAGACTATCAGCATCATGGAAGAGATGGATGCACTCCGTGCCGAATGGGGTGTGAAGTATCCGATGGACTAAAGCTGATATTAATACTAGATACGGTCTCTGAAAACGGGCTCCCAAGAACTTGGGAAAAGGTCGCCCTCATTTCAGAGACCGTATCTTATTATATCTGCCAGGTCCTTCTGCTTCTGCTTCTGCTTCATCTTCAGCCTTAGTCCTATCGGATACAGGACCGACCTTTGCGCCCACGCAAGGAGTGGGAGGGGCCCAGCGTAAGCTGGGAGGGTCTGGAGGTCATGTGTCCGATAGGACTGAGGCAGTCAATGACAGAGGCTGTCAGAGACTGAGGCAGTTATAGAACAGGAGCTGTCAAATAGAGACTCTGATGCCGAGCTCCATGGTGAACGGGCGGATGAAGGTTCCGGCCATCACATAGTCGACATAGTCTGAAGTATCTTCGACGAGATCGGCTGAACTGATGTTTCCGCTGGCACCTTTCTGATTCAGGAGATTGACTAGATTGAGACTGAACTTCACATTCTTATTGAGTTCATAGTCTATACCGCCGAAAGTCTCAATCCTGCCCTTGAAATAGAGTGAATTCGTCTTGTTGATATATCTCTTGCTGAGATAGCGGCCGCTGAGCCAGAACCTCCAGGAATCGAAGGAATACGATGGATCGAGAGTAAGTTCTACCTTATGGAGGTTGGTCAGGTTCTTATCGCTGAAGTCATAGGAAAGCTGCACCCCGTCACTGAACACAGGATTGAACTTGAAGTTCTTGTATTGAGGGTTACGGAGAGTGAACTGGGCGTGAAGACTGAAGCCCTCAAGCGCAGGTGTGATGACTGCATCGGTCACCCAGCCGAGAGTAGCGATACCATAATCCGAAGGAATAGCCTTCGACTCAGTATATCCAGCCGGATATTCTCCGCTGTCCTTCTCAAGCACATGCTGGAACACAGACCTCGACTTGTAGTTGGACTGGTGAACCCATGTAATCTGCGAAAGGAGGTTGATCCAGCTGTTGACATACGAGAATCCGGCACGGATCAGCTCGGTATCGGATGGATCTGTCGTAGGCACGCCATAACCACCATAGTTGAAAATAGTCGTATGAGCCCTTGTAAAAGTAGCGTCTGCCTTTGCACTGAGGCCTCCGGAGATATGGTAGGAGAAATCAAGTCCTGCAGCACCATTCAGGAAGTTTTCCTTGAATGGAGTTATCTTTCCCTTGGTGAGGTTGAAGCCTGAAGTCCTGGAGTTGCTGGTGTCGTCACCTATGTTGAGTGCCGCATCACCATGGATGTTCAGCCACTCGGCTCTTATGAAGCCCTTGAGATGAAGCTTGTCTGACGCGTGCCAGTCGTCATAGATATATATGGCTGACTTGTTCTCCTTTCCATCATAGTACTCTCCTGAGGTATTGAAGTTGAAGTATTGATCACCCTTGAAACGAAGCATCTGCGGATCCTTGCACACCTCGTGGGCGAACATGGATGACGAGGTTATTGTTCCACCGTGGTTGAACCAATAGTCAAGTCCGAGCTTCAGGTAATGGGAGCCGTAAGCCTTGGAGAGTTCCATATTGTTGATCCATGACTGGTCAAATGCATCAAAATGCAGGACCTGTCTCTTCTGCACGAGACCAGAGTAGACCGTACCATCGGCATAAGTATAGCCAGTCAGTTCAGTTGCCTTGTCGATTCCGGACATATTGCCGGCTCCACGCATATCCGTGCCACCCCTGTACCTTGAACGGAAATCAAGGTGAAGGCCTGAATCGAAGTCATAGCTGAAGGTATATGTAAGGTGGTTGGTCACGTCGACATTGCCTTCCTTGAACGACATGGTCGTCATCACGCCTGTCTTGAAGTCCATGAATTCGAAATACTCGTCTGTCGGACGATATGAGTCATGTCCAAGGTCGAATCCGTTGTATGGCTTCACGCTGCCGTCTCCCACGAAAACGAATGGACCGAAATTCTCCGATATAGTCTGATAGTTCACATGCTGGTAGACGAGAGACATCTTTCCGCGACCGTCGGCTATAGACTTCGAAAGGACACCCTTGTAGAACTGATGCCTGTCCCTGAACTTTGGATAGACCGTGTGGTTGGAGCCAGGATCCCAGTTCTGGTAGGTACTGAGCGAATAGTACCATCCCCTACCCAGAGGACCTGAGACATTCACATCAAGCTTGTTCTGACCATACGAGCCTAAAGTATAGCTCAGAGCAGCCTTGAACTTGTCACCGCCCTGCTTGTTATCACTGCTGACATAGTAATTGATCTCTCCGTAACGCATAGCAGACTCGAAGGGTCCCATCGCAGTACTGCCGGCCTGGCTCACTCCACCGTGCCATGACTTGAACGGCATGTTCTGATACATATAGTATGTAACAGGCAGACCATCTTCAAAGATCTGTACGGCAGAAGAGTTGTTGGTAGGGAGTCCAAGTGAGATCTGACGTGGTTTGCTGTCTGAAGAGGCATTCACGAACATCGAATTGTTTGAATTCGCAGATGTTCCTTGGGCGTCCGACACAAGTTGTACGGACACAGATGCGGCGGCACTCAACGAGAATGCCGCCAGCACTACTGTGAATATGGCTTTACTGAATGGTCTTCTGTTCATTTCAGAAAGTTGGTTCTACTTGATTCCGTCCGGATCACGGAAACGGATGGTCACGCCCTTGTCATTGATCATGACATTGAGGTTTGACCTCTGGTCGTTAGGCTGAGGGATTCTCTTACCGTCAAGTACTTCCTCCGCCATCTGCTTCTCGTCACGGAGACGCTGAAGGGTCTCGCAGTCATTACCATGGTAATGGCCTGGGTAAAGCTTCACGATGCCGTTCCTCTGCATATAGAGAGCAGCACGGGTTGTAGTCGCGATGAGAGTCGAGAGGTTGGTATTGAGAAGAAGATTGGTTGAACCGAATGAGTCTCCGCTGAATCCGATATGGTTCTTCTTGTCAAAGAAAGTAGTACAGCCTGGGGTATGTCCTGGAGTGAACATTACTTCAATCTCACGTCCACCAAGGTCGAACACCTGTCCGTCCTCAAGCCACTTCACCTCTCCCTTATACATGTCAGTGAGGCCCTTGATGCCATTGCGTACGATAGGAAGACCGCCTGCATTGACATACATCTGCGGGAATTCCTGGATAGCAGAGCCCGCGTGGTCACCATGGAGATGGGTCACTGCGAAGATGACAGGCTTTGAAGTAATTCCAGCGACTATCTTTGCGAGTCCAGGGATCCTGGTACCGGCATCGATAAGAAGAGAAGCCTTCTCACCTTCTATGATATAGATGCTCTCGTTGAATACGAGATGTCCATGTCCGTGCCATGTATGCTCGTCGATCTGGCGGAATACCACATTCTCATCCTGATAGACAACAGGCTCTCTGTAGTGGTCTCCATCCTCTGGAGCTGCCATGTACATTGCCTCTTCCTCGAGGTCAAGCGGGAAGCCTGCCGCATCGTCGGCAGAGAGTCCAGCAAGAGCGGAAGCCGCCTTCTCGCTGGCGTATGATACTGGTGAAAGCACTGAAGCAGCGGCAAGTGAGGTGACTCCTGCTCCCATGATCTTAAGCGCGTCGCGCCTTGTCATATTGTCTTTTTTCATATCATCTGAATTACTGTTTGTCTCTATTTGTTGTCAAGGAAATCCTTAAGCTGGCCGAGCCATACCTCAAGGGATGTCATCCACGTCTTCCTGTACTCCCATTCCGCGCCTTTCCAGCCGCGGTCAGTCCAGCCATGTCCACCTGTCGGGAGGATGCACATAGAGCTGTTCCTGACTCCGTTCTTCACGAGTGCGGTGTAGTACTCTATTGAATTTCTCACAGGCACCACATTGTCGTCAGTGCTGTGCATGATGAATGCAGGTGGAGTGTCAGGGGTAACGCACTTCTCGTTGCTGAACTGATCGATCAAAGCCTGAGGAGCATCCTTTCCGAGAAGATGCTCGAGAGTTCCACGATGGGTGTAGCTAGGATCGAGAGTGATAACAGGATAGAAAAGCACGCTGAAGTCAGGACGGTTCACAGCATTGGTGTAGTGTGTGGAAGTCATTGCCGCAAGATGTCCACCGGCTGAGTTACCCTGGATTCCGAGATACTTGAAGCCGTACTCAGAAGCATGTGAACGCATGATGCGCATAGCCTCCTGTACGTCATCGAGAGGAACTTCCTTATGTGTGTTAGGCAGTCTGTACTTGAGGACGGCATACACGATGCCCATCTCATTGTACCAGTCTGCCAGTGAGAATCCTTCAGTCTTGTCCCACACGTCTACATAACCGCCACCAGGACATGAGATGATAGCAAGTCCGTTAGGATTCTCCGGAAGGAAAATCGACAGAGTCGGCTTTGTCACATCGGTAACATGGTTACCGTAATCGAACTCCTCCCTTGTGATTCCATTGGATGTAGGAGCTCCGGATGTCCAGAGATTGATGACAAGGTCCGGCTTCGGATATTCAGGGAGATTCTCGACACGGCGTCTCTGAGGCTGGGCAAGCGATACGGTCGCAGCAAGTACCAGCAACGAGAGAGAAAGGATTACTCTTTTCATATCGGATTACTTGACAAGTTTCTTGACTGTACTGAGGAGTTTCTTTGAAGGGACAGGATCCTTTGGCTGAGGTACGAGATACCATCTTACTGTGTAGTTCACAGCCTCGCCTGGCTTGAGCTCCACGTATGCGCCCTGGCTCTCAAGTTCGATGAATGACTTGCCTTCATTGACATAGACCTGGATCTCTGCCTCATCAGGAGCCGGCTGGGAAGGAGCAAGGTCCGGGAACTTCTTGACGAGAAGAAGGCCGTTGTTGGTATATGCGAGCCATCCCTTTCCGTCAGCATTGATCTTCCTGTTCTCCTTAGTCTCATCGAAAGTATACCATGCGGCACCATACTTTCCTTCGAACTTGAGGAGCTCACCTGAAGCAGCCTCGATCTTGGCTGGATCGGCAGCGATGAAGATGAGACCGTCACCAGGAACGCGGGTGATCTCCCATGGAGCAACCTTCTTGGTATCCTTTGACTCATTGATGATAGAGTATGTGATGACGATGGCATTGTCCTTAGGATCAGCTGTGAAGTCCTTACGGATGCGGTATCCGAATTTCTCAGAGAGCTTGCTTGTCATGACGAGTGATCTGCCATTGTCCTCGACGTCATATGCAAGACGGTCGAACTCCGCTACAGGTGGCCAGTTCCACTCTTTCTGAGGGCTTGTCCAGAATGTACTTCCGAAAGCATTGAATCTCTGGAGCTGAGAGATAACCTCCTTACCGTCACGGGTGAAGGAAAGGACCTTAGCGCCGGCACCTGCATCGATCGTGATGGACACCGGACCTACTGATACGCTGTACTTGTTCTCACCAAGAGACTTGGTCTGTGGTTCTGCTGCAGAAACAGTGACGCATCCGATGAATGCGAGAGCAGCGATTGCTGTAAGAATTCTTTTCATGATTATTTTGTGTTATTTGTCAATTACCTATTTTTTGGTCTCTTAAAGATAACTATAATTTTATAAATTTGTATCCATAAACCGATAAAGAGACAACGATATGAGATTCAGTATGTTCAGCAAGGCAATCCCTGCTCTCGTGGCTGGCGTCATCGCGATGTCAAGCTGCTGCAACCAGACCACTTCACATCCAGGTCCGATCACTACCGGAGACGACTCGATCGCCCAGACAATCTACGGAAAGGTCCAGGGCTACTGCGACGATGGCATCTACACATTCAAGGGCATCAGATATGCCAAGGCAGACAGGTTCATGCCTCCTCAGTACCCGGATAGCTGGGAAGGAGTCCAGAAGGCTCAGGTCTATGGTCCTAAGGCCATGCAGGGACAGAATGTGAAATACAATACACCTACTGACTACGATTTCGGATTCCAGTTCAAGATAGAGTTCCTCAGCGAGGACTGCCAGGTCCTCAATGTATGGACCCCTGCCCTTGACGGCAAGAAGCGTCCGGTATTCCTCTGGATCCATGGTGGCGGCTATGCGAACGGCTCTGCTATCTTCCTTCCTGCACAGGACGGACGTTCTCTCGCAGAGAAAGGCGACATCGTGGTAGTCACAGTGAACCACAGGCTCAACCTCCTCGGCTACCTTGATCTCTCCCCTCTCGGCGGTAAGTATTCAGAGTCAGTGAATCTTGGCATGCAGGATCTCGTGAAGGCTCTCGAATGGGTACATTCAAACATCGAGGCATTCGGTGGAGACCCTGACTGCGTTACCATCGGCGGACAGTCAGGCGGCGGCGGAAAGGTTTCCACTCTCTGCGCAATGCCTTCTGCTGAAGGTCTTTTCCACAGGGCTATCGTCCAGAGCGGATCAACTCTCCGTCAGGCTGAAAAGGATAATTCACCAGCCATGGTCGAGACCTTCCTCTCAGAGCTTGGCCTTACTCCTGCGACAGCTGACAAGCTTGCAGAGATCCCATACGAGACACTCGAGGCAGCAGCTAACAAGGCTTCACGCGCTTCAGGCGGACGTCTTTCCCCTGTCGTCGACGGCAAATACCTCGTCCAGCATCCATTCGACCCTATGGCAGCTGACTGCAGCAGGAACGTTCCTATGCTCATCGGCTCTAACCTCAATGAGTTCAACTACCAGAACAACGTAGAGTATTCAGAGGACACAAGGACAAGAGGCAACGTACTCAACCAGGCTGCAGCCAAGATGGCTGCCGGCGGAGCACCTGCATACGTATATCTCTTCAGCTGGAAGTCCGAGGTCAATGACGGAGCACTTGCAGCATGCCACGGAATGGAGCTTCCTTTCATGTTCGCAAACGTAGCGGCACAGCGCGAGATGACAGGAGGCACAGAGTCTGCCTATGCGATGGAAGAGAAGGTCAGCTCGGCATGGATCTCATTCATCAAGACCGGCGATCCAAACTGCAAGCAGCTCCCTAAGTGGGACGTCTACGATCCTGAGAAGGAATCTACCATGGTCCTCGCAGACGACTGCCACATGCAGTACAAGCAGTAAGATAGCTTATTCAGGCGACAAACAGCATATTCAGGCAATAAATAAGTATTCAAGCAATAAACAAGGAACAAAGACAATGAAGAAGTTTTTCATAGCATTCGCATTATTAAAGATTCTCGTAGCGCTCGCAGCCCTCGCAATGATGGTTTCATGCGCAGACAAGGGACCTAAGGTCCTCGTCCTCTACTATTCACAGACAGGAACTACCCAGGCAGTAGCCGAAGAGTTCTGCAGGCAGCTCGGCGCTGACATCGAGAAGTTCGATGTGACCGAGCCATACGACGGTTCTTATCAGGAGACTATCATGCGTGGCCAGCAGGAAATGTCATCAGGCATTCTTCCTGAGATCGTGCCGATCAAGGCAGACCTCAAGAAATACGACACCATCTTCCTCGGCTTCCCTATCTGGTACGGCCAGCCATGTCTCCCGCTCCAGTCTCTCATCAAGAGCGTCGACCTCAGCGGTAAGGAGATCGTTCCTTTCTGCACATTCGGCAGCGGCGGTCTCGTCGAGGCTACCAATGCTCTGACCGAGGCTCTTCCTGAGTCATATATCATGAACGGTTACGGAGTACGCTCAGCAAGAGTTTCCGCAGCCCCAGAGGAAATCAACCGATTCCTCATCAGCAACCAGTACAAGGAAGGCGAGGTGACGCCATACGACTTCTTCCCTGAGCAGCATGAATGCAGCGAGGAGGAAGCAGAGATCTTCCGTCAGGCTACCTCTGACTATATGATGCCTCTCGGCACTGCCGCATATGTCAGCAGCCGAGCGATCGACGGCGGAACCGAGTATCAGTTCACCACACTCGAGAACACCACCATCTACGTTAACCTGATCGGCGGTAATGCCGAATTCACCCGCGTAGACAGGTAGATCACGCACTTTCCCAGCGTCGGCTGCTCTCCTCCAGAACCGTCTCGCTACGCTCGACCCCAGCAATCGCCGGCTTTCGCCCGATTATCTGCCAGCGACCTGGTGCACGAATCAGCCACACAGAGCAAGAGACACCCTTCCCTGCACCAGGTCTCGTCAAAA
>JAKSJP010000012.1 GCA_024398105.1 Bacteroidales bacterium | reverse complement strand
ATGGTTATATCCGTCAATTCAGGATAGACATAACGATTGGCGATATGACCTGTTATGACTGCGGGTCTGGTATATTCATCCTTGTCCCCGGCGATATTCTCCGTGCTGAAGTCGACACCATCTCCTGTATTGCTGGAACAAGACATGATCGACATCGTCGTAACAATCATCAGCGAGAGAGAAAGAATGTAATGCTTCATGGCGGCAAAGCTTATTTACCTGATCTTGTCCTGAATCGAGCCCTCGCTATAGCCGACCCAGATGTCCCTGATGACAAAGTCCTTGTCGACAAGGACGAAAGTTGGTACGGCACCCGTACTTAATCTGGCATACACGCCTCTGTTTCCCTCGTCCTCATTGAACTCCAGCATATTTGCCGGAGCATATTCTTCCGCGCGTGGTTTCCATGTGTCGTAACTGTTCATGTTGATGCAAAGGGCGAAGAAATCATCCTTGCGTTCAAAGCAGATCCTTTCAATCTCGGGTTTTGCCAACACACATGGATGGCAGCCAAGTTCAGAGAACTCGACAAGTAGTTCGTTCCCTTTGAACTCCGACAGGACGTGACTCAATCCATCTGCATCATGAACAGCGACTTCAGGGAACCGGTCTCCAATGGAAAGAGGCAAAATGACAGAGAGAAATTTTGCGGTGCTGACCATAAGGTCGGTGTTCATCTGCCCTTCTGTACACTTGTCAAGCAACGAGCGGAGCTCTTCTTTGAGCGCATCCTTGCTACCATCCTTGAACTGAGAAAGATATTTAGCATGAGACTGGACCTTCTGCATCCACACATCGGATACATCCATCTTCTTGAGTATAGGCAGCTCTTTCCAGAATTCAGAAGTACTGACAGAATCTCTTGCATTCCTATAGTCAGCATACGATGCATACCTATTCGTTTCCAGGAGCATTCTGTCTCCCAATTCCAGATCACTCCTTGTTGCTTCAATAAACATATTCCATTCGCGCTGACTCTTGACCCTGCTCTTCACGTCATAAGCACTGGCCAGATAACCGCGGCCCGAGATTACCGCCTTCTTCCCAGCCTCGGCAAAGACTGTCGGACCGTGCTGCGGGAATGATTCACCAAGGAAAAGGACCCCATACTGGTCTGTTTCATTTTCAACTGGCAACTCGAATCGGAACTTCCCACCGACCAGAGTGTCTGTTGCTACCCCTATTGCATGTCCCGATACCACGTCATCGAAACGCAGCATCACCACGACAGCGGAGTCCTTGACATCTCGTATATTCCCCTCCACGATGAAGGTCTCATGATGAGAACAGGAACAGAGTGCAAGAAAACAGGCGAACAGCGTTAAAATCATGCTGTGTTTACGTGACAGAATTAATCTCATGGCTTTTGAATTCTTTTGAATACGAGAAGTGTGACATGCGCACAAATATAGTTTTTTTTTTGGGGGGGGGGCAATAGATGCTTGTAAATAAACACAATGATTATCTACCGGCTATTCTGCATTCTGCCTAGCCCTGATCATGAACATGATCGGCAGCTCAAACTGTACCGGAAACTCTTTCCCGTCCTTCTTGGCAGGAGTGAATGCCGGAGCGGACTTCACAACCCTGAGTACCTCGTTGTCCAATTCTTCGCTGACGCCCTCCTTGATTTTTGTGAGAGAAGGGTTAATATTTCCGTTTGATTGAATGAGGACACTGACAGTGACCGTTCCGCTCAGCCCTGACTTGAAAGCACTTTCAGGATACTGGATGTTCTGACTCACCCATTTTGTAAACTCACGCATCACAGGTCCACCATTGAATGTTGGCTGGACATCCACGTCTTCAAGAGTTGGAATGGTATTGAACACCACTACCTGTTCATTGCTCTGGGCAGCAGCTGGATGGATGTTGAACATGCATAATGCCAATGCAAGGATCGGGAAGCAGGCGAGGTATCCCAAGCGAGCCCAATTTGATGATCTCTGTTTCTGAATCATTGTTATTCTGTTAATTAGTTTTATGTGATTGAATCCATTTGCAAGCTGGAAGCGCTCGTTTCCAACTGATTTCTTGACTATAAGCATCTGGTAATCTGCCGCGTCCACTCCATTTCTGATAACCGCTTCATCAGCCTCGTATTCATGCATCTGCCTGAGTTCCTGACGAGTCAGCCACACTATTGGATTGAACCAATGGAGAACTGTCACAATCTCAAAAACGACGATGTCTAAGGAATGAAGGCAACTGACATGCATCTGTTCATGTCGCATGATCATAGGGTTTCCTTCGAAGTCCTCACGGTTCATGACGATGTGGTTGAAAAAACTGAACGATGTCGACGTTCTGTCCGACACGGTGACTCTGACCCCCTCCATTGACGATTGCACTCCGCCTCTTATGATTGAGTACATCCTGACCAGAGAAATGCCCGACCACAACATAACCAATGACACACCAGTCAGATAAACTATCATTATGGCTTTCGCCCAGTCCCGTCCCGATACATTGTTCCCAGAGGCAGGTCCAGCATCATCCGCATATACTACAACTTCAGGCAAAGTGACGTGAGGAACGAATTGCGAGACAGGAGAGAACAATGAGGAGAGGTCTGCAAGCGGCAGGATCATGCACAAGGCAGTGCCAGTCAACAACAAGATCCTGTTGAACCTGAAGAATGTGGTCTTCCTCATGAACAAAATGAAGAAAAGGTAATAGAGCGTCAGAAGCGCCCCGCTCCTTATCAAGTAAGCAATCATTTCCTTGTTTTTTCTATCTTGGAGATCAGTTCCTTCAGTTCGTCAAGGTCGATCTTCTCCTCTTCCACGAACTGGGAAACCATATATGAATAGGAATTATTGTAATACTTGGTGACCAGGTCTCCCACAGACGTGCCCCTGTACTCTCTCTCTGAGATGGCAGGGGTATACTGGAAAGAATTTGCCATAGGTCTGCGTGTCACGAATCCCTTCTCTTCAAGAAACTTCACCTGTGTTGCCACGGTATTGTAGTTTGGCTTCGGTTCAGGCAGTTCCGCCACTATATCCCTGATGAATACCTCACCCTTCTTCCAGATGATGTTCATCACTTCTTCTTCCTTGAATGTCAGTCTCTGTTTCATATCTGCGTGTTTCAAACATCACAAAGATAGACAATATTTTTGTAACTCCTAATATTTTTAGGACTTTTACTAAGAAATATAGTAAAAAACAAAGCCCAAGCACTATGCCCGGGCTTAGAAAAGAACGCATTACCTCATCTGGAATGTTATCGGGATTGTCAGGCGCTGAGGCTCAGGCTTGCCGCCGATCGTTGCCGGAGCCCATTCAGGTGATTGTTTGATGAGAGAAACGACGAGATTGTCAAGTTCCTCGCATACACCCTGATCCACAGTTATGTCCTTGACAGAACCATCTCTGTCAACGACGAAGGACACTATTAATTTGCCGGTATGACTGCAGCCCTTTGGACGGGCGATTCTCATGTTCAGCCACTTTGAGAATTCCTGCATACCTTCTCCCTGGAAAGAAGGCATCGTGTCGGCAGTAGCAAGATAGGATGGATTTTTTTCATCATTGTTCTGATCTCTGTAACTGATGACGATTATTTCATCCAGATCCTGAGGTCTCTTCATGTAGAAGACTACGGCACCTTGAGCAGCCCTGTCTCCATATTTTTCCTTGGCGACATCCTGATTAAGCACTTCGACTTTGCTGATACGGCTTTGGTCAAGCTTGTCATACTCCTCTTTTGTGAGTTCTTTTTCCTCGCCCGATGGCTGGCGCAGAATTAACAATGGGCTAGATTGATTGGCCTTGTCAACACCAGCGACAGGGGTAGATCCACCATTACTGTAAGTACTTGGATCAATGACTGTATGCGCCTGCAGTCCTAGACATAGACACACGAGCGGGAGCATGTAAAGAACACGCAGTCCTCTTGAAAGAGGAGATTTCGATTTCGTCATCATGGTGATTCTGTTTTTAAGTATACTGTGGTTGAAACTGTTCGCAACTGAGTAGCCGCTTTTGCTGACGGCCTTTCTCAATAATAGATATTGATATTCCTTGATATCGGTGCCGGAACGGAGCACAGCATCGTCCGCTTCGTACTCATGGAGTTCCTGAAGGTCCATCCTGAGCATCCAGACAGCGGGATTGAACCACTGGAATGATGACAGGACGTCGACTATCAGCAACTCTAGCGAGTGACCGGACTTGATGTGCGCCTTCTCGTGGACAAGGATAGAAGAGTGGTCGCTTTCCCAATCACGCCTCGAAAGGACTACGTAATGCATCCAGCTGAAAGGGTCGACATTATCTTCCGTGACCACTATACTGCAGCCGTCTTCCTGCATGACCTTGCCGCGGCGGACAATCTTCATTACATTCAGAATTGACACTGCAACCCTCATTAGGGCAACGGCGACACCGATCCAGAAAAGTGCGGCAAGCGCCATCGGCCACCACGGCACACCACTCTCGACAAGAGCAGGGACATCCACAGGAGCGCCGATTTCCGGCGTTATGACGATACTCTCCATCTGTGCAGGACGGTGAATGGTGATGACACATAGAGGCAGGAGGAAGGACAGGACTGCCGTCCCGACCAGGACGACCCTGTTGAATCGGTGAAAGGTCTCTTTCTTCAAAAGGAAGCGATAAAACAGATAGAAGACAAGCAGCACGACTGCCACCTTCCCCTCGTATATCAGAAAGTTCGTCATTTCTGTTCTCCTTTTTCAATGAGTTCGATAAGATCTTTCAGCTGATCCACCGAAATCTTCTCTTCCTTTACGAGTGCAGAGACGGCATTGAGATAGGAATTGTTGAAATACTTGTCGATGAGTCCGATCAATGAACGCTGGGTATACTCCTCCCGAGACACCTTGGCGAAATACTGATATGTAGGTCCATATGCCTTATGGTCGATGAAGCCCTCGTCCTGCAGGGTCCTGACCTGCGTGGACAATGTGGAAAAATGAGGTTTGGGATCTGCATATAGTTCGCGAAGCTCTCTCACGAAAAGCGGTCCTTTCTCCCAGAAGAGATTCATGATCACTTCCTCTTTCTTTGTCAGCTTTTTCATACTCTTGAATTCTTGTTTCCGCAAATATAGCTATTTTTTTTAGCTACGCAACTATTTTCCATAATTCAACAATGGTAGTATCAAGCAGGCACCATGCTCAAAAAAAAACGCCCAAGCGATAAACTTGGGCGTAGAATTCAACTCCGTTATCTTAAGTTAATCCGAATCTTCGAGAGAGAATATATGTTCCACCGGCTTATTGAAATACCTGGCAATCTTGAGTGCCAGAATGGTAGATGGAACATATTTTCCAGACTCTATGGAATTTATCGTCTGCCTGCTAACGCCGACGGACACAGCAAGTTCCTGTTGTGTAATATCAAGGATCGCACGCTCAACGCGAATTATGTTCTTCATTTCCCTTCCCTCCTGATAGAGCGCATAGCCAGATTGAATTTGACAATGTAGAGTAAGAATACTACATATACTGCCGCAAATGAGAATAACATGAAAGCAATATCGTAGATAAAGATTATGCCAAATGCAAGCACAGCGGCAGTTACCCAGAAACTCCAAACAAAAGACTGCATGCGAATCAAACCAGTCATCTCATCCTCATCCTTTTCCTTAGACAAGGCAGTGAAGCATAGGGAGATGAGCAGGCCGAACATCGCAAATTCATTGATTGGGTCATTTGTTACAACCGTAAACCATTGTGTAGCATTTAGGCTATCAGTGCATATGGCGACAGCTGGCCATTTCAAGATATTGCAGTCTAACTCACCAAAGAATAGTAGCCAAAAGCATAATGCAAAAAAAGGAAAGAACGACCAAATGCCGATCTTCTTGAATTTGTGAGGAAGCAAGTAATTTTTGTTCATAGCATAGATATTTATATTCACAGCACAAAGATAAGTATAATTTTCATTATGACAAGTATGCTTTACATTATGTCAAATAGGGAGTCCATTTTCTTTACTTTTCAATTCGTATAATGAAATACGAGGTGGAAAAAATGGAATATATACAGGTGGAAAATCCAATGCAAATTGAGCCACTTTGACAGTCGTTGGAAAACGGTGTTTGGGACTGCGGCGAAATGAGCAAAAGGACTGCGGAGATGAAGAAATAAAACAGCAAAAAAAGGCGTTTTTAATGCCGAGTTATAAATGAAAGAACCGGTCACTGTGGGTCAGTGATCGGTTCTTCTTTTTCGCTGCCATACAGGCCTGTATAGGCTTGATTTGGCATTAGTCTATGTGATGCGTCAGACGTATATTCTGGTGCTTATTTCCACTTAATTTTTCCATGTCCTGGACGAGTGGCTCACTTTCCGTAGGACAAGTGGCTCAGTTTCGATTGGACAGGTGGCTCACTTTCGAGAGGAAATTCCACATTTGTGCCCGGCTCGTTTTGTGCTAAGGCGAAGAGCCTCGATCGGCTTGCGGCGCAAGCCCTCGGCTATTATGCTTATTATTGATTCCAAGAGAGTTCTATACCGTAAAAGAGGGAGATTTTGATGGTCATCTGTTTTTTTGCTCTTTCTCCAGATTATACCAATTCAAAAGAGCTCGACCAGAGTCTGTACGAGTACAAATGTTTACTATTACACTTTCATTAAACATATTGCGTCATCAGTTGTAAGATGATGAAACTTTGCCTATCTTTGCACTATGGAGAGGAAGATTCGTGCATACAAGAGCTATTTTACTGATTTCATCACTTCCATCAGTGTAGCTGAGGCGAGAAAGGTGTTCTATGTTATTGATATGCTGAAGATGCAGGAAAGGCTGAGCACCAAGTTTGTCAAACATGTTGAGGATGGTATTTACGAACTTCGTGCAGAGCACAGTGGTAATATTTTCAGGGTCTTTTTTATTTTTGATGAAGGTAATATAGTTCTACTTTTCAATGGCTTCCAGAAGAAATCGCAAAAGACGCCCAGAAAAGAGATAGAACAGGCTAAAAAGTTAAAGATTGAGTATTATGCAGAGAAGGGAAAGTAATATTATCGATATCGATGTGATGATGAACGAAAGGTTCGGTGCCGTTGGTACTGAATCGAGGAGTGAATTTAGAAAAGAAGCGTACAACTATTGTGTAGGGCAACTGATTCTAGAGTCCAGAAGGCAGGAATCCATGACTCAGGCAGAACTTGCTGAAAAAATAGGCGCAAACAAATCATATATCTCCCGAATCGAGAAAGGACAAATTGAACCGGGAGCCAGTACATTTTTGAGAATCATCGAAGCTCTTGGACTCCGCTTTGAAATAGTTAAACCCATGACATACGCGTTGCAACCGCACAATGTCAGCGGTTATCTTTCGGATGTTGATACGCCTGCTTATGGCAGTTCGTCAAAATCAGTCAAGTCTTCCAAGTAGGATCGAAATCTGTCAACGATCACGCACAGAAAAAGCTCAGCCGAAATGGCTGGGCTTTTTCTGTACGGGCGATATGCTTCGCTTCGCTCGCAGCCCGCACCTATATGCCTAGGGGCTCTGCCCCTATTATACCCCGCGCCCTTTGGCCTTATGTCTGCTCAGCAGACCGGCGTCGGGCGGGCCGCTGATGCGGCCATCGTCGCTACTCTCCGCCAATCGCCCGCAACTTCTATCCACGAAACCAAACAGGGCTTCTGACAGAGTTCATACCTGGAACTCAATCTGTTTTGGCGGTATGTTTTTCCGTCTGTGAATAAACATACGGGAGATGTTTGCTATTTTTGCATAAACAATCAGTTTAGGCTTGTATTTATATGATCAAATTGAGAAGACTGATATTGCCGCTTGCATTCATTCTTTCTGTTCTTGTTTCCTGCACGAGGTCGGAGAGGATTGGCAGATCTGAAGATCCGAGACTTCAAAAGTCCTTTAGTGGTAATTACATAACATGTGAGCGGATTACTCTCAGTTTTGGCGAAGAAGGAAAATTCGCATGCCAATTCAATTCAACGGAGTTTGTAGGTCATTTCAATGACATCGTATGGGGTACCTATTCTACAGATAACACCCATATCTATCTACATGTGGACAGACTGAATGATGACAATATAGTCTACAAATCACTGCCGCTTGAACTGGCCGACTCTGTTGTGTTCTCGCCATCTGGTGGACTGACCATTTATTTTGACGATCAAACATCGGCATTGTCTCCTGGGAATCATATCGGGTCTTTCTCAACAGAGGGTAACAAGGAGGATATGATAACGATTTATTTGATTTTCGGGATCGGATTTCTGTTTGTCTATGGCACACCAGTTGTTCTTTCAGTAGCACTTATCTGGTTGATTGTCAGTGTTGTCAAGAATAGGCGACGAAGCAAGCCAACGTGTTAACCTCGTAAAATCAACTCCTAAGATTATCTCATTTGAATGCGATGCTTTTACTCCCATAATCTTTTCCGCCAACAAACTATTTTTTTGAATCACCGAAATAGCCCAATGATATGGTTGTAAAAGACCATGGTTGATTCATAGAGATTCAGAATCCTGATCACCTCCGCAGTCTGACTCGGTAGTCGCTGGGAGAAGTGCCTCTGAAGTGCTTGAAGATTCTGCTGAAATGCGCAGGAGAACAGTAGCCGACCGAATAGGCAATCTGTGCGATTGACATTTCCGGATTTCCCGTCAGCATCATGCATGATCTGTTTATTCTCATCTCGTTGAGAGCAAAGATGAAAGTCTTGCCAGCCTTGCGCTTGAAAAAGTTGCAGAAAGCTGTCTTGCTCATACAGAAAACACCGGCGACCTTCTCAAGGCTCAATGACTCCGACAAGTGATCTTCCATATATCCGAGGACTTTATGTATCTTGTTAAAGGAAGAAGTCTCGTCCTGAATGACAAGGTCATGAGAAATGTTGCGTTTATCCAAGCATTTATAAGCGGTGACAAGCATCTGCAGCAACGAGAGGAGCCTATCCTCAGGATCCATTGAAATCATGCAGATCATTAACGATGATATACGAGCCGCTTCCTCTCCTCTTATCTCAACAGCGTGATCAAGTCCGCTGAAGAAAGATACGACACCTTTCATTTCAGGGAAGGCGGTCAGGACGGTAGTCACGATTTCGATAGGGAACTGCACACTGTACTCCTGGATCCTTACGACTTTCGGATTCTTATAGACCCAGTTGTGAGGTATGCCTCCAGGTATGAGAAGGACTTCCATCTCCTTGAAAGGTTCGCTGATGTCCCCGATTGTCCTGATCCCATATCCACTGAAGGTGAACTGAAACTCGAATTCCGGATGGACGTGAAGTTCCAAAGTCTCAATCGTGGCTTCCTGGTCATAGCGCGCAAGAAAGGAACATCCATCCGGGATCACCACATGTTCGTAGCAGACGACATTTTTCATAACGTGAATTTTAGACAAATATAATTCAATATTCATCAATAGCTATCGTGCCGGAACAATTACTTTTGCATATCACGAAAAGACGGAAGCAATGATGAGTTCTTATATTGAATCAAAGCCAAGATATGAGATATTGGACGGTCTGAGAGGCGTGGCTGCTCTCATGGTCGTGGCATATCATCTATGTGAGGTATATATGACAAGCTATGCTGATGCCATGGTCAACCATGGGTATCTTGCCGTAGATTTCTTCTTCGCCCTTTCCGGTTTCGTAATCGGATATGCGTACGACGACCGATGGGACAGGATGAGCACCTGGTCCTTCTTCAAGCGCAGGCTGACCAGACTTCATCCCATGGTCATTTTCGGTGTCCTCATCGGAGTCATATGCTTCTACTTCCAGGACTGTGCTGATTTTCCTCTTGTCAAGGACACGGGCGCCGGACAGCTGCTCATAGTGATGCTGATCAACATGCTGATGCTGCCGTTGCTGCCGTGCATGGATATCCGCGGAACGGGAGAGGTCTCGGCTCTGAACGGTCCGACATGGACTCTGATGTACGAATACCTCGCAAATATCATATACGCATTCATTCTTAGAAAACTTCCGAAGATCGCAATCGCCATACTTATGATCATGGCAGCTTTTCTCACCCTTGACGTTGCCATGGACATGAATATTTTCGGAATGCTGGATGGCTATGAGACTCCGAATGCCATTCTCGGAGGATGGTCTCTCACGGGACAGGGAGTATACCTGGGTTTCACGAGGCTTGCCTATCCATTCCTGGCTGGTCTGCTCATTTCAAGGATGGGATGGACTGTCAGCGTAAAGAATGCATTCTTATGGTGCTCCCTTGCTATCGTCGTATTGTTCAATGTGCCGTTCCTTGGTGGGTATGACATGATGGCAGAAGGACTTTTCAACAGCGTGATGATTCTGCTGGTCATGCCTTTGATAGTATCGGTTGCTGCAGGCAGCAGGATATCAGGAAAGAAAATGTCGAGCCTATGCCGATTCTGTGGGGAGATTTCGTTTCCACTTTACATCACACATTATCCATTTGTCTTCATCCAGCATGCATGGGCACAGAACCACCCTGAACTTCCAACATCAATCCATGTCATAGTTGCCATCGGAACCTTCATGATAGCCCTCTTTGTTTCTTATGCTGCGCTGAGGTTGTATGATGAGCCTGTACGCAAATGGCTGAAGAAAAATTGGTGCTGAGGCCTTTACATGGGTACATTGAGTGGTACTCGGTGAGTTGATTCTTTTGTCCTCGATACTTTTACTCCCGTAATCATATCGGGGGCTATAGGCTTATGGGAGAAAAGATGTATCTTTAGCCAGATAAAGTAACTATGTTTACAATCCAAATATAATAAAATTAGTTCAAAAATATGCAGGTTCATGGGAGAGATTTCCTTCCCTCTATACATCACACACTACCCTATCCTCTACATGCACATGTCATGGGCTCAGCGTCATCTCGACTCCCCAGTCGGCACGCATGCATTCGTAGCGTTGACGACTGCTCTCCTTGCCATCATGGTAGCATGGGCATCACTCAAGCTCTACGACATTCCTGTCCGGACCTGGCTCAAGGAGCACTGGCTTAAGAAATAGCAAATTTCACATAAAAGAAGGGCAGTTTCTTTCGGGGCTGCCCTATTTTGTGCACTTAGAAGCCGTTTTTCTTGCACATTTTCATTGAACATAGTACTTTTGAGCGCTGAAAACTTTTGTTTAACATCTTTCACTATGTCTGTTTACCCTAGGGGTCTGGAGCAATATGTCGCTCCGACGACCAAATCAATCATCTTATCCAATCAACTACCGCTGATGATCAGCGGCGAACAAAGCCAAAGTGTTCTCGGAATAGGTTCCTATTCCGTCGACAACGACTCTGATTACAATGATTTCTAGAATGCGGTTACCATGATCAAGAGAATTCTTTTCCCCATCCTGGCTGTCGCATTTGCAGTAATCTCGTGCGACAGGAACCAGACTGAGCCAGATCAACCCACACCTGGCGAAAGCAGTCCATCAATCTGGATCTCAATGTCTGTCGGTCTTCCGCAGACAAAGGTGTCATACAACGACGCCATCGATCCGGTCGGAGGCATCACCGGCGAAGATCTGTTCTCGGCCACATGGGACGAGGGCGACAAGGTCGTAGCCATACGTTGGCCTGAGCAAGGAAGCATCACCGAGATGGCCGTGCTGACCGCCACGGAAAGCGGAGCCTCTGTTGTCTTCGAAGGCACAGCCAACTTCCAGAACCTGAAAGAGGGCGAGAAGTTCGTGATCGTCCATGGCGATTTCGTCATGGGTGACTCGGATGGCGACCAGCGTGCGCTGTCGTTCCCTATTTCCGAGCACGTCTTCGAAAAGGCATCCGGATTCCCGTTCGCATACAAGGACGGCCAGATCCTTCGCAACCAGACCCGCATCGAGTTCGAAGGACAGGACGGCACGCTTGACTGCCTGAAGGAGCATGAGTATATGGTAGCGGACGCTTTCGTGCATCTCCAGTACGACAAGGACGGCAATGAGAACGCGATCATCTGCGCGAACGTCAAGGAGGAGAACCAGGATTTCACACCGGAACCGATAGTCATGAAGCATGTCAGCACCATCATACGTCTCCAGGTATTCTTCCACAAGGACTATTTCATACGCGACAAGAGCAGCACCCGCGAGTTCCCTCTGGCCCTGACTCTGAAGAACGACGATGGCAGACCTATCTTCTACAGATATTTCCGAATGCACCCTGACCTGCCGGACATAGCCACCCATGATTACGACGACAAGAACGGAGCTGTTCCGAACGTCTATGCGACCGACGCTATAGAGGACAGTGAGAAGAACCCATACATCAGGATCGATTTCCACAGCTTTGACCCTTCTCTCACGAACACGACTGCGACCAACCGTCTGAGATCATGGCAATACGGCGATGGCTACTTCGTGGTAGGATATTTCTCTGTTGCCTCGAAGCCTATCGCAGCTGAGAGCGGAGAGCCTTGCCCCCTGAGGGTCTCAGCCTACACCAACAGCCACATGTACCAGACGGCCAAGACCTATAAGATCAAGAACAGTTCCATGGCTCCTGGCAACGTCATTCCTCTTACCATAAGCCTTGACAAGGACAAGGTCGCCACGGCCAGCGCCATCACGATCGAGGGTGTAGGTGTGACCTTCGCTCCTGGACTTGTCTACGCACAGAGGGAAGATGAGAACGGTCCATGGTCATATGGCATCTATGAGAATCAGGGAGAATATGCAGGTCCAGGAGGACAGGCGTCAGATTTCGGCGAGTACTTCGTATGGGGTAGCATTGACCCGACCCAGGCGGCACATGTCGATTCAGACAACACCAACTGGGACGGCGTCAAGATCCTGAAGAGCAACTACAAGGACGTCGCATCGCTGGTTTCTGTCAACGGGAAGGCAGGTGTGTTCTCACTTCTGACAAAGGCTGAGGTCGACCGTGTGCTTGCACGCGCGAAGGAGCAGTGCCACAACGAGGCTAAGCTCGGATATTACTACTACACTCCTAAAGACTCCAGGACGATGCACCAGGCACCGGGTTCGCATGATCCGAAGGTGCTCGAGAAGGCCCAGAAGAACGGCACGGACGTAACAGGCATGGCGGCGAGTCTTGGTTTCTGGCTGGGA
Organism: Bacteroidales bacterium; assembly: GCA_024398105.1. Lineage (GTDB taxonomy): Bacteria > Bacteroidota > Bacteroidia > Bacteroidales > UBA932 > Cryptobacteroides. The sequence goes on along the minus strand of JAKSJP010000012.1, from coordinate 53,528 downwards.
ACGACCGAGCAGCCTGCCTTCGAGGACCAGGACCTCTATGCATTCCTTCCTAACGCCATGCAGCTTAACGACGTTGCGGGAACGAGTTCGACTATCAAGATGACGCCCAACGGCTATTTTGCACCTGAGTACTCAAGCATAGATGCAACGGGCGATGACGACAGGCTGAAAAAGGAACTGGATGTCAATATCGCAGCCAATATCATGAAGTTCTCCACGCACACCTGTGCAGAGGATCCTTCAAACACGAACAATGCCTACAGGCTCCAGATCTGGATTGCGAAGAACCGATGGGACTGGTCCGGATTGCAAGACGACAATCGCACAGGTGCACAGATGAACAACACCAATGCCGCCAGCAAGCGTTTCGCACGTCCGATCCGTCCAGTGATCTTCTAGCTACAGGACCTTTACCAGCTCAACCTCGAAGATCAAGGTTGAGTAAGGTGGGATGGACGCATAGCCACCTGGTCCGTAAGCCAGGTAATAAGGTATCACGAAGCGATATTTCGCACCTTCCTTCATGTACTGAAGGCCTTCCGTCCATCCCAGGATCACTCCGTTCAGAGGGAATGCGACAGGGGTTCCCTTGCTTGAGTCGAATTTCTTTCCATTGATGAAATACCCTGTGTAATCGCAGAGTACCATGTCGGATGACTTCGGGCTCCTGCCTCCTTCCCTGCCCTCCTGAAGGACTTCGTACTGGAGGCCGGAGTCTGTCGTGACTACACCCTCACGCTTGGCATTTGCAGCGAGGTATTCCTCACCTTTCTTCAGATTCTCCTCAGGGCTGTCCTTGGTACATGATGAAAGGAAGAACAAGCCTCCGGCAATCGCCATGATAAGAAAAATATATCTGTACATCTTTTCTGTAAACTTTGAATTGTGATTATTCCTTTGGTGTCTTATTGCTTTCCTTGATTGCCATCTGGGCGACGAGGAAAGCGGTCTCGATAGCGGCGTAGAAGTACTGCCTGTACTTTTCTTCCGTCATTCCAGGGACAGGAGTGTAGCCACCGCAGTCCAGGAATGCTTTCCATCTGTGGTATTCCGTCCTGGCCATATTGTACATCAGGCGGTTAGTGACCTGATCGGCAGACTCATAGCTTATGCCGCTTCCTGAGGACTTCTTGCTCTCCAGCATATCCACGAAGCGGTTGATAAGCGCTACGTCCTGCTGACTGAACCATCCGTCCGCTCCCCTGACTCCTGCGACATACAGGGTCGACGGGATGTGGAGACAATGAGATACAAGCTGGGACAGGAAGCGTCTGACTTCAGACAGCTGCTGCATGTCCTTGACCTGACCTAGGTCGAATACCTGCGCAACACGGCCTACACGCTGCAGGCAGGTCCTGTAGAACGGTTCCAGTCCCTTGCTGACCATGCTGTTGAAAAGTACGTCATAGCTGAATATGTCCTTCTTGCGTCCGAAGGCCACGATCCGGCCTCCTGAACTTGCATTGAGGGTATTATAGAAGTCTATGACGCTGGTCACGTACTGGCCGTTTGAAGGATTGTAGCATCGGGTGAGGATCATGAAGTCACGCATGTCATTGCCACGTGCCTTGCTTACCTGATTGTAGATTTCAACGGCGGTGCGCAGATTCAGCATGTCATCGTCCATGGCAACGACAGCATAGTTGAGTCGGTCAGCCATCCCGGCGACGATGTCCCAGAATTCGACTGAACCGGCATTGCACTGACAGAACCTGTAGTCTGGATTCGTGCGCAAAGCAGGGCTCTGGATGAAGAACGGACCTGCAATGCTGTCCATCTTCGAGTCCACTACCGTACATTCATGCTTTGTACGGGAGCCGTCAGGCGCTGTGAAGCATGCATATTCATGAAGGAACCTGACTGCCTCGCGTCCATAGTTGCCGAATCCCACGACGAGACTGGTGAACGGCTTGTCTACACTTCCGTCGGCAGCATATCCGGCCACTGAGAGAGGAGACTGCATAGGGGTCTCCATCAGCTTCATCATCGACATATAGGCGCTGTCGACCAAGGTGACCTTCGGAGGATATCCGTTCTCATCAGGCTTGGCCTGAGGATTCTCAAGCGCGATGTTAAGCTCATTCCTGCAGGCATGGCAGAAGATATGGATCTGTTTCGAGGTCCTTATTCCGCTGAACATCTGCGTCCTGGCCATGTTCTTCTCTATATCGTCAGAGATGAAGAAAAGATTGGCCGTCTCAGTGTTCTGCAGCAGTCTCTCAAGGTTGGACAGACCGAGATCCTTCATCACAGACTTGAGATCGTAGGTCTTGGCGGCGTTGAGCACTGACATACGGCTGCGAAGCAGAACGGCTCCGACTTCGTCAGCCTCTTCGACCAGCTCGCGACGGTAAGACACACGCGAGAGTACTCCGCTCAGCGAGAGATGGCTGTCTTCCGCCTTCTCGAAATTACGTACCCAGACGATCCACGCCTGAGGATCATTCTTTCTGATGTCTGCCGTGAGGAGCATGGTTGCGTCACCCTCTCCGACGAACACATAGAGATTTCTCTTCACATTGCTCTTCAGCCATCCGCGGACTTTCCTGAAAGCGGAAGACTGGAAGCCGATGATATTGAAGAGCAGGCTGATGTTCACGAAGACCGCAAGGAAATGAACCAGCGAGAAGACTGCCATGTACACGAAGTTCTCCTTGCACTCCGGACTGACCTCGATAAGGTCGGAATGCGAGACGAACATCTCGAGCGCCGAAAGCATCGAACGCCCGACAAGAGCGACGACGTTGTGCTGTGAACCTTCGTAATTGAATCCTATCAGATACAGTATAAGTCCGGATATATAGATGCCTGCTGCTATCAGGACATTATATCTTTCGTTATTCCTGTCCTTTCGGCGTCTGTCGTCAGCTGACAGCTCCCATGTGAGCCAGACTGCGATAAGCGCCAGAGGAATATTGATCCATTGCATATTCAGTTGAAGATTGATTCCAGGCCAAAGGTAAGCATTATTTAAAGATTGTTATTATATTTGTGATACTATAGACACACATTCACATAAATAAACACTATTTAAAACAATGAAAAAGTCTTTATTCTCAATCGTGGCTGCCATGGCAATCTGCGCTGGCGCCAATGCACAGGAAATCAAGGAAGACTTCAAGCCTAATGAGCTCAACCAGCCAGGCCAGGAGTATCCTATGGTCAACTCTCAGGGTTACGCACGTTTCCGCATCAACGCACCAGGCGCTGCTGAAGTAAAGGTCAGCCTCGGTCTCGGCGGACAGGGTGGCACAACTCTCAAGCACCTCGGTGACGGTATCTGGGAAGGAACAACCGCCGGCCCTATGGACGAGGGATTCCACTACTATCACGTATCTATCGACGGTGGTATCTTCAACGACCCTGGTACAAACAACTACTACGGTTCAACCCGTTGGGAGTCAGGTATCGAGATCCCAGCTCACGACAGAGCATTCTACGAGGAAAGAAACGTACCTCACGGAAACGTACAGCAGGTTCTTTTCTGGTCTGAGAGCACAAAGCAGCTCCGCAAGGCATTCGTATACACTCCTGCAGGCTACGGCGACGCTAAGAACCAGAAGACCAAGTATCCAGTGCTCTACCTCCAGCACGGTTGGGGTGAGAACGAGTACGCATGGTCAAACCAGGGCCACGCTAACCTCATCATGGACAACCTCATCGCTGAGGGTAAGATCAAGCCTTTCATCATCGTCATGACCTACGGTATGACCAACGAGGGTTTCCGTCCAGGCGCACGTCCAGCTGCTCCAGCAGGACAGGCTCCAGCTGCACGTCCAGCTGCTCCAGCAGGCCAGGCACCAGCTGCTCGTCCAGCACGTCCAGCAGGTGGCATGGGCATGATGCTTAACAACGGCTTCGAGACCGTTCTCTGCGACGAGCTCATCCCTTACATCGACGCTAATTTCCGCACACTCGCTGACAAGAAGCACCGCGCAATGGCAGGTCTTTCAATGGGTGGTATGGAGACCCACTCTATCACTCTCGCACGTCCAGAGGTATTCGGTAGCTACGGTCTTCTCTCAGGTGGTACCTACACCGTCGAGGAGCTCCAGGGCCGCAAGGTTGACTACATCTTCATGAGCACAGGTGAGAAGGAGTCTCCAGCTCAGATCAACGCAGCAGCTGAGGCTCTCAGAGCAGCCGGCTACAACGCTGAGGGTCACGTATCTCCAGGCACAGCTCATGAGTTCCTTACATGGCGTCGTGCTCTCTACACAATGGCACAGGGCCTCTTCAAGAAGTAATCTTCGAAGAATATGAATAAAAAAGACCGGTCAGAGATGGCCGGTCTTCTTTTATGTACATGCCTGACTACATGTGAGGCTTGATGTTGCTGACGCAGAGACTGTAAAGCGTGAGAAAATGGTTATCATGATAAGAGAGTGATTATATGTGTATTATAAAAATAATACATATATTTGATTAGTAAGACCGATCAAAACAATTGATTACGATGAAAAATAAGCAGATGATCGCGATGATGGTCTCAGCGGCGATGCTGGCCTCATGCGGACAGAACGTACAGCAGGACATTGAACCTGCAGTGTTCCATAATGTGGAATTCGCCCAGGCCCCTACCCTCGACGGCGGAGCCAAGAGCCTGAACATCAATATCTGGAAAGGTTGTGGAGAGGACCCTCAGCCAGTCGTCCTGTTCGTCCATGGCGGTGCATGGGTATCCGGAGACAACAACCTCGAGGCCGCAGGATCAGAGCAGATCAAGGCGATCATGGAGCTTCGCGGGAAGGGCGTCACGATCGCAGCGGCGACATACCGTTTCTCCAACGAAGGCATCTTCCCTGCCCAGATCCATGACGTCAAGGCCGCCATCCGATACCTTAAGGCGAACGCCGCCACCTACGGAATCGACCCGTCCCGCATCATGACCATGGGAGAATCAGCCGGCTCGCAGCTGGCGCTGCTCGCAGCCGTATCCAACGGTGAGGAGGCCATGGAAGGAAACATAGGTGGAAACACAGAAGTGGACAGCAATGTCATCGGATGCGTGGACTGCTATGGAATGACTGACTTCCTGACCCTCGCGGCAGACCTCTATGCCCGCCCTGACCTCGGACGTACGGACGCGCAGGTATATGAACTGGTGGAAGCACCTAATTCGAGCCGATCTCAGCTCTTCGGACTGACCACAGCGGAATGCAACCTCGGCACAGTCACCGCAAATCCTGCCAGGTTCCCTGAGCAGTACGCTCTCGTAAAGTCCGGCAGCCCTCTCTACCACGTAACACCGGACGACCCGCCTGTACTCATCATCAACGGACAGAGAGACATGAGAGTTCCGTCCGCACAGGCGATCAAGATGTATCAGGCGTTGTATGACGCCGGGACAGAGGCTCAGCTCCTGCTCAACGACAGAGCTCCTCACGGCAACCTCGGACCAGAGGCCGCCTCTGCGATCCAGACATTCGTACTCCGTACGCTCTTCCCTAAGGAAAAATAACCACAAAAACTTTCATTGATATGAACAAGTTACTTTCAACAGCGGCGCTTGCGCTGCTCTTCGCTCTGCCGGCAGCAGCACAGCAGTCGAACATCAACCTCAGCCACAATCCTCAGAAGGACACTGAAGGACTCATTCCTTTCAGCGCCAACCTCAATTCTCCGGACGTACACGACGACCATACAGTCACCTTCCGCCTCAGGGCTCCTAAGGCAGAGTCAGTAGCCCTCTCAGGCGCTATGACGACAGTGATGGGCGTACAGGGCCGCATTCCTTTCACAAAGGGCGAGGACGGCATCTGGACACTCACCATCGGTCCTCTTCCTGTCGACATGTACCAGTACAACCTCGTAGTGGACGGTGTCAGCATGGCCGACCCTAACAACACCTACGCATCATTCACAGCGATGCCTCCTTACAGCGAGCTCATCATCCACGGCAGTGAGCCTATGTGGTACGACGCCAAGGAAGGCGTGGCCCATGGCAAGGTCTCACGCGAGTTCTACTACAGCCCTGTCACAAAGGGCATGCGTGACATCTATGTCTACACCCCTCCTCAGTACAACCCTAAGAAGAAGTATCCTGTACTCTACCTCATGGGCGGCAGCGGCGAGCTCCCAAACAACTGGATGTACGACGGCCGTGTCAACTTCATCATGGACAACCTCATCGCTGAAGGCAAGGCTGAGCCAATGATCATCGCGATCGTCAACAACCAGGTGGTACACCGCAACCATCCACAGCATGCCGACCTCACCTTCGACATCATGGAGAGAGAGTACCGCGAGGCCATCATTCCTTTCATCGACAGCCACTACAAGACCATCGCCAACCCTCACGGCCGTGCTATCTCAGGCCTTTCAATGGGTGGTCGCCACACAATGTTCGTAGGTCTCAACTCTCTTGACCTCTTCGCCAACTTCGGCGTGCTCAGCGCAGGTGACAACAAGCCTGAGGAGACTTCTCTCGCAACATTCCTCAACGATCCTAAGGCCAACGACAAGGTTGACTATCTTTTCGTAGGTCAGGGAGGTGCAGAGGAGAAAGGCGCATTCAATGTACGCGTGAAGGGATTCCGCGATGCTCTTGACAAGCACGGCATCGAGTACGAGTACTACTGCACAGGTATCGCCGGCCACGACTGGTCGACATGGAGGCACCTCCTCTACGAGCGTTTCCTTCCTAATCTCTGGAAGAAGTAACAACAGAACGTACCCTCTGAGATGAAGACCGGCAGCAGATCCTACGGCATATTCCTGGTAGTATTCCTGGGAATGCTGTTCGGTTTCGGACCGTTCCTCACCGACATGTACCTTCCTGCCTTCCCGAAACTGCAGGAGGATCTCGGCACGAATGCGTCCATGGTCCAGATCAGTCTGTCGGCATGTATGCTCGGCCTTGCGGTCGGACAGGCAGTCTGGGGACCGCTCAGCGACCGTCATGGCAGACGTCTGCTCACTCTGGTCTCATTGGGAATCTTTCTTATTTCATGTATAGGATGCATATTCTCTAAGAGCATAGGCTTTCTTATTGCTATGCGTCTTCTCCAAGGTATCGGCGGTTCAGGAGGCATAGTCCTGAGCCGCTCGATTGCCACAGACCTCTATTCAGGCAAGGAACTGGCAAAGATGATGGCGATCATCGGCGCAGTCAACGGAATCGCTCCGGTCTCCGCCCCCGTCATCGGAGGTGTACTCACCGACACTGTCGGCTGGCAAGGGATCTTTGCAGTGCTGTTCCTCATCGGAACAATACTGACGATCTGCTGCTTCAACATCAGTGAATCCCTGCCTGTAGAGAAAAGAACGGAAGGAGGATTCAGGAAGTCCATGGAAGCCTTCAGGGAGCTGCTCCATAACAAGCCCTACGTCCAGGGCATCCTGCAGTACGGCTTTCTCCACGGAGTCTTCTTCTCATATCTCGCCTCTTCCCCGTTCATCATCCAGAACCACTACGGTTTCTCAGCGACAGGATACAGTATCTTCTTTGCTGTCAATGCGACTACAGTCGGTGTCGCTTCTGCATTGTCGATGAAGTTCCGGACTCCGGCAAGATGTACCTTCATCGCGAGCTGCGCTCTTCTTGTACTGAGCACGGCTATCGCGGTCACACTTATCTGCGGAGGCTCTGTCTGGATCTATGAAGCCTGCACTCTCCTGCAGGTGTTCAGCTGCGGTCTCTGCTTCGCCAGCACTCCGGCCCTCACATTGGACCTTGGCCGCATGCACGCCGGTGCCGCCGCTGCGCTTCTTGGCGTATGTACCTATGTATTCGGATTTGCAATCACCCCTCTGGTGAGTCTTGGCGATGCGATGGTGACTACAGGAGTCATCTACATCGCATGCGCCGTCATGACATTCTGGATGGCATACACATTGCAAATACCCAAGGTACCGAGAAGGCAAACTCCTTAGCTGCGAACACCACGCAGGTAATCACCAATCCTATCCAGAGAAGGAATATAAGAAGCCCAGGATGCCACTTCGGCTCCTTGAGGGCAAACGCCGTCATCACACCGGAATAGAGGAATGATATTCCCAGCACTGCAACCGCTCCGATCGCCGTCCATATGATGACCGGACTTGCGGTGCACGCAGTAAGTATATCGTACACATGTGGGTCCCTGATGATCCAGTGTATGTCCGCGAAACCGGACGGTACTGAGATCGCAGCCACCAAGGCGCTTATCGAGACAGCCATTCCCACAATGATGAAGATTACTCCCACTATTGCAGCGACTGCACGGCCGAGTGCATTGAAGAACGGAGCCGTACGTGCTTCCTTCGCAGTCTCCACGACAGAATCCTTGAAATTCTCGGCCCTAAGCTTGAAATCATCGTAGTTGATAGGCTTGCCCTGTGCCCTGCACTTGTCCTCGACGGTCTTTGGAGCAGGAACGATCACCCAGAGAAGTATATAGAGGAAGAGCATCCCAAGACCGAAGCGGTGGGTATGTTGGTTATGGCCGAAGAAAGTCGAGGCGAAGATGATCGCCGTGACCAGTCTGAGCACGATCAGGTCGACTCCGCTCCACTTGGAGATGCCCGCCATCACGCCGCCTATGATGCGGTCGTCGACGTCCCTGAAAAGCTTCTTCTTAAGGAAATCAGTCCCTTGGTTACCACTTGACCGGCCGTCATTTACGGTACCATGGTCCTCCGCCGGGCCGTCTTCCGGGATTCCGATCCTGGCGGCTGCGCTGTCGACTGTCTTTATGTCTATGACGACTCCCTTTCCGCTCTTCTCGATGAAGAGCTCGGCGAGTCTTTCCTCGATGTCTGCGACAAGTTCCTCACGCACGTCTTCCGATGAGCTTGTACGGACTTTGTCGATATACCTTTTCAATGCCTCGAGTGCGTCGTCCTCAATGACGAATGCATAGCCTCCCAGGCTGATGTTGCTTGTCTTTTTCATAGTCTATCCGATAAGAAGGTGTTCAGGAATGGTACGGATGGCTTCGACTGACCTTACGAGGTCCATCCATGCCTGGTCAAGTTCGCGGAGCTGCTGGGCGCCCTTTTCTGTCAGCGTATAGTACTTGCGAGGAGGGCCCTGAGGCGATTCCTCCCAGCGATAGGTTAGAAGGCCCTGGTTCTTGAGACGGATGAGCATCGGGTAGAGAGTACCTTCGACTACGATTATGTCGACCGCCTTGAGCCTTGAGATGATTGAAGATGTGTAGCCTTCGCCGGCCTTGAGCACGAGAAGGATGCTGTACTCCAGGACTCCCCTTCGCATCTGGGTCCTGTTGTTCTCGACGAGATTGTTCTGTTCCATAGTTTACTTGTTTGAAGTTGAGGTGAAACGGCGGATGTTCTCTGCATTTGCCTCGAGTCCGCGAAGCTCGCATTTCTCGGCTGCTGTACGTGCCTCAGGCACGATGATCCAGAGAATGATGTAGATCCAGAAGCCTGCTGTTCCCATGATGAGTGCGAGGAGGAAGAGTATGCGCACGAGGGTCACGTCGATGTTGAAGTAGTACGCAAGACCTGAGCATACTCCACCGAGCCTTCTGTCGTCAGGGTCTCTCATGATACGTCCAGGACGTCCGAAAGAGAACTCGAACTTAGGTGCTTCGCCCTTATGCGAAGACTCCCTGTTACCCTGATACTGCTCTCCCCCAGGGAGGCCGAGCTGCGAGATGATAGAGTCTGCCATCTGGACATCCACTACCTCCTTGCCACCAAGGCGCTCCTTAAGGAGATCCGCGATTCTCATTTCGAGTTCATCCATCACCTCCTGTGCTCCGATCGGATCAAGAGCCTTCCTGAACTTGTCCAGGTAGTCTGACAACCTTGAGAATGCGTCGTTGTCAAAGATGAAGTTGTAGCCGCCGACTGCAGCGCTGATTGTAGTTTTCATAATTCAAGCTATTCTATTGTTCTGTATATTTCTTTCAACACTGCAAATATATGTCAAAATTTAGTACCTTGCAACACAAGGATGTAAATTTTTCAAAATATTTTCTATCCATAGAATACCTTAATGACAAAAAGAGAGCCCTGAAAGGCTCTCTGACGGCTACTTTGCCATAAAATATTGTCTTTCCTCCTCCGGAAATTTCTCAATCGCGTATCGGAGCATAGTGCGGGGCATGCCTGAGACACGAGGTCCAAGCCAGTCCTTCAGCCTCTGAGGATCCCGTTTTCCAGCCTCCCGAAGCAGCCATCCTACCGCCTTCTGCAACAGGTCATGCAGTTTCTCTTCCCCGAGGAAGATGTCAGCTATCGCATAAGTATCGTCCAGTTCCCCTGCCCGGACAAGCTGCATCGTGCTGACCATTCCTATCCTTCTTTCCCAGATAGTCTTTCCGCTGCGGGCAAGCTCATAGAGGAGAGTCCTGTCCTTATCCTTCAGCCACTCCCCCAGCAGCGGATAGCAGCTGAGGTCGACAAGGTCCCAGTTATTTATATAGGAAGTATGGGACAGATAGAAGTCGATGCAGCGCTGACGGAGTACCTGGTCCTTCTTGGCATGAGAGAAGATCTCGACAAGGGTCAGGAGCGAGGCAAGCCTGAGTTCATGGTACTCGCTTCCGATGCATTCCTCCAGTTCCGGGAATTCCGTCTTCTGCCAGCATTCCTTGACGATGGCGCGGGTGAGGGGTACCTTGATGCCAAGGAACTTGTCCCCCTCCCCGTACTGTCCAGGTCCACATTTGAAAAAACGGGAAAGTCCGGCAACCTGTGATGGGTCGGCAGAGGCAAGGATACGTTCTTTCAGCATATTCATATAATTAATCTGTATAACAGTAAAGTTATCACTTTTTTCCCTATCTTTGGGAATACAGGTAACTTTCAGTAACAATTAATTCATACAAATAGATGAAGACTCTTAGATTTTTCACTGCGCTCATTCTTTCAGCAGCAGTTCTTTCGTGCCAGAAAAGCACCGTCAGCGAGGTCCCGGTACCTCAGCCATCGACTGAAGATGTCGACCTCGTCGACTCAAACCTCTATTCTGCAGAAGACTTCGCAGCCCTCTTCGAGGGTATCGAGGTCAATCCTCAGACAAAGTGTGCCGCCCTCAGCTATGAGATCACACGTCTCACCTACCAGAGCGTGAACGGCCATGGCGAGCCTGTGACTCTCTCAATGAAGCTCGCTTACCCGGAAGGCATCCTTACAAAGTACCATGACCCTAAGTTCATCGTACTCGACAACCATCCTACAATCTGCTCACAGGCTGAATCTCCATACGAGAAGAACCCTATCGCCCTTGCAAAGGCCCTTGAGGACGCTCTCGTCGTATGCCCTGACTACGAAGGCTTCGGAGTCTCTGTAGGAAACGACCATCCTTACCTCTGCCTCGACGTCCAGGCTCGCCAGAGCACCGACGCAGTCCTCGCTGCAATCGACTACATCAATGGCAAGAGAGGCATCAAGATGAAGGGTGGATACTATCTTGAGAACTACGGCTACTCACAGGGCGGCGGTGTCGCTCTCGCAGTCCAGAAGTACATCGAGACCGGTCTTTCAGCACAGGACCAGGCAAAGCTCAACCTCAGGAAGACCGCATGCGGCGGCGGTTGCTACAGCATGCCTCTCCTCTTCGACCTCTATTTCGAGCAGGACGACTGCGTATATCCGGCAATCCTTCCTCTCACACTTCTCGGATTCAAGACCGCATATCCTGAGATCATGGACGGAATCGAGCTTTCTGACATTCTCAGAGAGGAATTCCTCGCAACCGGCATCATCGACAGGATCCGTTCAAAGCAGTACACCATCGACGAGCTCAACGAGTTCATCGAGTCCGCATACGGCACAAAGCTCTACTCTCAGATGGTAGTTCCTGAGTACTTCGACAAGGACTCCGCTATCCGTCAGGCAGTGGACGCATGCCTCGCGATGGGTGACGCGACTACAGGATGGCTTCCATCAGCAAAGGTCACTCTCCTCCACTCCGCAAAGGACGAGATCGTACCTAAGGAGCTCGCTATCCACGCATACGACAGCCTCAAGGACGGCAATGTAAGTGAGGTCAAGTGGGCGCTTCTCTCGCCTGCACACCGCGTGACAGGAGCCTTCTTCTTCATGGAGGAGATGGGACTCAACATCATCCCAGGCCTCATCGGACAGCTGTTCTAGGATAATTAATCAGCAATTCTATACCATGGACATATCTGTTTTGATAAAAGACGCCGCTACATATCTGAGCGGCAGGATGGGAGACAGGAAGCCTGACACAGGCATAATCCTCGGAAGCGGGCTCGGTGACCTGGCCGACCAGATCGAGGATGCCCTCGTCATTCCTTACAGCGAGATCCCCGGTTTCCCGGTATCCACCGCGATCGGCCATAAGGGAAACTTCATCGTCGGCAAGCTTGCCGGACGCGAAGTAATAGCCATGCAGGGACGTTTCCACTTCTACGAAGGCTATGACATGTCCATGGTCACCCTACCCGTACGTGTGATGTCGGTGATAGGAGTGAAGAATCTGTTCGTCTCGAACGCTGCCGGCGGAATGCAGGATGGTTTCGAAGTGGGAGACCTGATGATCATCACCGACCACATCGGACTTACCCCTAATCCGCTCATCGGACCTAACCTCGATGAATTCGGACCGCGTTTCCCTGACATGACCAGGCCTTACGACCTCCAGATGACGGCCCAGGCCGAGAAAGCGGCCGCGGAGCTCGGGATCGAAGTCAAGAAAGGCGTATATGTAGCCCTCACTGGTCCGAGCTACGAGACTCCGGCAGAGTACCGTTTCCTCAAGCGCATCGGTGGCGATGCAGTCGGCATGTCGACAGTGCCTGAGGCAATCGTAGCCAGACACTGCGGAATGCGTGTTTTCGGAATGTCAGTGATAACTGACGTCTATCGCGAAGGATCGGAAGAGAACGGAACCGACGAGCAGGAAGTGATCGTCGCCGCCCAGAAAGCCTCAAAGAAGATGATAGCAATCTTCATGGCACTTCTCCAGAACTAGAGACAGCTACTCTCCATACAGAACTTTGAAGCCGCAGCAGAGCTTTCCCACAAGGTCAGCGCTGCTGTAGCTTTCTTGTGTACACTCTGCGCTCAGCACATCACCGGCATAGCCATGAATCCATACTCCGAGCATAGCCGCGATGTCGGCACTATAGCCTCTGGCAAGAAGGCCTCCGACAAGTCCGGTCAGGACGTCGCCGCTGCCGCCTTTAGCCATTCCGGGATTGCCTGTAGTATTCGCATAGGCTTTGACACCGTCTTGCTCTATGTCCATGCTCCCCTGCCCGTCCGCCGGCACGAAGATCCGGCTTCCGTAGCCCTTCTGGACGACCACGCAGCCGCTTGCGCGGCTGAGCTGGACGGCATCGCCGCCAAGGCGACGGAGTTCGCCAAGATGCGGGGTCATGACGCTGCCACGGGGTACCATGGACATAAGATCCGGATTCTCGGAAATGATATTCAGAGCATCGGCATCAAGGACCATAGGAATACCCAGACCGGAGGCCTTGGACATCAGTCCTGCCAAGGCATTGACGGTGCGCGGGTCGCGGCCAAGTCCCGGTCCTGCCGCTATCGCGGTATATTTCTGAAGATTGTCAGGAATGCTTGAGAGACAATCCTGCGGGTCGATCGACAGCATAGCCGAAGGACAGGCCGTCACTGCAGCTACTGCTGCATTGCGGGTCGAATGGAGGGTCACCAGACCGCAGCCGGAATGGAGTGCGGCATCAGTCGCAAGGACAGCCGCTCCAGGCATAGTCTCGCAGCCGCAGACAAGAAGCAGATGCCCGTAGTTTCCCTTGTGGGAGTCATTCTCCCTATGTCTGAGCAAAGGGGAAAGGAATTCCTTGTCAAGGGAAAGCATAGGACGCTATGACTTGTTCGCGAAGCTGCGGATACTCTTTGCCACGTTGATGAGGTGGTCTCCGATACGCTCGACGTTGGTAGAGAGTGACAGATACTGGGCTCCGGTCGTAGGGGTACAGATACCGTTTGAAAGACGGATGATATGGTTGTCCTCCATGACCTTTGTATAGTCGTCAATCTCCTCCTCGATCCTGTTCGCATCGCCGAGAGCGATGAAGCTCTCATCATTGTATGCAAGCATCACGCTGTCGTAGAGGTTGTGTACGAGTATCTTGAGCTGGCTGATCTCATAGAGGGCGTCGTCTGAGAAATGCTGGTTGCTTTCCTTGAGGTTCTCAGCATACTCGATGATGTTCTCAGCATAGTCACCGATTCTTTCGAGGTCACGGACAGTGCGGAAGGTAGTCGTAAGATAGATGTGGTCCTTCTCGCTGAGTCCCTTCTTCTCTGAGAGCTTTACGACAAAGTTCACGAGCGAACGGTTGATGAAGTTCAGCTGTTCCTCGTTCCTGCTGAAGAGATCAATCTCAGAAAGGTCGAGAGTTGTCACTATCGAGAGTGCCCTGTCGAAGTTGTCCATCGCAAGCTCTGACATCGCGATGATCTCGCGCTTGGTCATCTCGACAGCCACAGGAGGAGTCCTGAGGAGGTTGTCGTCGACATAGCGAAGGTGCATCTGGTCCGGATCTTCCTTAGACGATCCGTCAGGGACGATCTTGCATACAAGGGCTACAAGTGCATTGGTGAGAGGCAGCATGAACGCTACGGTCAATACATTGAAGATTGTATGGAACATAGCCAGCTGGGTCTGAGGCGCACCTGGGAAGAGCTTGTCAGAGATTGATCCGAATGTGAGTGAACCGCCCGAGAACAGTCCGAGGAAGGCACCGAGGATAAGGAACACTATGACACCGGAGCAGTTGAAGATCAAGTGGATGAAGGCGGTTCTCTTCGCGTTCTTGCCACTGGTCATACCGGCGATGACTGCGACGACGCAGGATCCGATGTTGGAACCCATGGTAAGGAATATACCCTGGTCAAGGGTGATAAGGCCGCTGACTACCATAGCAAGGGCGATAGAGGTCATGACCGATGAACTCTGGATGATCGCCGTGAACACAGCTCCGAGAAGCACAAGCAGTATAGGGTTGCCGATCTTTGCAAGGAATACCTTCACACCGTCAAGGGCAGCGAAATCAGACATGGAACCGCTCATGAGCGAGAGTCCGACGAAGAGCATACCGAAACCTGTGAGGATTCCGCCTATGGTCTTGAGGCTTGCCTTCTTGGAGAAGAGAGAGATGAACGCTCCGATACCCGCGAACGCCGAGAAGATGACGGTGGTCGAGATTGAGTTCGCACCGCCGAACATACCGAGGGCGACGATCTGTGCGGTCACGGTCGTACCGATGTTTGCACCGTAGATGATGGTCGCAGCCTGGACGAGCGAGATGATACCGGCATTCACGAAACCGATGGTCATCACGGTGGTCGCACCGGAGCTCTGGATCGCAGCGGTGCCGACAGTACCGATACCTACTCCGAGAAGCTTGCTTTTCGACGCTTTTGCGAAGAGTGACTTGAGCTTGTTCGAACTTGCAGACTCAAGATTCGAGCTCATCATCTGGCAGGCGATCAGGAAGATACCGATTCCTGCAAGTAGAGTAAGGATGGCAGAAAAAACAGCTGTCGTACCCATTGTCTATCTGATTTTGTTCAAAGTTTCTGAATATGCGAATCCCGCCGAAGCGAGTATCCTGTCAATTTCCCCACGCTCGACACCATAGCAGTCGCAGATCTGGTCGAGATTGTCGAACTCCTCGTCGCGGAGGAGAAAATTTATCGACGACACAAGCATCGGGATGTCGTTGAGTGGAAGATGGTCCATGGTGCCTTCGTTCTAGATGTTCGCCTCTATCTGTGAGTCCTTGAGGCCGAGGAAATAAAGTATTCCGTCGAGACCGATGCTCGATATCGACTGTTTGGCATTGGCCTTCACCTTCGGCTTCGCATGGTAAGCGATTCCGAGGCCTGCGAGACCCAGCATAGGAAGGTCGTTCGCGCCGTCGCCTACAGCCACGGCCTGCTCGAGGTCGATGTGCTCGACCTGGCAGAGAAGCCTGAGAAGCTCAGCCTTCCTGCGTCCGTCCACCACTTCTCCTCTGTACCTTCCGGTAAGCTTTCCGTCCTCTACCTCCAGTTCATTGGCATAGACATAGTCGAAGCCGAACTTCTGCTGGAGATACTTTCCGAAATATGTGAATCCTCCGGACAGGATGGCTGTCTTGTAACCGACTCTCTTGAGGATGGTCATCATACGCTCGAGTCCTTCGTTGAGAGGAAGGTTGCGCGCGATCTCCTCCATGACTGACTCGTCGAGTCCCTTGAGGAGGGCCACACGCCTGGTGAAGCTTTCAATGAAGTCTATCTCGCCACGCATCGCGCTTTCTGTGATGGCTCTCACCTGCTCGCCCACTCCTGCCCTGTCGGCAAGTTCATCGATACACTCGGTATGGATGAGAGTGGAATCCATATCGAAACAGATGAGACGGCGGCTTCTGCGGTAGATGTTGTCCCTCTGGAAAGACACGTCCACTCCTTCGGACATGTTGTGGACAAGCTCTGCCTGAAGCTCAGACCTCTGTTCGTGCGTAAGCGATCCACGGACCGAGAACTCGATCGAAGACCTGATCTTTCCGGTCTCCTCCTGAAGCGGGATTCGTCCGGTCAGACGCTTGATGGCATCGATGTTGAGTCCGAAGCGGTAGATCACCGATGTCACATCAGTGATCTGCTGAGCCGTTATGGTACGGCCCAGCAGAGTGATGATGTAACGGTTTCTGCCCTGGCGTGCGACCCACTGGTTGTAGTGCTCGGTGTCGATCGGAGTGAACCTTACCGACACGCCGAGTTCCGACGCCTTGAAGAGCAGGTCCTTCATGATGAATCCCGACTTGTCACGAGTGGTGCTGAAAAGGATTCCCAAGGTGAGCGACTGATGGATGTTCGCCTGGCCGATGTCAAGTATGAACGCATCGTATGATGCGAGGATTTCTGAAAAGGCAAGCACAAGTCCAGGTTTGTCGTCACCTGAGATGTTCACCTGAATGATTTCGTTGTCTCTGAGATCCATGATGAAGGAACTGGTATAGGTTTATTAAAGACCGATGGTCTTGAAGAAGTCGTTGCCCTTGTCGTCAACGAGGATGAATGCAGGGAAGTCCTCTACTTCGATCTTCCAGATTGCCTCCATTCCGAGCTCAGGGTACTCTACGCACTCGATGCTCTTGATGTTGTTCTGTGCGAGGATCGCAGCAGGACCGCCGATTGAACCGAGGTAGAAACCGCCATGCTTCTTACATGCGTCGGTCACAGCCTGGCTGCGGTTACCCTTGGCAAGCATGATCATAGAGCCGCCGTTGTCCTGGAACTCGTCTACGTATGGGTCCATACGGCCTGCTGTTGTAGGTCCCATTGAACCACATGCCATTCCGGCAGGAGTCTTTGCAGGGCCTGCGTAGTAGATAGGATGGTCCTTCATGTACTGAGGCATGCCCTCGCCTGCGTCGAGACGGGCCTTGAGCTTTGCGTGAGCGATGTCACGGCCTACGATGATGGTGCCCTTGAGGTTGAGGCGGGTACCTACAGGGTAGTTTGTGAGGATCTTGCATACCTCTGACATAGGCTGGTTGAGGTCGATCTCGACTGCTCCGCTCTCGCCTGCGTTGCGGAGCTCCTCTGGGATGAGCTCGTATGGCTTGTCGTCCATCTTCTCGATCCAGATACCGTCCTCATTGATCTTTGTCTTGATGTTACGGTCTGCAGAGCAGCTTACACCGAGACCGATAGGGCAGCTTGCACCGTGGCGTGGGAGACGTACGACGCGGATGTCATGTGCCATGTACTTGCCGCCGAACTGTGCGCCGAGGCCGATCTTGTGGGTCTCTTCGAGGAGCTGCTTCTCGAGCTCGATGTCGCGGAATGCGCGTCCTGTCTCGTCTCCTGTGGTAGGGAGCTCGTCATAGTAGTGTGTCGAAGCGAGCTTCACTGTGAGGAGGTTCTTCTCAGCTGAAGTACCACCGACTACGATGGCGATGTGGTAAGGAGGACAAGCGGCTGTACCGAGAGTCTTCATCTTTGCTACGAGGAAAGGAACGAGTGTGCCAGGGTTCTGGATACGTGCCTTTGTCTCCTGGTAGAGATATGTCTTGTTTGCAGAGCCACCACCCTTTGTGACGCAAAGGAAACGGTACTCCATGCCCTCAGCTGCCTCGATGTCGATCTGTGCAGGGAGGTTGCACTTTGTGTTGACCTCGTTGTACATGTCGAGAGGTGCGTTCTGTGAATAGCGGAGATTCTCCTCTGTATATGTCTTGTAGACACCGAGTGACAGAGCCTCCTCATCACAGAAGCCGGTCCATACGTGCTGGCCCTTCTCGCCGTGGATGATAGCGGTACCTGTATCCTGACAGAGAGGAAGCTTGCCCTTTGCTGCGACCTCTGCGTTGCGGAGGAAGGTAAGTGCAACGTACTTGTCGTTTGCGCTAGCCTCAGGGTCTGCGAGGATCTTCGCTACCTGCTCGTTGTGTGAGCGGCGGAGGAGGAAGCTGACGTCACGGAAAGCGGTGTTCGCCATCACTGTGAGACCTTCCTTCTGGATCTTGAGGATCTTGTTGCCCTCGAAATCACCTGTAGAGACATACTGCTCTGAACCAGGGATCTTGTAGTATTCAGTCTTGTCTTCGCCAAGCTGAAACATCGGTGCATATCTGAATTCTGCCATTTTGTATGATATTTTTTGTTTGTTTAATCAATGTCATCCACGACAGGGCCTGCGTTGCCGCTTCCCTGCTGCATGAGGAATGTCTTCATGAACTCGTTGAGGTCTCCGTCGAGCACGCCCTGCGTATCGGCGGTAGAATAGCCCGTCCTGAGGTCCTTGACCATCTTGTATGGATGGAGGACGTAGCTGCGGATCTGCGAGCCCCACTCGATCTTCTTCTTCTGGCCTTCGAGTTCTGCCTGCTTCTCCTGACGCTTCCTGAGTTCTATGTCGTAGAGCCTTGACTTGAGGATCCTCAAGGCATTCTCCTTGTTTCCGATCTGGGTACGGCCTTCGGTGTTCTCGACCACGATTCCCGTAGGGATATGCTTCACGCGCACTCCGGTCTCGACCTTGTTGACGTTCTGGCCGCCATGTCCTCCGCTTCGGAATGTATCCCACTCGAGGTCGCAGTCACGGATCTCGATGTTGATGGAATCATCCACGAGAGGATAGACGAACACTGACGAGAAGGTTGTCTGGCGCTTTCCCTGGGCATTGAACGGAGAAATCCTGACGAGGCGGTGCACGCCGTTCTCCGCCTTGAGGTAGCCATAGGCATAGTCACCCTCGATCTCGACCGTCACGGACTTGATTCCGACCTCGTCGCCTTCGACCTGCTCGGTGACCATGGTCTTCATGCCGTTCCTTTCGGCCCAGCGCATGTACATACGCATGAGCATCGCCGACCAGTCGTTGGCCTCGGTTCCGCCGGCGCCCGAGTTTATGGTAAGTACAGCGCCGAGATTGTCGCCTTCGGCGCCGAGCATGTTGCGGAGCTCAAGGGCCTCGAGGCGCTCAAGCACAGAGGCATATTCGCCGTCGACTTCCTGCTCATCCTCAGCGAGCTCGAGAAGGACCTCTATGTCGTCGATCGAAGAAGACAGTCCGTCCACTCCGTCCACCCAGTATTTGATCGCTGCTGTACCTTTCAGGAAAAGTTCTGCCGCCTTGGGATCATCCCAGAAATCAGGGGCCTGGCTGCGAAGCTGACGAGCCTCGACATCCTTCCTCTTTTCCTCAACGCTGACACATCCGGCGAGGACCGCCAGACGCTGCTTCAACTCGTTGATCTGCTCTATCGAAACCATATCCACAAATATACTGAAGATTTCTTATATTTGTAGGACAATAAGACGGCAAACAGTGGCAACTATCGGCATATTCGACTCTGGACTCGGCGGACTTTCTGTCCTCCGCGCCATATTCGACATCCTGCCCAACGAAAAGTACCTCTATTTCGCCGACAGCGCCTTCTGTCCATACGGCGACAAGACCGCCGAGTATATCCAGGACAGGTGCCGAACGATCTCCGAAGACCTTATCCGCCAAGGTGCCGACATCATAGTCGTCGCATGCAATACAGCCACGGCGGCCGCGATAGCGACGCTGCGCAAAGACTACTCCGACCCGGGTGATCCGGCCGTCCGCGAACGGGTACTTGCCCTCAGCGGCGGGCACCATGACCATATCAGCTTCATAGGCATGGAACCGGCAGTCAAGCCTGCGGCCCTCGGGACGAAGACCGGAGTGATCGGTGTCCTCGCCACAGCCGGCACCCTGAAAGGATCCAAGTACCTTAACACCAAGGGCAACTTCGAGGACAACTGCCAGATCTGCGAGCATGTCGGCAAGGGATTCGTCGAGCTGGTCGAGAAAGGACAGCTTTCCGGAGAAGAGGCCGAATCAGTCGTCAGGGAAAGCCTCCAGCCGCTTCTGGACCATGGTGCCGACACGATCGTCCTCGGCTGCACGCACTACCCTTTCCTCGTTGAGACCATGCAGAAGCTTGCTCCTCGCGGGATCCGCTTCATCGACCCCGCTCCGGCCGTGGCAAGACACCTTACCGACGTCATGCGCAAGGACGGCATCGCCCTCAGCAGGGGAAACGAGAACGGGTCCCCGAAGAGACCCGCCGTCAAGCTCATGTCCTCAGGCGACCCTAAGGCGCTCGAGAATCTTTTCAATCTGATTTATCCTAGAAGATAGGTTGACATATCCATAGATAACTGTCAGCCTGTGAGCCTCAAAGAGTAAGTTGCCCATCCCACCTGATTGGACGGGACCGGGGGCAGGCAACCCAACCCCGCACCGGCAGAAAGCATATCTCCGCACCAGGTCTCAGAAAAACGACGAGACCGGGGGCAGGCAGCCCAACCACGCACCGGCAGAGGACACATCTCCGCACCAGGTCTCGGAAAAACGACGAGACCGGGGGCAGGCAGCCCAACCCCGCACCGGCAGAAAGCATATCTCCGCACCAGGTCTCGGAAAAATGACGAGACCGGGGGCAGGCAACCCAACCCCGCACCGGCAGAAAGCATATCTCCGCACCAGGTCTCGGGGATAGAGAAACTGCGGAAAGCAGTGAAGCGGACCCTGGGAAACAGTAAAGCGGACCCGGATGGGTCCGCTTTACTGTTTCATTTATCCTTCCTAGAAGAGTGAATTCTGTCTAGCGAGGTTGCCATACATCTGGCCAAGGACCTCAAGGTAAGGATGACCGTCGACGAGGGTTGTCCTGTAGACTGTGTCGTCGACCCTGTAGTACTCTGCGTTTCCGAGAGTGATAGTGTCGTAGTCATCAGGAAGTTCCTCGACAAGTGCTCCTGCAGGAGGGACGATTGTCTGGTACCTGCCATCCTTCTCGATATAGAACACTCCATCTGAGTAGAAGTATTCCTGATCTGCATATGCATAGCTCTGTGCAAGTCCGAGGGCATTCGCGATCTCGTAAGACCTGTCTGCAGAGTTAAGATTCATAGCGATCTGGCTGTTCTGCTGGGCGAGGATCGCATTGTTGCGCGCGATCTGCCTGTTCTGCTCGTCGATATACCTGCTGTATGTATCAAAGCCTGTATAGGTCCTGTATACACTTGGATAGTATGCGAAGCGTACGTGATGCCATGCGATGTCGTGGAGGATCTCGTCGATCACGACTCCGAAAGGAGGCCTGCAGACTACATAGTAGCCACCATGAGCCCTGTAGTAGACGTTGCCGTAGCGGAAGTAGTCGATACCATAGTATCTGACTCTGGTATAGCGTGGAGGAAGAACGTGGACGCGGTAGCCGAAGTAGTGAGGATTATGTCCCCAGAAGCTGCCGATATGTTCGTGCACGATGAAGTCTCTCTCCCTTGGGTGGACTCTCATGATATTATGGCCGTCCATCCTGTGGTCGTCATAATAGTGGTTGTTGTGAGAGTTGTTGTCCACGAAGCGGTCGTTGACGTCTCTGTCCTTAGAAGGTCCCACGTTCCTGTCATTCTGCTCCTTGGCTGAGCCGAGACCCTGTCTTGACACGCTGTTCTGCGCAGTAGCTGAACGTACGGTTCCCTGTGGCGCAGCAGATGCTGTGCTTCGGTTTGCGCTGGCCGAAGTAGCACGACGTACGCCTGATTCTGAACCTGTGCCTATTGAATTGCTGGTCGCAGGTGCACCCGCAACACGTCTGGTCTGGCCAGGAGCGGCTGTAGCAGATGACCTGCCTGAGCTTGTGCCTGAAGTGGTCGTAGACCTTCTGACCTGATTGCCAGGAGCGCTTGCAGAGCCAGATGAACGATTAACTGAGCTTGCAGAGCCAGATGAACGGTTAACTGAGCTTGCAGAGCCAGATGAACGGTTGACAGTGCTGCTGGACCTGCGGGCCTGGTCATTGCCTGATGTGCCGTAGCTGCTTGAGCGGCTGGCAGTTGAGCTTGACTGTCTGCTGGTGGTTGAGCCATTGCTGTAGCCTGATGTGGTCGTAGGCCTTCTGACCTGAGTGTTGTTGCCTGGCGCTGAAGAGCGACTGGCAGTCGAACTGCTTGAGCGGCTGGTTGAAGAAGCGGCAGCGCTGCTTGAGCGACGGACCTGATCGTTGCTTGATGAGCCGTAGCTGCTTGAACGGCTGGCAGTTGAACTGCTTGAACGACCGGCTGAAGAGCCGTAGCTGCTTGAGCGGCTGGCGGTCGAGCTGGAAGGGCGACTGACAGATGCGCTGGAAGAGCGGTTCGCTGAGGAACCGGACGATCTGCTTGCTGAGCTTGAAGATGACGGACGCGAAGCCGAAGAGCCCGAAGACGATCTGGAAGCGGTGCTTCCAGAGGTCGAACGGTTCTGAGAGCTCGTAGAGCGCGATGAGCTGGTCTGGGAACCGGACGAGCGTGAAGAACTGGTCGAACGGCTCTGGGAGCCGGCGGTGCTTCTGGTCTGAGCGTTGAGGTCAGCACTGAAGCAGACGGTCGATGCGGCGAGGAGCGCTGCAAGAAGTCTGTTTGTCAAGTTTCTCATATATACGGTTGTTTAGTTAATAGATATGGTAACGGGCGGAGAGCTCTCTGAAATCCGACTCGTCTTTTGTCCACCAGTCGATGATGTCAGAGACTTTCAGTCTCTCTGCAAATGTAGTTCTTACATAATCCGTACCACAAACCTTATCGAGCATGTCGTTGCGGTCCTTGTTCGCGAACGGGTTGTGCTTCGGATAAAGTTCATTGACCGCCTGCATGACATAGAACTGGGTCAGGCTGATGTGTGCGGCCTCGTAATCCGTATATGAAAACTGGACGCCGTGGAGGAGCTTGTTGGCCATTCCTCCGTAGAACGGCTTGTAGTGTATAGGTCTGAAGTCGACTCCCGGGAGATGGTAGCTCTGGAGCTTTGCAAGCAGAGCGTCGGCGTCGATCCACTCAGCCGCGAAGGTTCCGAAAGGAAGATTGTAGCCGATTCCGATGTTGAGGTAGCCGCTGAGCTCGCCGCAGATACCGGACGATGGATAGTTGACTGCGGACTGAGGATAAGGGATGTTCGGAGACGGAAGTATCCATGGGAGACCGGTGTCGGTGTAGAGCATGTCGCGGGTCCATCCCTCCATAGGGATGACCGTAAGAGAGCATCTGAGATGATCCTCGTTGCCTTTCTGGCCACGGTTCATGCCCTCCTCGTTGATCATCTGCGCGAACTCGCCTACCGTCAGTCCATAGACATAAGGAATCCTGAACTGGCTGACGAACGAGAAGAAGCCAGGCTCGACGTAGCTGCCTTCTATCTTGTTGCCGCCAAGAGGGTTAGGTCGGTCAAGGACCATCACCTCGATACCCTTCTTTGCACAGGCCCTCATCACCAGGCCGAGCGAGCTGATGAAGGTATATGAGCGGGTTCCGACATCCTGGATATCATATACCATGATGTCGATTCCCTCGAGCATCTTCTGGGACGGTTCCCTGTACGAGCCGTAGATCGAATAGACTGGAAGGCCGGTCTTGGAGTCCTTTGAGTCGGACACCTCATCGCCCGCATAGGCATCTCCGCGGACACCGTGCTCGGGACCGAAAAGCGCGACAAGATTGACATCAGGAGCCTCGAACAGGATATCGATGGTCGACTTCAGAGCATGGTCGACGCCGCTGGGATTGGTGACGAGGCCTACCCTCTTGCCCTTGAGACCCTTGAAGCCTGAGTCACGGAGGACCTCGATGCCGGGCTTCACCACAGGTCTGTCCACAGGCACTTCCTTCTCCACGATCTTCTCGACGAGGACAGCCTTCTCGACGGTCTCCACACGGTCGACATATACAGTATCATGGACGTAGACGGTCTGGACACGCGGTGCCCTGCCCTTGAATATCTTCTTCCAGAACTGGGCTGAGGCCTGGCCTGGGAAGAGGACCAGCAACGCGGTGACTATGAGTATTCTACTGAGTATCTTTCTTTCCATATCCTTCAGGGATTATTCTTCTTATCAATAATGTGACTGCTACGGTCACAAGGCAGCATACCATGACCATGGCAAAGAATGCAGGATAGCCTATCGCCATCTGGATCTTGCCGGCTACGAGGCCAGGGAGCATCATGCTGAAAGTCATGAGGACGGTACAGAACGCATAGTGCGAGGTCTGGAACTTTCCTCGTGAGTAATATAGCATATATAGGGTGTATGCAGTGAATCCGAAACCGTATCCGAACTGGTCGACAGCTATGCAGAGGTAGACCGGCAGCACGCCCATAGGCTGGACAAGGCTGAGATAGAGGTACACCACGCACGGGAGAGCAAGACTGAGCGCCATAGGGATCAGGCATTTCTTAAGGCCCCACCTGCCTCCGGCTATTCCGCCGAGTATACCGCCGAGAAGAAGGGCGATCACGCCTATGGTACCGTTGGCCAGACCGACCTGCACGTCTCCCATCGCCAGTCCTCCGACTTCCCTTGCGTCTTTGAGGAAAGGAATCAGCATCTTTATCGAGAATGCCTCGGGAAGGCGGTAGAGCAGCAGGAAGAAGAGCGCAAGAAGGAATTCCTTCTTCGCCACGAAAGACCTGAAAAGCTCGGCGAGCTCAAGCAGCGTAGCCTTGACTCCCTTGCCTTCCCTTGGAGCATCAGCTGCAGGGCGAGGCATCGACACCATGTCCCAGAAAGCGACCAGCGCCATCACTGCAGAACAGCCTACGAGTGTCACTGACCATGAACCTACGGCGTCCTGGCCATGGTTCTGGAAAACGCCGGCGATGATTGCGAGCAGGCCCTGTCCGCACAGGAGAGCCAGGCGGAAGAAGGTGTTGCGGACGCCGACGAAAAGCGACTGGCGGTGTTCGTCAAGGCCGAGCATGTAGAAGCCGTCTGCGGCTATGTCATGGATCGAAGACGAGAACGCCGTCACCAGGAACAGCACGAGTATAAGGCTTAGCGAGCCCTTCGGGAGGGTAAGTCCGAGAAGGCAGGTACAGACGACCATCATCATCTGCATCACGACGGTCCATGTCCTTTTCCTGCTGACCGAGTCGACGAACGGGCTGAGCACGATCTTGAGTATCCATGGGAACGACAGGAGCGAAGTATAGAGCGTAAGCTTGTCGTTCGGCATTCCCATGTTCTTGAACACGATGAGTGACACCGTGTTGACTATCGCGTTAGGAAGACCTTCGAATATGTACACCGACGGGACCCATGCCCACGGATTCGCACTTGTTTTCTTTAACATCTCTTTTCTATTACAGTTCCCGGATAATAGTGCAGGAGTATCTCCTTGTATCCATAGCCATTGTAGGACATCACGGCGGCGCCTATCTGGCAGAGTCCGACTCCGTGTCCCCAGCCCTTTCCTTCGAGGATGACGTCATCTCCTTCGTAACGGACGTCAAAGGCCGAGCTCTTAAGATGCGACTCCGACAGGAACTTCCTGATCATCAGTTCCTTGCCTACGTTCATGGTAAGCTTGCTTCCTTCGATTCGGAGCCTTGTTATCCTGCCTGACTTTCCTCTTTCAAGAGGTGTCAGAGCCTTCAGCTCGCCTATCTCGTATCCTGAGCGACGGGTGATAAGGTCTGCGAGGACCGCCCTGTTGTAGCGGGTCGTCCACCTGTAGAAATCCTTGGTCTCAAGGTCGTAGTCATTGAGTACCTGGCTGAGGATGCCCTCGTCCGATGTATTGCAGAAATCCTTGCCGCCTGGCTCGTTCCCCGGAGTATCAGGGATGGCCTGCAGATATGGATAGTCCTTGTCCTCCCAGCATGCGGAGAATTCCTCCATGATTCCGCCGCAGCACTTCGAGAAGCGTGCGTCGCATATCTCGCCTCCGCTTGTCAGGACTTCCCCCCAGGTCTGGTCGATGGCTTTGCGGACATTCCCGCCTACGGCCATGGTCAGTCCCTGGTAGCGCTGGCAATGGTCGTCGGCGCAGACATCGAACTTCGTATGGTCTTCATGGTCGAACCATTTGACGATGTCGACTACGCCGTCCTTGATGGCCTCCGGCTGAGGGGTTTCGGTACCATGGTACCTTTCCGACTGCCTGTGCGCGATCTGGGACATCACCCATGAACGCGAGATGACAGCATGGGCCTTCAGGAACTCAAGAGTCGCCGAGGCCTTCATCTCCGACGAGATGACGCTCAGCAGATAGTCCTCGACGCCTATCACATTGACAGCCACGACCTTGTCGCCGTCAACTATGAATTTCAGCGAACCTGCGAACTTCTGGGTCTGTTTCCTTTCCCAGTGGAAGTTGACGCCTATTGTAACGCCGTAGAGTATGAAACTTGGCTCTGCGAACAAGGTCGACATCGTGACTGAATCAAAAAGCAGTTCGTCAAAGAGAGTTCCGTTGTAGTCAATCTTTCCGTCGCGATATGAGACTTTCTGGACCCCTGCGCCATCAGAGATCATCTCGAAGGCGATCTCATCTCCGGACATGATGCCCACCTGTATCTCAGGCTGGGTTCTGGTGAGTCTCCATACTATGTCTTCCTCGCCATCCTTTGAGATCGATACCTCATCCAGCACCTCAGCAAGCAGCTTCGAGTCGAGCTTGGCATAGTCCTCGGGATCTGGGATGATGAAGAGGCCTGCCATGTCGGCACAGCCTGGGCTGATGGTAAGATGGTCCGGGCCTTCACTGAAGAAGTGGTGTGGACGGTGGTTCTCGCGGAACAGGACTATCGCCCTGTATTCGAACGGAGCAAGACCATGCGTATTGCCTGCAGGACGTTCCGCACCTGCGGTGCGACACTTGTACCAGGTAAGGAGGTTGAACATAGGTTCCCTCTCCCCTTCCGGGATGTGTGCACATTCAAGAAGGCGGTAGAAGAGCTTTGCCATGGACTTGGAGGTCCTTGCGCGCAGCACGAACACGCCTCTTGTGAAATTTCTGTATCTGTAGAGCTGGGCCTCCTGGACGTTGGTGAGGAACTCCAGGTCCTGGGATTCTTCCATATCCAGAAGACGGTCTATCTCAGCCTCCAGAGGCATCTGGCCGCGTGGACAGGCCTGGAAGTGGAGATGGTCAGGCGCGGAAGCTCCGCAGCGTGGACCGTTGTAGAAGATAGTGTAGTCTGTATAGTGGTGGGCAAGGTCCATCATGTCCACATACCTTTTCCAGATTGACTGCTCAGTGTGGGATGCGCACGCGATCGTCAGATGTGACGGGAAGATAGGATATGGGTTGAGAAGTATCTCATACTTACGGCCTTTTCGTCCTTCGAATCGGAGGAATTTCTGCTCCGAAGGCCTGTTCTCTGCGCAGAGGAAGCACTTGCGAGCCTTGAGTGAGGCCGAATCGACCTTGGCTGCAGTGGAGCGTATTCTCCCGGGATTGTGCTGCAGACGTACCTTGAGCCCTCCGACTTCCAGTTCCTTCGTCTGGACAGACTTGAGGGAGCGGAAGTTGGCAGAAGCCAGCGGCCACTGCGAAAGCTGGTCGCTGATGAATTTCGCTATTATCCGTGATTCCTTCATCCTACGCCTTGTTCATGGCTATCCTCGCCTCGAGTTCCCAGGTCCTGATCCTGTCCTTATAGACATTGTTGGCATTGACCTTCTCGATGCTGAGCGCTGCGTCAGAATTGCCTTCCCAGCGCCTGCAGCAGTAGAGAGGTTCCCATACCCTTGAGATACGGTATTCCCTGCAGAGCCTAAGTCCGACTGCATAGTCCTCTCCATAGCTGACGTTCGGGAAGCCGATCGTACGCAGGAGAGCGACGTCGAAGGCTCTCGGAGCTCCGAGGCCATTGATGCGAAGCGCGTTGTTGTGGCCGTTCTCCGCCGTCCATTCCTTGTGGTCTATTATTCCCGGAGGAATAGTGTCCATATTGAAATCGGTCATCAGATATGAGCCGATGACCATGGCAGCCTTCTCCTCCCTGAACTTGTCTATGACTTTCTGGAGAGTGTCAGGTCCGCTGTAGACATCGTCGCTGTCGAGCTGGACAGCATAGCGTCCGCAGCGAGGATCGTCGACGCCAAGGTTCCAGCAACCGCCGATTCCAAGATCGTTCCTCTGAGGGATGACATGGACAAGACGAGGGTCATCGATCGCGTCAAGCAGCTCGGTCGTACCGTCTGTGGAATGGTTGTCGACAACTATGACATTGTACTGGAAATCCGTTGTCTGTGAAAGTGCACTCCTGACGGCGTCTGCCACGGTGCGCACCCTGTTGAACACCGGGATGATCACAGATGCCTCACAAGGGAAATCAGCATCGGACAGCGCAGGAACTCCTTCCCTTTCAGGAAGCCATGCACCTATGCGCCTAAGATGTTCCGTACAGATCTTTTCCATCTCGATCTGCACTTCCCTGTTGCGAGGGTTGACATAGTCAAACTGCTTCTCGCCGGAAGCCCTCATGTCAGACACGGTCGACGAATAGAGGTATTCGTTGACCCTGACTTTCTTTCCGAGACGGAGCCTGAGGTCGTAGAGCGCTCCCCACACCAGGGACTGGTCCATCTTGGCCACGGCCTCCAGGAATGCCTCGGTACGATAGAGCACGACCTGACCGAAATCAAAGTCGTCCCTGAGCGCGCCGTCCTGGCAATCGATCAGAGGATGTGCGACACGCTTTGTCGAGCCGTCCTCCGCAACATGCAGGTCGTAGTGGTCCGCATAGACCATGTCAGCACCGGACCAGAGGGCAACCTGGGTGAGCCTCTGTTCCATGTTCTGGCCAGGGACTATACTGTTGTTGCCTATATATGCGATGAAATAATCACCTTCGATTGTTGCGGCAAGGTCCGAAAGGGCCTTCGCTGATGTCAGGAAAGGTAGATTGACTGTCATATCTTCAGAATTACTTTATAGCAGAGCCTGGAGCTGCTTGTAGATCTTGAGGAACTCGCTCTCGAAGTTCGGTGTCAGGACATCCTTGCCTATCATCGAGCGTATTTCCTTGAAACTGAACCATCGTCCCTCATCGACCTCATCCCTGTCAGGGACAGGCTCGAAATCTCCTATAGCAGCAAAGACTGCGGCGATTTCTTTCTCACGAGGATTCTGGAAAGTGTATGCCATGACCGGCACGGGATTGAACTCAGTCAGGCCGAGTTCCTCCGATGCCTCTCTGTAGAGGGCTTCGAGGACCGCCTCGCCATAGCTGATATGGCCGCCTACGGCAGTATCCCAGTAACCTGGGAGAAGGTTTTTCTTCATCGACCTTTTCTGCAGGTAGAGTTCACCTTTGCGGTTGATCAGATGGAGGTGGATCACCGGGTGAAGCACCATGCATCCGCTGTGGGCATAAGAACGAGACATCCGGCCGATGACCAGCCCGTTGGGCTCCACGACCGGAAAGATCTCTTCGCCCCGCTTTATCTCCACCTCTGGAGTATCTACATTAGGAAGAGGATAGAGCGGAGCGAGATATGGAGGATAGATAAGTTCCATTAATCTTCGATTGGCTTGTACTTAGGTACGAGCGCCTTCATGATGGTCCAGCCGAGAAGGTAGCAGACTGCACACACGCAGAAGACGATGAAATAAGCTGCAGGCTTACCTTCGAATCCCATGAACGAGAACTCGCTGCCGAGTCCCTCCGCATAGACGAAGAACTTGCCGGAGAGTCTGTTGATGAGGAATGAGCTGATACCACCAGCCATGGTTCCGATACCTACGATAGTAGCGACGGCACTCTTAGGGAACATGTCACCGATAGTCGAGAAGATGTTCGCAGACCATGCCTGATGTCCCGCTCCTACAAGACCGATGATGATTGCAGGCCACCATGCTGAATAAGCGCCGAGTGGCTGTGCAAGGAGTCCTACGAGCGGAATGAGGGCGATGAGGAACATCGCGCGCATACGGCCTGAGTAGATCTCCATGCCCTTCTTGTCCACGAAGTAGTTCGGAAGCTTGCAGAGAGCGATCGAGAGGAATGTCACGATGAAGTAGAGTGTCATGATAAGGAGCATTCCCTTTCCTGACGACGCCTTGTAGCCATAGACATCCTGGAAATATGCAGGAGCCCAGAAAAGCATGAACCACCACACACCGTCAGAGAAGAACTTGCCGGCGCAGAAGCTCCATGTCTGCTTGAATGTAAGGCAACGGAGGAAGGATACTGACTTCTCCTGGGCAGGCTTTGCCTCTGCCACGACGAAGTCCGCGTCGTCCTGGTGGATGTACTCAAGCTCAGCCTCGTTGACATGCTTTGAGACTTCCGGCTTCTCATACCACTTGACGAAGAATCCGATCCAGATGAATCCGAGGGCACCGATGATGATGAACGCCCATTCCCAGCCCAATGCCTTTGCAAGCGGCGGGATCACGAGCGGAGCCACGAGAGCACCTACAGACGCACCTGAGTTGAAGATAGAAGTAGCGAATGCACGGTCTTTCTTAGGGAAATACTCTGCAGTCACCTTGATCGCTGCAGGGAAGTTTCCGCTCTCTCCAAGTCCGAGAAGTGCTCGGCAGCAGAGGAAGAACCACACACCGGTGCTGGCGATGGCTGTAGCCGCAGCTGTTCCGTCCTCGACCATGCGCATCGCCTCGAGGCTCTCATAGCCATGGACCCACTGGGTAGCGACACCGCAGAGGGCATGAAGACATGCTGCTGTGCTCCAGAGTCCGATAGCGATGAGATATCCCTTCTTGGTGCCGATCCAGTCGACGAACTTGCCGACGAAAAGGGTACAGAACGCATAGAAGAGAGAGAAGTATGAGGTAATGATACCATAGTTGGCATCGGTCCAGTGGAAGTCAGGATAGATGAATTCCTTTGCTGTCAGCGACAAGACCTGCCTGTCAAGATAGTTGACGGTAGTCGCCACGAAGAGAAGGCTGCATATCCACCATCTCCAGTTTGTCATCAGTTTTTTCTGTGTATCCATTCGGTATGTGGTTATTGTTAAAGAATTTATCTCACTTCTGCGATGATGTCAAGCGCTCCGCGGCAGAGTTCGGTGATCTTTGACCACTCGCCTGCTGCGATCACGTCCTTAGGGAAGAGGTTAGATCCCATTCCGACACAGGTGACACCTGCGCCGAACCAGCCTGCGAGGTTCTCCTTCTCAGGCTTCACACCACCGGTCACCATGATCTGGCTCCATGGCATAGGAGCCCTGAGACCCTTGACGAACTTAGGTCCGAGGACATCGCCAGGGAACACCTTGCAGAGGTCGCATCCTGCCTCCTGGGCCGCGCCTACCTCAGAGACGCTGCCGCAGCCTGGGCAGTAAGGGATGAGCCTGCGGTTGCAGATCGGGGCGATTGCAGGGTTGAAGAGCGGACCTACCACGAAGTTCGCACCGAGCTGGATGTAGAGGGCTGCCGTCGCAGGATCCACTACTGAGCCGACTCCCACGATCATTCCCGGGAGCTCCTTGTTTGCGAACTTGACGAGCTCGCCGAATACTTCCTGCGCGAAATCGCCGCGGTTTGTGAACTCGAATGCACGTACGCCACCTTCGTAGCAAGCCTTGAGGACCTGCTTCGAGATCTCGACGTCGCCGTTATAGAATACTGGGACCATTCCGGTCTCCTTCATGGTCTGGATGACCTGGAGCTTAGTATACTTTGCCATACTGATAATGCCAGATTAAATTACACGTACAGCTTCTGCTAGCGCTGTACTCTTCCGTTTGCACTTCCACCTGCGAGAGCAAGTACCTCTGCCTCGCTTACCTGGTTGAAATCGCCGTTGATAGTATGCTTGAGCGCCGATGCAGCGACTGCGAACTCAAGAGCAGCGCCCTGGTTGTCAGGATACTTGAGCATTCCGTGGATGAGACCGCCTGAGAATGAATCGCCGCCACCCACTCTGTCGATGATAGGGTTGATGTCGTAGCGCTTGCTCTGGTAGAACTCATTGCCGTCATAGATGAGAGCCTTCCAGCCGTTGTGTGTAGCAGAGAATGACTCGCGGAGGGTAGACACGACATACTTGAAGCCGAACTGCTCCTTCATCTGACGGAAGATTCCCTCGTAGCCTGCAGCGTTGGTCTCGCCGCCTTCTACGTCAGCCTCAGGCTTGAAGCCGAGACAGAGCTCTGCATCCTCCTCGTTTCCGATGCAGACGTCCACATACTCCATGAGAGGACGCATGATCGAGATGGCCTTCTCTGAAGTCCAGAGCTTCTTGCGGAAGTTGAGGTCCACAGACACGATGACGCCATGGCGCTTTGCAGCCTGGCATGCGAGCTTTGTAAGCTCAGCGGCCTTGTCCGAGATGGCAGGAGTGATGCCTGACCAGTGGAACCAGCTTGCACCTTCCATGATAGCGTCGAAATCGAAATCCCTAGGATCCGCCTCGGCGATAGCTGAATGTGCGCGGTCATAGATGACCTTTGAAGGGCGCATTGAAGCACCTGTCTCGCAGTAATAGAGACCGATCCTGTCACCGCCACGTGTGATATAGTCAGTCTTCACTCCATAGCGACGGAGTCCGTTCACAGCGATCTGTCCGATCTCGTGGGCAGGGAGCTTTGACACGAAATATGCATCATGGCCATAGTTTGCAAGGCTGACAGCGACATTTGCCTCGCCGCCGCCTGGGATGATACGGAGAGCCTCTGACTGGACGAAACGGTCCTGTCCTTCTGGGCTGAGTCGGAGCATTACTTCTCCGAATGTGATGATTTTTGCCATTTTATATTCTTTTTCTTTATTTCCGGTTTCATGGTACCCTGTTCCAGGGCAATTTACAGAATTGTAGCGACAGCGGCCTTCATGCCCTTGTCGGCGATGAGCCTGAGGTCCTTCTCGAGAAGGTCGGTAAGGCCAGGGATGAGGTTGAGGTTCTCGCCCCAGATGAACTCGTCTGCGAGGACGCCCTCAGCGACAGTACGGAAGTTTCCGGCAGACCACAGGCCCTCGAGGGTTGCCATGATCCTAGGATCGTCGTTAGGAACGATCTCGTCCTCTCCCCTCTTTCCGCCCTTGTAGTAGGTCGCGATCGCTGCGAGACCGAAGACGAGGCCCTGAGGGAGCTCGCCCTTGCGCTCGAGATAGGTCTTGATTCCAGGAAGGTCGCGGGTGCGGAACTTAGGGAACGAGTTGAGCATGATGCTGGTCACGAAGTGCTTCACATATGGGTTCACGAAGCGGTCCTTCACGTCGTCGGCGAACTTCCTGAGTTCATCCTTAGGAAGATTGAGGGTCTCCATGAGTTCCTCGTACATCACCTTGTTGACGAACTTTCCTACGACCTCGTCCTCGCAGCACTCGCGTACCGTGTTGAGGCCGCTGAGGTAGCCCACAGGGCTGAGGACGGTATGAGGACCGTTGAGGAGGGTCACCTTACGCTCATGGTAAGGAGCCTCTGAAGGAACGAAGAGGACATGGAGTCCGGCCTTGTCTGCAGGGAATTCATCGGCGATCTCCTGTGGAGCCTCGATGACCCAGAGATGGAAGATCTCAGCCTTGTCGAGAAGCTTGTCGTCGAAGCCTGTCCTTTCCTTGAGCTGGTCTGCCGTATCCTTCGGATAGCCAGGAACGATACGGTCTACGAGAGTGCTGTAGACTCCGCAGGCGTTCTCGAACCACTGCGAGAACTCCTCGCCGAGGTTCCAGAGCTGGATATACTGACGGATGCACTCCTTGAGATGCTTTCCGTTCTCGAAGATGAGCTCGCATGGGAAGATGATGAGTCCCTTGCCCATGTCGCCCTTGAATGTCTCGAAGCGATGGTACAGAAGCTGGACGAGCTTGCCAGGATATGAGAGCGCAGGCTTGTCCTCGAACTTGCATGCAGGGTCGAAAGCGATGCCGGCCTCTGTCGTGTTGGAGATCACGAAACGGATCTCAGGCTGCTCCGCAAGACGGAGATAGTCCTCGAAATCCCTGTAAGGATTGATTCCACGGCTGATCACGTCGATCATCTCCACTGAGTCGACTGCCTTGCCCTCGTCGATACCCTGAAGGTTGAGGTGATAGAGTCCCTCCTGCTCGTTGAGCACGTCCACGAGTCCCCTGTCGATAGGCTGGATGACGACTACAGAAGCATTGAAATCAGTCTTCTGGTCTGTCTTCCAGATGATCCAGTCAATGAATGCCCTGAGGAAGTTTCCTTCTCCGAACTGTATTATCTTCTCAACACGGTTGTCCGGTCTTGCCGCCGTTGTTCTGTTAAGCTGTTCCATATTTCTCTGTGTTATTATTGACAATTTTTATAATATCTTCAAAATTAACAATTTTTCCGTGCTCGTACACGGAATACGGCGAAAAAATAATTAGATTTGTTCATTCACACGACAAAAAAGCATTACGATAACTATGTCCAGATTCATCCACGACGATTTCATGCTCACCAACGAGGCAGCGAGATCTCTTTACCACGAGAATGCCGAAGGCCTTCCTATCATTGATTACCACTGTCACCTCAACCCTCAGCAGATAGCGGAGGATATCCGCTTCAGGGACATCTCCGATCTCTGGCTCAGCGGCGACCACTACAAGTGGCGTGCGCTCAGGGCAAACGGCGTAGCAGAGAAGTACGTTACCGGAGACGCTCCGGCCTGGGAGAAATTCGAGAAGTGGGCAGAGACGGTGCCTTACACGATGAGGAACCCTCTCTACCATTGGACCCACATCGAGCTCATGAGAACCTTCGGAATCGAAAAGACCCTCTCCCCTGCCACCGCCAGGGAGATTTTCGAGGAATGCAACAGCATGCTCGCACAGCCAGGGTTCAGCGCGAAAGGACTTATCCGCAAGTTCAACGTGGAGGCCATCTGCACCACCGACGACCCGGTCGACGACCTGCGCTGGCACAAGAAGATCGCCGAGGAACCGTTCGGCACGAAGGTGCTGCCTACATGGCGTCCTGACAAGGCCATAGCGATTGAAAATCCAGCCGCGTACAAGGACTATGTCGAGAAGCTCGGCGAGGCTGCGGACATGGAGATCAGGACATACTCCGACATGGTCGAGGCCCTGAGGAAACGCCACCTCTATTTCGAGATGGCGGGCTGCAGGCTCTCGGACCACGGACTCGACACTTTCCACGCCGCCGACTATACTGAAAGCGAGATAGAGGCGATCTTCAGCAAGGTAATGTCAGGACAGGCTCCTGATGCAGAGGAACTTGAGAAATTCCGCAGCGCCGGATTGCACGACCTCGCAGTCATGGATGCAGAGTCAGGATGGGCTCAGCAGTTCCACATGGGTGTGATCAGGAACAACCGCAGCAGTCTGATGAGAAGCTTCGGACCTGACGCAGGTACAGACTCGATCCTCGACCTTCAGTGCGCCGAGGCCGGAAACCGCTTCTTCGACAGGCTCGACAGCGAGGGCAAGCTCGCTAAGACCATACTCTACTGTCTCAATCCGAAAGACGTCGAGACAGTCATCACCATGGCTTACAACTTCAACGACGGCAGCATTCCGGGCAAGATGCAGTACGGGTCGGGATGGTGGTTCCTCGACCAGGAAGACGGAATGCGCAAGCAGATGAACGCACTTTCTGTACTCGGACTGCTCCCGCGCTTCGTGGGCATGCTCACCGATTCGCGCAGCTTCGTCAGCTACACCCGTCACGAATATTTCCGACGTATACTCTGCGACCTGATCGGAGCTGATATCGAGAACGGTAAGCTTCCTTCGGGCGAGATGGAGAGAATCAGCCAGATGGTCAAGGACATCTCATACTACAACGCAAAGAACTATTTCAATTTCTAAGATTTGAAAGATGGCTAAGTTCATCAGGATCAACCCTTCAGACAACGTAGCCGTAGCACTCACTGACCTGCAGAAGGGCGAGGTCGTCTACGGCACGACACTTATTGAAGACATCCCTGCCGGGCACAAGATCGCTCTGACATCGATGCCAGAAGGCAGCAATGTGATCAAGTACGGCTTTCCTATCGGCCACGTGACACGCGAGATCGCCGAAGGAAGCAGGATAGACCACCAGTGCATAAAGACAAACCTCGAGGGTCTGCTCGACTACCGTTACGAACCGGTGGACGCGGCCCAGGCCGAGGATCATGGTACCATGGTCCAGCGTACCTTCCGTGGCTTCCGCCGCAGCAGCGGCAACGTCGGCATCAGGAACCAGATGTGGGTCATCCCTACCGTGGGCTGTGTCAACGGAATCGCCGAGACCATCGCCAAGCGTTTCAACAAGGAGGTGGCAGGGAAGATGGGGTCCGTGGACGCAATCGTGGCATTCCCGCACAACTATGGATGCTCGCAGCTTGGAGACGACCATCAGAACACCCGTAACGTCCTCGCGGACATGGTGCATCATCCGAATGCAGGCGGAGTACTGATCGTATCCCTCGGCTGTGAGAACAACCAGCTCAGCGCATTCAAGGAGCTTCTCGGCCAGGTAGACGAGACAAGGGTCAAGAGCATCGAGGTCCAGAAGATAGACGGTGACGAGATCGCTGTCGGACTGGAGAAGATGCGCGAGATCTTCGATGTATGTTCAAAGGACGAAAGGACCGAGATTCCTGTCTCTGAGCTGAAAGTCGGACTCAAGTGCGGCGGCTCTGACGGACTCAGCGGAATCACCGCGAACCCTCTTCTGGGTGTATTCTCAGACTGGATTGTGGCTCAGGGCGGAACGACTGTCCTGACCGAGGTGCCGGAGATGTTCGGAGCGGAGACGATTCTTATGAACAGATGCCAGGACGAGAAGACTTTCGACAAGACAGTAAGCCTGATCAATGACTTCAAGTCATACTTCATGAAGAACGACCAGCCTGTCTATGAGAACCCTTCTCCGGGCAACAAGGCAGGTGGCATCTCCACTCTCGAGGAGAAGTCCCTGGGCTGCACGCAGAAGTGCGGAAAGAGCCTGGTAAGAGACGTTCTTGGCTACGGACAGAGAATTGACACAAAAGGACTTAACCTTCTGAGCGCACCAGGAAACGACCTCGTGGCTTCGACGGCTCTCGCGGCTTCCGGATGCCAGATGGTACTCTTCACCACAGGCCGTGGTACTCCGTTCGGAAGTTTTGTTCCGACAATGAAGATCAGCACCAATTCAAGGCTTGCCAGCTCCAAGCCAAACTGGATTGACTTCAATGCAGGGGTACTGGCAGAGGACGAGCCTATGGAGACCGTATCCAGCCGTTTCATCGACTACGTTCTCAGCGTGGCAAGCGGCGAGGAAGTAAACAACGAGAAGAACGAATGGCGCGAAATCGCCATCTTCAAGACAGGCGTGACTCTTTAGACGCCGTTGAGATCTAAGACATAGAGAGAAAGCCGGAAGGCATCTGACACAGGGCTCCAAGGAACTTGGGAAAATGTCGCCCTGTATTCAGATGCCTTCCGGCTTTTATGTCTATTTCTTTCCTACTCGAAACGGGTAAGGATCCTGAAATATCCTCCTGGATTGGCAGACCATGCATCCATGGTCTCCTGAGCCTCCTCAGGGACGATCTCCTTAGAGATGAACTGCTCTACAGGATGTCCGCTGATATACTCGATCACATTCTCGAAGTCAACAGGATCCGCATTGCGGGTTCCTCTTACGTCGAGCTCCTTCTTTACGAAGAGATTGGTAGGAAGAGGGACATCTGTCTTCGCATAGCCGATGCAGACGATCCTGCCGGTGAAAGCGACTCTTTCGACCGCAAGGCGGTATGTAGGCACAGCACCGACTGCCTCGATCACTACATCTGGATCTGGGAGACCTGCCCACTCGGTAGAAGTGTTGTAGGTATGCTGTACACCAAGAGAACGCGCAATCTCAAGCTTCTCGTCGTCAAGGTCAGCCGCGATGACTGTCGCACCTCTTCTGAGAGCTCCTGCCACGGCACCGAGACCGACCATGCCACATCCGATGACCATCACAACGTCATCAGCTGTAACCTGTCCGCGCGATACAGCATGGAAGCCCACGCTCATAGGCTCGATGAGAGCTGAATCCCTGAGGGAAACGCTTCCGCAAGGGATGAGCTTCTCCCAAGGGAGATTGATATACTCACGCATGGCGCCATCACGCTGTACGCCAAGAGTCTCATTGTTCTCACATGCGTTGACCCTGCCTCTGCGGCAAGATGCGCAATGTCCGCAATTCGTATAAGGATTGACGGTTACTACCTGTCCGATCTCGAAACGGCCAGAAGGCACGGCACTGCCGATTTTCTCAACGACTGCACCGATCTCGTGACCTGGGATTCGAGGATACTTGACCATAGCGTTTCCACCCCTGAAAGTGCTGAGGTCGCTTCCGCAGAAACCTACATAGCACAACTTGATCTGAACCTCGTTCTCTGATGGCTCGACATAAGGGATATCCACTACTGATACCTTTCCGGGTTCTGTTATCTGAACTGCTTTCATAACTAAAATAAAGTGCTGTGGCTGTTGCCAGCCACAGCACGATGAAAACTAATTATAGACTATCTCCAAGTTCTTGTCTGCTGGAGAGTTCCATTGTTCTTGAGGATCTCCTGAGTTTGGATAGGAAGGAGATACATCTTAGGATCGAATGCTCTATCCCAGATCTGCTCCTCTGAGTACTCGAGAGTACCGTCAGCCTTCTTGATGATCTTGATACCGTGACCCTTGCGGTTGAGTACGTCATCAGCGATCTTCCAACGACGAACGTCGAAGTAACGATGATCCTCGAATACGAGCTCGATACGACGCTCGTTGTAGAGACGTGCTCTAAGAGCCTCGCCTGTTACATCATCGCCAAGACCTGGCATGCCTGCACGTGCACGTACCTTGTTGATGTACTCGCGGCACTCAGGCTCATTACCTGTCTCGAATGCAGCCTCAGCCATGTTGAGGTAGATCTCACCCAGACGGAAGAAGATCCAAGGGTTGGTGTACTTCTCCTGCCAGTTAAGTTCCTGCTCCTCTGGCATGAACTTTCTGATCTGCATACCTGAAGTAGGGTTATCACCTGACTGCTTGTAGTGGTCGTAGCCCCATGTCTCACCATCCTCAGCGATCCAAGCCTCGAATACGTTGCCGTGGAATACTGAACCCTGGTAAAGAACTGTTGCAGCAAGACGTGGGTCTCTGTTTGCATATGGGTTCTGAGGATCATAACCTGCCTTAGGGTTGATTGACTTCTCGTTGCCGTTCCAGATGAAAGCAGGCTCACCGTTAGCCATGTCATAGTCGTTGACAAGCTCCATAGCTACGCCGGCGCTGCCCCACCATCCACCGTAACCACCGTAACGACGGCCGATGTTGTTGATTGGGAACTGATGGCTGCTGGTAGAAGTGAAGTTCTGAGCATAGATGATCTCGCTGTTAGCTGAACCGCTAGGCTGGTTGAAGAGCTCACGGTAGCTAGGATAGAGAGAGTACTCTGTGTAAGTCTCGATGAACTTCTTGGTTGCATCGTAAGCCTTGGTCCACCTTGATCTGTCGTTCTTCTCATTGAAGAGAGGAGATGCAGCGTAAAGGTACATTCTGCTGAGGAGAGCCTGGCAGACAGCCTGTGTTGCACGACCGAAGTTAGAATCAGTTGTTGCGATAGTCTTAGGAAGAAGTGGCATTACGTCAGCAATCTCCTTCTCGATGAAAGACTCGATCTCCTCGAATGGAGTGAGAGAGAAAGTATGGTCTGAACCGAGCTCGAATGTCTCAGTTACGAGAGGAACGTCAGCATAACGCTCGATGAGGCAGAAATAGATCCATGCACGGAGGAATCTAGCCTCAGCGACAAGCTTGTCCTTGTCTTCCATCTGTACAGAAGTTGTTGCCATCTGCTCGAGGAAGAAGTTGATTCTATAGATATACTGGTATGAACGCTCCCAGATGTTGAGACCGCAGCCACCATGCCACTGTGTAGAAGCTACATTGCTGACGTTGTCAGGAGTAAGAGTACCTCTTGCGATGGTTGGTGAGCTACCTGAGTTCACTGTTGTGATCTCGTCGGTTGTCTTACCCATGAAATCGATTGTGAATCCATGAGGAATTGCATTATAGAGTGATGTATGATAAGCTCTGATCAAACCTGGGTCGCTCCATACTGCAGAATCGGAAATCTTATCCTTTGGTACGATATCGAGGATCTTGTCGCTGCAAGACGATAACGCAAGGACTGAAATAATGATTGCAAATATCTTTTTCATATTCTTGTCTGATAAAAAATTAGAACTGAACTCTTACACCAAGGTTGATCACACGCTGCTGAGGATAGTAGAGTGAAGAGCCGCTGAGCTCAGGGTCACACCACTTGATTTCCTTAGCCCAGGTAAGGAGGTTGAAGCCGCTTACATAGAATCTGCATGAGTCAAGACCGATCTTGTTCATGAAAGACTTAGGGATTGAGTAACCCAACTCGAGGCTCTTGAGACGGATGAATGTAGCGTCATAGAGGAAGAATGTAGAGTTACCTGGAGTGTAGCTGTCCGCTCTTGGCATGGTACCGTTTGGATTGTCAACAGTCCAACGATCCTTGGCACGTGCTACGAAACCGTTGCTATAGTCTGAAACACCGATGTGTGTGAAGTCGCTGTCGTAGTTGTAAGCGTCTGTCTGACCCTGGATGAGACCGCTGAGGTCGAAGTTCTTATAACTGAGCGAGAAGTTGAGTCCGAATACAGTTCTAGGAGTAGAAGTGTAGTCGAAACGGTAACGGTCGTTAGAATCGATTACACCGTCGTCGTTGAGGTCAATGATCTTAGGGTCACCGACATGTGTGTTCTTGTGGTGAGGATAAGCGTCAAGTTCTGCCTGAGTGTGGAAGATACCGTCTGCCTTGTAGTAAAGACCTGCGTTTACAGGGTGACCGGTCTGGTTCTGGTACTCCTCTACGTTAGGAGTCTCATCCATGAAGATGATGCTGTTCTTAGCGTAAGAGATGTTACCTGAGAGGCTGTAGTTGAAGTCACCGACCTTGTTGCGGTGTGTGAGGACAATCTCGAAACCATGGTTCTCAACCTCACCGATGTTCTCGTTAGGAAGAGCTGAGAAACCGAAGGTCTGAGGGATAGAGAGATTTCTCTTGGTAAGAATGTCTGTTCTGTGCTCCTTGAAGACTGTGATCTCGGCACCGAGAAGACCGTTCCAGAGAGTAGCATCAACACCGAGGTCGTACTTTGTACTCTTCTCCCATGTGATGTTAGGGTTAGGCATGGTACCAGGAGTCATACCTGAGTTTGTAGATGTTCCGAATACATGGTTACCGCTGAATGAGTAAGCCTGCATCCACTGGTCAGCTGAAACTGCATCGTTACCGGTCTGACCGAGAGATGCACGGAGCTTGAGCTGATTGATGAAATCTACATTGTCCTTGATGAAAGGCTCCTCAGAGATACGCCATCCGAGTGAAGCTGCAGGGAAGAAACCGTAGCGGCTTGTCTTAGGGAACTTGTAAGAACCGTCATATCTGAAGATACCCTCGAAGAGGTACTTAGAGTTGTAGTCGTAGTTTACACGGCCGAAGTAGTTGTTACGTGAAGTCTTTGAAGAGCTACCACCGTTGTTCTTGTCCTCAGCTGCGTTGCTACCTACGTTGAGCTCGTCGATTGTAGTAGAGATGAAGTTCTGTCTCCAGGCATTGACGCTAGAGTTAGAAACGATCTGCTGCTCCTGACCGAGCATAGCTGCTACATGGTGCTCGCCGAAGGTTCTGTCATAAGAGATACGGAAGTTGTAAAGCACATTGGTACGGTTTGAATATGTATCAGTAAGCTCTACAGTCTTCTGACCTGTACCCTGCTTGAGATCGTACTCACCTGTTACGACGTTGTACTCATGGTACTGGTAAGGGAGCTTGAATACCTTGTTCTTGGTATTTGAGAAGTCATAGTTGAATGAAGCATCAAGCTTGAGGCCCTTCACCCATGGAATCTTGTAAGTAGCTGTGAATGTAGAATATACAGGAGACTTCCAAGTCTTGTCATAACCTCTCTGGTTGATGAGGAGAGGGTTCTCACC
Source organism: Bacteroidales bacterium (assembly GCA_024398105.1). Taxonomy (GTDB): domain Bacteria; phylum Bacteroidota; class Bacteroidia; order Bacteroidales; family UBA932; genus Cryptobacteroides. The sequence continues at coordinate 11,396 of JAKSJP010000012.1, read as the reverse complement.
AAGACGACCTGGAGCGATAAGTCCGTTAGGATATACTGCTACGAGTCTTGGGTCAGCGATAAGGATGTTGGTGAAGTTTGTGACATTAGCGATGTTAGAGTGAGTCTCGTCGCTGATGATTGCACTGATGTTTGCACCGACTGTGAGGTTCTTGCTGAAGTCAACCTCAACGTTTGAACGGAAGGTATACTGGTTGTATTCCTCGTCCATGTTCACGTAACCTGGACCCTGGGTTCTTGCACCGAATGAGAGGAGGTAACGTACGTTCTTGGTACCACCAGCTGCCTGGAAGCTTGTACGTGTAGAGAGTGAGAATGGACGGAGAGTCTCAGCGAGCCAGTCTGTGTTAGGATAGAGGACTGGATCTGAACCATTCCTGTACTTCTCGATGTCTGAGAGAGGGATGATAGGATTGTAGTTCTCAGGTCTGCCCTTTCTGTCCCAGTCACCTTCATTGTAAACCTCAGCATATGTAGCAGCATCAAGCATCTCAGGGACCTTGGTAGGTCTTGAGAATGAGGTGCTGAAGTCAACTGAGAATCTTGTCTGGCCTTCCTGACCCTTCTTTGTGGTAACGAGGATTACACCGTTAGCCGCACGTGCACCGTAGATCGCTGCAGAAGCGTCCTTGAGGACGGTGATGCTCTCGATATCATCTGGGTTGAGACGGGTCATGTCGCTACGCTCTACACCGTCGATGATGTAAAGAGGTGAAGAGTTACCGAATGTACCGAAACCACGGACCTGGATGCTTGGATCATCCTTACCTGGCTGGCCAGAACGCTGGTTTACGATAAGACCAGGAAGACGGCCCTCGAGTGAAGAACCCACGTTTGGTGAAGGGCTCTTTGCGATATCGTCACCCTTTACACTTACGATGGAACCTGTCAAGGTCTCCTTCTTGTGTGTACCGTAACCGACAACGACTGTCTCATCGAGCTGGAGGTTGTCGAAAGTAAGCTGTACATTGATTACATTAGACTGAGCGACTGCGACAGTCTTTGAAGTGTAACCAAGGCATGAGAACTCAAGGACTGCACCATTAGCAGGAACTGAGAGGGTATACTTACCATCCAGCTCTGTAATCGTACCAACTGAAGCGTTGCCCTGAAGAATTACACCGACACCCATCAAAGGCTCGTTGTTCTCATCAGTAACGACTCCGGAAATAGTCCTTTGCTGCGCAAAAGCGGTCTGGCATACCATTAAGAATGCCATAGCAAAAAATAGAAGATTTTTCCTCATGATGATTAATGGTTAATAATAATGTATTTATGTAATTTCATATTCAAGACAGGATCAGTCCTTTACCACATGTCCCTTCCAGCCATAATATGCGCATACTGCAAAGCATACCATAGGGATCAGGTAGGCGATATGGTAGATGTTCGGATTGCTGTTCATGACGAAGGCTGTCAGCTGTGGAAGACATGCATTGCCGACGATTGCCATGACAAGGAAAGCTGATCCGCTCTTTGTCTTCTCTCCAAGTCCGTCAAGCGCAAGCGAGAACTGGGTCGGATACATGATTGACATGAAGAATGAGATTGCCATCATTGCATAAAGGCCTACCATTCCTCCGAAGCATACTACGACGATGCAGAGAAGGATGTTCGCAATCGCGTAGACTGTAAGCATATCCTGAGGACGGAACTTGCCCATAAGGAGGGTTCCGACCCATCTTCCGACAAGGAAGCAGAGCATATAGAGTCCGAAGAATGTGGTAGCCGTAGACTCCTCGATGCCTGCATATGTGCAGCAATATACGAGGAAGAGGCTGTTGATCGCGGTCTGTCCTCCATTGTAGAAGAACTGTGCAATCACACCCTTGCGGAGATGTGACCTTCTGAGGACGCTGAAGTCGATGAGCTTCTCATCTGCCTTCTGGTCGATCTCGTCCTGGGTCTTAGGGATATGTGTAAGCACGAACACTACCGCAGCTGCAAGGAGTACGAGACCAAGGATGAGGTAAGGAAGCTTCATCGCATTGGCCTCTGACTGGATATATCCTTCCCAGCCACCCGGGTAGGAAGCAGGGAGAGTCTCTCTGGTGAAGCTCTGTCCGCTGAGGACGAGCTTGCTGAGGAACATCGCGGCGATGAATGCGCCGAGTCCGTTGAATGCCTGCGCTAGGTTGAGTCTTCTAGGAGCTGTGGCAGGATCGCCGAGAGAAGTCACATATGGATTTGCGACTGTCTCGAGGAAGCACATTCCCGTTGCGATGACGAAGAAGATCGCAAGGTAGAACGGGTATGACTTCACAGCCGAAGCCGGGAAGAACATGAAGCATCCGAAAGCAGCAAGAGCAAGGCCAAGGATGATTCCGGCCTTGTAGTTGTATCTCTTGGTGAACATGGCGATCGGAATCGGGCAGATGAAATATGCCAGCCAATACGCGCTCTCGGTGAAGGATGCAACGAAAGTATTGAGTTCACAGGTCTTCATCATCTGACGGATCATCGTCGGAAGAAGATTGCTGCTTATAGCCCAAAGGAAAAAGAGTGAGAATACTATTCCAAGAGCAAGTCTGTTGTTCTGCTTTGACATAACTGAAAGATCTCAAAGTTTATGAATTGTTCCAACGTACTCCCATCTGGTCGCCGATGACGGCCTGGACCTCCTTGACGAGCTCCCAGTCGATAGGGCTTTCCACAAACTCGACGTTCTTCTTCACGTTCACAGGATTTGCAGAGCTGAAGAGTGTCGCTGCGATGCGAGGGTTGCTGACTGCGAACTGGACTGCAAGCTTCTCGATAGGATAGCCCTTGTCAGTGCAGTACCTGGCAGCTGCTGCACATGCCTCTACGAGCGGCTTCGGTGCAGGATGCCAGTCAGGAATGCCTCTTGAAGAAAGAAGACCCATTGAAAGAGGAGATGCGTTGATGACACCGATGTTGTTGGCCTCGAAGAAGTCGAGGTACTCGGTCAGCAATGTATCATTGAGTGAGTAATGGCAGAAGTTGAGGACAGACTCGATGGTGCCTGGCTCGACATGCTCGATGACCCACTTGAGATTCTCCGGCTGGAGATCAGTGATGCCGACATGGCTTACGACACCCTCCTTCTTGAGCTCTGCGAGCGCTGGTACTGTCTCCTCCGCAACCTGCCTGAGATCCGCGAACTCGATGTCATGGACGTTGATGATGTCGATATGGTCGATGTTGAGGCGGTCCATGCTCTCATAGACACTGGCCTTTGCACGCGCCGCTGAATAATCCCAGGTATTCACTCCGTCCTTTCCATAACGGCCTACCTTGGTAGAAAGATAATACTTGTCCCTTGGAATGTCCTTGAGAGCCTTGCCGAGTACGGTTTCAGCTTTGTAATGGCCATAGTAAGGAGATACATCTATGAAATTGATGCCACAGTCGATGGCTGTGAAGACAGCCTCTATTGCTTCATTCTCCTTGATTGAATGGAAAACACCTCCGAGTGAAGAAGCTCCGAACGAAAGTTCAGAGACGGATAACCCCGTATTTCCAAGTTTGTTGAATTTCATCTCCGATATGTTTGTTTTAGTATTAGTAATCAGTGTTATCAAAATTGTGACTATTATTTCTCTCAGGCTCAAAATATGCAGTCAAGAAATAGGACAAAATTGATATCACGCCCAAAAGGTCAGAAATAATCAATATAATGCACCGCAATAGCGGAATAATGCAATATGAACAAATCAATCGAGAATCTGAACCTCATAGTTCTTAACGCCGGTTACGCCATACATGACGGAGACTGGAACTGGAAGGATGTATGCAGTCCATTCACCCGATTGTATTACGTCACCAAAGGCACAGCTGAGATCATCTTCGATCACGAGAAAGTCACCCTGACCCCCGGCAATATGTATATCGTCCCATCGTTCGTCAGGCACAGCAATCACTGTGACTCGCACTTTGAACACTATTATATACATGTATATGAGGACGGTCTGTCACCTAACCGCATCTTCGAAGAATTCGAATTCCCTCATTTCATAAGACCGGGAAAGTACGATCTGAATATGTTCTTGAGACTATGCGAGCTGAATCCAGGCACGAAACTGCCTCAGTCCAATCCTGAATCATATGACAATCAGCCGACCTTGATCCAGAGCATCAGGATGAACAAGATGAAAAGCCTCACGACCAAGATAGAGTCAAAAGGAATATTGTACATCCTCACCGGAAGGTTCCTGGAAGAGGCCAGACAGAGGCCACACGCAAACGACAACAGGATCCAGGCAGCACTGAATCACATCAGGAAGAACACTGACTCCAAGATAATGGTGGACGAGCTTGCAGAGAAATGCTCGCTTTCAAACGAGCACTTCATCCGTCTCTTCAAGAAGGAGATGGGAATGACGCCTAACGTCTACATCACAAAGCTGAAGATGGAGAGGGCCATGGTCATGCTTGCCACGAGCAACAATCCGGTAAAAGAGATTTCACTTGTACTGGGCTACGACGACAATTCCTACTTCATCAGGACATTCAAGAAAGCTACAGGCATGACTCCTCAGGAATACAGGGAGTCGTTCAAATCATAGTATCCAAGCCATGTTACGGTCATTGATAATAGTAGGAGCAGGAAGTTTCGCCGGAGGAGCGCTCCGATATCTGACATCCCAGCTGATGAAACCCGTAAGCGAAGGATTTCCTTTCGGCACTTTCTGCGTCAACATCATAGGCTGCTTCCTCATCGGGCTGCTCTATGGACTTTTCGCAAAGTATTCAAGCACATCGAGTGACTGGTGCCTCCTTCTCACGACAGGTCTCTGCGGCGGGTTCACCACATTCTCGACATTCTGCAACGAGAGCGTATCCATGGCCCAGAACGGGAACTGGGGTACCCTGGCCCTGTACGTCGGAGGCAGCGTAGCCCTCGGCCTCCTTGCCGTGTTGCTCGGCAGCGCCGTGGCAGCCAAGTAAGGATCACCTGCCGTTCAATATCTCATAAGCAAGCCTGGGGTCGCCGTTCTCAAGGTAGATCACTCCGCAGTAACTGAATCCGTAGCCTGTCACCAGATTCTGCATAGGCTTGTTGTCGGCATGGGTATCGACGCGGACATTGACTCCCTGGGCCATGGCGAAGTCGAAGCATGCCTTGCCGATTCCCTTGACGCGGCCATCGGAGCCGAGCCTGTGGATGGTGACATACGGCTGGTCGGAGAGCCATGATCCTTCGATATAGGAATATGTAGGGTCGTCCCCTGCGATCATGCAGAAGGTCGCGCAGGTACCATGGTCCTCTGTCTCGCAGACATAGCAGTGGCCGGACTCTATCTCGCTGGCTATCATTTCTTTCTGGGGATAGCCGTTGACCCACTGACCATAGTTGCCCACCGAACGCATGAAACTTTTCGCCTTCTCGAAGATCTCCATCAGACGGTCAAGGTCCTCCATGCGGGCAGGACGTATCGATATTTCTGTATTGTTCACCTGAATAATATTTTGTCCAAATATAGTGATTCCGAACGAATTGACTATATTTGTATTACACGAGAAAATATAATAACACTCATATCACACATGAAAAAAACACTTCTCATTCTCGGTGCCGCACTGACAGCGTCTCTTTCGCTCTCGGCACAGAACCCTTACCTCCCGCTTTGGGAGCACATCCCGGACGGAGAACCTAAGGTCTTCGAAGATCCTGACAACCCAGGACACTACAGAGCCTACATCATCGGCTCACACGACCTCGCTTACACTCAGTACTGCGGTCCGGACGTAAGAATGTGGTCAGCTCCTGTAGAGGACCTCAGCCAGTGGACAGACGAAGGCTCTATCTTCAAGTACTTCATTAACGGCCAGTGGGACATCATGTATGCTCCAGACCTCGTGGAGGTAAATGACCGTGAGACAGGCAAGAGGACATACTACCTCTATCCTCACAGCCGTGGTGCTGGCAGACTCGGAATGGTTGCCAAGAGCGACCGTCCTGACGGACCTTTCGTTCCTGTAAACGCCACCGCAGACGGTCTCGGCTGTCTTCCTGGAAGCTGCATCGACTTCGACCCTTCGATCTTCATCGAGCCAGTGAACAACAAGAAGGATCCTGACTACAAGAAGGGTTTCCGCGCATACGCATACTACGGATTCCAGCACTCTACAGCCATCGAGCTTGACCAGAACACAATGTACAGCCAGCGTCCAGGCACAGAGGTACGCGACTACTTCATCCCTGCTTCTGCAAGATACGGCGTCATCCGTGACCCGGAGGGAACAAAGTACCCTAGCCTCTTCCCTGACCAGGATCCAGGTGCATTCAACTTCTTCGAGGCATCTTCAATCCGTCAGATCGGCAACAAGTACGTCATGGTATTCTCAGGCTACTCAGGACCTGACTACGGCCTGGGCAGCACCAACTCCGCCCTCCGCTATGCATTCGGAGACAGCCCTCTCGGTCCTTGGCGTTCAGGTGGCGTCCTTGTCGACTCAAGAGGTGTAGTCCCTAACGAGGACGGTTCCGAGCTCATGACAGCAAACGCAGCCCACAACACCCACGGCTCACTCCTTGAGATCAACGGCCAGTGGTATGTATTCTACCATCGTCCACCACGTGGATTCGGATATGCACGCCAGGCTACCGTAGCTCCAGTGAAGGTAGAATGGGATGAGAAGCCTGTAGCCAAGGGCGGCGAGGTACGCATCACAGGTTACGATCCATACGCACCCGGCGAGAAGTGGACTGCAAAGGCTTCAAACGGAATGGAGTACACCGGTGCTGAGGTCACCTCAGAGGGTTTCCAGATCTACGGTCTCGACCCATACAAGTACTATTCTGCAGGTTACGCATGCTACCTTACAGGCAATGACTGGATGCAGGACACATGGGACAACTGGGACAACCAGATGGACGTGGCAGGTGTGACCAACGGCGGCATCGTCGGCTTCAAGTACTTCGGTTTCGGCGGTCTTGCTGCAGACAGCAAGGGTGTCAAGGCATTCAAGGGCGCCGAGAAGGGTAACGGCACCAAGATCGACCTCTTCCTCACCCCTGGTTCAGCAAACGCATTCAAGATACACGTGATGCTTGACGGACCTTATGCAAACAGCACATGGAACGGCAAGGAGATCGCAGTGATCGAGGTTGCAGCAGGACAGCAGGGCAAGGCTCTCCACCTCACAGCCGACGTTGCGAAGGCAGTCGAAGGACTTGCCGGAAAGCACGCCATCTATCTCGTTGCCGACGGTCCTGAGATCCAGGTTCCTCAGTTCCCTGGCAGACCTCAGAACAACCGCCAGGCACGTCCAAGAGGCCTCTTCGACCTCCAGGGCATCGGTTTCAGCTCGAACTCAGTGAAGATCGAGAAGCCAGTCGTCCCTACAGTGACTATCACTGTCGACGGTGAGAAGGTAATCATGCCTGCAGGCATGACCCCTGTACGCTTCACCAACCAGAACGGCTATGCCGAGGCCAACAGATACCAGGTTTATGCTCGCATGAACGACAACTCTACCATCAAGGTCGAGGCTGACGATCCTGGCGTAAGCTTCAAGGTTTCAAAGATCTCCGACGGCCGTGCTACGGTACGCTGCACATACAAGGGACAGGAGAAGATCTTCCTCATCAACTAAGACATCAATATGTACAAAGCATCAAGATATCTTATATTGCTCACTGCGTCAGCGCTGATTTCAGTTTCAGCGCTGGCCCAGAGCAAGCTCGCGAACACTCTCAAGGCGATTGAGAGTGTTTCTTCTTTACAGAAGCTCGAGACATCCGTATTCCCTGAGAAGTATCTTCTCAAGGTCACCAGACCGGTGAATCCGGAGGCCGCAGGAGAGATGGCGCCTGACATGCAGACATATGTCAAGTATGCCGACCCAGCTGCACGCAAGGCCGACGCAGGCACTTTCGAGCAGAGAGTGTTTGTATGCCACAGAGGCTATGACAAGCCGACCGTGATAGTGACTGAAGGGTACTGGGCAGACTATGCCATGAGCCCGACCTATCAGGAGGAGCTTTCAAGGCTTTTCGACACGAACCTCATCGTCGTGGAATACCGTTATTTCGGAGAATCGACCCCGGAGGCATGCGACTGGCAGTACCTCACCGTTGCGAACTCGCTCTGTGACCTCCACCATGTAGTCGAGATGCTCAAGCCTGTATATCCTGGCAAGTGGATCTCCACAGGTATCAGCAAGGGCGGTCAGACCACCATGTTCTACCGTTCATACTATCCAGACGACGTAGACATCTCCGTTCCTTACGTGGCACCTCTCAACAAGGCCCTCGAGGACGGTCGCCATGAGCCATTCCTCTCAAAGCAGGTCGGCACAGCGGCAGAGCGCAAGCAGATCGAGGACTTCATGATGGAGCTTGAGAAGAACAAGTCAGTCTATCTCCCTATGTTCCAGAAGTTCTGCAATGACAAAGGCTACGTATTCAGAGTTCCCCTCGAGGAAATCTACGACCTCTGCGTACTCGAGGTCCGTTATGCCATGTGGCAGTGGGGAACGAGCGTCAGCACTCTTCCTAAGGCGGATGCGACCGCTGAGCAGAAGTTCCGCTATTTCATAGGAATCAACGACCCGGACTATTTCGCGCTCCAGACACCTTACTACTCATTCAATGTGATGGCAGCGAAGGAGCTCGGATACTACGGATATGACATGAAGGCTTTCAGGAAGTACATGTCAGTCAAGGACACCAAGAACTACCTTCTCCGCGTGATGCTCGGAGGCGACGAGCAGAATCTCAAGTTCGACGACACCCTCTACAGACATGTAGTGGACTTCCTCAAGAAGAACGACCCTAAGATGATGTACATCTACGGCGGCATCGACCCATGGGGATGTTCAGGCGTCGCACCTTGGCTCAAGACATCGAAGAAGCAGAACCTGAAGGTCTATGTCAAGGAGAGCGGAAGCCACTCTACACGTATCAACACTTTCGAGGAGCCTAGGCGCAGCGAGATCATCTCGACCCTGAAGACCTGGCTCGCCGAATAGTCTGCCTCAGCCAGGAACAAGGTACCATGTACAATTTCAAGGAATTCCTTCCATACTATAAGAGGAACATGGCAGTTGCCCTGCCTGTGATGATAACACAGGCGGGGCAGGTGCTTGTCCAGATCGCGGACAACATAATGGTCGGACACGTCGGTACGGGCCAGCTTGCCGGCGTCTCGTTCGCCAATGCGCTGTTCGTCATCGCGCTTGTCACGATGATCGGCTTCTCACAGGGTCTCACACCCCTTGTCGGCCAGAGCATAGGACAGGGCAGGCATAAAGCCGCTGCCGAATATCTGAAGAACTCAGCCGTACTGAACTCTATAGCCTATGGTCTGGTATTCCTTGTCCTGCTCGGAGTACTGACGCTGATGTCCAGCATGGGACAGGACCCTGAAGTCCTTGTCTATGCAAAGAAGTACTTCAGCATCAATATGTTCTCCATCATCCCGATGATGTTCTTCTTCACTTCGCGTTTCTTCGCGGAAGGAGTCGGGAACACAAGGTACGCGATGTGGATCACCATAGTCGCGAACCTTCTCAACATCTTCCTTAACTGGGTACTTATCTTCGGACACTGCGGAATGCCTGCGCTCGGAGTCCAGGGAGCGGCGCTCTCCACATTGATCTCCCGCGTATTCACCGCTGTCCTTTTCGTCGTCATACTCTTCTCGGCCAAGGCTTTCAGCGCCTACACTTCCGAAGCCTTCGGGATCGGCAGGACCATGGCAACCGACGGCAAGGTCCGCATCTCGGCCGCCCGTATGGGAGAGATCCTGCGCCTGTCATTGCCGATAGCCTTCTCAAGCTTGCTTGAAGTCACTGCGTTCAGCTTCGCCGCGATCATGGTAGGATGGATGGGCAAGACCGAGCTGGCAGCCCACCAGATAGTCCATAACCTGAGCCAGCTGTCATTCCTCATAGCCACAGGCGTCGGAGCTGCGACGACCATCAGGGTATCGCACCAGTACGGTGCCGGAAGGTACCATGAAACCTTCATGGCGGGACGTGCGGCAACCCATATGGCAATTGCATATATGTGTACATGCGGAGGTCTCTGCCTGATTTTCAGAGGCATACTGCCACACGCGTACACCAACGACCCTGAAGTGATCGCAATCGCTTCAAGCCTTATCATCTGCCTTGCCGTCTACCAGGTATCAGATGCGATACAGCTGACCTCCATGTCTGCGCTCAGAGGTCTCAAGGACACGAAAGTGCCTATGTTCTATGCTGCGATATCCTACTACGGAGTCGCGATTCCTGCGGGATATGTGATGGGATTCAAGCTAGGGCTTGGTCCTGAGGGAGTATGGTACGGCCTGTTCGCAGGACTTACCGTAGCCGCAGTCCTGTTCCACAGCCGTTTCCGCCGCAAGTGCGCGGCCATGCCGAAGAATCAGTAAAGGAAACCTGGATTACTTGAGAGGATGCTTGTCCTCCTCTCTCAGCTGATCAGCGAATGCTGCGTTCCAGGCGATGATTGCCTGACCGTTGCGGAAATAGGTATCGATGGTGCGATGGTCAAGATTTGAAGGCTCTGTCACAGCAGTTCCATAGATCACCTGCTGAATCAGTTCTTCCATGTCTTCGATATACCTGATACCGAAGACATCATCACCCAGCTCAGGGAACCAGTCTTTCTGCCAGTAATGGCCACCATAAATCTTGAGAGCCTTTGCATTGATCTTGTTGACAGGATCAGTAATGTAGTCGATAAGGTTATTGAAGCCGGCCACATAGTTCCTGAATGCCTGGATATCGAAGAGCCAGACTCCATGGCCTGAACCGATAGCATCGCCTGAGAGCAGGATATCGCGGCCATCCACGAAAAACACCATCGAGCCTGCAGTATGTCCTGGGACCTCAACTGCAGTCAGGCTGAGACCGCCAAGGTCGAACTTCTTGCCGTCGTCATACATCTCATATCTGACACCAGGGAACCTGCTGACCAGATTCTCGAAGTCCTTGCGTGGAAGAGCGAACTGTACGTCGGGATCATTGACATATGCAGGGAGCATTCCTGTATGGTCGCCATGGTTATGGGTGAAGGTAATGGTGAGAGGCTTGTCGCCTATGCGTTCTGCCACGATGGAACGGAGTGATTCATCTGCATTGTCTGCCCATCTGATCCTGTTTGAGAGATCGACGAGAAGAGCATCGGTATTGCCGATGAGCAGGTACATGTCCGAACAGTTGTTGAAATGGGTCTTGTTGCCGTCGTCGTCGAATTCCTCGCCGGCCGGATTGGATGTGTTGTAGTCCTGGAGATGATAGATGCCAGGAGAGATGTTGGATACTGTGTAAGGTCCGACTTCCACTTCGGGGTCAAGGACTACATTCTTAGGGCCGCAGGCCACTACCAAAAGAGCAAGAGCAGCAAATCTGAAGAGTTTCATAACTATTTTCCAGTTGAAATCCAAATAAAAATGGTTCTCGATTTATTAGTTAAACATTTAT
>JAKSJP010000011.1 GCA_024398105.1 Bacteroidales bacterium | reverse complement strand
AATTAGGAAATAACCAAAAATATTATTTAACTTTATATTTGGATTTTAACTGGGAGGTTCCCATTTAAGTCATCCTTGAGCATCTTCCAGAAAAATTCTGGAAGCTTTCCCCTGAATATGCCTGTGCTGCCCGCCGGGATGTGAATCTCCTTCAGAACGGATATGGAACCATATGGAAAACAACATTCGCCAAGTTTGATGTCCGTACCCAAGAAAGTTATGGACTCGATGTCTGTGTGACTGAAGCATTCTTCGCCGATTTCTCTGACACTGGCGGGGATGACCACGTTCTCCAACTCCGAATCAAAGAAGGCGTACGCTCCTATATACTCAAGGCTCTCCGGAAACCGCACACTCCTGATACGGGATGCGAAGAACGGACCACTTGACATGGCAGCTTCCTTCCATCCAATGCTCTTCATTCCGTCTGGAATGATCAAGTCCAGCTGTTCAGGGATGTCATAGAGCTCATAGCTGCTGATGTTAGCCATGTCCTGGACGGTGATGGTAGTGACCTTCCCATCGGAATCACATGCGCAGGAGAGCCCTTGACCCTCAAGCATCGATATGATTTCAGAATTCGTCATTATGATTTGTTTGTGATCTTACAGCGACGATCTATGGAACGCTCTATATACTACCCACATTCGAAGTTTACTGCAAATTTACAATATATTTCTAAAGCCATACAAACAACCCCACCGACCTAGGTCAGACGTTTCCGTCGTGACCTAGGTCGGTGGATTTTGCTAACTATTTACTAATCAGCGAATAAGTAACTTCAGCTGACCTAGGTCGGCAGGGTTTTCCGTGACCTAGGTCGCCCAATTATACATACCTGAACCTTCTGATGCTGCCCTTAGGGGTCTTCTCGAACTTCTTCACGAAATTGTTCATTATCAGATGCTGTTAAGTTGTTTTCCGTTTTTCCTGACAGCCGTCAGCTACGGCGGTCGCAAAAAAACTGTCAAGGGACCCCGAGGATCAACTGATACTTATCGTCGATCCCCGGTCGGTCTTCCTGACGTCGATCCTCCTGTACAGGTCTTTCATGCTCTCGACGTGGGAGATGAGTCCGATCAGCGTTCCTCTGTCGGCGAGGTCCTGAAGGGTCTTGAGGGCCAGTTTCAGCACCTCAGGGCTGAGGCTTCCGAAGCCCTCGTCGATGAACATGGTGTCGATCTTGATGCCACCGGAGCTTGACTGTGTCTCGTCGGAGAGTCCCAGGGCAAGTGCAAGGGACGCAAGGAATGTCTCACCACCGGACAGAGAACGCACTGAACGTGAGGTACCGCTGTGGTGGTCGAGCACGCTGATGCCGAGTCCGCTCTGGCTTCGGAGATTGTCGGAATGATCCTCCTTGATAAGTTCATACTGTCCTCCGGACATGAGGATCATGCGCTGAGACGCCTTGTAGAGTATCCTCTTGAAGAACTCCATCTGGGCGTAGGTCTCCAGCTCGACCTTCTGCTTTCCGGCAAGGTTGCCGCCAAGAGTCTTGGCTATGTTCTGTTTCCATGCAAGCTCGCTGAGAATCTTCTTCTGGGCATCGGACAGCTTGATGATCTTCTCGAGGGTCGGCTTGTTGCCGGACAGCCTTGACTCTGCTTCGTTGAAGCTGTTTTCTGCAGTCTGCCTTCCTGTTGCAGCAGTCTTTATGGCCTCATCGATTGCTGCTACGTCAGTTGGCAACTTGCTGTCTATCAGCTTGGTGAGTTCGGTGATGGCAGCCTCGGCAGATGCAATGCCAGTCCTGCAGTCATTCTCTTTCTTGATGGCTGCATCGATGGCGTCCTGCCAGACCTTGGCCTCTTTGTTCAGACGTTCAATCTCTGACTTGGCCATCTTCTCACTTGCATATGCGAGACCTTTCCTGGCGTTCTCAAGATTCTGCCTCTCGGCTGAGAGCCTTGCTTCCTCCGCCTTGCATGTATCCTTCTCGATCAGCTCGTTGAGCTTAGCCAAGGACTTCCTGTCCTCCGGAAGGGATTCGTTCAGCGTCGTAAGTCTCTTGCACTGGGGCTCGAGGACTGCGTATTGCTTCAGGAGTTCAGTCCTTTCGCTGTCCAGGACCTCCTTGGTCCTCCCGGCTGAGTCCTCCATGAGCTTTCTGAGCTTCTCGTCTGCATTACGCTGGAGCTCCTCGTATCCGCGCTTCGCACCTGCGCAGTCTGTTCCGGCCTTTACCGCCTTGGAGTCGGCCTCTTCATATGCCTTCTTGAGGCTGTCGACCATTGCCTGTGTCGGAGCGTCTTCCGCGAGGACTGCCTTGCTTGGATGATGCACAGATCCACATACAGGGCATGGTATGCCTTCCTCAAGGGACTCGGCAAGAATGCCCGCCTGGGACATGAGGAACAGCTTTGATGCATTGTTGTAGACCATGGCTGCTTCATCCTTGGCCTTGAGCGCATCCTTGAGTGCCGATGCCAGTCTTCCATGGTCATTGGCCGCATCCTTGACCTTCTTGTTGTCCTCGTCCAGGTCGACGAAGCGGTCGATGAGGGCCTTGACTTCCTTTCCGGCGTTGGTGACCTTCGTGAGCTTCACATCGCAGCCGGACAGAACCTTAAGCTCAGTCTCATCTGCCTTGATCTTTGTGGCAAGCGCATCCCTCTTCGCTACGGTCTCAGCCAGTTCCTTCCTGGCCTGGGCGAGTATCTTCTCCTCACTTACGAGAGTCTTCTCATTCTGAGCGATCTCGGTGTACTTCGGAAGCTCACGCTCGATGGCGGTGGCCTGGCCGATGATCTGGTCACGGATGGCTGCTCTTTCCTCATTCTTTGCGAGATCCTCCATGAGTGGCCCGAGTTCCTCCTTAAGGCCGGCGAGAGAGCCTTCCTTCTCAGCTTTGCTGCGCTTATGGTCCTCGTTCTTCACGACCTTGTCCTTGAGGAGGGTGAGGGAAGTCTCCTCCTTTGCGAACTTCTCCTTGGCTGTGCGGGACTCTTTCCTTATGGTCTCATCCTCTTCCACGAGGGCCTTGACCGTACGGATCACATCGGCAAGCTGCGTTACAGGGTCTGAATAGACATTCATGAGACCGGAGAATTCGGCATATACATCCGAGTCCATGCGGCCTCGTATGGTATCCAGAAGGGTCTTGATCTCGGAGGCCTTTGAGGCAGCCTCGTCCGATATCTCCCTGACGTCCTTAGCCACCTTGTCCTGGATGGCATTGAACCTCTGGGTCTTGAATACCTGACGGAGGATGACCTTCTTGTCATCGTTTCCCGCCTGGAGCAGTTTCTGGAACTCTCCCTGAGGAAGCATTGCAATCTTCGTGAACTGCTGGTATGTGATGCCCAGGATGTCGCTGATCTTCGCATCCACGGCTTTGGTGTCACTTACAGGAGCCTCTCCGTCGATTTCGAGGATTGCACCTGGAGCAACAGGGGTCGTGCTCTCCACGAGTTTGCCTTCTGCATCCCTTGAGCGTCTGTTAGACTTCCTCTCATAGCCGAGCCAGCGCTCGATGGTGTACTCTTTCCCGGCGTACTCGAACTTCATCCTGACGAAGGTCCTGTCAGTAGGCTGAGCATATTCCGAGCGGAGCATCTTACCCTCTCTGGTGTTACCGCTGGCCTCGCCGAAAAGGGCAAAGCATATGGCGTCGAAGATGGTGGTCTTTCCCGCTCCGGTCTCTCCGGAGATGAGGAAGACACCCTTGTCTCCGATCTTGTTGAAGTCGATGGTCTCAGTTCCAGTATAGGATCCGAAAGCTGATATGGTCAGTTCTGATGGTCTCATCTAGATGAATTTTCTTATGTACTGTAATTCCTCCTCGCTCATCTCCCTTCCGTTCTGTATCCGGAAGAGCTCGAGGATGAGCTCCTCGTCCGTCTTCTTGGACGCGTCACCGCTCTCGCTGGTGATTCCAAGCGCACGGGTCCTGGCGTTGTCGTAGTGCAGCTCCATCATGTTGTGATAGATTGCCTGAAGACTCTTGTATCCGTTCACGATATCATCCTCGTCGGTAAGGGTCACTCTTACATAACCCTCCTCCAGCTCGGGATGTGCATCCCTGTACTCCTTGCTGGTGAGCTCTGCAAAAGTGCCTTTGATATCGTACCAATCGTTCTTTGGGGTGAGAGGAATCTCACGCACCTGTACATTGCCTTTCTCCTTGAGTTCGACGATGCTCACGCTCTTCTTGTGGTCGACCTCCGAGAAGGAATACTTGAGCGGGCTTCCGCTGTATCGTATGCTAGGCGTGATGTTCTGCTTACCATGGATATGGCCCAGGGCGACATAGTCGAAACCGGCGAAAGCCTCAGGGTTCACGCTGTCAAGTCCGCCTATGCAGGTCTCTTCCGAGCCGGAAACGGCTGCTCCAGACACGAACTGGTGGGCAAGGCACACGTTGCGTCTTTCCGGGTCCATGTCCATTGCCCTTACCGCCTGAGCGACTGAATCGTTCTCGGATTCTATCTCAGCATCAGGGAGGAAATACTTCACGGTCGCCTTCTTCACGAACGGGAGCATGTAGATGTCGACCTCGCCATATTCATCTTTCATCGTATGCGGCTTGACCGCACCGTCATATACCGGAGACATGTGCAGACCGTTCCTGTCGAGGATGCGTGAGCCGTACGCTATCCTTTCAGCGCCGTCGTGGTTGCCGCTGATCACGAACACCTCAGTTCCGAAGGACAGGCCGGCAAGGTCAGAGATGAACTCATCGAAGACGGCCAATGCCTCTGCCGATGGGTTGGAGCGGTCGAAGACGTCTCCTGATATCAGGATGGCGTCAGGTCTTTCCTTCTCAATGATCGGGATGATCTGCCCGAAGAGCATGCTCTTCTGCTCCTCAAGCATCGGGATGGCCGCGACGGTCTTACCGATATGAAGGTCTGATGTATGAAGGAGTTTCATTGAATGCAGACAATAATGTTAAACAAATCATTAACTACAAATATAGTTCTTATTAAGATACAATTCGGCGAACATCTCTTTCTCTGAAACCCTGTACTTTTGTGCTTGTCGACTTGGAACGCCGGTGTCAGCAGTGATGGAAACTCCGGTGCTGTCTCTCAGTTCTACAACGACGATATCTCGCCGATGATTTCTTTCATATCTCATCCGCTTCTCTGAGCTCTATGCCATTGTCTGCCAGCATCTTGGCAAAGATGCCTTTGCCTGGAACGAGGGTGCGGCTGAAGGTGCCGTCATAGACCTGATGGCAGCCGCAGCTCGGGCTGCGTGGCTGTAGGATGGCGAGCTCAGCTCCCTCGTCGAGTGCGAGTATGAGCGCTGCTTCGGCACCTCTGCGGAACTCCTCGTCGACAGAGACCCCTTCGGCGTTGATCACCTTTCCGTCGCGGATCTCAGCCGGGGGGCGGGGAGTGGACAGCCCGCCCATCTGTTCAGGACATACGGGGATGACCTCGTGGTCCTTCACGAAGTCCAGGACTCTCTGGCATCTGTTGTTGCCGCCGTTGTATTTGCAGTCCACCCCAAGCAGGCAGGCGCTGACTATCACTTTCATAATTAATGCGTCAAGGAAACCCAGAAATCTTCAGTTTCTGGGAGGAATTGACGCTGCCTTTTGTTGTTATTAATCAATACTTTTCGTATATTTGCCTCTAGCAAGTAGATAGAGACATACAAAGCCGTGATAGGCATAGTGTGTACTGTCTGCTTTTTTTGTTTCTGGACATGAAGGAGAAGGTTACAGTCACCGCCAAGGTGCAGGTCTATCTTGGCGAGGAGGAGAGAAAGCAGGTTGTCGCGACCGGCTGTCTCTACCGCATGGCGTGCAACGAAGTCTCCAAGTATCTCTTTGACAGCGACTGCATGAACTTCTACGAGGTCAATGGCGCATTGTACCATTCTCTTCGCGAGAAGTATGGTCTCAAGTCGCAGATGTCTCAGTCTGTCATAAAGACTGTGATTGCGAAATACAGAACCGTCAAGGGCAACGGGCATGGCAAGCGATTGATTGAGTTCAAGGCCAACAGGTATGACCTTGTCCATGGCCGTGACTGGTCGTTCACCGATGGGCTTGTATCTATCAATACCGTCAAGGGGCGTGTCAAGGTGCCTTTTGAGGCCCAGGGTATGGAGAAGTACCTTGATGCTCCAGATTGCAAGTACGGCACAGCCACCATCGTGGTCCACAGGGACGGCAAGGCCTTCCTGCATGTTCCTGTCACCCTTGAGGTGGAGAAAGTCGATTCGCCATCCACCGTTGTCGGGATCGACCGCGGCATCAGGAAACTCGCGGTGGCGTATGACGGCAAGAAGACGACGATGTATTCCGGCAATGCGGTCAAGAACCGGAGAGCCCACTTCTCCAGACTCAGGAAGGAACTCCAGCAGCGGCAGACTCCTTCCGCAAGGCGAAGACTCAAAGCCATAGGCACACGAGAGAACAGTTGGATGCGCGATGTGAACCATTGCGTGTCTAAGGCACTCGTGGAGTCGAATCCGAGCGGAATCCTGTTCGTGCTCGAGGACCTCAAGGGCATCCGCGGAGCCACCGAACGTGTCAGGGCGAAGGACAGGTATGTCAGCGTAAGCTGGGCGTACTACGACCTGGAGCAGAAACTGACGTACAAGGCTGTCCTTGCCGGCCAGAAGGTCGTCAAGGTGGATCCCAAGTACACCAGCCAGCGGTGTCCGGTATGTGGCTGTGTCGACAAGCATAGTCGTGATAAGTCAAATCATGTCTACAAATGTTCGCACTGCGGCTATCAGTCCAACGATGACCGCATTGCAGCTATGAATCTGTATCAGCTGGGTCTTGAGTACCTGAAGGGTACCGAGCATCCGAGGATACAGTCGCCATCCGGCAAGCCGGGTGACGGAGGGTGCAGTCAATCACCCTGCGATGTGACGCCACGTCCCAAGGGACGCAAAAAGGTAGGAGCTCAACCGAGCGTTCGCACTACCGGGCAGTCACAAGCCCATTAGTCTTCAGCTAATGGGTAGTTGACATTGTTCAAAAATACATATATTATTCACCTTCCGCAATGGAAAAATCGTAACTTAGACAGAAACAATTTGACAGATGAAGACATATCTCGAGATATTCAAGGAACTGAACGCCGTTCCACGTCCGTCACACCACGAAGAGCTGGTCGCTGACTATCTATGCAGGTTCGCGTCTGAGCGCGGACTCGATTATTCACGTGACGCCAACAACTGTGTCGTCATCAGGAAACCGGCCTCTCCGGGCTGCGAGAAAGCCGACACCGTGGTGATACTCAACCATATGGACATGGTCTGTGTGGCGAAGGAAGGCTATCTCCGCGACGGCCGAAGGTTTGACCCGCTCAAGGACGGGATCCGTGCATACGTCGAGACCGATGAGGCAGGTGAGCGCTGGATGAAGGCGGAAGGCACCTCGCTCGGAGCCGACAACGGAATGGGACTCAGCATGGCCCTGGCCATCCTTGACGACGACAGCCTCGTCCATCCGGCCCTCGAGGTCCTCACCACGACCAACGAAGAGGACGGAATGAGCGGTGCCGAAGGCCTCAGCACCTCGTTCATCAGCGGCCGCAAGGTCGTCAACCTGGATTCCGAGGCCTATGACGAGATCACGGTAGGTGCAGCTGGAGCATGTCTTCAGGTAGGCCGCTGGAACCTCATACATGACACCGTTCCGGAAGGATACGCTTTCTTCAAGCTGGTGATCGACGGAGGACTCGGAGGGCACTCGGGAGTGGATATCAACAAGGGCAGGTGCAACTGCAACAAGGAGCTCGCATCAGCTCTCTGCAGGCTTTCGGGACAGCTCACCGGGCTGCATGTCTGCTCGATCGAGGGTGGCACCGCGAACGCGTCGATCGCATCCTGTGCCGAGGCCGTCATCGCCGTGCCTCAGGACTGCTCGTCCGCTGTCCAGACGTTCGTCAGCACTCTGAAAGACGAGCTTTCTACGCGTTTCGCCGATTCGGACCATGGCATAAGCGCACGCGTATGTCCATGGGAGGATCAGCCGGACTTCATCTCGAATGCCTCAGACTTCATCAGGACGATAGCCTCGCTGCCGTTCGGCGTGCTGGAGATGCGCTCCGACATGCCTGGTACCGTGATGACCAGCAACAACATAGGCGTCGTGAAGACCGATGGGGAAGTAATGACAGTCTCCTGCCATACACGCAGCTTCAGCAACGAGGATCAGGACAGGCTCAGTGCATCCATCCGAAACCAGATGACCGAAGGTGGCGCAGCCGATGTCGAGATGCTGATGAACACAGGTTCATGGGTGGAGCGCGCCGACTCTCCTCTTCTTGACCTGACCTGCCGCACCTTCAGGGATGTGCTCGGTTTCGAGCCTAGGAAGGTTGCCATGCACTTCGTGCTCGAGGCGGCATACTATGTCGAGAAGTATCCGGGTGTCGAGATCGCATCCATAGGCCCGAGGATCATCGAGCCGCATTCCACCTCCGAGCGAGTGAGTCTAGACACCGCCGAGGGCATCTGGAAGGTGACCGTCGAACTGCTGAGGAGACTGGCACGATTGACTAACCCGAATCGCTTTAATTCAGCCATTCCCAAATATTAGGAGGTGGTTTTGGCTGAATAAGATTTCTTATTTGGCCAAAACGTAAACATTTCATATCTTTGTGGCTAAATAAAGCGCATATGATAGGAAGAAAAATAGAATCAGCAGCATTACGAAGGGCTATAGACAGCAAACGTGCTCAGATTATTGTTGTATACGGGCGCAGACGTGTAGGAAAAACGTTCCTCATAAATGAATTCTTTTCCAACAGTTACACGTTCAAACACACTGCTGTTTCTCCGGTTGGCAAAGCCAAATCCGGAATGATGAAGTTGCAGCTTCAGGAATTCTTCTATTCGCTTAAATCGTATGGGCTTGAGCCGGGAATACAGTGTCCCAGGACCTGGGCCGATGCGTTCCATCTTTTGCAAGAACTGCTTGACAGCAAATATTCCGGTGGTAATCAGGTGATATTCATAGACGAATTGCCATGGATGGATACACCCCGGTCAAATTTTCTGTCGGCGTTTGAGCATTTCTGCAACGATTGGTGTCTGTCGCGGAAGCATGTGAAACTCGTTGTTTGTGGAAGCGCGACTTCATGGATGGCTGATGAACTGCTCGATAGTCAGGGTGGACTCTATGACAGGGTGACGTCACAGATTTACATCAAGCCATTCACGTTGAAGGAATGTCGCGATTTCTTCAGGGAAGAAGGGTTCCATATGGATGACTATAGCGTGGTGCTCTCTTATATTGCTATGGGAGGAATACCATATTATCTGTCTCAATTCCGTCCTGATCTGAGCGTATTCCAGAATATCGATGCCCTTCTGTTTGACAAGGAGGGCAGCCTGGCAGATGAATTCGACAAATTGTTCAAATCACAATTCACGAATCCCGCATTGCTTAAAGACATTGTCACACATATCGGTTCAAAACGTTCCGGAATGACCAGAGATGAATTACTGAAGTCTTTGAACCAGTCTTCCGGCGGGACGTTCAGTGATGCTCTCAAGGCCCTGGAGAAAAGCCGGTTCATTACCGCCTACACCCCGTTCTTGGAAGACGATACAAAGTATAGGGTGTCAGACCAGTTCTGCTATTTTTACCTTCACCATGTAAAGAAGAATTCCGGACACAAGTCTTATTGGCAGAATAATTACAACTCCGCCGCAATGAACAGTTGGCTGGGGCTGGCATTTGAGGATGTGGTATTCAATCATGTAGAACAAGTCAAGCAGGCTCTAGGTATTTCAGGAGTCATTTCCAGAGAGTCTTCCTGGAATATAAAGGGAGATGGAGATAAAAACACTGGAGCGCAAGTTGATTTGATCATAGACAGGGATGACAGAGTTGTTAATGTCTGTGAGATGAAGTTCAGCCGATCGGAATTTCAGATGTCAAGTGAATATGCGAAGAAAATAGAAGCACGGGTAGAACAGATTCTGACGTTGAATAAAGGCATTGGTTCAGTTCACCCGGTACTGATAACAACCTATGGCCTGAAGCATGGCGCATCGTCAGGTGTTTTCTCAAAGGTGCTGACATTGGATGACCTGTTTGTATGATAGATGATGGAAGAATTCGTTCTCAACGCCCATAACAAAGCTGAGTACCCGCCAGCCCATACCGCGGAGCATATCCTGAACAGGACGATGGTCGAGATGTTCGGATGCCCGCGTTCCCGCAACGCCCATATCGAGAGGAAGAAGTCCAAGTGTGACTACGACCTTACCGAGTGCCCGACCCCTGAGCAGGTCGCTGCGATCGAAGCGAAGGTCAATTCCGTGATCGAAGGTAACATGGACATAACGATCAGGTATATCAGCCGTGAGGAAGCCGCATCCATCGTCGATCTCAGCAAACTGCCTGCGGACGCGTCGGAGACCCTCAGGATCGTCAGCGTCGGCGACTATGACGACTGTGCATGCATCGGCGCCCATGTGAAGAACACGTCAGAGATAGGAGAATTCAGGATCATCAGCCATGACTTCGCCGACGGCAGGTGGCGGGTAAGGTGGAAGGTCGCCGAGAAATAGACGGATTAGTAACGAGGTTCCTGCAGCGAAGGATGGGAGGATGACTATGAAGATTGAGGAAGCCATAGTATACGTGCTCGCAGAGCGTAACGGAGGACTGAAAACCGAACAGATAGCGGAAATCATCAACCGCAGGAAGCTGCATGTCCGCAAGGACGGTCAGCCGGTGACCGGCGCCCAGGTGTATGCAGTGGTGATGAGAAACACAGCAGTCTTCTGTAAATCAGAAGGCAGGATAATGCTATTGATGTAGTATGGAATTGGAAACAAAGAGACTCATCCTGCGGCCATGGCTGGGAGTCGTGAGTCTAGCAGATCCTCCAGCTTCTGATCCAGGACTCACGGATATACCAGAAGGTCGCCTGGATGGTCTTGTTGCGGATGTGTCTTGGCGAAATCCTGTCCTGCCGGTGCAGGTCAAAGATTCTCTCCCATGCGAAGTCTGCGCCGTTTTGGATGGCATTCCAAAGTAAAAAATCTGACAGGAGCAGCTCATCATCAGGAATGTCCAACTCGAAGAAGACATACTTTCTGCCATTGTAATGGGTCATGTCCGGGCGGTAAGTCACCTTGTGGTTGCGGTACTGCGACCATCCACAGAACGGGTGCTTCGCATCCGCAGGACGTGGCATGACGATCCTCTGCTCCATCTGCTCTTCCATCCACTCCCACGCTCTTTTTCCATTGTCCTGGTCAGCCTCGTCTGTACATGGTGAAACTGCACAGAAGGCGATGCCATTGCGCTTGAGGTCTTCCCATACTTCCTTACGTTGTACTGTCCAGATTCTCATATGTTTCGGATGTTTTTCGGTATTTCCCATGATGTATGAATCGTGCATATTGAACTCAAAATTACGGATAATAATTGTAGATGCAATCAACTATGATTTTGCCGCTATTAATTTGGTGTAACTGCTTGTTTATCAGTGGTTTGTAAATTTACTTTCGGCGAATTGACGGAAAGAGAAATTGTAAGTGGTTGATAGTAAGGGAGAAGGGGGATTATGGTGGCAGAGCTTGAGGTTATCGCGCCTATTTTCATCCATGCCGAACCTGTCTCAACAGAAGACTGGCAGAAAGATGCTGAAATCGCCTTCGGATCGGCAGAGTTCCCCGACTGGGATGCGGTCCTTGAGCATCTAGAGCCCTTCGACATGGTCAGCAAGTGGTTCGATTGGAATGAATATGAATGATGGGTGAAAACTTCCCTGACATTTAACTTTGACACCACTGTCAGTGGTTGGACGCTTCCCCTATTCGCCAGTCTGCTCACTTCTTCCTGGCCCTGACAAAGAGGTAGGCGATGAGGGCAGCGACTGCAAGGAATGCCATGATGCCGAGGAAGAAGAGGCGAATGAACCATACTCCAACTTCAGCCGTTGGTGCGCCAGTGATCACGTACAAAGGAACCTGGTCAATCATATAGGTGTAGCTCATGCCTATGGAACCTGTAAACAGCGTATGGGTGTCAGTGCCATACCAGTACGTCAAGGCTCCTTCCATTGTGTCGATCGTTTCTTTGTCGGCCGGCAGGATGGCTAAGTCTGAGGAGGACTCGACCATGATTCCGGGTTCGACGAACAGAGTGTCGGTGCTGGACGGGCGGACGGCGATACGTGATCTCCAGCTTTCTGGATATATCGTGATTGTGTTCGAATCATCATAGGGGTCAGCCCCTTTTCTGAAGATGCTTATTCTGGCTGTGTGGCCAGAGCTGTCATGGGCACGGATGACAAGGTCAGTGCCTTCCATGTAATAGAATCTGGAACGGACGTCAGTCCTTCCCGTGTGTCCAGACATATTGGATTGACTGAGCAGTAGAACCGAAAGAAGAAGCAATCTTTTCATGACGATTAACCTTTTATCCTAAAACTACCTGATATCCCCCCCCCTACACCCAATGGCTGATTCTCTCCAGGCAGGCCTGGTCCCTGAGCAGGTCGAGGAACAGCTCGGCTGACCTCTTCCTGTAGCTGTTACGCAGCCTGTGGACACAGCATGGCATCTGATATCTTCCGTCCTCGAGAGGGACGGCCACGATCCCGCTCCTGTCCAGGGCCGGAAGTGGAGTGCTGATCGCCAGGAGGCTGCTGCCATGAACCAGGTCCATGGCAACTTCAGGGTCATTGATCTCGACCCTTATGTCGAGCTTTCTGGTGTCAATCCCGATGAAGCGGTCGAACGACTGCCTTGCCTGGAGAGCCTTTCCAGGGATTATGATTCCATGTCCCTTGAGCCTTTCCAGTGTAAGGTTTTTCTCTTCAGACAGGGGGTGTCCTTTCCTCATGAGTATGTGCAGGCTGGTGCTGAAGAGGATCTCAGACTCGATCTCCTCGAAGTCGAGCACACCCTTGTACGCCAGTGCCAGGTCGATCTCCTTCTTCCTGAGCATGTCAAGAAGCTCGACTTCAGTGGCGAACTGAATGTTCAGGTGCACTCCGCCATGGTCCTTGACGAACTGTCTCAGGGTGTTGGATACCATGCCCTTGAAGGTCCTGGTGGCCCCGATCCTCAGCGTCCCGGCGAGTGCGCCGCGCAGGTCGTTCATCCTTGTCATACAGGCCTCAGACGCGGATATCGTGTCCATGGCAAGTGGCAGCAGCTCCTCACCGGCCTCCGTTAGGGATACGCTGTGCGAACTGCGCTCGAAGAGCTGGGATCCCAGGTCGAACTCGAGCTGCTGTATCTGCTGTGAGAGCGTGCCCTGCGTGACGTAGAGCCTGCGCGCCGCCTCCGAGAAGTTCAGGGTCCGCGCCACCGTGACGAAGTATCTTAGCTGTCTTATCTCCATGTGTCGAATAACCATCAACAGTTGCAAATATATTGAAAATATCAATAGCAACAAATAGATAATAATATAGACATTCAATAAATAGGGGAGTTTTATGACCTACTTTTGCATTGTCCGAAAGGACGCATATGTATAACTCATAAACACTTTTCAGTCATGAAAACACAATTCTTCTTATGTACGACATGCGGAAACGTGGTCGTCAAGACAATCGACTCTGGTATGAACGTATCCTGCTGCGGAAAGGAGATGAAGGAGCTGATCCCGGGTGAGATCGACGCAGTGGTGGAGAAGCACCTGCCCGCGCTTGAGTGCAAGGGAGACGGCAGGGTGCTGGTCAGGGTCGGCTCCATGCCTCATCCTATGACGGAGGACCACCAGATCATGTTCATCTATCTCGAGACGGAACATGGTGGGTGCCTGCGCTACCTTGAGATCGGACATCCGGCCGAGGCCGTGTTCGATCTTTGCAAGGACAAGCCGGTCGCGATCTACGCGTACTGCAACATCCATGGTCTCTGGAAAAC
Source organism: Bacteroidales bacterium (assembly GCA_024398105.1). Lineage (GTDB taxonomy): Bacteria > Bacteroidota > Bacteroidia > Bacteroidales > UBA932 > Cryptobacteroides. Next base: position 57,118 of record JAKSJP010000011.1, on the reverse strand, counting down.
TGAAGTGAAGAAATGACATGAGACACGCATGCTTGATAATTATCGCATCCTTATTTACAATATCCTGTATGGCACAGAACGCAGACAATACTCCGGTCGCAACATTCAACCTGAACCGTTACCTTGGAAACTGGTACGAGATCGCAAGGATGGACCACAGCTTCGAGAGAGGAATCTCCCACGCCCAGGCAAACTATACCTTGCAGGGAGACGGATCTATCCTGGTCGTGAACAGCGGAATCAAGAAAGGCAAGGTGAAGGTCTCGCAGGGAAAGGCTAAGACTACTGGCAAGGTCGGCCTGCTGAGAGTCTCCTTCTTCGGACCGTTCTATTCTGACTACAGGGTCCTGATGGTCGATCCCGACTACCAGTACGCGCTTGTCGGATCAAGGAAGGACAAATACCTATGGATAATGTCGAGGACGCCTGTGCTTTCTGACTCCGTCGTGTGCGACATCCTCCGCGAGGCAGGCGGCCGCGGCTACAGGACGGACGGCCTTATCTGGGTCGAACATGACCCGATACCTTAGTTCTAGTTTAGTTTTACATGTTTGCCCCTGAGGTCGGGATGACTTCAGGGGCATTACTGTATTATGGTTATACAATTGCGATTATGTTAACTACTCTTTCACGCAAGTCACTTTGCTATCGAGCAGCCGTGACTTGTCCGTGCAACCTAAATCAGTGTGGTGCAATCAGATACCAAAAGTCCCATCGGTCGCGCGATCGATGGGACTTCTCATATGCACCTGAATGGAAGGCAGTTAGCCTGCACGGAAAAATCAGGTCTTCACCCCTTCACTGATTTTTTCTTCTTAGGGTAATCCGTAACAGTTTCCAGAAGAGACACTATGCGACGCGCTTCAGATGAATGGTCTATGTCAAGGATGTAATGCTCCTTTGCGCCGTGGTATGGACAGCCGCATTCAGCATCTGACATGATTTCGTCGATGATTGGATGCTTCTTTACGTAGCAGATATTGTCGCACACAAGCACGACAGGCTTCTCATTGAGGTAGACCATGTACTCTCCGAACATCTTCCTTGCTCGGAGGACGCCGACTCCTGTGAGCTGGTCCATCACATATTCAGCGTAATCAAGTGAGCTTGCCATTGTTTTCTGTTCAGATCTTAGCGGATTATCACATTCATCTGTTCTATCTCAATCTTCTGCCATGCCTTCCAAGTGGCGAGGACGGACCTCCATTCTCTTGTCAAGCATTCCTTCGCCGTCGTAGGCTCTTACTATGAATTGCATATTACTGACTGTCAGTTTCACAGGTTCTTACCCATCTCGTACGCCTGCACAAGCTTGGCGTTGTCCTTGATGTCGCCCGGAGATGTAACTCCACCGCAGAAGAGTGACCCCTTGAGTGAACACTTAGGAAAACAGTCGATCCAGCCGGACAGGCCGGTCTCGGCGCGTTTTGGAGTCTCGGGCTCGTCGTCTGCTGCAGTCGTGATCAGGTAGATGTCACGGAACCTGTAGTCCGTCGTATAGAGAGGGTTGCCACGGTCGATCATGACCTTCATCTGGCCGCTCATCTCATAATAGTAGATAGGGGTCGCCCAGCAGATGACATCGGCATCATGGATCTTCTGCACGATTGCTGCAGCGTCGTCCTTGATTACACAGGCCTTGGAGCAGTCCCCTGCAAGGAACATCTCCTTCACTCCGTCCCTCTGGCATGCAAGGCATCCCTTGCAGAACTGGATGTCATGTTCTCTGAGATTGATCTTCTCAACATCGTGGCCGGCATCCTGCGCACCACGCATGAACTCATTTGCCAAAGTGTCCGAGTTGCTGCCAATCCTCGGACTGGCTGATATTACAAGTACCTTCATTTTCTCTCTTTTTCTCTATTGTCCAAAGTTACGACTATTTCGTGGTGTAATCCTATAGCCCAAACTGTGAAAGGCAGAATACAATTACACCAGGCTTGCAAGACACGTGATTGCTATGATTATTGTTGTGATCATGTCAGTACAGTCTTCTGTATTCCTTCGCTATCTCCTCGAAGGTCCTCGTGCCTTCGATATAATCTCTGTATACGTCCTCCACATCCCTGCCATGGTATACCTGGCAGAGGTGTCATACTTACTCTATCATTACTGGTTTGCCCGCATCCTTCCATGCGTTGAAACCTCCATCAAGCTCTATGACATCGTATCCAAGGCCGACAAGTTTTTCTGCCGCAATCTTGCTGCGGCGTCCGCTTCTGCAGTTCACGGCTATCGTCCTGTCCTTCGGAAGGATCTCGCTGGCCTTCTCGATAAAGTCGTCCTTCTGGACATCTATCATGACAGTGCCGGGGATGTATCCATCGTCCCGACGTTCTTCCATTGTCCTTACGTCAAGCCTGAACACGGATGTGTCAGCTATTGCCTTCTCATATTCATCTACTGAGAGTGATCTGTATCCTTTGTCAATCATATCGTATCTGGCTTCATCTGTGATGACGTCTGCAATGGCGTATGCCTTGTGCAGGAATACCCCGAAAGAGCCGAGTGCGATGCACACGGCAGCAATGCCAACTATAACTATAGACTTCTTCATGTCGCGTGAGATGCATTATCAGACCATTCGCCTTGACGAATGTGTCGGTGTTCTTCAAAGTTACGACTATTTCGCGTTTGACGATGCTTATGAGTGCAATTCTGTCTTCCAAAGGACGACAATTGCCATTTCGGAGGATGGCAGCCGTGACTTACTCGTGCAACCTAAGCTAGCATGCACAGAATCCGACCAGCTCCTATATCCCCTACCTATTCAGTACCCGGTAATCCTTGACCTGTTTCTGGAGGCTCTTCAGATATGGGCTTTCCTGAAGCGGATCAGAAGTTGTCCTACGTCTTGCACGGACCGTCTTTGGCCTGCTTGTATCCCAGACCTTGAACTCTTCCAGATCAAACTCCCATTCTGCACCGAATGCCAGCTTGTTGATCCTGCGATAGAAAGTCTCACGGGAAGGTGCGTTGAAATCAGGATGATAACTGTTCATGATACTTTCTTCCGTAGGTTTCCACACTCCATAGGCATAATGGCTGGCACCCTCATACGCACCGATATGTTGGCTTGAGTATCTGTCATCATGGACATATGAACTCCATTTGATCTTGGAAAGATCTGAGGTGAAATCGACATTGCTCCACCAGCCCATCCACATATCCGCGGTAAGAAATTCTATATAACCCTCAGAACAAGAATCCGTATATAGTACGTATTCCTCATCAAGCTTTGCAAACGCGTGGCCAAACTCATGAAGCAGGATTGCGCCATCATCATCAGAAGCGCCCCTGCTGGCAGCAAGCATGCCAAATCCGGAAGCATAGTCAACTGAAGGGTCATATCGTGAAGGTTTCTTCATGACTGCAGTACCGGTAACTGATGATGGAGTATTCATGAGGATGATACCGACGGCCGCGTCAAGGCCATCCTCGCCGACGATTCCCTTGACATACCCCATACACTTATCCTCATCCCACTCCACCGGCGTAATCGGCACTGCACTGAAAGCAGTACTTCCTCCATAGTAATAATACTCAGATTCAGAAACGGCTGTCACTTCATATACATTGAAGCAGTCCCTGTATGATCGAAGCGGTTCTTGTGAGAAAAGATGCTCCATCGCTCTGGTCATATCTGACCTGTATATGCCATTACTTATCATACGGTCAGAATATCCATCGCCGAAAAGCACAATGTTGATACCCTTTCCTCTGGTAGCCTGCTGCAGCAACGTAACCTGACCATCCTTTGAATAATCAGAACTCCTATAGAATGACTCACCATTGTCCAGATGCCATCTCAGGTTAATGCCACAGTTGGCATCGCTTCCAAGAAGTCTCTCTGCAGTTGTTCTGCTGCAATAGACGTCGCAGATTGATAGTTCTGCAACATAACCAAACATACCAGAGAGGTCCGCTGTTGAAGGTACGTTCCAATCACCAAGCTTCACAGACTTAAGATAGACACATAACTGGAACATACAATGCGCAGACCGCAGGGCAGACACATCAAGGCCGCTGAGATCTATTGTTTCCAGAGTCATGAAATCTCTAATACCTGCGAACATATTCTTGAATGTCCCGCATTTTGCTCCCTTGAGGAACGAAAGGTCCACCGTCTTAAGTTTATGGCAGTCGCTGAACATGTATGAGAAATCTTCTGCAAGATGTGTATCCAGGCCCTCCAGATTCACTTCTTCCAATGAACTGCACCCATAGAACAAACGACTCATATACTTACACTCCGAAGTATCCCATGACGTCAGATCCACTGATTTCAACGAAGAGCAATTCAGGAAATATTCCCTGCCGTCGAGAATCTTGAATTTTCCGGACGGGGTATACAGGTTCAGTGTGGTACCGACTGTCTTGGCATATACAAGCTGACCGCTATTCGTATATCTGTCAGTGGTCACGTCACTTCCCGCATAGAAATTTATCTGGCTGATGGACTCTCTGCCCAGGTCAGTGAATTCCTCTATAGGAGGAAGAGTTTCCAATGAATTGTTTGGCGCCAGCTTGACCTCGACCGTAGCAGCCAGAGTACCGCTGATATCAAAGAATAAGATAGTTGCAAACTGCACAAAAGGCTCAGTGTTCTTTGAAACCATGAAATGCAGCGTTGTCTCTACCGGCGTGCCGAAGGTTTCAGGTGTATCAGTCGTCACGATGTTGTAATACTGACTGTACAATACTACAAATGGCACATTGGATTTGACGTCTACATAGAACTCGCCTCCTTCAGCGTCCATCTCGACAAAGTTGGTAGATAATATGATCTGAGGAACAGGATACTGGATTATCTGAACTGTCAGAGACTTGCCTGTTTCTTCATTCAGGACTACAATCTGGGCTGTCCTGACCTCTGGAGCATCGTTAGCATCTACCATAAATGTATTTGACTTCCAGTCGAGGGCCTTGGTCTCCACCTTATGCAGCCAATCCACATCAGGCATCACTATACTATATTCCTCATTTGAGTAGACCTCCAGATTAAATGTCCGACTCTGATAGCCCAATAAGAACTCGTTCTGCGAAACCAGCAGTTCGACATTCTTGCTCTGCTTGATTTCGACAGCCTGGCTGATCTTACCATCACTTGAAGTGAACGTAATGGTCGCCTTACGCTCTTCATAGCCAGGATTAGAGTCAACAGAAAATATAAGATTTCTGGTCTGGAGCGCTTTTGTCTGAACCTGATGGACCCAATTGCAGTCAATGCTGATGCCGAAATCAACATTGTGCCCGAGTTCAACGACAACATCGCCTCCTTCGTTTCCGATCTGATAGCTGCTTTTCGCTATGACTATGGCATCTTTCTGCATCTGAGTTATCCTGAATTTCTCAGACAGGCCAAGCTCAGTACTTCTGAACACAATTTCTCCTTCACGCAGATCATATGATCCGTTCTTTGCGATCGAGAACTTATACTTATCTGTCGATGTTGACTTCGTACTTACATCACTGATCCAATCAGCGCCTTGTATTATCTCGAATGTCACAGGAGTGTTGCTGGTTACAAGAACCTCAATATTGTGGGCATCGCTGTCCACAGTATATTCAGACTGTCCAAGCACAAGCATTGGAACGACGCCTTTCTGATACACGGAAACGGATTCGGAACCAAGTGACGACGATATCGTGATACTTGCCTCTCTAGCCTTTGTGCCTTCGTTCTCCTGGACCTGGAATACCAGAGTCTTTTTCTGCAGACCCTTCGTCTGGACTTGCTGGATCCAGTCGCATCCTTCAGAGATCTTCACTTCGAAGTCGACATTGTGCTGGAGTTCAATCTTGAGCTCGCCGCCCTTTTCCGTGATTTCTGCTTTCTTTTCAGAGATAAGGACTGCGTTCTTCTGCTTCTGTACGACTCTTATGGATTTCTTCACGCTTCCACATATGATGTCGTAGTCTGCTGACCTCTCATCATATGTGTCATTGGCTTTTGATGATACCTTTACTGTGGTTTCACCTTTGTTTCCAGACGCAGGAGAAATGGTCAGCCATGAGTCAGCATGGCTGTTGGAGGCCTTGATTCCCCATGCTTCGCTTGCTTTGAGCTTAAATGATACAGAACCCTCAGCTTCTGTGAAATTGATGGTCAGCTTGTCATTTGTGGAGTCATACCTAACGGCATCGGAGCTCGATGTTATGTTGGACAACGAAACACTTGCCGGTTCCTGCGGCTCTGGCTTCGGTTCCGGTTCAGGAGTTGGAGTTACCTCAGGATTACATGCAGCCATCAGAAAAAGTGAGGCAGTAATGAATGAAAAGACTTTGTTTCCCATACTTCTATATATCGTATATATACAAATCTACGCACACACGTCACGAACCTCTTTATCAATTCGCCGGAAACAGCCCCGGTAAATTGATAAAACAGGTATATTGGAACATTTTTCTAGGGATTTCAGCCCAGCTCAATGCTTCTTAGCAGTTTCATAATGCATAATCCAGCCTCATGATATGGACCGGACGGTCATCTCCATGGCAGAGATGGCTGCACATGTTCTCCCTGCCGGTATCTACGAAACCACATTTCTCCATGACTCTTCCCGAAGCAGGATTGTCCACGAAGAAGTCGGACCATAGCGTCAGGAATCCCTTGACGTTGAAGCAATAGTCAATCATGGCGCGGAGAGCTTCTGTGCACAGCCCCTGGTTCCAGTACGGCTTGGCAAGCCAGTAGCCGATCTCGGCATCCTCCTCGCCTATCTCGATGTTGCTCTCACCATGTACATAGTATCCCATGCAGCCGATGGCCTCGCCTGTCTCCTTCAAGGTTATCGCCCAGGTCCTGTCGTTGGTGAAGATGTCACGTATGACCTTTAGGCTTTCCTCTATTCAGTTTTCTTCGTTTCGTCAGTCAAATTTACGAAGATGAATTGTTAGATTTGTATCACCATGAAAAAATACCGACACTTCTTCCTTTTACTGCTGTTTGCATTGATATGCTGTCCTAAGATATCCGCCCAGGATTTCACTCTGACAGATATGCTGTCTGATAAACTTGGAAATTTCAGGCATTTTATGCTACCATAGACGAAGAAGCAGACACGATTACCTCCAGTGAGCAGAAGAAGTATCCGATGAAGATATCGAAGTTGACTACGATAACCTACAAGGAAAGCAAGAAAGGCAGGTTCCGTTCACTGCAGATCCACGACAGCGGAGTAGGTTTCATGGACATGAGGATCTCGAAGGAGAACGCGGATCTCATCGTCGCCCAGCTGACCAAGGTCAATCCTTTGATTGAAGTCAAGCACGCGAACTACATCTAGCAGTTTCAGTGACGGTTTTTTGTGCGCATTTCGGCTTCGAGAACTGCGGTGCTATAAGCTGCTGACTGAGCAGGCGTATGCTGATAGGATTCATGTTGGATGAAAAGATATGGAAATATCGTAGATCAGCTTTGGAAACGTCTCGCTTTCTGTGATTGAATAATCTTTCTAGACAAGGAGACTACATCTTTTCTGCCACATCCATCCCATATTCTCCCCATTCGCAGCCGATGTTTTCTGCGTGGATCCGGTCAATGAGCCTGCCTTTGTGGTAAAGAAGGACAGTGCCCTTGCCATTTCCGCCGTTCCAGAGGCGGTTATGGAGTTTCAGTCCGTTCGGAGCCTCGTAATTCACCAGAAGCATGTCCTTCTTCTCGCAGGTGATGTCGGTTACCATGCGGCTACGCCATGTCCTCTGGTCCACATGCCATATGATCTGTGTGTCTGTCTCCCTGCAGTCGAACCTGGTTCTGCAGAAGGTCCAGAACTTGGAGAAGTTGAACTCATAACCTCGGCCTTCATACCAGAAAGCGGAAAGGAGCTTCCTGTCAAGGACGACAGGACCGCACTTCGGACGGCCTCCGCCTATGTCGAATACGGAATCGGTCAGCTTTCTTCCGGTTATCTCACTGGTCAGATTGCATGAGGAAAGCCATACCCATGGGCTGGTGAAGTCCTTGCCCCAGTTCTTGTCGGCATAGCCGTAGCAGTCCTCAGGACGGACAACGTACCTGCGTCCGTTCCACATCACGTATCCCTCATAGGCAGTCGCCATGCCCTCTGCGTGCCAGAACATCTCGAAAAGCTGGAGCCTACGGAAGATCTTACCTGCTCCGAAGCCTACGTTGAACGCAGTCTTCTTCGAAATCCTCAGATTCCATGACATCTCACCGGACTGGCACATCCACTCCGGATGGTCGATGCATTCGTCCATGCCCACGCAGACACTGCCTTCAGTAAAGGTCTCCCCCATCCTGCAGTCACCGGCTTCGATGCTGAACGGGCAGCCCATGTCGACATGTATCTTCTCCCATCCGAAGAAGCGGTGAAGCTGAGCCGCATCTTCGCCCCAGCTTCCGGCCTTGACCATAAGGTACGAAGGCCTGATGCCTTTCTCCTTGTTCCCAGGTATCTGCCCGAAGACGGGATCGGATCCTCCCAAGGCCGGATTGCACAGGAAGAACTCTATGAAGAAAGGACGCGCCTCCCCGGTCTGCGCATCATATCCTGTGAAAGAATGCCACCACCAGTCGTATCCTTTTCTTGCCTGCGCTCCTGTCAGCTGGCAGGTATTACGTGATATATCTTGCTTGTTGAACATGTCATCAAATATACAACTAAAAAATTATTTGAGTATCTTTACAATGATATATCCCCAGATCCCATCCGAATGCGTTTTCTTCTTCCGATAATTGTCCTGACCGCAGTCGCAGTCCTTCCTGACATGTACATAACCAGGTCTTTCCTGAAGGATTCCTCCATGTACGTCAAGCTGCTGCAGTGGTTGCCTACCATCCTGTTCTTCTTCAGCATAGCAGGTCTTCAGAGCGGTGGGGCAGAAAGCAACTGGGCGATGAAGCTGTTCTTCGCAGTCATACTCTGCTTCTTCCTTCCCAAGCTGCTCTTCACCGTCCTGTCTCTCCTTGGCAGGCTCCTGCATCTTCAGGGAGCGCTCAATACTGCTGGTGCGACGCTCGGAGTGCTGTTCCTGGCCTGCTCGGCCTATGGAATGACCATAGGATGGAAGAACCCTGTCGTCAAGGAGGTCGACCTGCATTTCAAGGACCTTCCGGAGTCTTTCGACGGCTATACCATAGTCCATCTTTCCGACTGGCATCTCGGGACATACAGACCTCACCCTCAGACCATCCGTAAGGAGATCGATCTCGCGAACCAGGCCGATGCAGATGCGATCGTCTTCACAGGCGACATCGTCAACGGAAGCCCTGTCGAGCTCGGACCGTTCAAGGAGATGCTTTCCACACTGAAAGCGAGGGACGGAGTATTCAGCATCATGGGTAACCATGACTACTGCATGTACGGAAGCGACCATACCCCTGAAGGGATCCACCGCAACATCGGGATCCTCCAGGAAATGGAGAGAAGCTTCGGATGGAAGCTCCTTCTTAACGAGAACGCCCTGGTCTCGAGAGGTGCGGACACCCTTGCCATCATCGGTGTGGAGAACGACGGCACACCTCCCTTCCCTCAGTATGCAGACCTGGACAAGGCGCAGAGCGGTACGGACGGCGCTGACTTCAAGGTCCTTCTGAGCCATGACCCTACCCACTGGAGAAGGTCGGTCCTTCCTGACACGGACATAGACCTGACCCTGTCCGGACATACCCACGCAATGCAGTTCAAGGTCCTTGGATTCTCCCCGTCACGATTCGCCTACAAGGAATGGGGAGGCCTCTATGAAGACGGCGACAGGAAGCTCTACGTCTCGACGGGTAGCGGTGGGAATGTCGCGTTCCGCTTCGGCGCATGGCCTGAAGTCATCAAGATAACCCTGCATTCGTCGCACTAGGAACCCCGTCACTATCCCCTACCATCTCCCTGCGTTGCGTGAACGCGGACTTTTTACCTTCGCAACTTGACTCGGTAGTCATTGGGAGAATTGCCTCTGAAGTGCTTGAAGATTCTGCTGAAATGCGCAGGAGAACAGTAGCCGACCGAATAGGCAATCTGTGCGATTGACATTTCCGGATTTCCCGTCAGCATCATGCAAGACCTGTTTATTCTCATCTCGTTGAGAGCGAAGATAAAAGTCTTGCCTGCCTTTCGTTTGAAAAAGTTGCAGAAAGCAGTCTTGCTCATGCAGAAAACACCGGCGACCTTCTCAAGGCTCAGGGACTCCGACAAGTGATCTTCCATGTATTCCAAGACTTTATGAATCTTATCATAGGAAGACGCTTCATCCGGAATGACGGGTTCATGAGAAATGTTGCGCTTATCCCAGCATTTATAGGATGCCACAAGCATTTCCAGTAATGAGAGGAGCCTCGTCTCAGGATCCATTGAAATCATGGCAATCATCAACGAGGAGATATGGGCAGCCTCTTCACCTCTTATCTCAACGGCGTGATCAAGCCCGCTGAAAAAGGATACAACACCTTTCATTTCAGGGAAGGCGGCCAGGGCTTCAGTCACGATTTCAATTGGAAACTGTACACTGTACTCCTGGATCCTTACGCTTTCCGGGTTCTTATAGACCCAGTTGTGAGGCATACCTCCAGGTATGAGAAGCACCTCCATCTCTTTGAAAGGCTCGATGACCTCCCCGAGTGTCCTGATTCCATATCCGCTGAAAGTGAACTGAAATTCGTATTCCGGGTGTGCGTGGAGTTCCAATGTCTCGATGGTGGCTTCCTGGTCATATCGTGCAAGAAAGGAGCATCCATCCGGAATCACGACACGTTCGTAGCAGACGACATTTTTCATAATTAATGTGAATTTTAGGCAAATATAATACAATATTCATCAAAGGCATTCCTGCCGGAACAATTACTTTTGCATATCACGAAAAGACGGAAGCAATGATGAGTTCTTATATTGAATCAAAGCCAAGATATGAGATATTGGACGGTCTGAGAGGCGTGGCTGCTCTCATGGTCGTGGCATATCATCTATGTGAGGTATATATGACAAGCTATGCTGATGCCATGGTCAACCATGGGTATCTTGCCGTAGATTTCTTCTTCGCCCTTTCCGGTTTCGTAATCGGATATGCGTACGACGACCGATGGGACAGGATGAGCACCTGGTCCTTCTTCAAGCGCAGGCTGACCAGACTTCATCCCATGGTCATTTTCGGTGTCCTCATCGGAGTCATATGCTTCTACTTCCAGGACTGTGCTGATTTTCCTCTTGTCAAGGACACGGGCGCCGGACAGCTGCTCATAGTGATGCTGATCAACATGCTGATGCTGCCGTTGCTGCCGTGCATGGATATCCGCGGAACGGGAGAGGTCTCGGCTCTGAACGGTCCGACATGGACTCTGATGTACGAATACCTCGCAAATATCATATACGCATTCATTCTTAGAAAACTTCCGAAGATCGCAATCGCCATACTTATGATCATGGCAGCTTTTCTCACCCTTGACGTTGCCATGGACATGAATATTTTCGGAATGCTGGATGGCTATGAGACTCCGAATGCCATTCTCGGAGGATGGTCTCTCACGGGGCAAGGCGTATACTTAGGCTTCACGAGGCTTGCTTATCCTTTCCTGGCAGGTCTGCTCATATCGAGGATGGGGTGGACAGTCAGTGTAAAGAATGCATTCTTCTGGTGTTCTCTTGCTATCGTTGTTTTGTTCAACGTGCCGTTCCTGGGTGGATACAACATGATGGCGGAAGGTCTTTTCAACAGCGTGATGATCCTGCTGGTAATGCCTTTGATCGTGTCGGTTGCTGCCGGCAGCAGGATATCAGGAAAAAGAATGTCGAGTCTGTGCCGCTTCTGCGGAGAGATATCGTTTCCGCTATACATCACGCATTATCCATTTGTATTCATCCAGCATGCATGGGTGCAGAACCACCCCGGACTTCCTGTATCGGTCCATGTCATAGTCGCGGCCGGAACCTTCATGCTTGCCCTTTTTGTCTCTTACGCTGCGCTTAAGCTATATGATGAGCCAGTCCGCAACTGGCTGAAGAATAACTGGCACTGAGGTTGCCATTTTCATCAGGGACCTATTTGTTTCGGCCTGCCAACAAGACTCATGGGAACTGGCTGGATATACGCACTATGCCATATCGTACCATTACGGAAGTATCAGTCTGTAGCCAGTCCCTCTGACATTGACAATTCTGATTCGGGAATCTTTTGATAGATGATGCCTCATTTTTGTGATAAATACTTGGAGACTACGCGCATTGAAGAAGTCATCGTCTCCCCAGATTTCAAGAAGGAGAGTCTGCGTAAGGGCTATCTCTCCGTTTGCACGGCAAAGGAAATGCAGGATTTCGTTTTCACGATGCGAGAGGTCGGTACTGCTGCCATCGGGTATATATGTCAGTTTCTGGCTTCCTGGAGAAAAGTTATAATCTCCTAATATGTAGTCTGACTGCTCCGGTATACTCTTGGATGTTATGTAGGCCTTGCCCAGGAGGGCCTTGATACGAACCTCAAGTTCCTGGATTGCGAATGGTTTCTTAAGGTAATCATTAGCACCGAGTTCAAAGCCTTCAACGACATCGTCCGGAGAGGATTTCGCAGTCAAAAACAACACGGGGGTGTGCGTATCATTTTTCCTTATGCGTCGGACCATGTCGAAACCGTCGATGCGCGGCATCATGACATCTGTAACAAGAATGTCAGGATGTATCTCGTAGAAACGCTTAAGACCTTCCGCCCCTTCGTATGCCACCTCAATATCGTACCCCTTACTGCGAAATGTGTCATATATGATATTTGCAAGGGTTTTTTCGTCTTCGACCAGCAATATGACTGTATTCTTCATAATTAAGGAAATAATATTGTGAAAACACTGCCTTTCCCCGGCTCGCTCTCCAGAAAGATGCTACCACCATGTTTTTCAATAATGGTCTTCGCATAATATAGGCCAAGACCATAACCTTTCACATCATGAAGATTACCTGTCGGAACGCGGTAGAATCTGTCAAAAACAAGTTTCTGTTTGTCCGGGGGGATGCCGATCCCATTGTCCTGAATAACAATCTTCACCCCTTTCTCATCAGATGCTGCAGATATGCGGATGTACACCGTATCGCCTGAATACTTCAAGGCATTGTCAATAAGGTTGCTGATGACATTTCCAAGATGGAATCGATCTGCTTCAACTCTAAGCCCATCCGGGATATCTACGCTGAACTCACAGCGTTTTGCAGGACAGAGGCTGTGCTGTTCCAGCAATGAATGGATGAGCGGGAGGAGTTCTACAGCCTCCTTTCTCAGTTCAAATGATTTGCGGTTCTCCATACCTATGGAAAGTATCTGCTCTATCATTCCCTCCAGTTTCTTCAGCTGCTGCTGCCCGATTTCCAGATACTCCCGAAGCTTATCAGAGTCGCTGGATGCACCATGGTTCAGGAGGGCGTCATTGGCTGCGTATGCAACTGCAACAGGTGTCTTTAACTCGTGTGTGATGTTGTTGACAAAGTCGCTTTTCATCTCTTCCAGACTCTTCTGCCTAAGCATGGAGCGCACAAGGAAACCAAATGAAAATGAAAGCATTAAGAAGACCAGAAGCGAAGCTGTAATCACCCCTGCCATTCCGCGAAACACCACCTGTGCCACGGGCTCAATGGTAAGGATGTATTTTTCTTCCGGGCTCATTCCATACTCCAGGGCATACTGTTCAGCCTTTACGGAAGGGATGTAACCTTTTGTCGATACTTCTTCAATCATACCTTCCACATCATATATGGACAATCTGTGCGGCAAGTCAACACCTATCTCGGAGAGGTTGATATCAAGCAGAAAGGCAAGTCTGTCCTTGTTGATTACAGAAAACGCATCTATGCCTGCGTGAAGCCCACGCTGATAGTAGTTGGCAAGTTCTTCGCTGGCCGTGGAAGCATAGTCGGAGTTGGACTCAGGACCACTGCTTATCGTAAGCGTGGCGCTTTTGGAAGAAGTTTCGACATTTAATGTGTCCGAGTATACGCTCACCTTGACTTCAGCGCTATTGGGCTCATCAATCCATCCGGCATCCATGTTGATGGAACCGGAATCATCCGTCTTGCTGAGTTCTCCAAGTCTTTCCATCAGTTCTGAATAGTCTGCCTTCTGGAGGGCGAACTCTACTTCTGCCTTCTTTGATTCCAAAGATGAGCGGAATAGCCCTAAAAGCCAGTATGCCTGATAGAGCAACAGCGCCGTGAACGATATCGCCAGCAGGGGAACTATATGTCTGTAAGGCTTTTTCATATGGCAAAAATACCACATTTGTAAGAATATTACTTGGATTTAACACTATTTAACTCTTTGTAAGTGAATGATAACACTATCCTTGGGATATTCATTTGATATTTGCAGCCATGAAAACAAAGATTAAATTTATTATCCTGCTGCTTATGCTCATTCCACAGGCATGGGTGAGTGCAGCACAGCCAAGCGGACAGCGCGTAAAAGGCACTGTGATTGACGAGAACAGGCAACCAATAGAGTTTGTCGGTATTGTGATTTTGTCTCTGCCAGACTCAACGATAGTCGGAGGAGGTATGACGGACAAGAATGGAATCTTTGATATGGAGAGCCCGGAGTCTGCATCTATTGTCCAGATATCAATGGTGGGGTATAATATGGTCGAGCTGCCGATATCGGAGTTCGCAGATGCAGTTACTGTAATTATGACCCCCAATACTATGATGCTTGAAGGGGCAGTCGTAAGCGTGCATATGCCAAGCATAGAAGTTAAGGGCGATGCCGTTGTGACCAACATAGCCGGATCTGTCCTTGAGCACTCGGGCAACGCCCTGGATGTGCTCGCCAAGGTCCCGGGCATCATCAACAATGGTGGAAGTCTTGAGGTCATCGGCCGTGGCGCACCTGTTTATTATATCAATGGCAGAAAAGTCGCGGACAATTCGGAGCTTCGCAACTTGATGTCCGAGGATATCAGGTCCGTAGACGTCGTATCCAATCCTGGCGCGCTATACGGCGGTGAAGTCAATGCCGTAGTGCGGATCCGCACTGTAAAGCGCCAGGGCGAAGGCATCAGCTTCGCTATGACCAGTCAGGCCAAGCAGCATATTTACACCTGCAATGATTTCGAGCCAACCTATTCTGTCCTTGACCTTAATTACAGGGTCAAAGGCTTGGATTTTTTCGGCAAGGCTGTCTATTGGGAGAACAGGAACTATCAGCTCAGCTCGTTTGACGACAACATTGTCATCGCCAAAGACAACGGAAACCATGATTTCTCCCAGAGAAGTGCCATCGACGCCAGAGGTCATAACGGAGGATGGGAATTCGTGGGAGGATCCAATTGGCAGATCAATGACAGGCATTCGATCGGATTCAAGCTTGATCGTAATTTCAATACTAAAGGTAATACAAAAATGCTGATGGATTCCGATATCTTTCTTGACAACATACAAGTGGACCATGCCGCGACTGTCAACGACACACAGATTCCTACAAGTACACAGTGGATAGGCAATCTCTATTATGATGGCACGTTAGGAAAGCTCGGGATCAACTTCAACGCCGATTTCGTGGACGGCAGGACAGAGTCATTCACTCAGATGCACGAATCCAGCTGGACATCTCCAGCCGAGCTTTCGTCACATTCCGACTCCTGGACTTCGATGGGCGCAGGCAAACTTGTCCTTACGCACCCTATAGGAAAAGGTTCACTTCAGTTTGGTGCCGAAGAGACCTATGTCACCGCAGGCCAGGCATATGAAATAACCTTCGCAGGCATTTCGTCTACAAATGCCCACCTGACGGAAAACACAGTCGCCGGTTTTGCCGAATACTCGACCATGCTGCCTTTCGGTCAGCTAAGTGCAGGCATTCGTTATGAACATGCCAATTTTGGATATCATGACCATATTGATGATACTAAGAGCCTTGAAAGGGTTCATGACAACTGGTTTCCTTCACTGAGTTTCGCCACCATGCTGGGTAAGGTTGGGCTTTCTGTGTCCTATTCTGGCAAGACACAACGTCCAAGCTACGGCATGCTCAGCAATGAAGTTTCCTACAACAATCGATACAGCTATCAGACAGGAGATCCGAAGCTTCTTAACGAGAAACGCCAAACTGCCGCTTTAAACGCCAATTGGAAGTGGCTAAGCATAAGTGGAAACTATCAGCGTGTCGACAATTCGTTTGTCCAGTGGGCAAATCCATATAACGACGAAGGAATTATGCTGATCAGATTTTCTAACTTGGATGTCCCGCTCCGTAAGCTCAACGTCTATCTTATTGCCTCTCCTACAATAGGAGTCTGGAGCCCAATGTATACGGTAGGCGTCCAGAAGCAGTTTCTGACATTGACCGTAGAGGATCCGCGTGCAGAAGGAGGATATCGTGACGTCACGCTCAATAAACCGATGTATCTGCTCCAGCTAAACAATGCATTCCGTTTCAAACACAGCTGGGTGCTGAATGCGGATTATTATTACTATAGCAAGATGAATACATCCAACATAGAGATATACAGACCTATACAGGCTGCCAGCCTGAGTGTCCAGAAATCATTCTTAAAAGATGATGCTTTGACTCTCAATCTGACTTGTTCGGATATCTTCAATTCATCTATGCAGTACGCAAAAGTGGATTATGGAAGATATGTCGTCAACCAGGTCAACGACACCTTCAACTCTTATATCACACTGCGCGTTTCTTACAGGTTCAACAGCACCAACAGCAAGTACAAGGGAACCGGTGCTGGTGAAGGCGCAAAAAGCAGGATGAAATAAACGGGGAATCACTTAAAACACTGATATTCTGCTAATTAACCATTTCCCTATAGTGAGATTCTGCCTATAGGGAAATGGCTAACTTACAGTGACATAAATACTTAGGTGCGTTCAAAAAACTGTATGCTTTTCGGCACTGTCAAACAAGTTGCGATTTCAGGACTCCTCAGATGGCATCATGATACGGTTATAAAGAGGCTCGTATTCTGCCTTGTTGTGGGCGTTGAGTATAGGTTGTTCCATTTCGTTCAATATTCTCTCAGTTTTCCTCCGTCATCCCAAGATCATCCACGAGCTTGTCCAGGATTCTCATGTGCGTTCATTGTCGGCCCTTACGTGGTCGTCACCATGATAGAGGTCAATTATTCTTGCAGCGACGTCCTGTGGCCTGTCAGCCAACAGCTGCCCGTGGTTCATTCCTTCAAATACTTCAACGTGTACGTCCGGGTGAAGCTCCCGCAGGTGCCTTACCTGAGGCTTTGCTACGAACGACTCCTTTGAACCATGCCAGAAATGGATGTCTGTGTCAGCGACAGACTCCAGCTTGTGAGTGTAGATATCCTTGTAGCCGTCAAGCACCGCGCGTCCCTTGCCGAATGGCCAGACTTTACGGCATTCATCGAGTATCACGTCATAATAATGGGAATGGAGCACAAATTTCCAGAAGCCGGTCCAGTGATAACAGGTCCACACGTTCATGCACTGGTAGTAGCGCAGCGGGTCAATCAACCATCCAGGCAACGGTAGCAGAGGAGCTCCGTCCAGAACAGCGTGGGCAATCTTGATCTCATCACGTTCAAGGATCCTGGAAAGGATCTTTCCTCCCATGGAGAGGCCGTAAGCACAGTCGAGCTCGCCATCCAGATGTTCTCTGACAAATGCTATAGCTTGCCCTGCCTGATCATCTATGCTGGTAAACCTTGTGAATTCGTCAAGGGTGAAACCATCCACTTCGACAGCGATTATGTAGAACCTCTCCTTGAGCATTGATATCAAGGGGAGGAATATTTCGTAGGAGACACCAAGACCCGGCAAGAGCATCAGACTTGGGCTGCCCAATGTTCCAAATGTATGTGTTTTCATTTTTGTTTTTCTTGCAAAAATAGAAATAAACCCTGAAATTTGGAATAACGGGCAGAAAGGTCCGGTATAAGAACAACTAGACAATCAATTGACTATGAACTTCCTTGGAAATCTTATCTGGCTTATCCTCGGCGGCCTTCTGACCGCCGCACTCTACATCATCGCAGGACTGCTGATGTGTGTCACCATAATCGGAATACCTTTCGGCTACCAGCTGATCAAGCTCGGCATCTACGCGCTGCATCCGTTCGGCAGGGACAACGACTTCGCCCCAGGCGAGCCCGGCTGCCTGTCGCTTGTATTCAATGTGCTGTGGATTGTCGGTGGCTGGTGGGAGGCTGCCCTGGTCCACCTCTTCTTCGGACTGCTCTTCTGCGTCACGATCGTCGGGATCCCTTTCGGACTCCAGCACTTCAAGATCGCGAAGATGTCTCTCTTCCCGTTCGGCATGACCACCAGGCGGTCCTGAACCAAGCCCTATATCGACCTGAGTTCTCCTGTCTCGGAGTCCATGATGTAGCCTGCGACGTTGACGTCCTTCGGCATCAGCGGATGGTTGCGTATCAGGTCTACTGTCTCCATCATCGCGGACTCGGTGTCGTCGAAGCCATGGAGCCATGTGTCGAGGTCTATCCCGCAGTGGCGCATCAGGCTGATATGCTCCTCGTCGACTCCCCTCTCTCGCATCAGGTGCAGCATCTCCTGTGAATCCATCCCCTGCACTCCGCATCCCGTATGGCCGATGACCATCACTTCGTTCACGCCCAGCTCATAGACGGCGACGAGCAGGCTCCTGACCGTGCTGTCGAACGGGTTGGTGATGACAGCTCCGGCATTCTTTATCATCTTGACGTCACCGTTCCTGATGCCCAGCGCGGCGGGAAGAAGCGTGACCAGGCGCGTGTCCATGCACGTGACTATCGCGATCTTCTTGTCCGGATACTTGCTGGTCTGGTGGTGGAGGTATTTCTTGTTCCTTACGAATTCCCTGTTGAATTCGAGCATCTGTTCAATCTGTCCCATAGTATTGTATTCTCCTAAAGCATCATCTCCATCATCCTGTGAGGGATTCCGTCCTCGAGGAACTCGTCGAACTCGTATGCGACGCTGAAGCCGCACTTCTCGTAGAACGGGATGGCATAGCACTGCGAATGGATGAGGCAGCGTTTCCCGGGATATAGCTCCCTGGCGACCCTGATGCCCTCGAGCATCAGCTGCTTCCCGACACCTGTCCCCCTGACCTTCATCGAGTTGACCACCCTGCCGATGGCAGCGTTGCCGTCCGGCCAGAGATAGACCCTCAGGCAGGCGACTATCTCACCGTCCATGGTACCGAAGACCTGGACCGCGTGCCTGTCGGTGCCGTCGACATCCTGGTACGGGCAGTTCTGCTCCACCACGAACACCTCGGCCCTGAGCTGGAGCAGCCTGTATAGCTCGTCGAGGGTCAGCTCCTCGAATCTCTTGACATGGATTTCCATCTTCACTTGGTTTGACCTTTGGTCGGCTAATATACGGATTTACGCGATTTTCTGCTAAATTTGTCCTATATAATCAGATTCATCAATCACTTATCATGAAGAAACTTTTTAAGATTGCAGCCGCAGTGCTGCTCGGCGCAGGCCTGTCTACTGCCTGCAGACAGGTCCCGGATCCGGAAATCACCGAATACACAAAGGATTACGCCCACTCTGATGCCCTCTACATGGGCGAGGTGGACGGCAAGTCAGTGTTCAATGTCAACCTCTACAACACGGACGCAGTGGACGAGATGAACGACGACCTCTCGTACGAGGTCCTCAGCTTCACCCTCCACACCGCTCCTATCAACATCCAGTACTTCGACGTGCCTGTGGGCACCTTCGAGTTCGATGCGTCTGCGGCTGAGTACGCGGACGCTGGCGTGGCGAAGAACACAGTGAAGCAGAAGGAATACAAGGTGTCGGAGGGAAAGGTGACCGTGCGCAACCACAGGTTCTCGGGCGAGGTGACCCTCGACAACGGCCATACCCTCACTTTCAACACCCTCAGGAACATCAGCCTCGAGGCCGAGACACCTCTGGATGACTTCAGGTTCAAGCTCAACAGCAACGCGTTCATGGACCTCAGCATCGAGATCATCCCTACCGACCGTCAGATGGACTTCTTCAACGTAGTCCTGCCTTCTGGCCGCTTCCCTGGCAAGGACGACGAGACCATCCTCGGCGAGATCCATGACTTCTACAGGAGCATCATCTCCATGGGCATGACCGACCAGGGCAACACCACCGTCACCAATGCTGAGACAGGCTCACTTGATCCTCTCACCGAATACTGCCTCTATGCCTATGGCGTGAGGGAGAAGGAGCCTTGCACTAAGCTCTATACCTTCACGTTCACCACCTCAGACCAGAACGACCCGTCCGGCGTGACATTCACTTCGGCCGTGTCCGACATCACTACCCGCGGTGCCTACGTCGAGGTCGAGCCGAGCGACCCTACGGTCCTCTATGTATGGGACATCGTCAAGAAGGATGTGTTCGACAAGTATGGAAAGGTCGAGGGTGACTTCCTCACGGACTGGCTCAAGAACCAGATAGACCCTAGCTTCTGGCCTACCATCAAGGATGTCGTGAAGGGCTGCGGAATGAGAGGCAGCCAGGACTACGAGTACACTTCCCTCGCCTCGGCTACTGACTATCTCGTCTTCGCCGTATGCGTGGACGCCGATGGCAACGCAGTCTCGGAGGCCTATGTGAGCGACGTGTTCACAACCCTGGAGGCCAAGGTATCCGACGTCTACGTATATCAGGACAACGTGGCATACTACGACGGTGACGCACTCTATGAATATGACCCTGTCAAGTACGCCAGGTATGCGGGAAAGTACTATGTGCACAACACCCTCGTCATCGACGCCGGCGAGCCTGTCTACGGCTATGCCGCGTTCACCAAGGACGATCCTAACAAGTACACCGACGCTGAGCTGACAGCAGCTCTCGTCAAGAACGGCACCAAGTGCGACCTCTCGAAGACGACGGACGTATGGTTCCTCGTGGAGAAGAGCGGAAACTCGATGACCTTGATGAACACCATCACTGTCGGCGAGGACGCTGCGGGAGACTTCGGAGAGGTTGACAGGTACACCATGTACCTCTTCGCAGGCTCATGCAAGCCTATCAGCGAGATCACGGGAGACTAGCGACCCAGTCTCTTGATATCCAGAGGCGAGATCCCGAACTTCCTGTATCCGTTCTCCGTGACGTTGACCACGGCGTTGCTCATCTCCCTCATTGAATTGTACTGGCCCAGAAGGCGCACGATTGGATAAAGGACAAGCGTGACCTTCTGGGCCTTTACCTGCCTGCTCCTCTGCCCTGCGTAAGGTACCATGAGCATAGGTCTCCAGCCGAAGGCGTGGCGGAAGCCCATGGCATCGATCTCACGCTCGGTCGAGCTCTTGACCTTCTGCCAGTGCTGCCTGCCCTTGTCCGAGGTGCCGGCGCCGGAGACATAGATGAATGTCATCTTCTCCTTGTCGGGCATGATCGATGCCATGTGGACCGGGATGTCGTGGCTGATGACCTGGTAGACGTCCTTCGGGGTGCCTACGGACGTGATGCCGGCGGCGAAGAACACGACGTCATATCCCTTGATGCGCACGTCGCCTTCCTTCAGGTCCATGAGGTCAGGGATGACGATCTCCTCCAGCTTCGGGTGCGAGTGTCCGCACGGTCTTCTGGAGATGGAGAGGACCTTCTCGATCCTCGGGTCGTCGAGCATCGCGAGGAGCACTCCCTCGCCGACGTATCCGGTCGCTCCTGTGATGATAGCCTTCATAACCTACTCGGCTACGTAGACCTTCTCTATATCAAGCACATAGACGGTATGGAAGCCGCCTTTCTCGCCGTACCACTTCATCAGCGAAGGATCGATGAAGTCTGCCTCCTTCATCTCCGTCCTGAAGAGCTGGCGGCAGTCGAGGGTCAGGCGGGCCTGGTCGAAGCCCATGGTACCCTGCTCCAGCTGCACTGCCGTAAGGCCGGCCTCTGCCACCTTGTCGCAGTCGCGTCCGCTCCTGCTTCCGCAGAGCTTGAGCGCGTCGCGGTACTCCTCGCTGAAGAAAGAGAGCGAGATCCTGGATCCGGTCTCGATGAAATCGTGTGTGTAGCGCTCAGGGCGTATGAAGATGATGGCCACGGGCCTGTTCCAGAGGCATCCTAGCGCGCCCCAGCTTGCGGTCATCGTATTGTAGCTCTCAGGAGTTCCTGCAGTGACGAGCATCCACTGCTTGTCGATGAGATTTATGACGTCCTCCTTGCCGAGGACTTCGATCGTTGCTTCTTTCATATTCTTGTGTTTCTGTTAGCGTGATGATTACTTTACCTTCACCGGCTTGCCCTCGAGGGTGATGTCCCTCGCATTGAGATTCTTCACGTCTTCAGTGAAGAACAGTGGACGTGTATCTGTCTTCTCATATGAGAAGTGGACCCCGTCGAGTGTGAAGCCGTCGGTGTGACGCATGAAGATGCCCTTGGCAGGCATCGGTCTGTTGCCGGAGAACATAGGAGTGTCCGGGTATGCTTTCTCGTTTTCTGGCGCCTTCTTTATGGCTTCCTCCTTGCTGAACCCACCGGTGTAGTTGAGGTGGATGTTCCTGAGGGTGAAATCCTCTATGTCGTGACCTGGGATGCCGGAGATGATGACTCCATAGGCACCCATCGTGTTGTATGCGTTGACGTCGCTGATGAGCACCCTTCTTATCATGCCGATCTCGGTGCCTTCAGGGCTGCGCATGCGGCTGCCCAGCCTTATGAAGAGAGGGGTGTCAAGGCAGTCCCTCATGGTGAGGTTGCTTATCACGATGTCCTCCGCGTAGCCTCCGTCCATCGACTCGATCAGGATGCCTCCGCAGAAATCGAAGGTGCAGTTGCTGATCGCGATGTTCTTGAATCCGCCACTGGATTCGGTTCCGAGCTTGATCCTGCCGGAGCTGCGGGCGATTCGTGTCCTTCCGTCGTGAGGTGAAGTCAGCGTGGCAGGCTTGTATGTCGCGTCGAGCATGGTGCCTACATCGTATCCGCTGATGTTGCAGTTGGTGATAGCCACGTTCCTGGTGTCGATGAACCTGCCCATCGCGTACGATGCCTTGAGGACGATGCCGTCATCAAAAGGAGAGTTGACGTTGCAGTTTGTGACCCTGACGTTCCTGCAGCAGTCGATGTCGAGCCCGTCACGGTTGGTGTCAACGGTCAGGCCGTCCAGGAGAAGGTTGTCTATGCCGGTGGCGAGGAGGCAGAAGTGCCCTCCGCGGAACATGGTGATGTCCCTGATGACCACCTGTTTGCAGTCCTTGAGCGCTATCATCTTGTTGGCGATGCCGTCTTTCACCGCGTGGTCTCCATACCCAGCGGATAGGTTTGACCCGTCGATCATGCCCTCGCCGCTGATGGTTACGTCATCGATGCCGATACCCCAGATCAGGGAGTTCTTCCAGTGGCTGTGCCCGAAGTCCTGATACTGAGGGTCAGGACCGGGTTCTGCAGCGTCGAACTGCTCTCCTTCCGCTGCCTTGAGGACGGCACCCTTCTCAAGGTGGAGATGGATGTGGCTCTCGAGCCTGATCGTGTATGACGCATATGTGCCGGACGGTATGTAGACCATTCCGCCTCCTTCGGACGCTGCCGCCTTGATGGCTGCGTTGATTGCCGGGGAGTCGATGGTGACGCCGTCGCCCTTGGCGCCGTAGTCCCTTACGTTATGCACGGACGCGGTACATGGTACCATGATACAGAATACGGCGGTGATGGTGATGATCAGTCGTCTCATTGTATTGTGTGTTATGTGGTTTATCTGTGTGTCTGACAGGAGCTGCTACTTCTTCAGTGCATCGGCCTTGGCTCTCATCTTCTGGGCGCGGAGGGCGCTGTCCGGATGGGATGAGAACATCTTTGCGACTGCGGATGCCGTCGCGCCTCCGCTCTTGCTGAGAGACACGAGCTTCTCCAGAGCAGTCGCCATGCTGTAAGGGCTGTGTCCGTGCTTTATGGCGAATTCGTATCCGTATTCGTCGGCTGCGAACTCCTGCTTCTGCGAGAACTGGGCTGATACGAATGACGAAGCGATGTCTCCTATCGATGACTTGGCCAGTTCGCCTACAGTCCCGCCTGTCGCTGCGACCACTCCGCGCGCTGCCGCTGCCGCATAGGCCCTCTGCATCGCTGTCTTCGTGTCCTTGTGCATCACATGGCCGATCTCGTGGCCTATGATGGCGATGAGCTGGTCGTCGTCCATAACGTCCATCAGACCTGAATAGACGCGTATCGATCCGTCACCGCAGGCGAAGGCGTTGATCTCGCTGGTCTCGTAGACCTTGAGGTTGAGCTTGACTCCCTCGACCTCGGTGATGCCTGCCATCACCCTGTCGAGACGTGTCTTGTATGCGCCGTTGTTGACCTTGTTCTCCGAGTCCATCAGTGCTACGGACTGTCGGCATAGCTCGATGACCTGTGCGTTGCTGAGGGTGGCCGCCTTGATGGCGTTGCCAGCCGCTCCGGCGAGATATCCGGCGTCCATCTGACCACTGTTGAGGATTCCGCAGCCTGTGGCTGCAAATGAGGCTGCCACGATGGCGGCCAGGACTGAGATTCTATAAGACTTCATTGTAGTATCCGTTAGTATCCCAAATATAGGGAAAGTCCGTTTAAAATCCTTATTTTTGCTGCTTTAAAAGCAAAATAGGAATGAATCAGATATTCTCTACCCAGGACGGTCTCTGCGTTGGCTTCACCGACGATGATTTCGAGCAGAAGATGCTCGTACTGAAATATAACGCCGAACTTGGAAAGCTCGGCGTTGGTCTGATGGACGGTGACAAGGTCCTAGGGAAGTTCACCCTGGATCCTAAGACCACATGCAAGGTCCTGGCTGACTACTTCGACTCGATCAGGGCCTACGATCTCCATGCCCATCCTGAGCAGCAGAAGCAGGGCTGAACGCGATGATCTCGAAGATCGGCCCACTCTGGAGTGCCAACGGCTTGTTCAGGAGATAGAAGACTACTCCGTCGCACGGCGAGGTCACATGGTCGAGCACCTTACCTTCGTACGGGTCTATGATCCTTGCTATGACCTGACCCTCGCCCACTTCATCACCTGCCTTGACGGCAGTCTGGAATATTCCGGCCGACGGCGCCTTGACCTTGACGATGTCCCCGTCCTCGACCACGATGGTCTCGTACGACATCTTTGCACTGTTTGCCACTGGGACCGACAGCCCTATCCTGTGGGTGAACTTCAGGATGGAGTCCACCATGGCCCTGGAGCTCTCGGGGGTGACGTCGTCATTCTGGCCGCCGTACAGCGAGTAGGCCTTGGCGCACCAGATCTGCCAGTTGTAGTTGAGCGTCGCGGTGTCGAAAGGCTTCGCCTCCCTGACAGAGACGTACGGAAGACCGAAGAGGCGCGCGGTGTCCACGTCCTCGAAGCCGGTCCTGGTGATCCTCACGTGAGGGATGAAGTCTCCGCTCATGTACGAGCTTGCCATCTGGATGCCGTACCTGTAGTCCTTGATCGCCTCGAAGAGGCCTGACGCGATCCTCTGGGTCGTCTCTCCCAGGTCGTAGCCCGGGAACATCCTGTTGATGTCCGTCCCGTCGAGCGCCCAGAAGCGCTTCTCTATGTTCATCGAGAACGGGTTCGCCGACGGGATCACGAGTATCTCGTGGCCTTCCATGAGCTTGCCTTCCTTCTCCATCTTCTCCAGCCTTGATACAAGCTGGGCGCACACCAGCTGCTGGTGCACCTCGTCGCCGCGCATGGCACCTACCACCGCGAGACTCTTCTCGCCGCTTCCGAAGCGGTATCCCCATATCCTGAATGTGTCGCGGTACGGCGACTCCATGCTGAAAATCAATTCCTTTCTCATATCCTGTGTATTCTGGCAAGAAGTGAACCCTCGTAGCATACCGGGTATGCCCTGATAGTGAAGAGATATCCCCTGCAAGGAGCCTTGATGTCCTCGATGACCTCGCCTGTGAGCGGGCTGATGATCTGTCCCAGGCTGTCACCTACCTCGACTATCCTCTCGTTGTGTGTCTCGGTCGAGAAGATTCCCGAAGCAGGCGCGTTGACGAAGCTGACCTGGTCGCCGACGGACACGATAGGGTCGGTGATGGCCGACTGGTCGACTGCACCCTTCCACATTCCCATCTTGGCGATGAGGTTCTTCAGTCCGAGGACCATCTTCTTCCCGTAGTAGTGGTTGATCCTCATGCCCACTCCCAGCTCGACCACGAGCGTCGGGGTGTCCCTGGTGTTCAGTGAATGTGCGAGAGTCGCCTCGAGCACCGTCGCGGCTCCGTGCACCCATATGAAGTCCGTGTTCAGGTGACGGGCCCATGGTACCAGCACGTCCGCCGTCATCTCGCTTATGCGGACCTGCGGGACCTCACGCAGGAAGATGTTGCTCGAATGGATGTCGATGACCATGTCGGCACCCTTGATGTCCTCCACGATGGCCGCCGCGGCCTGCTCGGCCATGGTGCCCTGAGGGTCTCCGGGGAATATCCTGTTCATGTCGAGGTCGAAGTTGGGGATTCCTCTGCTGATCGAGTCGATGCCCATCGGATTGAGGGCTGGATAGACCTCTATCGTGCCGTCGAGGCAGTCGATCTCCTCGAGTATCTCCTTCTGGAACTGGAAGCAGATGAACTGTCCTTCCAGCTCGTCACCGTGCGTTCCGCTTACTATGCAGACACGCTTCTTCCCGGTGCCGTTGCTGATTACATTCTTCTTTATCGAGAAGGTCTCGCCCACCGGCAGGGACCTCTCGAACACTGTCTTTATCATTTCTCAAATAATTCTTCAACTGTTACTTTCGTTTCCGTCCGCTGCAGCGCCGACCCGGTGAACACACCACGGCTCACTGAGCAGTCGGCCGCGTCGCGCCCGAAGGCGACGGCGATGTAGGTGTCGTCGCACGGAAGACCTGACGTCGCGTCCAGACCGTACCATGATCCCTCATGCCATACCTCGGTCCATGCGTGGGTCTCGCCCTCCCCCGTAACGAATCCGCATACGTAGCGGGCCGGGATGCCACATTCGCGGCACAGGGCGATGAGTATGTGCGAGAAGTCCTGGCAGACGCCCTTCCTCTGGTGGAAGGCCTCGGCCGCGCTCGTCGCGACACCCGTGCTGCCTGGCACATAGGCCACGGCCCCGCTGACCTTTACCATCATGGCCTTGGCAGCCTCCAGGCCACCGCCTTCCACGCACAGCCCGCGCATCTCCTCGCAGAAGCCCGTGAGCGCCGTAGGCACCCTGAACACCGGCGAGGGATGAGGGTCCAATCGGGGTTCTCCAGAAGTCTCCACGATGCCGCTGCTGACATAGCTGAAATGGTCGTGCGGTCCCGACGCTATACCGTAGGATATCTCCGCTCCCCACTTGTCGACGTCGCCGCAGAGGCTGTCGGGCCCGGGTTCCAGGCTGAGGGACGCCTGCTCCAGCTGCTGGGGACCGTCGCTCAGCGGCAGTACGCGCAGCAGGAAGCTGTGTCCGGTGACGGGCACGGAAAAGCGGGTCTCAGACCGGTATGTGAAGAGGAAACGGGCCATCGCTATAAAGTTACGAGATTTCCCAGAAGTATCTGCACCTTGTTCACATATACAGGGTCCTTCGGGTCGTAGGACTTCTCGTCTATGGCCTCGCGCAGGGCGTCCATCGCATCGGCGTTGAATGCCCTCGGCTCCTTCTGGAAGCAGGTCACGAGCGACGCGAAGGCTTCCTCGATGCGGTAGAACTTGTAGGCGAAGCGGATGTTCATGTCGATGTGCTCTACCAGCTTGCCTATCTTCAGCAGGGTCTTGACCCTGTCGTCATAGACCCTCTCCTCTATCGATCCCCAGAATGCCAGCATCCAGTCGGTAAGGTCCTGGAGCTCATCGACCGTAGGCTGCTCGCCATCGGCGGCTGCACGGCGCAGGGTCTCCATGCTCATCTGTATGTATCCGAGGGTAGGACTGGTGATCTCATCCCTGATTATCAGGGCGTTGTCGTTGGCTCTCTCGATGCATGAGAGGATTGATACTGGATTGTACTTGTCATGGACCAGAGCGTAGCGCTCCTGCTCGAGGTCGGCGTAGGTGAAGGTGTTGCCGATGGATGAGAGGTATCCGTTGTAGTCCTCGGGCTTTCCGTCGATCATCTTGTCGAAGCACTTGCGGAGGAGGTGAAGCTGGAGGTATATCCTTTCGGTATATCTTCCAAGCCAGTACATGCTGTTGGCCTTTGCCGGTGATATGATTGTCTGTTTCATCTGATATGTCCGTTACTTAATCTTCCATTACCCATGTGTCCTTGAATCCGCCGCCCTGGCTTGAGTTCACCACGAACGAGTCCGGATTCCTCGAGAACCTCGTCAGGCCGCTCTTCCAGACCTTGACCCCGTCGGCGCCCGATACCACGAATGCGCGCAGGTCGGCCTTCCTCTCGACCTTCTCCATGCCCTCGAGTATCTCGAGGTCCTTGAAGTCGATCACCTCCTGGGCGATCCATCGTCTAGGCTGCTCCACGATGAGGGTCTTCAGTTCCTCGAGCTTCTCAGGGCTGAGGTCGCGTCCGAACACCACTCCGTAGCCGCCCGCTTCGCTGACGTCCTTGATGACGAGCTTGCCGATGTTGGCGAGGATGTAGTCGTAGTCCTCCTTGAAATACGGAAGATAGGTAGGCGCGTTGTGGAGGATCGGCTCCTCGTGGAGATAGTACCTGACCATCTTAGGCACGAAGTAGTAGATTCCCTTGTCGTCGGCCACGCCGTTTCCGAATCCGTTGATGACTGCCACGTTGCCCTTCCTGTAGGCCTGGAAGAGGTTAGGGACGCCGAGCAGTGACGACGCCTCGAAGGCCATCGGGTCAAGGTACTCGTCGCTCACGCGGCGGTAGATCGCTCCGACCCTGATCTTCTCCTTGAAGAGGCCGGTGTACCATACGATGTCGTCCTCCACGGTCATGTCGCCAGGGAACGCGAGCACCGCTCCTGTCTTCTCGGCGAGGTACGAATGCTCGAAGAAGGCGGAGTTGTATCTTCCCGGAGTGAGGATCACGTTGATTCCCCTGCCCTTGTTGACGCTGTCCATCATCTCCTTGAGAAGGACTGCGTAGTCGCGGTTGTCGGCCACGTGGTTGTCGATGAATGTGACCGGCGACACCTTGCGCGTGATCTCCCTTGCGATCATCGGATAGGATGCTCCCGATGGTATCCTGAGGTTGTCCTCGAGGATGAACCAGCTGCCGTCCTTGCCTTCGACGAGGTCGATTCCGCTGATGTGCGAGTAGATCCTGCCTTCAGGGTCTATCCCTTCGCACTCAGGCATGTATCCCTTGGATGAGTAGACGAACTCCTCAGGGACCACTCCGTCCTTGATTATGTTCTTCTCATGGTAGATGTCCCACAGGAACGCGTTGAGCGCCTTGACCCTCTGGACAAGACCTTTCTCGAGCATCTGCCAATCCTCACGGGCAATGATCCTTGGGATTGAGTCGAAAGGGAACAGCTGCTCGTTGAACACCCCTCCCTTGTAGACTCCGAATCTGACTCCATACCGCTCAAGCCAGCGGTTGACCGAATCACGGTTTTCAATTAATGACTGCATGTTTATGTTCGTTTATGTTGGTTTTTCCCTCCGCAGGCAGAACGCAGACAGCCGGAACCTTTCGGCCCCGGCTGTCTTATAGTCCTGCTATTGTTTTTTTCCTTGCTTTATCTCACCATGTCCCGACCGGGAAGAACATAACGAAGCGGCAGAGTATTCTGATTACCCTGCTGCTGATTATTATTGTTATTATTCCTTCTCGAGATTGATTTCATGGTGTAAATCTATGAATCCTGAGCGTCAAGTGCAAGCGTTTTGGCGAAAAATTTTCACTTAAAACGATACTCGCCTCCGATCGCAGCTATTTCCTGATGACTATAGGAGCAAGTTCGACGGGTTCCTTCCTCCACAGCCTCTGGAGCAGGTCGATGTAGTAGGCCTTCCAGTTGGGCCAGTCATGGTCACCCCTGGTGTAGTACACATCGTACGGGAATCCCATCCTGTCCATGTATCTTGTGTACATCCTGACCTGAGGGTACACTACGTCGCCCTTGCCGACATAGATGTTGTATAGGAGAGGACTGTTGCCTTCCGAGAACTGCACGCTCTGCTTCTCCCGGCGGTCCCTGTAGAAGCTGCTGTGGGGACCGGCCTTGCGGATTATGCCGCACATCGGCGAGAACAGTCCGACATAGTCGAACGAGGCTGGGTTGTTGGCGGAGATGTACATGCTCTGCAGGCCGCCGATCGAAAGGCCCGCTATGGCTCTTGACTCCTTCCTGGCTAGGGTCCTGAAATGGCTGTCGACATATCCGACGACATCCTCCACGAAGCTGCTCTCGACCGCTCCGTCGACCTCGAAGACCGACTCGAACATGTCCTTGTAGCGTGAATCGTCGAAGTCAGAGTCGTCCTTGTACTGGTTCATGTTCGGCGTCACGACTATGCATGGCTCGGCCAGGCCTTCCCTGAACAGGCTGTCGGTCAGCTGGAGCAGCGTGCCCTTCTTCACCCAGCTGGTCTCGTAGCCCCTGGCACCATGTAGGAGATACAGGACGGGATATCGGGTCTCGGTATCATGGTACCCCTTGGGAAGGTACACCAGCATCCTCCGGCTTTCCGGGCCCTCGACCGAACAGCGGTAGACGCACTCCTCCAGAGTGCCTTCGGGCGCATAGCCGGTCGGGTTCGCGACTCCGGCATGGTACCTCGGGCTGTTCGACAGGAATGCCTTAGAGATACCGCAGGAAGACAGGACGGAAGCGCAGGCCAGCACAAAGGCCAGCCTGCATAATCTTCCTGTAAGTCCTGTCTTCATAGTCTTCGTTCAGCCTTGGCGGCGCGTTCCTAGAAGAACTTGACGATCTCGTCGAGGTTCTTGTGTCCTGGTGTAGCAGGGTCGCTTGCCCTGTATCCGAGGGAGATGACAGCCATCACAGTCTCCTCTTCAGGGATTCCGAAGATGGCCCTGAGACCGTCCGAGTCCCTCATTCCCATGATGAGAGTGTCGAAGCCCATCTCGCGGGCCTTGAGGATGAGGTAGCAGTTCGAGAGACCGTTGTCGTACGCTCCCCAGCCGTCACCGATCTCGTTGGTAGGGTTGCCTGAGAAATGTCCTGACTGGCCCTTCACGAAGGTAGAGACGATGAGCACAGGTGCGCCCTGCACGTTCTGGGCGTTCCTCTCGCCGATGAGCTTCTGGACGGCTGCGACCTTGTCCTCGCTCATCGCTACATAGTATCTGCTGGTCTGGGTGTTGGCCCATGACGGAGCGTTCTGAGCGGCGAGGAGGATGGTTGTGACCTCTTCCTTGGAGATCGACTTCGAAGCGTCGTAGTCACGTATGCTGCGCCTGGTCGCGAGGACCTCGTCGAACGACTTGCCTGCCTGAGGCGCCGGAGCTGTCGAGCATGCTGCCATTATGAGGGCCGATGCCAGCGAAAGGATGATGTTTCTTGTCTTCATATTATAAATGTCTATCTGTTAAGTGCTTACTTCTGGAGATTCTTGACTGCCTCCACGATCTGGTCGATCGCCTGGGACATCATAGAACGCGGACATGCCACGTTCATCCTCATGTATCCCACGCCCGAAGGTCCGAACATCTCGCCTGAGTTCATGCAGATGCGGGCCTTGTCGGCGAAGAACCTGATGAGCTCCTCCTGTGTCATTCCCAGAGCCCTGCAGTCAAGGAACACGAGGAAGCTTGCCTGAGGCCTGATCGGCACGATCTGAGGG
This sequence comes from Bacteroidales bacterium, assembly GCA_024398105.1. Lineage (GTDB taxonomy): Bacteria > Bacteroidota > Bacteroidia > Bacteroidales > UBA932 > Cryptobacteroides. Next base: position 25,534 of record JAKSJP010000011.1, on the reverse strand, counting down.
CACTCGGATGCCATCCTCTCGCAGAGGAGGTCGATGTTGGAGTCGACATAGTCGAGCATCTCGGCCTTCCACTCGGAACCGGCCTCGCTGTAGCAGGCCTTCACGCAGTCGAAGGCGAGGATGTTGCCGAGGTCCATGTCGCTGCCCTGGACGAACCTGAACACCTTGCTGCGGAGTGTCTCGTCGAAGATTATCATCTGCGCTGCGACGATTCCAGGGAGGTTGAATGTCTTGGTAGGCGCCTGGAGGGTGATCGAGATGCGCCTTGCGGTGTCGCTGACAGATGCGAACGGGATGTGCTTCCTGCCCTTGAAGAGCATGTCGCAGTGGATCTCGTCGCTCACGACCGTCACCTTCTCCCTTGCGCATATCTCGGCGATCTTGCGGAGCTCCTCGGCGCTCCAGCAGATTCCTCCCGGGTTGTGAGGGTTGCACAGGATGAGCATCCTGCAGCCCTTGATGTCCTTCTCGAAAGCCTCGAAGTCCATCTCGAAGTTGTCCTCGCCGCGCCTGAGGGTGGTCATCACCACCTCCCTGCCGTTGGCCTGAGGGACCAGGCGGAAAGGATGGTATACAGGCTCCATGATCAGTATCCTGTCATTCTTCTCGGTAAGGGCGAGCATGGACATGAAGATGCCCGAGACGACGCCCGGGATGTAGTTGATCATCTCCCTGGTGACCTCGAGCCCGTACTGGCTCCTGTTCCACTGGCAGATCGCCTCGTAGTAGCCGTCCGACGGACAGGTGTATCCGAGTATGCCCTGGGTGAGCCTATTCTGTATCGCCTCCATCACGAACTCAGGTGTCCTGAACTCCATGTCTGCCACCCACATAGGGAGGACGTCCTCCCTTCCGCAGATGTCCTTGAGGTATGTATGCTTGTAGCAGTCCGTTCCCTGACGCGGAACGATCTCGTCGAAATTGTGTCTCATATCTTTCAAAGTTAGAAAAATAGAAGTTAAAAATGTCTATCTTTGTTCCAATTCAATGTAAAGTTATCATTTTTAGGTTAGTTAGATTCAATTTAATCATGAAAATCACACGCAAATCATTCTCAGTATGGTCAGCGAGACTGTTCTCGCTGGTCGCTGTCGTCGGCCTTGCACTCTCGTGCGGCGAGAAGCAGACAGACCCTGACGACCCGGACGGTCCTGGCACCGAGGTTGACCCCGTGGAGCCTGTAGACCCTACAGTGGACCTCAGCGAAGCCGAGACTTCAAACAGCTACATCATCTCAGAGGCCGGTCCTTACAAGTTCAGCGCGACAGTACGCGGAAACGGAAAGACAGTCGAGGGTCTCGAGGCTCCTGCAGAGCTCGATCCTGACGGAGTGAAGCTCGTATGGCAGACTTCTGCAGACCTGGTGACGGAGATCTCACTCGAGGAAGGCGTCATCAAGTTCACAGCATCAGGCAAGCCAGGCAACGCAGTGATCGCTGCCACCAAGGGCGATGACATCGTCTGGAGCTGGCATATATGGAATCCTGGAGTCGAGATCAAGGCGCTCGCCTCTGCTACAGGCTACGAGGTGATGGACCTCAACCTCGGTGCCACCGACAAGGGCGACCAGGTAGTAACCACTGACTGCTTCGGCCTTCTCTACCAGTGGGGCAGAAAGGATCCGTTCCCAGGAAGCCCTGTGCTCACCGGAGACACCAAGACGATGCCTGTGGTAGTCTATGACGCTGAAGGAAAGGAAGTCGCAATGACCTACTCGGCATGGACCTCGACGACTGACAACAATCTCGCATACGCTATCGCGCATCCTACGACCGTCCTCACCAACTACAAGCAGTACGCTACCTCAAGGGACTGGCTCGTACCGGAGGAGGCTAACGACGCACTCTGGGGCAATCCTAAGGGCAACGAGCGCGACTCCGATACCAACACCTATCCTAACAAGGGCTCGAAGACATACTACGACCCATGCCCTGCAGGCTGGAGAGTACCGCCTGTGGACGTATTCAGGGATGCTACCCCTACCGGCGGATATGACGAGACCGTCAGCAACTTCAACGTCGCAGACATCAACGGTGACGGAGTCATCAGCGGCGATGACTTCAACTATGGCTGGATCCTCTATCTCGACAAGGCGAAGGATGTGAAGACATTCATCCCTGCAGCTGCGAGATACGACGGCAGCTACGGAATGCTCTACGGCAGCGTCTCAGGTATGTGGGGAACCTTCTGGAGCAACAGCGCAGGATCGGCAGGCTTCGGTGTCAGCCCTCTCGCCTTCCAGAAGACCACCATGTCGCCTAATGCTTCCGGCAGCCGCGCGGATGCCTACTCTGTAAGATGCATCAGGGACGTCAAGTAAAAAGAAAGCTACCTTCGTGAGAGGATCTCCTCCCACTCGATACTCAATCTGCAATGCCTGAGCCTCACCGGCTCGGGCATTTCTCCTCTACAGAGCTGCCATAGGATGTAAGGCATGTCGAAGCCGGCGGCGAGACTTGACTTAAGTCCGCCTGAGAAACGGGGGTTGCACTCAAGGAAAAAGGCCTTCCCGCTCTTCCTGTCGATACGGAAATCGATGCCGCAGGCGCCCCTGTAGTCCACCGCGTCAAGGATCTGCCTGGCGTATCCGACAAGCTCCGGCATGTCGACACCGACCCTTACAAGCGACGTGCCCTTGCGCTTCGGTACCATGGTACGGTACCCCGCCGCCTGGAACCATCCGTTCCAGCGTATGGCATCGACCGACACGTCGTACCCGTCTATGTAGTCCATGATCAGGTGCGGACGTCCCCTGACACCGGCCGAACCGATTATGTTGGCCAGGGAGATTCCGTTCTTCGGGAAATAGACGCTGTCGCCGCCCAGTCCGGTGCTGCGCTTGAACACCACCGGCCTGCCTGGAGCGCTGAAAAGCATCTGTGGATTCTCAAGTGCCTCCTCGTCGCTGTAGAGACGAGGCTGAGGGATGCCCAGACCTGTGCAGAGCGCCGATGCGCTGACCTTGTCGTCAAGCTGGTCGATGGTGTCTGCCGGTGAGACGGGGACGGCGATTCCTTCGAGCATCGCTGACAGTGCCTTGCCGGTACTGACGTCAGAGCCAGGTACCATGGACATATTCCGGGCAATCAGTTCGCCTTTGAATACAGGCATCAGCACCTTCGGACGGACGTCCTTCAAGGTGGCCTTGAGCAGCCTCAGGTAGCCGAACTCGTCCTTGGTGACTGAGCTGTCGTCGATGGCCTCGCAGGCCAGGCCCCTGCCGCGGAGGGACTTGAGGACGGCCTTGCCGATGCGTGTGGACGCACCGTCGGCGATGAGTATGTCGATCTCCCTTGGCATGGCTCAGCTCCTTCGCGGCACTCTCTAGTCCATCACCCTCCATACAGGATGGAGCTCGTTGTCCTGGTGGGACTGCTTCCTGCAGATCTCGTAGAAGTAGCCGAGGATGGCGTCAGGACTGCCGGCGAATGCAGGGTCCTTCATCTTCTGCTCGAACTCGGCACGTATCGCAGCGTTCTCCTGGAGCATCTCCCTGCCCTTGAACTCCATGTATGCAGGGTTGACCCAGTACTCGTTGTCGGCCTGTACGTGGACGTTGAAGAATCCCCAGTAGGTCAGAGATCCGGGCGCGTCAGGCTCGAAGAGATAGAGCGCGAGCTTGGCGTTAGGCTGCGCCATGTCGACTATGATGCTGCCCTTCGGACAGAGAAGGGTCTCGGTCTGGGTAGTGTAGGTCGTAGATACCACAGGCACCCTTCCCTCGCTCTGTCGGGTCGAGAAGGTGCCGCCCGTGTAGCGGTAGGTCTCCACTTCCATCTCCATCTCTTCCTTGAGGACGCTGTATTCAAGTGCGTGCAGGTCAAGGAGTTCAGCGAGATAGCTGTACTGCGGGAGGATGACGTACGCCTTCGGCATCCTGATTGACACAGAAGGCCTGAGGCTCTTGAAGAGAGGCACGTTGTAGGTCATCGGCCTGTCGTAGTTATGCTTCACCCACTGGCCTCCGGAAAGGTCGCTCACGACGGTGTCGCGCTGCCATCCGAGGTAGTCGACGTAGGTCACGTCGCTCTTGTCGACCTCGTACTTGACAGGGAACGGAGTCTTCCTGAACTCCGCGCTTGCGGTCGCCTTGTCGGCCGCGCTGATCTTCTGCCGGAGCTCGGCCTTGTGGTCCTTGAGTATGTATGCGCAGTTGCGGATCGACTCGAGGGTCGCCATGACGCGGGACCTGTATGGCTTGTAGATATGTGTCTCGAGAAGCACTCCGAGACGGTTGCGGTAGGCGACGTAGCTCTGGGAGTAGCGAGGGTCGAACACGTCGAGGGTGGCTCCCAGCTCAGGGGCGTAGGTCCTCTCGTATTCGCAGTATGGGAACATCGGGAATCCCGCAGCGGTCATCCTCTGGTTGAACTCTTTCTCGAAGACGTCGGTCGAGAAGCTGTGGAGAGGCTCGGAGATGGCCTTGCCATGGTTCTCGATGTCGTAGGTCATGACGTACTGGAAGTCCGCGCCGTTGGTGACGTGGCAGTCGATGAAGAGCTCCGGATCCCAGCGGTTGTAGAGCCTCAGCCATGCCTTGAGCTCCGGCGTGTCTGCCTTGAGATAGTCTCGGTTGAGGTTCTTCAGCTGGGCCGTGTTCCTCGTTCCGAGCTCGTCCGGACCGTTCTGGTTGATGCGGTTGGTCGCGCGGAAGTCCTCATGGCCGTCGACGTTGAAGATAGGTATGATGACGAAGCTGATGTCGTCCAGCAGCTCCCTGTCCTTGCCGGTGATGACAAGGTCGCGCAGCCAGATCATCGTCGCGTCCTTTCCGTCAGGCTCGCCGCTGTGGATGCAGCACTGCACGAGTATCACCAGCCTTCCCTTCGCACGGATCTGTGCAGGCTCGGTCAGGCCGTCCTTGTCGACCACCACGATTCTCAGATCCCTGCCCTGCGGGCTGACTCCGAAGGATCCCATCGTGACCATCTTCGACTGGTCTGCCAGGCGGCTGAAGAAGTCCATGGTACCTTCGTACCTGGGTGTCTTCCTGAAATCGGTCTGCTCGGCGAGGGTCAGCCATTCCTGTGGAATGCGTTTCTTCTCGGCACCGTACGCTGCCGTCAGGAGTACCATGGTCATGGCAATAGAGAGGAGTATTCTTTTCATTGTCTGGTTTTTCTTTGTTTATATCTATGGGCTATGCCCCGGATAATTGCGTTATCTGATTCTGAGCCTCCTACCGATGCGAAGTGTCGCATTCTGGGACATCGCGTTCAGCTCGCAGATCTTCGCCACGCTCGTACCGAACTTCTTTGCGATCTTCGAGAGAGTGTCTCCGGACTGGATGACATAGTATTCGGCACCGCTTTCACCAGTGGTGGTCTGAGAGCTTGGCTGCGTTGTCTTCTGCCCTGTTGCGCCTGGAAGCATCGTGGAGGATTTCTTAGGTAAGCTCCAGCGGCCGTCCGGAGTGAGCGTGATGGCTGCTTCTGTGTCCGGAGAACGGAGGGTGCCGTCCTTATCCACAATCATCCACTTGCCGTCGCCGAACATGACGATTCTGACGTCCTCGTCGGAGAGCTCGAGCCTGTCGGCCTCGACTGCCTGTCCTTCCCTTTCGTCTGGACCTTCGTCCTTGACAATCTCGTCCTCGAAGTCAGGAAGCACTCTCCTGACTGCGCGGAACCTCTTGCTGTAGTATTCTTCATTGGAATGAGAGATGATCACTCCGTTGGAGGTGGAGGCGTGGATGAAGGAGAACGACTCCTCTGAAGGGTCGAGCTCGATGAAGATTCCGACGTGTCCTATGCTGCTTCCGTTGGCCCTGCCGCTGTAGAGCACCAGGTCGCCTTTCTGGAGGGCCGAGAGGCCGCCTTCCACTGCCCTGCCTATCTTGCCCTGCTCTGCAGACGAATGCGGCAGGTCCATGCCTGCCTCCTTGTAGACGAAGCGTGTGAAGCCCGAGCAGTCGAAGGCGCCGGGACCGTTTCCGGCGCGCCTGTAAGGCTTGCCGATGTACTGGAGGCTGTAGTCGATGAGGCTGTCCGCAAGTTCCCTCGTCTGGGCACTTGCCATGGTCGTAGACAGCAGCATGAGCATGATGATTATGTATCTTCGCATTGGATTCTCGTATGGGACGACAAAGATAAGCATTTTTATGGGCGCTTCCGGGCAGATTGTCGGATTTATGCCTATATTTGAAAGACTGGCCATCCCCCGGCCTTCCCAACAGGATAAATAACACTATTCCAATATGAATAAGATCATCACTCTCGCAGTTGCTGCCGCTCTTGCAATGACAGGCGCCTCAGCACAGGAACTCCAGAACTTCAGAGGCAACGTACGCGTAGTCTCTCCGGAACTCACAGACTCAGACGTCACCTTCAGGCTCAAGGCTGACTATGCTACCATGGTCCAGCTCCAGGCAAGCTGGCTCGCGCAGCCGGTAGCCATGACAAGAGGTGAGAACAACGTTTGGGCAGTCACACTCGAGCTTCCTTACGCTGAGATCCACACCTACAACTTCATCGTGGACGGAACAGCCGTGAACGACCCTCAGAACTTCTACGTGCAGCGTGACGGTACCAGATACCTCACCATGTTGACAGTCCCAGGCGAGAGGACCGCCAACTACGGCGAGGCCCAGCACAGAGGCACCGTGAGCTACAAGTGGTATGACTCCAAGATTCTCGGCATCAACCGCCGCGTCACAGTCTACACTCCATACGGCTACGAGAAGAACCCTAAGGCAAAGTATCCTGTGCTCTACCTCCTCCACGGAGCAGGTGGCGACGAGGAGGCATGGTCATCTATGGGCCGCGCCGCACAGATCCTCGACAACCTTATCGAGAAGGGCCTTGCAAAGCCTATGATCGTCGTTATGCCTAACGGAAACCCTGGCCAGCAGGCTGCCCAGACCCTCGGTCTTCCTCAGTCAGACATCAACTTCAGGGACCCAGCCTATGCCGATGCATACGTGAAGAGCCTCTGCACAGAGATCGTCCCATTCATCGAGAAGGAGTACAGGGCTGACGCGAAGCCTGCATCAAGAGCCATCGCAGGTCTCTCGATGGGCGGCGGCCACACTGTCACAGCAGTGAGCCTCTACCCTTCACTTTTCGACTGGATCTGCCCACTCTCATCTGCAGGAAGCCTTACCAACGAGGCCGCTCAGGCACTCAAGAAGGACGGCTACAAGCTCTTCTGGCTCGCCTGCGGTGACACCGACTTCATCCTCAACAACTCGAACGCAATCGACAAGGTGCTGACTGACAACGGCCTCGAGCACACATACTACCACTCGGACGGCGGTCACGTATGGGCTAACTGGCGTCTCTACCTCAACACCTTCGCACAGCTGCTCTTCAAGTAACATCAAGGTACCATGAAAAGAATACTTGCAACGATATGTCTTCTCGCCTCGGCTCTCATCGCGGATGCCGCAGGAGAGAAGCTCAATTATGGTCTGACACCTCAGATCATGAACATCCAGGGCCGTCAGCTGACATGCCTCGACGGCGACTGGAAGGCCATCGTCGACCAGTTCGAGAACGGCTACTACGACTACCGTCTCGCTCCTATGGCCGACAACCGTGCCTTCTTCGCGGACAACAGCTACTGGAGGAATCCTAAGCGTCTAGTCGAGTATGACTTCGACACTGACATGTCGCTCCGCGTCCCGGGTGACTGGAACACTCAGATGGAGAAGCTCTACTACTACGAGGGCACCATCTGGTACCGCCAGAAGTTCAACGTAGAGCCTAAGCCGGACAAGCGCTACTTCCTCTATTTCGGCGCAGTGAACTATGAGGCGATCATCTCGGTCAACGCCGAGCAGAGCGTGAAGCATACCGGCGGCTACACTCCGTTCAACTTCGAGGTGACCGACATCCTCAGGCAGGGCGAGAACACCGTCGTCGTCAAGGTCGACAACAAGCGCAAGCCGGAGGGTGTCCCTACGGTCAACTCCGACTGGTGGAACTACGGCGGCATCACCCGCAACGTCTACCTCGTGGAGACCCCGAAGGCCTTCGTGAGGGACTACAGCGTCCAGCTCAAGAAAGGTACCGACAACACGGTCGAGGGCTGGGTACGCATGGACGGCGCGACCGCAGGACAGACCGTCACCGTCAGCATCCCTGAGGCGAAGCTCTCCGCACAGGTGACCGTCGACGCCCAGGGCTATGGCAGCTTCGAGGTCGCCATGAAGGGAAAGAAGGAGCATCTGAGACTATGGTGCCCTGAGGACCCTAAGCTCTACGACGTGGAGATCTCGACCGCTTCGGAGACCGTCCGCGACCGCATCGGATTCAGGACCATCGAGGCCCGCGGCAACGAGCTCTATCTCAACGGCAAGAAGATCTTCCTCAGCGGCATCTGCATGCATGAGGAGGAACCTTACGCACCATCAGGCCGCGCCTGGAGCGAGGACCATGCCCGCACCCTCCTCGGATGGGCCAAGGAACTCAACTGCAACTTCGTGCGCCTCGCGCATTACCCTCATAACGAGAACATGGTGCGTGTAGCGGAGGAGATGGGCATAATGGTATGGGACGAGATCCCAGTCTACTGGACCATCCACTGGACCGATCCGGACACCTATGCCAACGCTGAGAACCAGCTTGTCGACATGATCACCCGCGACCACAACCGCGCCAACGTCATCATCTGGTCCGTATCGAACGAGACACCACGCGGCGACGAGCGCCTTGCCTTCCTCACCAGACTCATCGACAAGGCACATGAGATGGACCCTACCCGTCTCGTGTCATCGGCGATGGAGAAGGAGTATGTCGACGCCCAGGGCACCCATGCCACCTGCGTCGACGACCTCGCCAAGGTCGCAGACCTGATGAGCTTCAACCAGTACATCGGCTGGTACGACGGCAACAAGGAGAAGGCTGACAAGGTCTACTGGACCTTCGACATCAACAAGCCTGTCATCATCTCGGAATGGGGCGGTGGCGCCAAGTTCGGCTACCATGGAGAAAGCGACATCCGCTTCACCGAGGAGTATCAGGCCGAACTCTACGAGGCCAACGTCAGGATGCTCGACAAGATGCCTGGCCTCGCAGGATCGACACCATGGATCATCAAGGACTTCCGCTCTCCAAGACGCCAGCTCAAGGGCATCCAGGACGACTTCAACCGCAAGGGCGTGATCTCCGAGAAAGGTGAGAAGAAACAGGCCTTCTACATCCTCCGCGACTGGTACGCCACCAAGAAGTAGCTATTCCTTGTCTGGCTGCTGGCCGTCGTGGGCCTTCCACATGCACTCGGTCACCTTCATGTCAGTGAAGACAGCCTTGAACGACGACTCCTCAGGAGAGCATGCATATATTCCGAAACGGATCTCGTCCTGAGCTGCATACATATGGCATACACGCATCTGGCTCCACTGGATTCCATCAGTAGAACATTCGATGCAGAAGTCGTCCTGACGGCGCGAGAGGCGGTACCACATGCTCTTTACGTCGGCAGGGATCGCCGTGGTGGCCCAGTCGCTGTATCCGTTGTTAGTCGCCACGCTGCCGAGGTGCTGGAACTCCTCGTTCTCATATTCGATGCTGCCCTTGAGCCAGTTGTCGCTGTCGAGGTACATGACGACTCCGCACTGGTCGAAGCGGTGATGGCTCTCCTCGAAGTCGGTCCTGACCACGAAGCTGAAGAACTGCTCCTTCGTGCTGATCTGGAGCGCAGGGGCGTTGTCATTGCGGAAGTGGTAGTAGGTACGCTGCCAGAGGTCTGTGCCCGGCTTGGTCACGATCTCGACGGTATCGCCGATGAATGCGAAGCTCTGAGGCTCGCGTGTCCAGACGAAATCCGCAGGGGTGAGCGCCTTGCCGTCCTTAAGGACTGCCGCTACCACGTCAGTTGTGTCATTCTGTGCCATTTCTTCGTTCTTGTTTCCGTTTGTCGCGCAGGCAACCACCATCGTGGCTGCAAGAGCAGTGAGAATCCTTTTCATTTATTGTTTTATTGAATTGTTCAAATTCCGACCGAAATCTTCGTATAGAAGTCAGGATGGGTTATGCCTATGGTACCTCCGTTCCTGCTTCTGAGCGACCATGCCGCCTTCCCCGGACTCCTGTTCACGAAGTCCACGACCTTCTCCTCGGCCAGCAGGTGCCCGCTGCGCCGCTTCCTGTCGTCGCGCAGGGCTACCAGACCCCACTTGGCCTTCGCGTTGCGCAGAGCCACGTACGAGGACCTGTACTGGGGATAACGAGTGATGTAGAAGACCATCCCTGTGTAGGCGAACACCCTCCTGTCGCTGCGGAACAGTGCGTCCTCCCCGTCCTCGGACGAGAGGAGCATAAGGGTGTAGCCGCCGATGTCGTCGCTGAGAATCGCCACGTCGCATTCGTCTTCGCTAAGGTCTGCCGTTCCGCCGTCCTTGCCTCGGACCGTCAGCGTCATCACCAGATGGCACGGGAAGCTAGAGCTGTTCTCGATCGACTCATAGAACTCGTCGTCCCCTCCGGTCCACAGCCTGTGGTCGTCGCTGTCGAGCACGCAGTCTATCCATTCGTCCATATCCTCCGGCTCCGCCACCTCGAACGGCTTTGTCCCGAACGGGATGCAGTCGCAGAACGCCACAGCCATCTCCTCCGCCTCGTCGATGACAGCCTTGCAGGCCTCGGAAATACCGTCTGCCGGTCCTTCGGAGGTGCCCTGACCGAGAGTTGCCATGATCAGTCCGGCATCCGGGACCATTGCCGGTGCCTCGCTTTCGGCCTCTCCGGCCGCATCTTTCCTGGTCTCGCCGGCCTTCCTGCGGACGATCTCCCTGGCGAAATGAAGGGTCCAGAGGGCGTGGCTCACGGCGCCGCCTTCGGCCTCGTCGTGTCCCTTGCAGCCGGACGTGAAGAAACCGGCCTCGTCAAGCTTCCTGATGAGGTCCTCGATTCCTTCCTTTCCGGTCGATCTGAGCTCGGCGAGTGCCGCCTCTCTGCAGTATTTCCTTTCTTCCCAGGTCATTCTGATTGATTTGCGGCAAAGATAGCAAAAAATCAGAACGAGAAGCAGCCGACCTCCTCCGAAGTCTCCAGGTAACTCTCGCGGAGCTTGTCGATGTCAGTCCTCTTCCCCAACCAGAACGCGAACTCGCATACCATGCTGTCCTCGCCGCTCCTAAGTGTCTTGTCCTTGTTTTCCATACTCTTTATTGTTTTGTTCGTGGCAAAGATATGCCCTGCTTGTGCCATACCGCTGCACAAGCCTCCTCTTTCCCGCAGAATTTCCTATAATTGATCTAATATTTACAGATTTGGCGGTGTATCTGGCGGTGTATTTGGCGGTGTAAAAATTTTTCTGTAAATTTGAGTTATGAAAGAAAGACTCAAATACGATAGGGTTTCGGAGCCACAAAAGGCCGAGAAAGCACAGTTATGGAAGACTGCTATCGGTCTGCAGGCTGTCGATGGTTTGCAGACATCGGACTATCTCATAGGTGTTGCAAAACAGCATATTGAAGGAGATATCACGATAGACGAGGCAGGACATTACTTGAGGGAATACTACAAAGCCAGAGATTTCAGAGAAGAGTCAAGCGAGCGAAATGAGGAAGCCGATATTGTTTCTCAGAGGATTACCAAAATCCTGTCAGAGGGCGGTTTCTCGTTTACACCGTCATTCTATTGTGGAATACACCGAAAGTTGTTTGATGGCATCTTCAAATTTGCAGGACAGATAAGAGACTATAATATCACAAAAAAAGAATGGGTCTTATCGGGTGACACTGTTATTTACGGCAATGCAGCAGACATTCCGGCTACATTGGATTACGACTTTGGAATGGAACGCTCTTTCAAATACAGGGGACTGGATAAAGCCGCCATCATTGAGCATATAAGCCATTTTGTCGCATACCTATGGCAGATTCATGCTTTTGGCGAGGGAAATACAAGGACAACAGCAGTGTTTACAATTCTGTACCTGCGATCTCTCGGTTTTGAAGTTGACAATGACCTGTTCGAAAACCATTCATGGTATTTTAGAAATGCACTCGTGAGAGCGAACTACAACAATCTCAAGAAAGGCGTTGTAGCAGATCTGAGTTATTTGGAAGCTTTCTTTGACAACCTGATGTATGGAGGTAATAACGTATTGTCCAATCGTGCAATGCATGATATTCATCCTCTGGAGAAGAAGGCGACGCATTCTGGTCGCGAACAGACGATTCTTGAGTACATCAAGAACAATCCCGGCTGCTCGGCAGTCAAAATCTCCGAAGACCTGAACATTCCTCTCCGTACCGTGCAGAGGACTATCGCCGGTCTCTCTGAAAAGATCGAACATAGGGGAAGCAGCAAGACTGGAGGGTACTATCTGAAACCATAAACAGTTTGTATCGCATCTCCAAACAACAAAAAAGATTCCTTTACTAAAAGTTCAATATGAATAACGACAACATCAATACACCGAAGCAGAACATTCCTTTATGGAAGTGGATATTGGAACTGATTCTCGGCTCCATACTGTTTGCCATATTATATGGTCTTGGGATGGGCCTGTTGAGTATTCCTCAGTCTGCGGCGAAATGTGCAGCAATGCTCTTTGCCGGAGCCGTCATTCTTACGATTTTTCCGCTGTGGATCAAGTTGTTTGAAAAGCAATGGCGTTGGGATTTGTTGACAAGGTATGCCGGAAAGAATATCTTCTGTGGCATATCGATAGGATTCCTGTTCTTCGTAGTGGTTGCTGGTATTCTGTATGCGACAGGTTGCTATAGTGCTCACTTTGCATCGCCGCATTGGACCTACATACTCGTTAACCTTTGCTTCTATTTCCTGGTAGCCTGCGGCGAGGAAGTCATATTCCGTGGTCTCATATTCAGGATGATTGACGACAGGTTCGGCCTTTGGCGGGCCTTGGGAATATCTGCCCTGATCTTTGGTTTTGCCCACATGATCAACCCGAGCGCAAGCATCTGGAGTTCCGTTGCAATCGCCATCGAAGCCGGAGTCCTGCTCGGAGCGGCATACAAATACACAAATTCGTTATGGTTTCCTATCGGCATCCACTGGGCATGGAACTTCACTCAAGGAAACGTTTTCGGATTCGCCGTATCGGGCGGAGACATTGAGGAATCAATCCTGAAAGCCTCACTATCCGGTCCGGACATCATCACCGGCGGCTCATTCGGTCCTGAGGCATCAATCATCGCATTGCTCCTCGGCTCCATTCTTTCCGCCTTCTTTCTGTGGAAAATCTTGAAAAAATAATATACTGACGTCACCTTTTGTACCTTTGCCTTGTTATATACGTGAACATGTTCAAAAAGAACAGAATGTATAACAATTAAATAGACGAATATCATGGATGATGTATTAGGCTTTTTTTGGCTTATTGGCGTCTCAACCATATTGCCTCTGCTGTCAATATGGTTCAGCACACGCAAGAAAATCAACGAAACAAACAAAAGACAGGAGATCCTGATGGCTGTTCTGGAGAAGAACCCGGACATGGATGTGGAGCAGTGGCTTGAAAAGCTTTCTCCAAAGAAGAAACTTCTCAAGGAAAAACTTCTTACCAAACTCCTCTGGGGTATTATCTGCCTGATAGCTGGTATCGGTGTCATCGGCGTAAGTATCTATGGTGCTGTTAACATTATCGGCGGGACGGATGATCCTATAGTGGGAATCGTATTGGGTGGCGGAATCTTTGCCGTAGGCATTGCACTCGTGGCAAGTTTCTTCGTAGGCAAGAAGTTCCTTGCCAAAGAGATCGAGGCCGAGGAGAAACAGAAGATTCAGGAATAATCGTGACCCGCGAGCAATTCATATCACAGGTAAAGACTCAGCAGAATGCCCTCAGAAGCTTTCTGCTGGCTCTGTGTGCCGGAAATATGGCCGATGCCGATGATATAGCGCAGGAAACTCTGGTGCAGGCATACCTCGCCATAGACCGATACACGGACAACGGCAAGTTCAAATCCTGGCTCTTCAAGATTGCACACAACAGGTTCCTGAACCACATAGCCGCACAGAAGTCGCAAACAAGCATAGACGAAGCCTCAGGCACAATGGCAGCGGAATCAGCAGACAGCGGCTTCACCCACCAACAGTTGTATATGGCCCTATCCACCCTGCCGCCGAAAGAGAGATCTGCAATAACCCTTTACTACCTCAGCGGCTATTCGGTCAAAGACATCGCCGCAATCACGGAAAGCTCGGAAGACGCCGTCAAGAAACAGATGTCCCGAGGAAGGGAGAAACTTAAATCACTTATCAAGCTATGACACAAGACAAAGAACTTGAGACTCTGTTCTCAGCCGCAATAACCGAATTCTCCGACAACGACCAGTTTCTGGATCAGCTGTTTGCGCAGCTTGACAAAGTGGAATATCTCAAGCGCGTGCAACAGGAGCAGAAACGTCGCTACAGGATGAACCTGGTGCTGGCTTTCGCATCCGGAGCCCTTGGCATGCTTGCAGCATTGCTGCTACTCCCTCTGCTCCCATCAGACATGCAGATTATAGAGAGCATCGTCCACTTAGGGCACGGCATCACCTTCCCTGGCAATGCAAAAGTCCTGTCAACGTTGATGATAGTAGCCATCTCTTACGGCCTGGTCTTCAGCATCAACTCATTCAGCAGAGATATCAAGGAGTACAGATAGTTACCTAATACAAATCAGCAGAAAAAACACATTCCAATATGAAAAGAATCATCCTTGCGGCAGCGGCACTCCTCGCATCCGGCGCCATCGCGTCGGCCGAGACCATCCGCTTCGCGTCGCATCCGTCGCTTTCCCCTGACGGAAGCAAGATCTACTTCTCCTACGACGGAGACATCTGCTCGGTCCCTGTCACAGGCGGACTTGCAAGCACCTTCATCTCCCTCGGCGGCAACGAGAACAGCCCTGTCCCGTCGCCGGACGGCAAGTGGATAGCCTTCTGTTCCGACATCCAGGGCAACAACGACGTCTATGTCGTTCCGACAGGCGGCGGCCAGGCCCGTCAGCTCACCTACCATGAAGCCGGCGACGTTCCGGTATCATGGTCCGCTGACTCGAAGTTCGTCTTCTTTGAGACGACCCGCGGCAGCGCCAGGAAGACCACCTACAAGGTCGCAGTCGCAGGCGGCACCCCTGAGGTGATGTTCGAGGGCTTCTTCAACACCATCGTCAACCTCGTCGAGAACCCTAGGACCGGCGAGTACCTCTTCAACGAGTCCATGGAGAGCATCAGCTTCCCTACCCGTAAGAGATATGTCGGCGACCACAACCCGAACATCAAGTCATGGAACCCTAAGAACCGTTCATATACGGAACTTACGGACTACATCGGCAAGGACGCATGGCCTATGGCCGACAAGGCCGGCAACATCTACTACGTCAGCGACGAGTACAACCAGGAGTCCAACATCGTCAAGTACGTCAAGGGCGGCAAACCTCAGCAGCTCACCACCTTCGACAAGTCTGTCCAGTACCCATCGATCGCGGCCGGCGGCTCCGCAATCGTCTTCCTCAAGGACTATCAGATCAACGTCCTCGACCTCAGGAGTGGAAAGACCATGGTACCTGAGATCGCCGTCGCTGCCGGTGGAATCGAGGTCCGCAGGTCGTTCGCCGACCAGAAGCCTTCAGCCGCAGCCATCTCGCCTGACGGCAAGAAGTTCGCGCTCGTCATCCGCGGCGGCCTCTATGTTTCCGACGCAAAGGCCGAGTACCTCACCCAGCTCGCTGTCCCTTCCGACGAGAGAGTCAACGAGGTCGAGTGGAGCAGCGACAACAAGACGATCTACTACACCAGAACCAACCATGGTTATATCAACCTCTACCGTATCGCAGGCGACGGCTCGATGACCGAAAGGTCAGTCTACACGCCGAACGCCCATGTCAAGGGCCTCAAGGTGTCCAGCAAGGGCGACAAGCTCGCATTCATCGACGGCAACCACAGCGTGATGCTCTGCGACATGGAATCGAACAACATCGAGAAGATCGCAGACGCCGAGTTCTGGTCATACCAGACCTACGACATCGCCTTCTCGGCCGACGACAGCTACCTCGCCTTCGAGGCTATGGACCGCTTCGAGAGCGAGATCTACGTCTTCTCGTTCAAGGACAGGAAGCTCACCAACCTGACCTCTTCGACATCTTCGGAGGGCGGAATGGTCTTCACTCCTGACGGAAAGTACATGTACCTCCTCGCCAACCCTACAGCGACCACCTTCCCTCGCGGCGGCGGCTCATTCCTCTGCAAGCTCCCGCTCCAGAAGTACGACACAGCCTTCAAGTCAGACAAGTACGACAAGCTCTTCGAAGAGGACAAGAAGGACGATGATAAGGATGCAAAGAAGGACAAGAAAGTTGAGAAGAAGGATTCTTCCATCACCATCGACTTCACCAACGTGTTCCGCAGGATGGTGCAGGTCGAGAGGAACGGATCGCAGAGCGGACTCTACGTCTTCGCATCGAAGGGCAAGGAGCTCCTCCTCTACAGCTCATACAGCAACGGCCAGCGCGGCGCCTACGCCCTCGACCTCACTGATCCTGAGGCTAAGCCTAAGCAGATAAAGGAGTTCTCCGGCGGAAGCTTCTTCTCATCTAAGGACGCCCTCTTCGCAATCAGCGGCGGCACCATCTACAAGATCGATCCGAACTCCCTGAGCGCCAGCAAGATCAATGTCTCACGCAACGTAGAGAAGGTCCTTGGCGACGAGTTCAGCCAGATGTTCTACGAGTGCTGGGCGGTCCTTGACCAGAACTACTACGACGTCAATTTCCATGGTACCGACTGGAACGCAGTGCGCGACTACTACGCATCGCTCCTTCCATACGTCCGTACCCGTGACAACCTCCGCACCCTCCTCGCCGACATGCTCGGAGAGCTCAACTCATCGCACCTTGGATTCTCGTCCACAGGCGTAGAGGAGAAGACCGAGACAAGGATGCGCACTCTCGCTACCGGTATCGTCTACGCTGCCGGCAACCCATACAAGGTCGAGAGGATCATCCCTGACTCCCCTGCCGACAAGTACGGTCTCGACATCCGCAAGGGCGACGTCCTCGTGGCAGTCGACGGACAGAGAGTCGACCCTTCTGTCAACCGTGAGAAGTACTTCAGCACCAGCGTCCAGAAGGACGAGGTGAAGCTGACCTTCAGCCGCGGCGGCAAGGAGAACGACGTCAAGATCCACACCTCTACAGCATCCGCTGTCAAGAGCCTTGAGTACACCGAGTGGGAGGACCAGAGACGTGCCATGGTCGAGAAGAAGACCGACGGCAAGGTGGCATACCTCCACATGCAGGCGATGGGTGACGAGGACCTGACCAAGTTCCTCATTGACATGAACACCTACGCATGCGACAAGGATGCGCTCATCCTCGACCTCCGCTACAACAACGGAGGAAACGTCCACAAGGAGGTCATCGACTACCTCCGCCAGCAGGAGCACTTCCAGTGGTCGTTCAGGGACTTCCCAAGGACCACCCATCCTAACGTCGTGCCTGCCGGCAAGCCAATCGTCGTCCTCGTCAACGAGCACAGCCTCTCCGACGCCGAGGTCACCTCCAACGGCATCAAGACCCTCGGCATAGCCAAGCTCGTCGGCACCGAGACCTACAGATGGATCATCTTCACATCCTCTGTCCGCCTGATCGACGGCTCTACCTGCCGTCTCCCTGCCTGGGGCTGCTACAGCATCACCGGCGAGGACCTCGAGCACATCGGCGTCACCCCTGACATCTACGTCAGGAACACCTTCAAGGACCGCCTCGAGGGCAAGGACCCACAGCTCGACGCCGCCATAAAGGAAATCCTCTCGCAGCTTGGCAGCTAATCCGCTGTCTGTCAAATAGATACTAATTATCCTGTAGGGCGTTTCGCACTACAGGATAATTGTTATCTGCCTGTCTATCAATGAAATAAGCAAAACCCTGTAGGGCGAAACGCACTACAGGGAAATGTTTAAAGTATTGATAGCTAATGTTTTAAGCGACAGGCATCAGTCGTGCAGCATTGCCGTGCAGAGGCAGCTCTCGAAGCCGTTGCGGCAGAGGGTGCCGTAGTGGACGCAGCTGCAGCAGCCTTTCCAGAAGTTGATGTCGGCGGTGATGTCGCGGTATGGGACTTCCCTGTATCCCAGACTGGCGTTGATGGTACGCACGGCCGGGCTGGTGGTCAGGCCGAAGACCTTGGCCTGGGGATACCTGAGGGCGGTCAGATCGAAGGCTTTCTGCTTGATTGCTGAGGCCAGTCCCCTGCCTCTGTACTGAGGTAGGACGATCAGGCCCGAATGGGCCACGAAAAGGCCATGTTCCCACGGCTGGATGTAGCAGAACCCGGCGAGGACCGGCAATACGCCTGAGACAGCGCCGTCAGGTGATCCGTCAGGGTCCGTGCCGTAGTCCAGGGCGATCACGCCGTTGCCTTCAAGAATCTTCTCGGCGATGTAGCCGGGATCCCTCAGGGCAAGGCCTGAGGACTTGTCCTTTGCGGCGAGAGCGATCGCGTCAGAGATGGCCTGGCAGTAGCCAAGATGCTCGGCGGTGGCAAAAACTATATCCATTTCCAATAGGGTTCAGGCCTTGGATCATGGTACCATGGTCCAGGGCCTGTCAGTTACTTCGACGAAACGTCGAGGGCTTTCTTTACGATCTCGGTGAAGTCGGAGTTCTCCATGACGTCGAGACCCTTGATTGTGTAGCCGCCAGGGGTGGCGATCTTGGCGATCTCGTCCTCAGGCTTTGTGCCGTGGTTGGCCACGAGCATGGAGGCTCCCTTGACGGTCTGGAGGACGACCTTGATGGCCTCGTCCCTGTCAAAGCCGAGCTCCTTGCCGCCCTCTACGGAAGCGAGGATGTACTTCATCGCATAGGCCACGCCGCAGGAAGCGAGCGCCATGCCGGAGTTCATCATGTTCTCCTTGATGATCAGCGACTTGCCCACGCTGTCGAAGATCGCCTTGACGAGCGAGACCTGGATCGGAGACGCGAATACAGGAGCGATGAAGGTAAGGCCCTCGTTGAGCTCCATCGCGGTGTTAGGCATTGCCAGGAAAAGTATAGGGCAGGCCATTCCGACTGAGTCGGAGCTCCTGAACCACTCGAGATACTTCGATGAAGGCACGCCTGCAACGAAGCTGATGATGATCTGGTTGGCGAAGTCGATTGCCGGGGCGAGGTCCCTGCACACCGCCTCGGCCGCATTCGGGCGTACGGCGATGATTATTACGTCAGCGTCCTTGATGGCCGCCTTGTTGTCGAGAGTTGTGTGGATGCCAGTGCCCTCGAAGGCATCGAGAGTAGCCTGGGTCCTTGCTGTGACCGTGATGTCGCCTGGGGTAAAGAGCGAGCTGGTCGAAAAGCTGCGTGCCGCTGTTCCTCCCATGTGGCCGGCACCGATGACTGTGATTTTCATAATAGTAGTTCGTTTACAAAATGCTAATCTAACAAAAAGCATCAAAAATTTCAACAGAAGCCCGCAGAATGGCCATAAAAGAAGAAAATTGGTTAAATTTGTCGTCACTCAATATTTATAATGAAAGCTATCAGCCTAAGATTCATACCATCAGTACTGATGGTGCTCTGCTTCCTGATGCCCAGCTGTACCAAGACAGAGTATATAGAGAACATCATCGAAGTCCCGACCTATCCTGACCTGGAAGACATACAGGTGGATACCCTCAAGACCTCAAAGGCCGACGTCGAATTCTACGGGGCATATTCAGAGACACTCGACCGCTGGTACGTGACCCTCTCCACAGACACAAAGACAAGCTACGACATCGCGACCGACACCTACCATGGTACCGGAACCGTGATCAAGCTGTGCCTGCAGACGAAGATCTCGAAAGGCACGGACAAGGACATCCCGGTCATCGCACGCACCTACACCGCGCCCGACAGCTACTCCGACCTCATGCTTGGCCAGTTCGAGACAGGCTACAGCATCCCGTTCGACCATCCGTACCTCGGCAGCATCGACGGCTGGTACGGCTCCTACATACTCGACCTCGACTCGGCTGACTACGAGCCTCTGGCCTTCTTTGACGGCGAATTCTCGGTCGTCAGGAACGCCGACGGCACATACAGGATCTCCGGGACCATGGTTGATGACCACTTCCTGAAGCACCGCTTCCTCTACGAGGGCCCTCTCGGGAACGTCACGGAGTATGAGTTCCCAGGAACTGCGGATTCGTGCATAGAGTCTGACGTGACACTCACAAGGAGCGAGCTCCCTAAGCTTGAGATCCGTGACAAGGGCGACCAGTACAGGTACGACGGCTCCTTCAGGAACTACAGGGTCTACCTGACAGGTCCGGATGTCAGCGTCGCTCCGATAAAGAGCATCATCGAGAAGGTACAGCTCAGCGGCCATGGTCCTGTCGTCCTGCTTGACCTCTTCGTCTCACCGGATGCCGACGGACGCATCCCGGAAGGCGAATACAAGTTCTCCCCTCGCGAGCCCAACAGAGGCATCGACGGCTCATACATCAAGCCGTTCAGGTTCGTCGCCGGATATCCGAGACGCTACTCCGATCCGCAGGGCTGCTGGTACTTCAACCTCGGGGACGACGGTCTATGGGAGGGTGACTACGCGATGGTCAATGGCGGAACGCTCAGCATCTCATACGAGGAAGGCTCCGACGATCCTGTCATAAAGGCTGAGCTCCTCGACTGCAGCAATCCTGCAAAGAAAATCATAATCGACTGGAAATAAACAGACTACAATGAAAAAGATACTTTATCTAGTTCTTGCTGCGCTTGCAGCGCTCACCGTGTCCTGCGGGCCGCAGGCCACTCCTGAGGAACCGGACAAGCCAGGGACAGAGACAGAGCCGGGGACTGACCCAGGAACCGACGTGCAGCCAAAGGACAACGTCATCTACTTCCTCGACAAGGACGGCAAGGTCAGCAGGGAGATCGCAGTCAAGTCTGCGACCAGCTTCGTGTACAACGGCGGCTACTTCTCCTTCTACCTCGGAAGCATGGACGGACTCACTCCTGACGCCGTTGCCGACGGATTCGAACCGGCCGAGGGCGAGAGCATCGTCGCTGCAGCCATCCTTAACTCATTCAACGGAAAGAAGGTAGTCCTCAAGGAAGAGAAGCTCAGGCATGTGTTCCAGGCAAGGATCGACGGCCTCGAGGCCCTGGATGCAAGCGAGAGCGAGGTGTCGGAGGAGATCTCAGCAGGATGGTTCATCCTCAGTGTCGACAAGGAGGAACTGGAGGCAGTCTTCGAGTTCGAGCTCAGCCTCAAGGACGGAAGCACCGTCAAGGCCAGGACCGTCGCAGAATATGTACCTGGAGGCGAGAACGACAACTTCGTCATCCTGGGCGACGACTATGAGCGCCCTCTCAGGGTCGGTTTCTATGACGATCCGTTCCAGGCAGGCTTCGAGCCTACCCTCTACATGGCGGTGGGCGAGATCGAATACGGCGAGGACCTCCCGAGGACCACATACGTCGGCCTCGCAGCCTCTTCTGACCTCTGTGACGGACAGCCGCACCACATCCCTACATGCATCGAGAACGGCAAGCTCGCGATCATGTTCTATTCAATCGAGGGACATGTTTACTGGGACGTCACCGACGGTGAGCTGATCATCAACAAGTCTGAAGAGCTCGGCTACGAGATCTCCATCAGCGCAGGCCATGCGACCGACGAGGACGGAGAGTCAGCCAATACTCCTTTCGAGATGTACTGGAAAGGCGGCTTCAAGGACATCACTATCTCAAGGCCTATCTACAGCCAGCTCGAGTACAACGGCGAGACAATCGCCCTGCAGTCGGCTGTGATCGAGATCGGCACCGACCTAGGTCACGTCTATCTCTGCCCTTCCGAGGGCATCACCACCGTCGAGGCGGCGAAGGCAGACAACCCGCTCGTCATAACCCTCTCGGCTTCGAAGGTCTTCATGAACGTCGGCCTCTCGACAGACAGGGAGAACTTCTCGATCTCCTACGACGGCAACACCTGGGACAAGAATTCGCTCGACACATGCTCGTACATCGTCCATGACCGTTCCGACGACATGTTCCACTGCCAGATCGCCAGCTTCGGCCTCAAGGAAGGCAAGACAAGGCTCAAGCTCGAGTACAAGGGACCATTGACAGTAATCGGATTATGAGAGGACTTATGACCATGGCGGGTGTCGCGCTCGCCCTCCTGTGCGCATGTACGCGCATCCAGACGGAATACATCGACGTCGAGAAGGAAGTCCCTGTCGAGCCTGTCGCATCGTATTCGTTCGAAGGCAGGTCCTATTCGGTCCATACCCTTGTCTGCTCGGAGAATGACGACTACGTGGAGTTCCTGATAGCGCGTGAGCCCGAGGCGCCATTCACCTCGTTCGTGGTGCTCAGCGTGATGAAGGAGCATCTCGGCAAGGCGATCGACTTCAGCGACTACACCTACATCAACCGCGTCGACTATATGGTCATCTTCGAGGACGTGGACCACTTCTACCCTTCGGAATATGCCCCGAGACAGGGTACCATGACCATAAAGAAGTCAGGAAAGGGCTACAGCCTTGAACTTGATGCCAGGTATATGGACGGGAAGGCCCTATCGTTCAGCTACGACGGCGAGTTCGCCCGGTTTTTTGGTAATTGAAGCGGCGGAAATAAATGATAATCAACGAACTATTAAATATTTAACACCATGAAATTCGGAAAAGTACTATTCGTAGCAGCTGCGGCCATGATCGCGCTTGCAGGCTGTAAAAAGGAGGATCCGTTCGGAGCACCGAAGGTGGAGCTCACAGATTCAGCTATCGAGGTGCCTGCAGCAGGCGCCGTTGAGAAGGTATCTTTCGTCGCTACACGTGACTGGAAGGTGACAGGCATCCCTGAGTGGATCCAGGTAAGCCCTAGCGAGGGAACTCCTTCCCTCTCGAAGCAGGAGGTCACCATCACAGTGCAGCCTGCACTCGATGCACGTACAGCTACCATCAAGATCGAGATCGAGGGCCTCTCAGCTTCAGTGGACATCAAGCAGGCAGGCATCGAGCCTAAGATCAGCATCAGCCCTGCAGGCCCTGTAGAGTTCAGTGCAGAGGGCGGCATTAAAGTCATCAATGTGCTTGCAAGCCGTGAGTGGACTCTCAGCGGACTCCCAGAGTGGATCACAGCCAATAAAGACAAGGGAGAAGGTGCGTTACTTATCGAGGAGAATGTAAACCTCACCATCGCTGCAAACGAGGGTGAGGCACGTACCGCTACGATCACCTTCACATGCGTGGACCAGAAGGCAGAGCTTACTATCAGCCAGGAGGCCGCTCCAAAGAGCATCGAGCTGGCCGGCACAGAGTGGAGAATGGACTACGGCTTCATCGATCCTGACATGGAAGGATACTTCACAGGAATCAGATTCACCGACGAGACCAACTTCATTCTTGCCGAGGGCGATCCTGAGGACGGTTTCTGGGAGGATTACCCAACAGCTGAAGGAACATACGTAGTCAACGAGGACGGCACTATCGTACTCAGCTACACCGACGAGGACGGAGAGGAGGGTCAGCTCAATGCCTTCTTCATCGACGGTCTTCTCTACCTTGATATGTACTACGACGCATACTACGAGACCTACGGCGATGCCTGCGGCTTCGTGCAGTATCTTAGTGAGTAGGGACATAGTCCCGCAGACGTAAAAAGGGATCGCTGATGCGATCCCTTTTTAGATATCTTGTCTATTGCTAACTGTTTGGTTGTCAGTGTTTTATGATTTTACTTTCGGCTTTTTACCCGAAAGTAAAATTGTAAGTGTTTGAAAATCAGCGAACTACGCCGATCGGGCTACTGCTCGTCCGGAGTGTCGTCGCCGTCCTCGTAGGTGTAGTGACGGGGTTCGCTGTACGAGCTGCCGCCGTCGTCGTGTCTGTTGGATTTAGGGGCCAGGAGGTTGAAGATCAGGAGCAAGATGACGGCACCGAGCATAGCACCCATCCATGGATGGAGTATATGCCACTTCGCTCCGAGACATCCGAACAGCCAGTCTCCGAAGAGACCGCCAAGCCAGCCGATGAAGAGGTTGAAGAGACATCCCTTACCCTCTCCGTCGACAAGCTTCGATGCTACATAGCCGGCGATCGCGCCGCTGATAAGTCCTGGTATCATACTGACTAGACCTTGAATCCGGGAAAGCGGTTACTTCTTATATCCCGCGAGCTTTGAGATTGTCACAGGGATCTGGGTGTTGTCGTGAACATCGAGGAAAGCATCAGCACCTGCACCCTTGACGTAGAGGCCTACAGGCGAGCCTGAATGTGCTCCGTGTGCCCAGGCATATGCCGCAGACTTGTTGAGATATTCGATGGCGTCTGAGACAACCTGTGTGCTGGCTGAGTAGAGGGTAACCACCTGCGAACCGCCTGGAGCGACTGATTTCTCGTATGACTCCCAGAGTGCTCTCTCTGTCTTAGCGTCAACCCTGACTGTGTCCCAGAGGCCGAGGTTCTCCTTGAGCCAGCCCTTCATCGCGTCCCATGAAGGAATCTTTCTTCTGTCGTTGCCGACGAACGCCTTGAACATGTCGTTGAGGACGACCTCCGACTTCTTCTGAGCGGCAAGACGCTCAGGATCCATCGCGTACTGGCCTGCTCCGAGCATGAGACCGCCGGTCTCGTGGTCTGCAGTGATGACGATGAGGGTCTCGTCAGGATGCTGGTTGTAGAAAGCGAGGACGAGGTCGATCGCAGCGGCGAAGTCGTTCACCTCCTGGAAGTCGGCAGCGCCGTCGTTGTTATGTCCTGCGTAGTCGATCTTTCCGCCTTCGATCATGAAGAAGAAACCCTTCTTTGCGTACTTTGCATAGAGGTTGTCGATTCCGGCCTGAACGAAGTCGCAAAGCTGTGTGTCTCCAGGGCGGCGGTCGATGGCATACTGAAGCTCGTTCTCCTTAGGGTCTGCGCTGAGGCAGATCACGCGCTCCTTGTGTGAAGCGGCATTCTTGAGCTCGCTGCCGCGGAGAATCGAGATGCCTGCAGCCTTTGCCTGCTCCTCGAGATATGCAGAATCATGGCCTGTCTTCCTTACCTCGTTGAGGAAACCTGCACCTGCGGCGAAGTCCATCTTCGACTCGATGAGCTGCATGGCGATCTTCTCGTATTCGTTACGCGATCCTGTATGTGCGTAGAAAGCGGCAGGTGTAGCATGGTTGACACCTACTGATGTAGCGACACCGATTCCGAATCCGGCAGCCTTTGCCCATTCTGTGATATTTGGAAGAGGGTTCCTGTTTACATCGACGCCCATCGCATCGTTGTAGGTCTTCACGCCTGTGGAGAGAGCGGTACCGCTTGCTGCCGAGTCAGTCACGAGCGATGTCGCAGAATGTGTTGTCACGAGGGTGAGGACTGGGAACTGAGTGAAGTTGAGCTGCTCAGGACCGAGTCCGGTAGCCTTGTTATAGATCTGGGTACCGAACACTTCGTTCACACCCATACCATCACCGATGAGATAGAATACATACTTTGGCTGCTTTGCGCCGAATGCAGAAGCGGAGATCACGAGGAATGTGATGACCGCGAGGAAGAGGTTTCTAAGTGTTGTCTTCATATGGTTTACGTTGTTCTATTGCGATTGATAATTTAAGTTTCGCAAGTAAATATTAACGAAAAAAGCTAGGTCGAAAATCATT
>JAKSJP010000010.1 GCA_024398105.1 Bacteroidales bacterium | reverse complement strand
TGATGATTCACTGGATGATACGCAATAATCAGGGCCTTTTTCAGTGCCCTCGACACGGCCGAGGGTGGCCATGGGTCCCGGAGAAGACCGCCGGTCGCTCAAGGCGACAGCAGAAAAGAGGCAGCTGCCGGCTGCCCTTTATGCTGCTGCGCCAATGAAAAAAGCCAATCCGAGAGGATTGGCTTTTTTCGATATGTCGGGCGACGATTACTTTGCGAGAGCAACCTCTGGCTTGAGAACATTGTTCACCTTCCAGTTCTTCGCAGCCTTGAGCTTGTATTCAGCGCTTGCGCGTACATCCTTGACTGATGCAGCGAAGTTAACCTTGTATGTACCGGCAGCAGCCTCCCATGCAGAATTAGCCTCGTTGAATGAAGCGAGGGTATAATTGTCGACAGCGATTGTCACAACCTGGCTCTCACCTGGAGCAAGAAGCTTTGTCTTTGCGAAGCCCTTGAGCTCAGTAGCAGGCTTGTCAAGACCGCCAGCAGGTGCTGAGACATAAAGCTGGACAGCCTCCTTGCCGGCAACCTTACCTGTATTGGTCACTGTCACAGTTGCAACGAATCCGTCTGCAGTAGCCTTTACGACTGGCTTGGTGTAGCTGAATGTGGTATATGAAAGGCCATATCCGAATGGATAAGAAACCTCTACACCTTCTGTCTCGTAGTATCTGTAACCTACGTAGATGCCTTCCTGATACTCAGTATAGTCAACGTTCTTCCTAGGAACAGCCGGACCTCTTCTGTTGTTGTTATTCTCCACCTTATATGGGAAGTTCACAGCTGAAGGAGTATCGAAGAATGAAACAGGGAATGACATAGGAAGCTTACCCGAAGGATTGACCTTGCCACAGAGCACGTCAGCAACTGAAGCACCGCCTTCCATACCTGGCTGCCATGCGAGGACGACAGCGTCAGGAAGGTTCTTCCATGATGCAGTCTCAACTACACCACCGACATTGAGGACTACAACGACCTTCTTGCCTGCAGCATGGTAAGAATCACATGCGCACTCGAGGAGATTCCTCTCGACAGCAGTAAGGTTGAAGTCACCCTGTGCAGAGGTACGGTCAGCGCCCTCACCTGAGTTTCTTCTGATTGTGATGACAGCGATGTCAGAGTTAGGGAGCTCTCTTGCGACTACGCTCTCAGGAACCTCCATCTCAGACACAAGAGCTCTGCTGAACCATGAGCCACCGTTTCCAGTAGCGGCCTGGAGAGCCTTTGCATAGCTGTTATACTTTGTATAGAGGTCAGCGATGTTCGCATTCACCTTGAAGCCATTGCCCTTGAGACCGTCCTCGATGTTACGGATATACTCCTTGTTCACATCACCTGAACCGGTACCGCCGGCGATGAAATCATATGAACCAAGACCGTAGAGAGCGATGTTCTCGTCGCCCTTGAGAGGAAGGACACCGTCGTTCTTGAGAAGGACGATGCACTCAGCACCAGCTTCACGTACGAGAGCGGCATGAGCCTTGAGATCAGGCTTGTTTGAATACTTGTAGTTTGCGTATGCAGGGGTCTTGAGGACATACTCGAGCATCCTGCGCACGTTTGTATCCACATATTCCATAGAAAGGGTGCCGTTCTTGACAGCATCCATGATCCTCTGGATCTCGCTTGGGCTACCAGGACACATGAGGTCGTTACCAGCCTCAACGGCGATGATGGTGCCGGCCTTGTTGCCCCAGTCTGTCATGACGATACCGTTGAATCCCCACTCGTCGCGGAGGACGGTTGTAAGGAGCTCGCGGTTCTGCTGGGTGTACTTGCCGTTCATCTTATTATATGAAGACATGACGGTCCATGGCTGAGCCTCCTTGACTGCGATCTCGAAGTTCTTGAGATAGATCTCACGGAGAGCACGCTGGCTGATCTGGGCGTCGTCCTCGTTACGGTTGGTCTCCTGGTTGTTGGCCATGAAGTGCTTGATGCTGACACCGACACCGTTGCTCTGGATACCCTTTGTATAAGCAGCAGCCATCTTGCCACTGAGAAGAGGATCCTCTGAGAAATACTCGAAGTTACGGCCGCAGAGAGGGCTTCTGTGGATGTTCATACCTGGAGCGAGAAGCACGTCTACTCCATACTCAAGGACTTCCTGACCCATTGCTACCGTGACTCTTTCCATGAGATCGAGGTCCCATGATGAAGCCATTGAAGTACCTACAGGGAAAGCAGTACAATAATAGGTGTTGCTGTCGCCCTGTCTGGTAGGCTGGATCCTGACGCCGGCAGGGCCGTCAGAAAGGACCGTCACAGGAATTCCGAAGCGTGGGATCGCGCGGGTGTTACCGGCAGCACCTGGAACCTTCGCAGAGGTTGCAGTAGGAATTGAACTGTCAGGAAGAGGCTGGCTTCCGCCGACAAGCAGAGTAGCCTTCTCCTCGAGGGTCATCGAAGCGATAACCTGGTCGATGTTATCCTTCGTGAGCCTTGTCTGGGCGACTGACACGAGCGAAGCGGTCATCGCAGCAGCAAAAAGAAGTGTCTTTTTCATTTAAGAATTATTTAGATATTTTAGTGTTTTCTGTCCATGGTACCAGCGCGAAGGCCTGTGCCTTACTGCTCGTCCGGTCCTTCCTCGGCCGCCTGTTCAACCTGCTTGTCGAGGCTCGCATAATCGACGTCCCCGAACCACTCCGACATCTTCCTGGTCGCGTTCGACTTCACGTTCTCGGTGATGTTTCCTTTCACCATCCTATAGGCGGCGACAAGCGCTGAGAAGTCGTCGGCATAGCCGGCGATAGGAATGAAGTCCGGGATCAGGTCAAGCGGGAGGATAAGGTATCCAAGCGCTCCTACCAATATGGCCTTGTCCTTCATCGGCACGTCCGGATCTGCCAGTTCGTAGTAAAGGATCAACGCTAAATATACGACTTTTTCTCCAGCTTTCTTCGCGAGCTTCATAACTTTCTGAAGAAAGGTCTCTTCGGAGAAATGTCTCTGATATCGGGTCAGATCCTGTGGTATCTTAGTCATTATTATAGTATTTTAGTGGTTAACAAAAATGTTATAGGTATAAACACTTTTGTTTTACTTATTGGTTTTCAACATATTGATATTATAACAGCATCTTATCAATTAAATCGGGTCAACATCGATCGAAATATGTCCTGACCACGATTTTTCCTTCTCGAAGGCAGCGATTTCATCTAGGATCCTTGCCTTAAAGGAAGCAAGATTCCGGTCTCTACGGAGCGTCAGCCTTATGTGTCTGATCGATTCTCCGGAGACTTTGTCGACGGCCGGGGCATACGGGAACGAGACACAGAGAGCACTGTCCTTCGGGTTGGCGACGATGGTCGGACGACCACCGGACAGTCGCGCAAGTACCATGGACAAGTCGCCTGAAAGCTTCTCGAGACGAGGCAGGTTCGTGTCCTTGAGCACAAGGCTGACGAGCCTGGTATATGGTGGGAATCCGAATTCGTTGCGCATTCCAAGTTCGCTGCCGCTGAAGTCGTATCCGGAGCTCAGACGACTGTAGACAGGGTGGTCAGGCTGGGATGTCTGGATGACGAAAAGGCTCTGCTTGCCTCGCCTTCCGCCGCGCCCCCTGAGTTGTTCAAGGAGCTGCACCGCCCTCTCGTCAGCGCGGAAATCCTGCTGGCCGAGGAGGGAGTCTGACTGGATGACCGCAACGAGTGTAAGGTTCTCGAAGTCGAAGCCCTTTGACACCATCTGGGTACCGACGAGGATATCCATCCTGCCCTGCGAGAATTCAGAGATAGTCTTTCCGCTCTGGGCCATGTTGTCTCCGTCCAGACGGCCTACCTTTGCTTCAGGGAACAATGCTGATATCTCTTCCTCGACCTTCTGGGTTCCAGTGCCCATAGAAACGCGGTTTCCGCCGCACTTAGGGCATGTCATGACATACGGCTCGGAATGTCCGCAATAATGGCATACAAGGCGGTTTCTGTCCTTATGGTAGCTCAATGTGACGTTACAGTGCGGACATCTTGGCATATCCCCGCAGCTGTCGCACTGTACGTAAGGTGAATAGGCCTTCCTTGCGCGAAGGATCAGCACCTGTTCCCCACGCTGGAGCGTATCGTGGACATGGGCTATGAGCTTCCTGGAAAGACTGCCTACCATTCCCCTCTTCCTTCGCTCCGCAATCGTATCAATCACTTCAACTTGCGCATCCTTACCTTCATAATACCTTTCAGTCAGCGAAACAAGTTCATAACGCCCTGCCGAGGTATTGTAGAGCGACTCGAGGGACGGAGTTGCGGAGCCGAGGACCACCGGACAGGAGAAAATCCTGCCCATGACCAGAGCGCAGTCCCTGGCATTGTATCTTGGAGACGGATTGTCCTGCTTGTAGGATGTATCGTGTTCCTCGTCGATTATGATCAGGCCGAGGTCACGGTGCGGAAGGAAGATTGACGACCTGGTACCAAGAAGCACATACTGCCTCTCCCTGACAGCCGCGGCGACCTCTCTTCTGTGGACGTACGACTCGCCGCTATGGGATGTCAGCAGACAGTCTCCGAATACCTTCTCAAGCCTGTCTTCAAGCTGTCGGCTCAAGGCGATCTCCGGAACAAGGTAAAGTACATTCTTTCCCTGTCTGAGTACCTCCTGTGCAAGGGTGCAATATATCTCCGTCTTACCTGAACCTGTTATTCCGTTAAGAAGAGCTATCTTATTGTCTCCAAATGCTTTGACAATTGATTTATAGGCAACGGTCTGGGCCTCGGAAAGAGTTATGGGAGCAAGGTCCAGGACTGTCTCAGCGACTTCTTCACTTTCAAGAGACGTCAATCTGGCGAGTACTTCATCCAATTGTACAGATAAACTCTCCAACTGACTGCACAACAATTGTTTTCTCTCTTCCTTCCTTGCTTTTGAGAGTTCTTCCTGCCTTTTGGCCATGCGAAGCTCGAAAGTCTCTTTCTTCTTCGTCAAGGCAGCAAGCATCCTGTCCTTGCGAGCCATGGCTCTCTGCCTTATATGTTCGCCGATCTGTTCCTCGCTGATCCTGCCTACAGGGTACGCCGCCTTGTAGACCTCTCCGATGGAGCACATGTAATATTCAGCGATGAATTCCCATAGCTTGATCTCTTCCTCGGAGATCCTTTCGAGCGGCTCGACAGACGTTATCTTCCTTATCTTCGATTCTGCGATCACAGGGCTGACGCCTACCTGATAGACTACCGCCTGATAGTACCTGCCTGCTACCATGACCCTCACCCTGTCGCCTCTTCTTACCGGGCATTCTGCCCCGTCGTCAGGGACGTCGACATAATAGTACGGAGTCCACTCCAGACGAAGCGGAACTATTACCGTTATGAAGGTCTTTGCCATTACGCAAATTTAGAAAAATTGCACGTTAATATTTCCCAGTATGAGGAAAAAACACTAACTTGAACGAAATCAACCACTACACCATGAATCACACATACCATGTCAACGCCGCCATAGGCAAAGACTATTACGACGGAAGCGAGAATTCGCCTTTCAAGACCATAAACAGAGCAGCTGCGCTGGCAATGCCAGGGGACACGGTAATCGTCCATGACGGTGTCTACCGCGAATGGGTAGACCCTCTCAACTCAGGTATTTCAGAGCAGTCCAGGATCACCTACATGGCCGCACCAGGAGAGCATCCAGTCATCAAGGGCTCAGAGCAGGTCACCGGATGGGTGAACGTCGAGGGCAATGTCTGGAAGGTAGTCCTCCCTAACAGTTTCTTCGGAGGATTCAACCCTTACCGCGAGGTCCTTGAGGGCGACTGGTTCATCTTCCCAGACCACACCGCCCCTGCTCACGAGGAGGACGGAGTCCTGATGAACTTCCCTCTCCATCTCGGAGACGTGTATCTCAACGGAAAGTCTTTCTACGAGGCAGGCCGCTATTCAGACCTCATCAACCCTAGGAAGAGAATGACCGGAGTCGCTCCACCATGGACAAACGTACCTGAACCGCTCCTTCATCCAGAAGATTCCATCTACCAGTGGTACAGCGAGATAGATAACGAAAAAGATGAGACTGTCATCTATGCCAACTTCCAGGGAGCAGACCCTAATGCGGAGCTTGTCGAGATCAACGTACGCCGCTCATGTTTCTTCCCAAGAAGGACCGGCCGCAACTATATCACCGTCCGCGGTTTCGAGATGTGCCAGGCCGCATGTCCATGGACCCCTCCTACTGCAGACCAGCCAGGCCTTCTCGGCACCAACTGGAGCAAGAAGTGGATCATCGAGGACTGCGATATCCATGATGCCAAGTGCAGCGCGATCAGTATCGGAAAGGAAGAGTCAACCGGACATAACATGTGCACCCGCACCCAGCGCAAGCCTGGTTACCAGTACCAGATGGAGGCTGTGTTCCGCGCAGCAAGGATCGGATGGAGCCGTGAGACCATCGGCTCGCACATCATCCGCAACAACATCCTCCATGACTGCGGACAGAACGGCATCGTAGGCCACATGGGCTGTATCTTCAGCACGATCGAGAACAACCATATCTACAACATCGCAGTAAAGCATGAATATTTCGGATACGAGATCGCCGGAATCAAGCTCCACGCTGCTATCGATATGACCATACGTAACAACAACATCCACAACAGCGCCCTTGGAACATGGCTTGACTGGCAGGCTCAGGGTGCGCATGTGACCGGAAACCTCTACTATGCAAATGACCGCGACCTCATGATCGAGGTTACCCATGGACCATACCTTGTCGACAACAACATCTTCGGTTCAGAGTACAACTTCGACAACGTAGCCCAGGGCGGTGCATACGTCAACAATCTCTGCGCCGGCATCATGCGCCGCATCGACTGCCGCGACCGTTCGACACCTTACCACTTCCCTCACTCAGCCGAGCTCGCAGGATGTACTATCGTGTACGGCGGAGACGACCGTCTCTACAACAACATCTTCATCGGTGGCAGCAAGGCTGTGGCTGACGATGCATCCACAGGAACTGCCGGCTACAACGGCCACCCTCACGGATGGGAGGAATATCAGGCCATTATCCGCAGCAAGGGCAACTCAGACCATGAGAAGTTCCAGGAGACCAACCAGGCTGTCTATATCAGCGGAAACGCCTACCTCAACGGAGCTCCTGCATACGAGAAAGAAACCGAGAACTTCGTCACCGCTGCGCCTTGCGGATTCAAGGTACTCGAGGAAGCTGACGGCACATACATCGAGATCGACATTCCTCAGGAAGTTCTCGACATCAAGACTTCAACAGTATCGACCCAGACTCTTGGCTCGACCAGAATCACAGAAGGCCTCTTCGAGGACAAGGACGGAAATCCATACATCCTTGACAAGGACTTCTTCGGCAATCCTCGCTCTGAGTCCCCTGTCCCAGGACCAATCGAATGCCTCAAGGCTGGCCTCAACAGGATCAAAGTCCGCTAGTTACTGACATAAAGGCTGTACCGGAGGTCCGAACGGGCGTGGTCGCCCGTGACCGCGTGAACGGGAGGGGCCCAGCGCAAGCTGGGAGGGATTTACCCGTTCGGACCTCCGGCACAGCCATTAATTATCAGCAAAAAGCATTTTTTATAAAAAAGATTTGCAGTCTAAAAGAAAATGCCTATATTTGCAATCCCAACAACAACGGTGCTGTAGCTCAGATGGTAGAGCAATGGACTGAAAATCCATGTGTCGGCAGTTCGATTCTTCCCAGCACCACTTCCAAAGCTTCCCGCATTCGCAGGAAGCTTTTTTTATTTCCCTGACATTCAACGTTTTACGAATTATCCTGTAGTACAAAACGCACTACAGGATAATTCATAAAATGCTATGTATCAGTTAGTTTACTTACTGAACTGCCACCAGTCGAGGTCGAACATCTGTTCGTCACCGCCACGGAAGAGGAGGTAGACGTCATGTTTGCCGGTTGCGCCGCGGACAGGGACGGTGACTTTGAGGTTTCCGGCATTCTCGATGCGGGCGGTAGCAACCGCACGGCCGCCGAGGTCGTCAAGATAGAACTCGACACGTCCGGCTGACTTGAAGTTCATGGCCTCGAGAGTGAGCGATGTCGCACCGTCCTCGCCAAAATCGACCTCGCGGACCTTCACCCAGTCTCCGTTGTGGATCGAGGTGACGAAATGGTTCCTGCCGGCAAGACGGTCGACCTTGATACCCCAGCTTGAAGCCATTGTCTCAGCCTCTACCCTCTTGTATGGGTCGAGAGTTCCCACAGGGTCCACGCCCTTCTTGGTGAAAGGAATGAAAGGAATGCTGCCATCCTTGTTGAACTTGAACTCCTCGATGGCTGTGCTTCTGTGGAAGCCGCCTCCGTTAGGAAGCATTCCGTTGTGGTAGAACATATAGTCGTGTCCCTTGAAGTTGATGTTACCGCCATGGATTGTGAAGCTGTTCTCAGCCTCGTCCATGATCCTGCCTCTGAATGTCCAAGGG
This sequence comes from Bacteroidales bacterium, assembly GCA_024398105.1. Taxonomy (GTDB): domain Bacteria; phylum Bacteroidota; class Bacteroidia; order Bacteroidales; family UBA932; genus Cryptobacteroides. The sequence continues at coordinate 65,472 of JAKSJP010000010.1, read as the reverse complement.
CCATGGATGGTAGGAGCGGTAGAATATCCCATATATTCAGGAACGCCGCCTGCAGGATAGACAACATAGTAAGTTCCGTTGCGCTTAGTGACCCATGGGCCTTCCTCGTACTGGGTCATGAGCTCCTTCTTTCCTCCGTTCGCCCAGTTCTCCTTCATCTGGAGCTCGCCGAACGCCTTAGGATCATGGTACCCTGGCACCTCCTTATATCCGTCCTTGAACGAGATCATGTCTTCGTTCAGCTGTCCGTACCAGAAACCTTTATTGCCCCAGAAAAGCCATGGGGTACCGTCATCGTCGATGAAGACTGTCGGATCGATGAAGCCGAAGCCCTGGCAGAGAGGGCCTCCGATGGCGTCAGTCCATGGTCCCTGAGGGTCGTCAGCCACAGCGACACCGAGCGAATCTCCGCCCTTCTTTGCGCTGCAGCAGATGTACCAGTACCATTTGCCGTTTCTCTCGACAGCCTGGCTTGCCCAGGCACGGTCTCCCTGTCTTGCCCACTCGAAAGTCTCTGTTGAGACCTGCGCACCGAGATAGGTCCAGTTGACCATGTCCTCTGTCTCGTAGAGAATCCAGTCCTTCATGAGGAAATAGGTCGCGTCGTCCTCGTCATGGTCGGCAAAGAGATAGACCTTGTCACCATGGACGTATGGTGCAGGATCCGGTGTGTACATGTTCGAGATGACTGGATTCTGCGCGAAAGCAGCCGCAGAAACGAGTCCAAAGGCAATTGTAGGGAGTAATTTCATATCAATGTCCGTTATAAATTAATTCAAGTTTGCTATTCCCAGTTGTACTGCTTCATAAGGAAGGCCCTGAGGTCGTCCCATCTGTAATATGGAGCAATGTCAGACTTGAGGCCTGGGAGAGATATCTCTGCCTCGTTGTAGAGAATCTTTGCGAGAACCTCACCCTTCTTGTCCTTGTAGAAGATGAACTGGCAGTTGGTTCCCATAGGGATCTGCTGGAATGCGTACCAGCCGTTCTTGTGTGCGTCCTCTACCTTGAAGCGCCTGCCCTGGAGATCGTCGACACCCATGAGGGCAAAGAGCGGAAGGATAGCTGTGTCATGGCCGAAACGAAGGTCTGCTGAACGGTGGCTGCCTGGCTTGATGGCCTCGTCTGCCTTGTCGATGAAATCCTTGAGAAGAGGCCTTGCAGCCCAGCGGATGTTGTCGCCCACCTCGAGAGAAGCAGCCCACATACGATAGATAGAGTCATTGCCTGAAGCCCAGAGATACTCGAGCTCGTCAGGTGTGAAGTACTTGCCTAAAAGGTCGATTCCGAGGAAGTCGATGAGCTGGCAGTAGCTGGCAGCTGAGAATGCAGACTTCACGAAAGGCTCAGGGTTGCCGATCACGGCCATCGCCCTGTTGAGATCTGTCACGAGAGGTATGATGAATCTTGAGAAGTCATATCCTGGGACACCTGGAGCCGGAGCGTAAGGAGGCTCGACCCTTGGTCCGCCCATAGGAGGAAATCCACCTGCTGGCATCTGAGGTCTGGCACCTGCAGGAGGTGTCGGAGGTTCATTGCCTGGGGCATACACCCTGAGGCTTGGGTTGATGTAGCTCATATACCTCTCACCGGTAGAGAAGGTGAAGTTCTGTGCCGGGAAGCATTCCTTGAGGCTGTATGTGAAGTTGGTCATGCTGATGATGCATCTCTGGCTTGTGCTGGAAACGCAGTTGACCTCGTCACGTACCTTGCTCTTGAATACTTCAGGATATCTCTTAGCCATTCTGGCTGCGATCTGTCTGTGCTCGTTCGCTCCGCGAGGAGTAAGCATTCCTTCCATTCCTACATGCTCGTCCTGAACTGCCTGGATGCCGGCAAGGAGAGCCTTTCCGTCTGCGGTGAGAAGTCCCATGCCGTCGAGGTGGCTGAGAGTTCTGATAGCAGTATTTCCGAATGTGGAATTCTGCTCATAGCGCGAACCGTGGCGGCCATAATGCTCGATATAGAACGGCTTGAAGCCTTTTGGAGCCGGAGTGTCCTTGATTTCTACGAATTCATAGGAATGCATATTATTGGCGGCACGGTCAGGATTCTCAGCGAAGAGGGTCTTGACATCCTGGGCGTTGAGGCTGACACACAGCGCCAAAGCAACGAAAGTGATGAAAGTCTTTCTCATAAAACAAGTGATCAGTATAATGGTATAATGGTATAATAGTGTCAATACCACAAATATAATCAAATATTTCCGAAGGAAAGAATGCTTCCGAGGCTATCTGATGAGTTTCTTGCCCGCCCATTTCTTGCTGTTCCATCGGCGTATGAAGATCACGAACCGGGCGCAAATGTAGCATAAATATCATATTTTGTCCATCTTCCGGTACGGCATATTGAAATATTTACTATTTTTGCATTTCCTTATAAAGACATACGGGTTAGATATATGCAGCAGATAAAGATTACCAAATCGATAACAAACAGGACAGACGCACTCAATTCATACCTTGCAGACATCGCAAGATATCCAATGATCTCACCGGACGAGGAAGTAGAACTCGCAATGAGGATCAAGCAGGGAGATGACGAGGCACTCAAGACTCTCGTTCAGTCAAACCTCCGATTCGTCGTTTCTGTAGCTAAGCAGTATCAGAGCAGCGGCCTCGAGCTCACAGACATCATCACAGAAGGCAACGTGGGCCTCATGAAGGCAGCGCTCAAGTTCGACCCTACCCTCGGCTTCAAGTTCATCTCATATGCGGTATGGTGGATCCGTCAGTCAATCCTCCAGGGCATCTCGGAGAACTCACGTGTCGTAAAGCTCCCTCTCAACCAGATCGGCAACATCAGCAAGATCAGCAAGGCTAGGGAAAGATTCCTCCAGGAAGAGATGCGCGAGCCAAGCCCTGCCGAGCTTTCAGAGATCACCGGCATCCTCGAGGACAAGGTGATGGAGAGCTCAAGGATCTCAGGAAGCCACATGTCAATGGACGCAGCATTCATGGGCGACGACGAGGACGGTAACCTCTACGATGTCATTCCAGACACATCTATCGAGAGCACAGACTCAAGAGTGATGGACCAGTCGCTTTCAAAGGACCTCGACTCAGCGCTCAGGATCCTTCCGGAAAGAGACGCGGAGATCATCCGCATGTGCTTCGGCATCGGACAGCCCGAGCTCTCGCTCGAGGAGATCGGCGACAGGCTCGGTCTTACCAGGGAGCGCGTACGCCAGATCAAGGAGAAGGCCCTCAAGAAGCTTTCGAAGTACGCAGTGAAGGCTGGGCTGAACAACTACCTTTAACATATAGTCCGAAGAGGCTTGCCCACTCCACGGCACGGCAGAATCTTATCCTGGCGATCCTGACCCGGGCGGACATCCTGTATTCAGTCCATCCCTCCTTCACAGCCTGGAAGATGACAGCAAGAAGAATTGCAAAGACCGGAACGGTAAAAAGAATATATGCGATCATAAGCTCGTAGTTTTTTATTGTTTCTGATGCAAAGGTAGCGGCAGCTTGTGCCATAACACTTCACAAGCTAAGAAAATCACAAAAAAAATGAAAGAAAGATTTCTCCACGACAGCATTTCGTTCGACCTCTACCGGGGAGGAAGCGGAAGGACCGTCTATATACTCGTACCCCGAGGCCTGGGAGACGAGATGGAGAAATGGGCGGACGAGGCATGCCAGGTCCATGGTGCCTCGATCGTGCTTGTCCGCGGAATGGACTGGAACAACGACCTGACCCCATGGCCGGCACCGGGCGTGTTCAGAAAGGCGAAGCCTTTCGAAGGACGGGCCGAAGAATTCCTGAGGGCATTCAGCGGGACCATGGTACCATGGTTCGAAAGCCAGTCAGGACTCGGCCGCAAGGATAGCGGAGACGGGCAGACGGTCAGGACCATCGCAGGCATATCGCTATCGGGACTGTTCGCCCTGTGGGCCGGATTCGGCTGCGACACCTTCGACGAAATCGCAGCCATCTCAGGTTCTTTCTGGTACGACGGATTCGTACGATGGGTCGAGGGAAACAGGCTGGACAGCAATGTAGGACGAGTCTACATCTCGCTCGGCGACCGGGAGAAAAATTCAAAGGACCCGAGGATGTCGACTGTTGAGGACTGCACGGCAAGGATAGTCGGAAGGCTGAAGGAACAGACAGAGGTGGAATATGTCCTGGAGGAAAATGTCACCCACTTCTCTCCTATCGTCCCGAGGCTTGAGAGATTATTCGTATCTTTGCAGGGCCACACAAGATAACAATCAAAATCATAATATGCAGATCTACAAGACTCAAGGAATCAAGAATTCGAGAATCGACGTCGCTGATGCTCTGAGAGGCATCGCCGTGGCAGGTATCATCCTGTTCCACTCAGTCGAGCATTTCAACATGTACGATTCATCACTGATCCAGAACACCCTAGCCTGCGACAGGACAGTGTTCAAGGTGATGCAGTGGCTGTTCTCAGGCAAGATGTACGGCATCTTCGCGATGCTTTTCGGTCTGAGCTTCTTCATCATGAACGACAACCAGCAGCAGAGAGGCAACAATTTCTCAGGACGTTTCGCTTGGAGAATGGTACTTCTTTTCATCCTCGGCATCGTCAACACCATGTTCTACGATGGAGACATCCTGATGAGCTACGCCATCTACGGACTCTTCCTCATCCCTATCAGCTACCTGCCGTCTAAATATGTATGGGCGATCTTCGGTCTTCTGATCATCCAGCCTATCGAACTGTACTCGATGTTCAGCGGATGGCATATCAACATGAAGGCGATGGGACAGGCATACAGCACGATGGGAGTCGCACACCACAACGGAACATTCATCGAGAACTGTCTCACCAACCTCAGATGGGGTCAGGTGGGCAATACTCTTTGGTATCTTGCCAAGGGACGCCACACCCAGACAATCGCTCTCTTCATCCTCGGAATGCTCCTCGGACGTACACGCATGTTCTACAATGAGGGCAACAATCTCAGGAAGTGGGCTGTCATCTTCTTCGCCAGCCTCGGCCTCGTAGTTCTCGGCAGCGTATTCGGAATCACAAGCATCAGGAAGATCAGCGCATGGATCTCTCCTATCTACAACTTCTTCATCCTCATGATGATAGTGTCTGGCGTAGTTCTTCTCTGGTACAAGACCTCATGGTGTCCTAAGGTGCTGTCTTCAATGAGGACTTTCGGCAAGATGAGCCTTACGAACTACTTCCTCCAGTCGATCATCGGCTGCGGGCTGTTCTGCGGATACGGCTTCAACCTGAGCGCAAAGCTCTGCATCACCTACGCTCTCCTCGTCGGAATCGCGATGGTGGTCTGCCAATATATCTTCTGCGTCCTGTGGTTCAAGAAGCATGACCACGGACCTCTGGAGGCTCTCTGGAAGAAGCTTACCTGGATCAAGTTCTAGGCTCCGATAATCCACTTGCTCCCTGGGATCAGGGAGATCAGTTTCGCCGTCAGCGCACTACAGATGAAAGTGCTGGCGGCGATCATCGGTATAGCAAGGTATACAGGCACCAGAGGCTCGGCCGCGCTGCCTCCGATGTAAAGCTTGGCAAACGCCGCGAGATAGAACATGTGCATGAGATACATTCCGAAGGAAAGACGCGATATCTCAGTGATGATCCTAGGCGCAGGTCTGGAGTTGCCGATACAGGTGAACATAAGGAAGATTCCGACGGTCTGGAGGAGCACGTTAGGGGTGCAGAATTCCCACGACCACTCAAGTATCGGAGTCTCGATAAGCTGGCCAGGAACGCCCTCTTTCCAGAACGACCAGGTGGTGAAAGCGGCTCCGACAAGGAAGCATGCTGCGCCTATGGAGAGACGTTTCCTATTGTCCCAGCCGAGGTGGAAACGGATATAATGCGCTACTACAAGATAGCCAAGATAACCTGAACAGTACCAAAGCATTGAGAATCTGTTCCAGAAGCATTCACCCCAGAGTTCAGGAGAGATGAAACGGTGTATCCACGGAATGAAGCAGGACACGATGAAAAGGCCTATGAATATTCTCTCTTCCTTAGCAGTCGCTTTCTCCAGCCAAGGGGATACGACAGGAATTATCAGATACAGGCTGATCAGCGGGTACATGAACCAGAGATGACCTGCCATGGACGGGAAGTTGAACGGAATGTTCCTGAGGTCAGCGAGCGACTGCACAGGGCTGATCGCTCCCCAGAGTACAGGAAGGACGCTGTAGAGCACGAGGAAAAGTACGAACGGAGGAAGGATGCGGGTGAAGCGCCTCTTGTAGAAGCCGGTCATGGTAGTGCCGGCCTTCATAGGTACAAGCAGGAAGGCTGAAAGTACCATGAACAGAGGCACGCATGCCCTGGCGAGGCCGCCGTCATAGAACGCGGCCCAGAAACGGTTCGCCTCATTCGCAAGCATGGACACGTTTCCGGCCATTCCCGAAGAGTCCGCTCCGTAGAAGTTCTCGCTGGCATGGACCAGCATGACAAGGAAACATGCGACCACTCTGAGGTAGTCCGCGAATACGAGTCTGTCCTGTGTCTTCATCTCCATAATCATGATTTTTCCCAAATGTATCACAATTTTCTGAAGATAATTCCCTACGGGAATGAAATATTATTGCTATTTTTGCTAAATAAGACTTTTCTGCCGATATGGGTAAAATTATAGCAATAGCGAATCAGAAGGGTGGTGTCGGCAAGACAACCACAGCCATCAATCTTGCTGCATCTCTGGCCGTGCTCGAGAAGAAGGTTCTCGTCATCGACGCCGATCCGCAGGCCAACACGACCTCTGGTCTCAACTTCGATCCTGAAGACGACCAGAAGAGGACCCTCTATGAGGTCATGATCGGCGAGCTCGACGTACGTGACTCCCTCATCCAGACCGAGATGTCCAACCTGCATATGATTCCTTCCCACATCAACCTCGTAGGTGCAGAGATCGAGCTTCTCAATGCAGAAGACAGGGAATCAGTGCTGAAGAAGGCGCTCGACCCTATCAAGGACGAGTATGACTTCATCATCATCGACTGCTCCCCTTCCCTCGGTCTCATCACAGTCAACTCACTTACAGCCGCTGATTCGGTGATGATCCCTGTGCAGCCTGAATTCTTCGCGCTCGAGGGTCTCGGCAAGCTGCTCCAGACCATACGTCTGGTGCAGAACGAGATCAACCCTACGCTCACCATCGAAGGCTTCATCGTCACCATGTTCGACGGAAGGACCAAGGTCCATGCCCAGGTCCTCGGAGAGCTCAGGGAGCATTTCGGCGAAATGGTCTTCAACACTATCATCCAGAGAAACATCCGCCTGAGCGAGGCTCCGTCACACGGAAAGCCTATCATCCTCTATGACGTGATGTGCAACGGAACCAACAATTACCTGAGCCTCGCAAAGGAGGTTCTTGAAAGAAATTCCTAATACCAGAATATGTCAGGAAAACCTCAGAGAGGACTTGGCAAGGGTCTCGGTGCTCTCCTTGGAGATAATTCAGACCTTTCCATGCTCCGCAAGCCGGTAGGCTATGTAAACAAGGACGTCGTGGGCGCGAAAGAGCCTGTCGACACATCGGACATCCTCAGGATACCTGTGGAGATGATCGAGCCGAACCCGTTCCAGCCTCGTCTTTCATTCGACCAGCAGGCCCTCAACGAACTCGCTGAGTCAATCAGGACCTTCGGTCTCATCCAGCCTATCACAGTACGCAAGAAGGGAGAGGGCAAATACCAGATCATCAGCGGAGAACGCAGGTTCAAGGCCTGCAGGATAGCCGGGATGGAGATGGTGCCTGCCTACATCCGCGACGCCAACGACCAGGGAATGCTCGAGATGGCGATCGTGGAGAACATACAGAGAGAGAACCTCGACCCTATCGAGGTAGCGATGAGCTACCAGCGCCTCATCGAGGAATGCAGCCTCACCCAGGAGCAGATGGCGGACAGAGTCGGCAAGAAGAGGGCTTCCGTGACAAACTACCTGCGACTTCTCAGACTTCCAGCGAAGGTGCAGCACGACCTGAAGGTCGGTCTCCTCAGCGTCGGACATGCCAAGGTCCTTCTCGGAATCGAGGACCAGGTGCTCCAGGAGGAGCTCTGCGACCTCGTCATCAAGAACGACCTTTCTGTGCGTCAGCTTGAGGAAAGGATACGCAAGGCTGCTTCCACAGAAGAGAAGCCTCAGCCTAAGAAGCAGGATCTGCCGAACGAGTACTACAGGGTGCTCGAGCATATCGGCAAATACTTCAGCAACGACATCAGCATGAAGAGAAGTGCCAACGGCAAGGGTACCATGACCATAAAGTTCGATTCAGACGAAGAGATGGCAAGGTTCCTCAAGGCGCTTGACGACACCAATCTCTAGACCGCCACTGACAGCCGATGCACAAGCTTTTCAGATACATCATAGTCGCCGCCATAGTCCTGGCGGCTTCCTCTGTATCCGCAAGTGCGCAGTTCAGGGAAGAGGCCTTCTCGCAGAACTACTCCGACGTCGCAGACACTCTCGGACGAGACTCGACAGACGTGCTGTTCTCATTCAAGGAATATTTCGGAGGAATCAAGCATAAGAGAGACCCTAGGATCGGAGTGATCGTGGGCGGTTCGACTGTGTTCGTCGGCGGAGCCCAGATGTACAACAAGCAGTACTGGAAACTCCCTGTCGTCTATGGCGGCATCGCTGCCGGCGTAGGTGGAGGAATCGTCTACCGCCAGAAATACAACAAGGAGGCGAATGAAGAGTTCAGGAAGATGAGCAACTGGTTCTTCGCCGGAGCCGGTCTGGTCTACTGGGCGTCCCTGCTTGACGGAACCGTCAACTACAAGAGGGACCTCAAGCATCAGGCAGGAAAGGCTACGCTCTACTCGCTGCTGCTTCCCGGCCTCGGACAGGCGTACAACGGAGAATACTGGAAAATCCCTATCTACTACGGCATCATGGCAGGATCCATCCATTTCTACATTGACAACCAGAAAAGCTACAAGAGATATCAGTGGATATACAAGCAGGCCACAGACGAGTCCATCGTCTATGACGGTCCTGTCTCAGAATCCACGGCACTATACTACAGGAACACCTTCAGGCGTTACAGGGACTACTCAGTCCTTGCCATCGCAGCATCATACCTGCTCCAGGTCATCGATGCGAATGTGTTCTCGTACATGACAGATTTCGACTTGGGAGATGACATCGCCATGCAGGTAAGCCCGGCAGTCATCACCAACGAGTCCGCATATGCATTCAACCCTGCCCCTAGCGGTTTCGGGCTGCGTCTGGGATTCACTTTCTAACACCGACATTTCTGATGAAGAAGATTACGAACTTACTCCTCACCATTGCGATGCTCCTAAGCCTCAATCCCTTTGCAGCTCAGGCTCAGGTCAACTTGCCATGGACAAGCAGAAGAAGAGCCGCAGAGGCTGAGAACATAAGGAAGGACGAATTGATTGATTCGCTGCTGCGGGTCATCGACGACTATGAATACAAGCTCGCCGAGGCGGAGAAGGAAGCAGTGGTCCCGGAGAAGAAGTATGTCCACGACGGACGCATAGGAGCAGGCCTCAAGCCTGAAGACTACAATGCGGACGTGACAGACAGCCTTCTCACCTTCTGGTACCTGCTCCAGAGAGCAAGGGACAACCACGAGGGCGAGGAGTATGACATGGACCATGTAAGATTCTCATCAGAGGTGTCCGACGAGGTGTTCATCGAAAGGCTCAAGGCGATGAACTCGTACATCACCCTCCCATACAACGAGACAGTCAGGAACTACATCATCCGATACGCCGACAAGATGCCTACCAAGATGGGCCAGATGCTCGGTCTCGCAAAGTACTACATGCCTATCTTCGAGGAAGCGTTCGACAGATACGGACTTCCTGAGGAGCTCAAGTACATGGCCGTCATCGAGTCAGCCCTCAATCCTACGGCTATCTCAAGGGCCGGAGCAGGCGGCATGTGGCAGTTCATGCGTACGACCGGAAAGAGCTACGGACTTCAGATAGACTCGTACATCGACGAGCGTTTCGACGTAGAGAAAGCGGTGGATGCAGCTGCGAGATACCTCAAGGACGCCTACGGAATCTTCGGAGACTGGGCTCTCGCCATCTCGTCATATAACTGCGGAGCAGGCAATGTCAACAAGGCGATCAGGAGAAGCGGCAGCACCGACTACTGGAGGATATACGACTATCTTCCGAGAGAGACGCGCGGCTATGTTCCTGCGTTCGTAGGAGCGATGTACGCATTCAACTACTACAAGGAACACGGCATCACAGCCGAGACCTGTCCCCTCCCTGCCCACGTAGATTCTTTCTACGTATCCCACAAGCTTGCGTTCAGGCAGGTCAACGAGCTCATCGGTGTGCCGATGGAGATACTCAAGGACCTCAACCCTCAGTACACCAAGGAGATAATTCCTGCTGGAGAATCCACCAGCTACGTACTCCGCATCCCATACAACTACACCAAGAGATTCATCCAGTTCGAGGACTCTGTCTACAAGTACAAGGCTGACGAGTATCTGACGGAAGGTGTGCTCAGGAGCGGAAGCGGCAGCACTACAGTCGAATACGGACAGGAAAGGATCACCTACAAGGTCAAGAAGGGAGACGTGCTCGGAAGGATCGCTTCCAAGTACCACGTCACAGTCAACGACCTCCGTAAGTGGAACAACCTCAAGAGCAACAACATCACCATCGGACAGAATCTCGTCATCTACAGGAGGGTTGCAGTTCCTAAGACGACCGCACCTGCGATACAGACTCCAGATCCGGTGAAGAAGGCCGCCGCAGACACGCTCAAAGAGGTGAAGGACAGCACTTTGCTTTCAGTCGTTGACAGCACATTGGCAGCAGCAGACTCGACACTCACCAAGGCGCAGCAGGTAGTTGAGGTAGTCGAAGAAGTCAAGGAACCGGAGCCTGTCATCTACACAGTGAAGTCCGGCGACACTCTTTACGGGATCATCAAGAAATATCCTGGAGTCACCCTCAACGAGCTTAAGGAGCTCAATTCACTTGAGGGTGAGACCATCAAGATCGGAATGAAGCTGAAGATTCCTGTAAAGAAATAGTCCTAGAAATCGAACACAGTCTGAAATCTTAGCCCGGCAGTTCTCGAAGAGACCTCTCCGGGCTTTTTCGCTTCCTTATAATATATGCTGGAATAGAGTTTCAGTCTCCCCCTCCTCATATCCGGCTTCCACGCCCCTGTCAGGCTGAGCCCGTAGCCTCTGCCGTAGTATGCGGGCACATTGAAGTTGCCAGGTCCGTCTCTCTCATAGACATATATCCTGTCGTCCCAACTGTCAATCCAGAAGCCTGTGACCCTCACATACGCCGTCAGGACGGCTTTCTGCACCCCAAGTTCATAATATCCAAGAAAGCCGTCGCCCTTAAAATGCGACCAGTCGACCCTGACGGTCTGGGACCATGGTACCCTGTTCCAGCTGACGTCTGTCCTGATGTCCGTCTTGAGCTCGATCCCGTCCCCAGGCGCAGAAGCGCCGGAGTCCTCCAGACGAAGCCTGGCGGAGAATCTTGGCTTGAGCGACCATGCCTCGCCGACTGCTATCTCATGCGACGCCAGCAGTTTGAGCTGATCGCGGCCAGTCGACAGTTTCCTATAGAAATCGGCGCTTGCCACAAGGCCTTTCCTCTCATAAGAGACTGTTGTCCCAAGCTCATCCCGGGCGTATGTTCCGCTCTTGACAGCGCCGGTCAGAAGCTTTGAATAGTTCTGCGGATAATAACGGCCGACAACACCGAATTTCGAATACTCTCCTACCGGGAAGGCAAGGCCTCCAACTCCTGCTATGCACATACCCTGAAGGTCTGTCCCCACTTCTCCGAAGAGGTCAACGCCTCGGATACAGAACCTCATGTCCGCTCCGATTCTCAGTTCGTTCCTTGACCAGGAACCCAGCTCCTTACTATCCTCTGCAAAGGAAGAAAGGACACTCAGCGACACCTGTCCGTACTTCATATAATAACCCAGGTTCGCACCAGGCGTAAACGACAAGTTCCTGCCTCCCATCCATGGCACCGTCACGCCTGCGAAAGAACTCAGCGTCAGCCGCCCCCACGACGTGGCCAGAGCGACGCCTCTCAGGCCGGTTCCCGAGTATGACGCAGATGGAGTTATTCCTGTAGATCGTCTATACAGGGACGACGGCGCTCCCATTCCACTGAGAGAGAAGCCGCTCCAGATAGCAAGACCCTGTCCGAACCTGGCGTTGAAGTCCCCGACGACCAGACGGTCGAGGTGCTTGCGGCCGTACAAGGTACCATGGAAAGAGCAACCATAGTTCCCTGCCTCGCTCCAGCTGCCGGTCAGTGCGGCGGATGCCCTGGTACCATAGTCCAGCACCAGTTTTCCTTTGACGACTCCGGATGGTTTCGTATCGCCCGTCTGCGTCTTCCATGTGCTGCGGAGCGTAGCTGTGCCGGACAGCTGATGCCTTGTAGTCTGCCCCGGGAGGGATTTGGAGAAGAGGGTGATGTAAGGGCTGAGTGCCTCTGCATAGGTCTTGCCGAAACCGTCGACCGCGGAAAGTTCCTCGATCGACAGGATGTCACCGTAGGTCGAGCGGTAGTCCAGGAGTGACGCAACCTGGTATTGGGTAAAAAGACCGCTGGAGAGGAGTTTCTGCATCGATGAGAGATTGATGTCGACAGGCGAACGAGCAAGGCTCTCGAATCGCTCTATGAGCTGTTCCGACAGCTCCTCCTCTTCCCTGACTCCGACGATGGTCATCACTCCCTGCAGGTCCTGGGCCCTCAGGAGGTCCGCCGCCATGGTAAGAAATACCACTATGATGACTGTCCGTAATCTGCGTCCTTTCATGCGAAATACATATAATTCATGCAATTATACCCTGTCGGACTTGTCAGAAAACAGGTAAAGAAAAAGTATTCGGAAATCTTAACCAAATACAATGGATTTTTACTATATTTGATAAACATTTATACCTATATTTGAACGATAGACACTGTTATGGACAAGATCAGACTGTTTGACAAGACATTCAAGCCGTTTCTCTCATACGAAGAGATAGCCGAAGCTATCGACAATGTCGCCGAGAAGATCAATGCCGACTTCGAAGGAAAAGGGGAAGTTCCTATTCTCCTGTGCGTACTGAACGGCTCGGTGATGTTCTGCGGAGAACTTATGAAGAGGATGAGATTCGATGCTGAACTCAAGTCGATCAAGCTGTCTTCCTATTCCGGAACCCAGTCGACAGGAAAGGTCCGCGAGATGATGGGACTTACCGGAAGCATCGAAGGCAGGACCGTGATTGTCATCGAGGACATCGTCGACACAGGCAACACCATCGTCCAGCTGAAGAAGAGCCTGGAGGACAAGGGTGCCAAGTGTGTGAAGATCTGCACCATGCTGCTCAAGCCGGAGGTATATGACAAGGACGTCAGGCTTGACTATGTGGCAAAGGAGATCCCTAATGCATTCATCGTAGGTTTCGGCCTTGACTATGACGAGCTCGGCAGGAACTACAAGGATATTTATGTAATTGACAACGAATAACTTTATATATTATTGAAACAAATGAAGACTTACATTCTTTTCGGCCCTCCAGGAGCTGGTAAGGGTACACACGCAGGCGCAATCGCCGAGAAGTACAACCTCAAGCACATCTCTACAGGTGCTCTTCTCCGTGAGGAGATCGCAGCAGGCACCGAGCTTGGCAAGCAGGCTAAGACACTCATCGACGCTGGTGAACTCGTTCCTGACGCAGTGGTTGAAGGCATGATAGAGAATGCTTACGACACAGTGAAGGGCGTTGACGGATTCCTTCTTGACGGTTTCCCACGCAACCTCGCACAGGCTGCTGACCTCGACGCTATCCTTGCAAAGAAGGGTGAGGCTGTTACCGCTGTCGTTGCTCTCATGATTCCAGACGAGCTCATCTATACCCGTATCCAGGGCCGCGCTCTCATCGAGGGTCGCGCTGACGATGCAAACGATGAGATCATCACCAACAGAATCAAGACTTATCATTCTCAGACTGAGCCTCTCATCGAGTACTACAAGAAGGCTGACAAGTACTATGAGGTCGCTTGTACCTGCGAGACTATCGAGGAGAACCGCGCTAATGTGCTCGCACTCGTAGACTCTATCAAGTAAGATACAGATCTGTTCTGAAATACCAAGGCTGTGCCTTAAGGAGACTTTGGCTCCCGAAAAGGGAGGGGACCCGCTAGCGGGGAGGATCTCCGAAGGCACAGCCTTGGTATTTATATCCAGACCTGAGTCCTTTCTTGACTGAATCAGCTAGAACCTGAGGGTAAGGGCTATCACGGCCTTGTAGAGGACTCCATCCTTCTGATAGACCAGAGTAGGCTTGATGACATACTCCGAGCCTGCAGCCGTAACACCATAGCGATGGCCATATGCAAGGCGGAAAGTGGAAGGATCATACTCGAAATAGACCGGATCGTTGTTGTTCCACGACCCCTTGTCACCATTCTTCCTGCACCAGAAACCGGCCCCGTTCGCTGTATAGTCATACGAGATGCTCCCGTTTGACTGGGTAAGGCCGACAGCCACCTGACCCTCGCCTGGGCCGCCTGATGGCACCTTCGACACAGTCTTGGCAGAGATCTCTGACGGCTGCATACGGAAAGCCTTGGCTATCTTGATGATATCCCCGTTGTCCAGAAGGTTCATACTGCCAAGCTCATATATATCCTGAGAACTGTCAAGAGTGAGCTCATGCGAAAGAGACACATTCTCGGGTTCTCCATCAGGTATAGTCACATTTCCGAGAAGATCGCTGTTCACTATGCTGATCTGGTAAGGCCACTGCTCATCGTTCCTTCCATTATCATCCCACGCCTGCCTGATGTACTTCGTAGGAGCGCCTACAACGACGAAATACAGCTTCTGTGCATTCTCGGGCACGTCATATTCAGCTATACCCGAAGTACCGGAATACATTTCTCCATAGTGGCTGACGCCATCATAGTCTACCGACACGAAGCCGAAACGATATCCGCTTTCCTTGTTCGACTGCCTGTTGTATGTGGTCATGGTACCCTGAACGACGCCATCGCCGTCGATTATCTGTCCAGGATCCTCAGCCACCAATGCCGAGCCCGGCTCAAGTCCATTGAATTCCACCTTCACTGTCTCCCCTGCCGCAACATTCAGAGGTACGAGATTGAAGCCAGTGGTTCCTGGGCAGTTTCCATATGAGACCTGATACCTGCCGTCGGAATTCCTGAACATGCTAGTCGTATAATGGAGCGCCGACTCAGTGACATACTTATGGACAGCATCGAAATCATATGCGGCACAATGCTGTGCATAGCTGAAATACTCGTCGTAGAACTGTTCCAGATCCCCGTCAAAATAGAATCTCATATACGCCTGGAGTGGATCTTCGGGATAGACGCTTTCCCTCCATATCCTTGCATGCGCACCGATGCCATGTTCCTGTGTATACCAGTAAGGAAACCAGTAGCTGGCGTATCTGTACCATTCATGAAGAAAGCCGCGATGGTGGTGAGCAAGCCATTCCTGTATATGATAGTCCTGGGTGAAAGCTTCCTGAGGAAAGTCCTGGAAGCTCTGCCACTGTGCACACTGCTCCCAGAAAGCACATCCGCCGGAACCTCCGGATCCGTATCCATAGCGGAATCCTACCGTAGCCCCGAAATCAGTGAGGCTGCCCACTTTGTTCATCAGCAGGTCAGCTGAAACCTGATACTGGAAGCTGTGGCCTATCTCATGTCCAATCACCGAACCCACTGGCTGGCAGGTGCTCGGATTCACCCATAGAGCGCCGATCATGTTGTCATATCCCGAGCCGGTTGCAAGCCACTCAGTTTGATAGAGAAGATATATCTGCATCTTGTAGCTGTCCAGTCGGCTCTTGCCCTGACCGGTCACTGCCATCCCAAGCCTTTCGACATTCGTAGAATAGAATTGCTCTGCCTTTGCGAGAAGATCATCGATATTGACTCTCATCTCTGCCGGGACCGAAGCCGCACCCGGATCGTCGCCGAAACCTGGTTCCCAGAACACGAAGAAATGTTCGCTCTGCTTCATGCGCCACCATGACCAGCGAGCATCCTTGCGAAGCATTTCCTTCGGACCTTTCTCGAATCCGTCGTTATATGCCGCAGGGCAGTAGTACTTGTCGTAATCCTTGATCTTTGAGGGATCCATGACCATGGGATCTTCCTTGGGAGGATCATCTGTCTTCTGGTCACAAGAAGAGAATACTGGCACAGATAGTAAAAGCATAGACGCCAGAAGCGCCCTGAGGATAGTCATAGTGGTCTTCATACAGTGCGTAAACAGTATTAGCGGAAAAGTTAGTATATTTGTGTCCAAATATAAGTATTTTATGGCAGAGTCCAATTTCATCGATTACGTAAAGATATTCTGTGCATCCGGACACGGCGGTTCCGGTTCAGTACACCTCCATCGCGCGAAGTACATTCCAAAGGGCGGTCCGGACGGAGGTGACGGCGGTCGTGGCGGTCACATCATCCTTCGTGCCAACGAGCAGTTCTGGACTCTGATCCACCTGAAATACCGCAAGGTCGTCAGAGCCGAGAACGGCGGACCTGGCGGAGCAGCTCTCTGCAAGGGAAAGCAGGGAGAGGACATCTATCTTGACGTCCCTGTAGGTACTGTCGTAAAGGATGCCGAGACCGAGGAGGTACTCTTCGAGATGGTTGAACCTGGAGAGGAGGTAATCCTTTGTCAGGGAGGCCGCGGCGGCTGGGGCAACGACCACTTCAAGTCTGCGACCAACCAGACCCCTCGATATGCCCAGCCAGGCGAAGAAGGCGTCGAGAACTGGTTCATCCTTGAACTGAAGGTACTTGCCGACGTAGGACTCGTCGGTTTCCCTAACGCTGGAAAGTCCACTTTCCTCGCATCAGTGACATCTGCAAAGCCTAAGATCGCAAACTACCCTTTCACCACGCTCGAGCCTAACCTCGGAATCGTACGTTACTACGACGACAAGTCATTCGTCATCGCGGACATCCCAGGAATCATCGAAGGAGCTGCCGAAGGCAAGGGCATCGGTCTGCGTTTCCTCCGCCACATCGAGAGAAACTCAGTGCTTCTGTTCATGGTTTCCGCAGAGGATGAGAATATCTCAGAGCAGTACAGGATCCTGCTCAAGGAGCTTGAGAAGTACAACCCTGAGCTGCTTGCCAAGGAAAGGATACTCGCTGTCACGAAGTGCGACGTCATCGACGAGGAGCAGAGAAAGAGGATAATGAGGAGACTACCTAAGAAGATTCCTCACTACCTCATCTCATCTGTGACCGGCGAAGGCCTGGACGATCTCAAGGACGGACTCTGGGACGCACTCTGCGCCGAGTATTAGAATATTCAGTGACTCTCCCCTTTCATGCTTGAAGGCATTCATAGCATAGACCAGGAAATCACTCTGGCCATCAACAGCGTACATTGTACCCTGAGCGACAGTCTGTGGATATTCATGTCCGACAAGAAGGTCTGGGTGCCGTTCTATATGCTGGCCCTGGCATTGCTCGTATGGAGGCTCGGATGGAAGAAGACCCTCATCACCACTGTCTCGATCGTCATCGCCATCGTCGCCTGCGACCAGCTTGGAAACGTCGTCAAGGACAGCGTCTGCAGGCTCAGGCCATGCTATGACACATACATGCTCGACAACGGCCTGCACATACTGGAAGGACGTGGACACCATTTCGGATTCTATTCAGCACACGCAGCGGACTCATTCGGCTTTGTCGTCTGCGCTATCCTGTGTCTCTATGGGCTTGACAAGAAGAACAACCATCAGCCATACGCAGCGACAGGCCTGGTCTGGGCAACCATGGTCTCGATAAGCCGAGTGTTCGTAGGAAAGCATTTCTTCGGAGACATTCTGGTCGGCGCTATGGTCGGCTGCCTGATAGGCTATGCCCTGAGCCGTGCTGCCATTGCCATTTGCAACCGGGTTGCGTAAAGTCCCAGCTATCTTTGCATCCATAAACTTAAAATTATGGATAAGCATCACGAGCATCACCACGAACATAACCATGAGCACGGCGAATCGCACGAGGCTGTCATCAAGATAGCCGCTGCATCCGTCCTTCTCATAGCAGCCATCCTTGTCGAGAGACTTTGTCCAGGACTCAGGACCTGGCAGCTTCTTCTTATTTTCATGGTACCCTACCTCATCGCCGGTGCCGAGACTCTGAACGAGGCCGCTGAAGGTCTCATGCACGGAGAGGCCCTGGGCGAGGATTTCCTGATGAGCATCGCCACGATAGGTGCCATGGGCATAGGTTTCCTTCCAGGAGCAGAGACACAGTTTGCCGAAGCGGTATTCGTGATGCTGTTCTTCCAGGTCGGAGAACTGTTCGAGGGCATAGCGGAAGGCAAGAGCAGAGAGTCCGTGGCACACCTGATGGACATACGTCCTGACACGGCGAACGTCGAGAGAAACGGAGAGATACTGACTGTAAGCCCTGAGAGCGTGGAGATCGGAGAGACCATAGTCATACGTCCAGGAGACAGGATACCGATGGACGGAATCGTGACCGAAGGCAGTTCCAGCCTCGACACTGTCGCAATAACAGGAGAAAGCGTACCGAGAAGCGTCAGGCGCGAGGACAGTGTCATATCCGGCTGCGTCAATCTGAGCGGCCTGCTGAAGGTCAGGGTCACGAAAGCATTCGGCGAATCCACCGCGTCTAAGATCCTCGATCTGGTAGAGAACGCATCAAGCAACAAATCCAGCAGCGAGCACTTCATCACCAGGTTCGCCCGCATATACACCCCTGTCGTAGTCGTCGCAGCCCTGGCTGTGGCATTCATTCCGCCAATGATTGCCGGATGGAGCGTCTTCCCTATCTGGCTGTACAGGGCACTCACCTTCCTTATCGTCTCATGTCCATGCGCACTTGTGCTTTCCGTCCCACTCGCATTCTTCGGAGGAATAGGCGGTGCATCAAGGAAAGGAATACTGGTCAAGGGCTCCAACTATCTGGAAGCGCTCGCCGCTGCCGACACAGTCGTTTTCGACAAGACCGGAACCCTCACACACGGTGTATTCGAAGTCAGCACCGTACATCCTGAAAAGATTGATGCCGACGAGCTTCTGCACCTTGCAGCCCATGTGGAAAGATATTCTACACATCCTATTGCCGCATCGCTCAGGAACGCATATCCTCAGGAGAATGACGGTTGCGAGGTCCGCGACATAGAGGAGATCGCAGGTCACGGAGTCAGGGCTCTTGTAAACGGAAAGACTGTCTGCGTAGGCAATGCGAAGATGATGAAGAGCATGGGAATTGAATGGAAAGACTGCGGACACGTAGGAACCACGATCCATGTTGCCATGGACGGAGAATATATTGGCCACATCGTAATCTCCGACCGCATCAAGGAGGATGCGAAAGAGACAGTCGTGGCGCTCAAGGAAAGCGGTATCAGAAGGAATGTCATGCTGACCGGTGACCACGAGGCCGTTGCCAGGGCCGTAGCCGAGAATCTAGGTCTTGACGGATACCATGCAGAACTTCTTCCTGCGGATAAAGTCGAGAAGGTCGAGGCTCTGCTGAAGGAACTGCCTGAAGGCAGGAAGCTCGCATTTGTCGGAGACGGAATCAACGACGCTCCGGTACTTGCGAGAGCCGACATTGGAATCGCCATGGGCGCGATGGGATCAGACGCCGCGATCGAGGCGGCAGACATAGTCCTGATGGACGACAAACCGTCAAAAATAGCTCAGGCTGTGGAAATTGCGAGGAAGACAATACGAATAGCAAGAGAAAACACTATATTCGCAATTGGCGTCAAGGTCTTGGTGCTGATTCTCGCAGCTTTCGGTCTTGCTGCAATGTGGCTGGCCGTATTCGCTGACGTAGGAGTCACCTTCCTCGCCGTCCTCAACTCGATGAGGACTTTGAAGAACTAAATAAACAGCATATTGCAATGAGAGTCACACTCCTCCAAAGAGACATCGTCTGGGCAGATCCGCAGAAGAACGTCGAACTGATTGAAAAAGAACTTGAACAGCTTAAGGGCTCCGACCTCTATGTACTTCCTGAGATGTTCTCAACAGGTTTCATCACCGGTTCTGTCGAGAATGCCGAGAAGGAACCATGCGCAACTCTTGAGTATATGAAGAAATGGGCGAAGGAATATGACTGTGCCATCGCCGGAAGCGTCGCCCTCAATTCAGAAGGTCAGAACAGGAACCGTTTCTATTTTGTCAAGCCAGACGGAGAGGTCACATACTATGACAAGCGTCATCTTTTCACCTACGGAGGAGAACATCACAGGTTTTCGGGCGGCAAGGAAAGAGTGATAGTCGAATGGAGAGGATTCCGTTTCCTGCTTCTGGTTTGCTACGACCTGCGTTTCCCTGTATGGATCAGGAACAGGAGAGACTATGACGCAATCATCTGCGTAGCAAACTGGCCAGCCGTACGCTCATATGCGTGGGATACTCTTGTAAGAGCCAGAACAATTGAGAATCAGTGCTTTATGCTTGCAGTCAACAGAGCAGGCACGGACAGTGTCGGCCCTTACAAAGGAGGCAGCGTCATACTCGAGCCTCACGGCGAGGTCGTCGCCGCATGCGAGGATTTCAAGGAGAGCAATGTGACAGCCGAGATAAAGATGGAAGACCTCGAAGCATTCAGGAAGGCCTTCCCTGTCCTCGACGACGCAGACGAGTTCAGCCTATAGACTTGACAGTATTTTTGTCAAGTCAAATTTTCCCTTAAATATTTTTGTCAAGTTCCTGCAAGTTTCGTAACTTTGCAGCATGATTGATATTAAGCTTATCTCGCAGATCAAGGGCGCAATGCAGCGCAAGGGGCTCACACAAAGGGAGCTGGCCGAGGCTATCGGCAAGGACGAGACCGCAGTATCACGCTGGTTCGCCGGCAAGGTAGGCATCTCACGCACCAGCCTCAGCGCTATTGAGGAAGCACTTGACACAAAATTCAACAAACAGGGAAAAACAGATATGAAGACTGCACTTATCACCGGAATCACAGGCCAGGACGGAAGCTACCTCGCCGAGTTCCTTCTTGAGAAGGGTTATGACGTACACGGAACAATCCGCCGTTCATCCGTAGACTATCGCGAACGTATCGCACATCTTGAGGGACAGCCTAACTTCCACCTCCATTACGCAGACCTCGGAGACTCTATGAGCATCATCCAGGTACTCAATAAGGTACGTCCTGACGAGGTATACAATCTCGCCGCACAGAGCCACGTCCAGGTAAGCTTCGACTCCCCTGAGTTCACCGCAGACGTAGACGCCACCGGCGTGCTCCGCATACTCGAGGCAGTCCGCCAGACCGGACTTGCCCAGACCTGCCGAATCTACCAGGCTTCCACTTCGGAGCTCTACGGCAAGGTCGAGGAAGTACCTCAGAACGAGAATACTCCTTTCCACCCATATTCTCCATATGCTGTCGCAAAGCTCTACGGATTCTGGATCGTAAAGGAGTACCGCGAGGCATACAACATGTTCTGCTGCAACGGCATCCTCTTCAACCATGAGTCAGAGCGCCGTGGTGAGACATTCGTGACACGCAAGATCACCCTCGCCGCAGCAAGGATCGCACAGGGCAAGCAGGAGAAGCTCTTCCTCGGCAACCTCTCATCTCTCCGCGACTGGGGCTATGCGAAGGACTATGTAGAGTGCATGTGGCTCATTCTCCAGAACAAGAAGCCTGAGGACTTCGTGATCGCCACCGGCGTGCAGCACAGCGTACGCGAATTCTGCTACCTCGCGTTCAAGGAGGCCGGCATCGAGCTTGAGTTCAAGGGCGAAGGCGCTGACGAGAAGGGTATCTGCGTAGCAGGTCCAGCAGAACTTGTAGGCAAGGAGCTCGTAGCCGTATCAAAGGATTTCTACCGCCCTACCGACGTAGTCAACCTCTGGGGCGACCCGACCAAGGCCCGCGCACAGCTGAAATGGAATCCTACCAAGACCTCATTCGAGGAGCTTGTACACATTATGGTAGAGCACGACATGAAGGAGGTTGCAGCCGAGTCGGCAGCCGAGAAGGTCAGGAAGACCAATCTCGTAGAATACCTCGAGAAAGGTATCGTAAAATAGCTTATTGAAGCAACATATCGGTCCCAATCTGCATCTATTGACTGTAATAGATGAAAACGATGAAACTATATAAGATCGCTGGAGTGGCGCTGCTCTGTCTGGGCAGCGTCGCTTCATGTACTACAGAGTCCATGTTCGACGCTGTAGGCGACGAGAGCGCGATTGCGGTCCCTGGTGGCGAAGGAGGCAACACCAGTGCCGGAGTCCTTACCGCAGGCGAATGGAACGACCTGGACCATTGGGATTTCTGGGGAAAGCTTTTCAAGGATGAAGACATCACCAAGGCCAGCAAGGTATGGGAATTCAATGTCGACAAGCGAATCGCCGTCAAAGTGACGGACGCTGCCGGCAAAGCCGTCTCCGGAGCCCGGGTCGAAGCCACCATGGACTCGAAGATCGTCTGGAGCACCGTGACCGACAATCATGGTACCGCGAACCTCTGGCTCAACCTGTTCGACGGCAAGGAACTCGACGATGACGCAGTCCTCAAGGTCAGGATCAACGGAAAGGAACAGAGCGGCACGCCGGTGATCAGCTATCCGCAGGACGGAGACGCGAAGGTCAACAGCTACAAGGCCTCGCAGAAGGCAGACATCGAGAACAGCGTGGACGTGGCTTTCGTCGTGGACGCCACCGGTTCGATGGAAGACGAGATCAGGTTCCTGCAGGACGACATCGAAGACATCATCGGAAAGGCATCCGCAATCAATTCAGCATCGATCCGCACCGGAGCCATTTTCTACAGGGACGAGGAAGACGAATATGTCACACGCAGTTCGCAGCTGACAGCCAAGACAGCGGACACCCGCGAGTTCATCAGGCATCAGAGCGCTTACGGCGGAGGAGACTACCCTGAAGCCGTACACACAGCCCTTGAAGCGACCCTGCAGGAACTTGACTGGAATGTATACGCCAAGTCAAGGATAGCGTTCCTGATCCTTGACGCCCCTGCTCATCTGAAGACGAAGGTCGTGGAGAGCCTCCACAAATCAATAGAGAAATTCGCCGACATGGGTATAATCATCATCCCCGTCGCAGCGAGCGGAGCTGACCTCCAGACTGAGTTCATGCTCAGGAACTTCGCGATCGTCACAAACGGAACCTACACATTCCTGACGAACGACAGCGGAGTCGGAGGCGACCATCTGGAACCTAGAGTCGGCGAATTCGAAGTCGAGAAACTGAATGAGCTGATGACAAGGCTGATCAGCCATTATATGGAATAAAATTCAAGCCGGCCATTACTGACCGGCTTTTTCATATCATTTCCTTACGCTTATTTCTTCTTGAGGAAACCACCAAGTACCTTGGCAGCTGTTCCCAGGAGCGCAGCTTTTCCTGCACCGCCGCCCTGAAGGGTGATAAGGATGTCGTTGAGGTCTACATCGCCGTCTCCGTCCTGGTCCTTGATGACATTGGAGAGAAGGCCCATCGCCTGAGGGACAAGGTTGGATACAGAAGCATTCTGGGATGCACTGAGGCCAAGGCCACCGAGCTTGCCGCCGAGAAGCTTGACTGCGAGCTGAGTGACAGGGCTTGACGCCGCAGATGTCTTTCCCTGGAGGAGAGCCTTGATGGCGTCTACGCCACCAGCCTTTGCAGCAGTCTGGGTGAGACTTCCGAGAATTGATTCAGAAACGCCGTTCAGTACCTGATTCTTGAGATTTGCCGGAATGTCGATGTTTCCGGCTGCAGAAGTAACCTGCTTGAGGATAAGTTCTGAAATTGATGCCATAGTGGAATAGTTCTATTGTTTACAAGTATCTCAAATATACCACTTTTCTTTTTAAGAATCGTCGAGAAAGAGTATTTTTGTACATTAGTATGAATGGAGATATCATCGCGATAGTAGTCGCAATCTGCTGGACTTTAAGTGCAGTGTTCTTCGAGTTCGGAGGGCGCAAGATAGGATCTTTGAACCTGAACCTTATCAGGTTATGTTTTGCATTCGTAATGCTCGGAGCCACCCTGGCTGTCATGGCAGGACACTTCTTCCCTGTGGGCGCAGACGGAAAGGCCTGGCTGCTGATCTCACTCTCAGGACTTATCGGCTTCGTGCTCGGAGACTATTTCCTGTTCGCATCCTACACGATGATCACAGCGCGCTTCTCACAGCTGTTCATGACCCTCGCTCCCCTTTTCACCGCGATATTCAGCTTCATCATACTCAGCGAGACGCTGTCTTTCTTGTCCATTCTTGGAATGCTTGTGACGCTGGTCGGTATCGGTATCTCAGTATTCAGCAAAGGCGACGAGAGCGGCCACGCAGTCAAGCTTGACCTGCCTGTGAAAGGCTGCATCTATGCAATCATAGGAGCTTTCGGACAGGGATTCGGAATAGTGCTCAGCAAGATCGGAATGAACGCTTATTCAGCAGCGTACAGCTGCGATTCTGCACTCTACATCCCTCTTGCATCAACCCAGATAAGATGTATCGCCGGAATCTTCTCATTCGCTGCCATCATCCTGATGCGCAGAGGAGCCAAGGAATTCATCGCCAGCTGCAAGAACGGACAGGGCGTCTTGCTCACCTTCTGTGGCAGCATCTTCGGACCGTTCGTGGGAGTCACCTTGTCACTTCTTGCGGTACAGCATTCAAACACGGCGGTTGCCAGCACCATCATGGCCATGGTACCTGTCATAATACTCCTCCCGGACAAGTTCCTTTTCAAGAGAAAGGTATCTCTCATCCAGGCGCTTGGAGCTGTGATTGCCGTGATCGGAGTCTCTCTATTCTTCGTCTAGAACTTCGTCAGAAGCCTCATCCAGACGGTTTTCCCAAAGATATTTTCTCGTTTCTCTGACAATTACGCCAGAGAGGGCAAGGATGCAGACAATGTTAGGAATTGCCATGAGCGCATTGGTAAGGTCTCCGAGATTCCATACAAGGTTGATTGCCGTAACCGAGCCGAGGAAAGTAGCGATGACCCAGAGGATCCTATAGATCAGGCGGGCCTTCTTTCCCATAAGATACTCGAGTGCCTTCTCACCGATATAGCTCCATCCGAGGATTGTAGAGAACGCGAAGGTCACTATGCCGATCGAAAGAAGAGGAGTTCCGACATACGGGATCTGCCTGAAGGCGAACTCTGTCAGGACCGCACCAGCGGACGAATCTATGCCTGGATTTGCCATGATACTGCTGACAAGCATGATTCCGGTGATGGCGCAGATGATGACCGTATCCCAGAAAGTCGAGGTCGAAGAGACGAGGGCCTGACGGACCGGGTTCCTGGTCTGTGCCGCAGCGGCTACGATAGGAGCCGAACCCATACCGGATTCATTCGAGAACAGTCCCCTGGCCATACCATAGCGCATTGCGATCATCAATGTGCTGCCGACAAATCCTCCGGCCGCGGCCTTTGTAGTGAAGGCACTCTTGACGATGAGGCCTATGGCAGGGAAAATATAATCATGGTTGATTCCAAGCAATATGAAACAGCCGAGGACATATATTATTGCCATCAGCGGAACAAGGCTCTCACAGACCCTTGCGATGCCCTTGACGCCGAATACTATGACGGCCAGGGTCAGAGCGGCGATAGCAAGTCCTGTCCAGACAGTACCAACTCCATAAGTCTTCTCAAGAACTGTTGATATAGCGTTGCACTGTACGGTATTGCCGATGAAGAACGCAGTGATGGAAGCCATGGCAGCGAAGAACACAGCGAGCCACTTGCATTTCATTCCCCTCTCGATCGCGTACATAGGACCGCCAAGCATCTTTCCGTCCTTGGTCTGCACGCGATACTTGGTCGCGAGAAGACCTTCTGCATACTTGGTCGAGATGCCGAATACGCCGGTGATCCAGCACCAGAACACTGCTCCTGGGCCTCCCATGGTGATGGCCGTCGCGACACCAATGATGTTACCGGTTCCGATGGTGCCGGCAAGGCTGGTCGCAAGGGCGCTGAACTGGCTCACGTCACCGACCGAGCCCTCGTCCTTCCTGAACGAAAGCTTTATAGCCTTTATGATATGACGTTGCGGGAAACGCAGCCTGACAGTCAGGTAAAGGTGGGTGCCGAGCAGAAGAAGGAGCATCGGTACGCCCCAGAGGATGGAGTTTATATCCGAGATGACTCCGTTGAGGATTTCGATCATAATTCAATCTGTAAGTTCGTCTTCTTCAAAGATAGTGAATTTGGGGAAAAGAAAAAAAGGATGGTCGTTGACCATCCTTTCTATAGAGAATTCTGATTGATTCAAATTAGAAGCTCCACTTTGCGCTGAAGAGCATTGACCAGGTTGATGAGAGGCTGTTATAGTTCTTCCAAGTTGGCTCGGTGAACTTATAGACACCGTTGTTGTAATCAAGGATTGTGTTGGTACTGAGGATCTGGTTTACACCCCAGTTGCTGTTAAGCATGTTGCCGATGTTGTTGATATCAGCAGATACCTCGAGGGTGTGCTGCTTGCCAGCGATGTTGAAATAAAAATCCTGAGCGACCTTCACATTGATTCTGTTGAGGAACGGTGCAACGATGCCACCTCTCTCAGAATACTCGCCCCTATGCGATGAGCAATACTTGTCATCAGCAAGGAAAGCCTTGTATGCAGCCTTGTTCTCATCAGATGCGAACGGCATTGAAGCAAGCTCTGAATCTGTTGGAATATAGAGCAGCTGAGCGACCTTGTTAAGACCTGAAGCTCCGTTGGCAGACATAAGGTAAGACATTCTTGAGTATGAGTATGAGCTCATGTAACCGATGTTGTAACCCTCATAGAACACACCGAGCTTGGTTGCAGCATGTGCACCCTCCTTGATCGTGTAGCTTGCGCTTGCAATCACACGGTGAGGAGCAACATAGCTTGAGTAGCCGAGCATAGGGGTGTTGGTTCCATGGATGGTGTAGTTGTTAGCCATCTCATAGACCTGGTCACCATTACCGTCAGTAAGAGTCTTTGAATTGCTGTATGTATAAGCAGCCATGAGATCAAGACCCCATGCGAAAGACTTGCTGAGCTGTGCGGTTGCAGAATAATACTGACCATGGAAATCCTTAGCATTCTTGAGATAGTAGCCACCTACTGTAGCAGCCTTTGGAGTAGCTGAATTCTTGATGTTCTCGCTAGCCCATACCTCACGTGCTGCAGGCTCTCCTGGGAGAACGACTGTACCAGCATTCTTATAACCGAGTGTATTGACATAGACCTCATTTGAATTGTAGCTGTAAATGCCCTCGAATGTAGCCTTGATGCCACCTGGAAGGTTTGCATCAACTGCGAGAGAAGTCTTCCATGAAGAAGGCATCCTGAGATCCTTAGCAATGATAGTTGCACCTGTTGGAGCTGGATTGTCCTGCATCACGTACTTACCTGAAGAGTAGATAGAGTTGATGATCTGAGATCTGTCATTGCTGAAGTGAACAGGAGCGTATCCTGTACCAGAGTGAGCGATGTACTGATACTGAAGAACGTTTGCATTACCGATTGCAGAAACGAGCCATACATTAGGAATACGTCCAGTGTAGATACCTGTACCACCGCGCACGATGAGGTTACGGTTCTTGAGAACGTCCCAGTTGAAACCGATACGAGGTGAAACGTTTACGCGGTTCACAGGGATGTCAGAAGTCTTGAGACCAGCGAATGAGCTCTCAGGATTGTTCACACCAAGTGAGGTGAAGTCCTTGTTCTCGTTCTCTGTAGGGATGTTGATCATAGGAAGCTCGAAGCGGATACCTGCTGTAAGCTTGAAGTTGCTGCTGAAGCTGATCTCATCCTGTGCATACCAAGAAACCTGAGTGTTTGTGAATGCTGGGAACGCCTGCTGAGTAGGATCCTCAAGATTTGCGTGGGTGATCATGAATGCTGCTGGGAGAGTTGATGCGCTTGGATTGAGCACGTCGTTCTTGAATGTCTCCCATGAATCATAGATGTACCAGCCTGCACCACCCTGCATGAAGCCATTGGTAGCCTTGTTCCACTCGAACTGTACACCACCGATCACGTTGTGGATGCCTGTCTGATATGTAAGCTCCTCAGTTACATTGTATGTCTGCACATCACGGAGGTTACCATATGTGAATGGATCGATACCGAAAGTAGTGAAGATAGCTGAAGTATCAGAACCTGTTGCACCTGCTGGATTAAGGATATCTACAGTTGGGAAGAAACCTCCGTCGTATGAACGTGGCTCATCCTGATGTGACCAGGTGAAACGGAGGACGTTATTGCCCTTGCCCTCGAAAAGACGTGATGTAAGCTCGGCAGCTACAGATGTGAAGTTCTGCTCCTGGTAGTAACGTGAGTTAGAGAAGTAGAGCGCATATGGAGACTGACGGCCTGCAGAATATCTGTTGAAAGTGATTGTCTCACCATTGTACTTATACGAAGAGTTTGTTCCTCCGATAGGTGACATTGATGATGAAGGTGCAGATGAATAGAATGAGTGAGTATGGCTGAAGCGGACATTGAAACGGTTGTTGTCGTTGATGTTCCAGTCAATACGTGCAAGAGCCTTGTAAGAAGGAGTATTGAGTGCGTATCCCTGGTATGCACCTGGGTCATATCCGAACTTATCCATAAGGAAAGACTTGATCTCATCAAGCTCGGACTCAAGAGGACGGTTGTATGAAGTCTCATTGCCCCATGCATCATTTGCAGACTTACGGGCAAGTCTGGTTGATCCAGGATGGTTGTCGATTGTGTACTCGGCGTTCACGAAGTAGAAGAGCTTGTTCTTCACGATAGGACCACCGATTGTGAAACCAGTTGTATTGTTGAGAGACTTGTCGTTAGCGACATCCTCGCCTGCCACCTTGGTACCCTTGAAGGTATCAGCAGTGTAATAGTCATAGACTGAAGCGTGGAAGGTGTTTGAACCAGACTTTGTGACTGCATTGATAGCACCACCTGTGAAACCTGACTGACGTACGTCGAAAGGAGTAACATTGATAGTGAGCTGATCAAGAGCGTCAAGAGAGATAGGTGAACCACCTGCAGGGAGGTTTGAACCAATACCGAACTGGTTGTTGAAAGCAGCACCATCGACAGTCACTGAAGAACCACGGTAGTTACCGCCACCTACAGCGAAACCAGAAGTTGTTGTTGATGCCTGTGGAGTAAGCTTCATGATGTCGTTCATGCTACGGCTTACTGTAGGAACAGATGACATTCTCTTTGCATTGATAGATGTTCCAACACCTGAGTGCTGGATGTTCATCTTTGAATCAACCGCCTCAGCTGTGAAAACAGCTGCATCAAGGCCGAGAGACTCTTCCTCGAGAGTGAAGTCAACGATGTTGTTCTCTGCAAGAGCGGCATATACATCGGTAATGCTCATCTTGCGATATCCGAGCATCTCGACTGAGATAGTGTATGGACCTCCTGGGTTCACACCGTTGATACGGTATGATCCATTGACATCTGAGACACCATAATAAGTAGCACCAGTAGGTACATAGGTTGCGATGACTGGGGCACCGATGACGGCACCGTCAACATCAGAAACCTTACCACTGAGGGTTGAAGTGGTCACCTGCGCAGACGCAGTGAAGACGCACATGAGCACTGCCATTGCAGACAGTACGATTCTAAGGTAGTTTTTCATTACTGATACATTTGATTTAAAAGTGACGCAAATTTAGTGTCTTTTTTTGAGCCTTGAATATATAGTATCGTTTAAATAATATATAAAATCCTACTTAAACGATAAAATCCGGCCGCTCAGGACCGGATTTTATTAATAATATGTAAGAATATTACTTGAAGAGGAGCTGGGCCACGGCTGTGATATAGTCACGGCAGTTCATCCATGTATGGCCACCGCCTGGATACATGGTCCTGTGCTCGATGCCATTGTCAGTAAGAGCCTTGTCGAGACCGAGGGATGCCTGGTAGAGGAAATCTGATGTACCTGTGCTGAGCCACATGAGCTTGAGCTGGGACTTGATGGCCTCAGGCTTTGCATATGTGCCGTCCTGGAAGTTGGTGACAGCCTCGTTGCCGAAGATTGCCGGTGCGAATGCACATACATAATGGAACTTGTCAGGGTTTCCGAGACCGCAAGCGAGTGTCTGGCGTCCGCCGAGTGAGAAGCCCGCGATTGCTCTGTTGTCTGCATCTGTGAGGACCTTGTAGTTAGCCTCGACGAAAGGAACGACTGACTCTGTGAACTCCTTTGTGGTGAGCTTGGTGTCCATTGAGTCATATCTGTCGGCAAGACCGCGGAGCATGAGTTCAGGATATGGGTTTGCATATGGCATGACGACGATCATCTTCTTCGCGAGTCCCTTTGCGAT
Source organism: Bacteroidales bacterium (assembly GCA_024398105.1). Classification (GTDB taxonomy): domain Bacteria; phylum Bacteroidota; class Bacteroidia; order Bacteroidales; family UBA932; genus Cryptobacteroides. The sequence goes on along the minus strand of JAKSJP010000010.1, from coordinate 35,195 downwards.
AAGGTTGTCAAGGATATTGTTGACCTTACCTACCTTGAACCAGGTCTCGTAGGTATCTGTCATTCCATGGATGAGATAGAGTACAGGGTACTTCTCAGATCCGTTCGGATCATATCCGGCAGGAGTGTAGATGACTACAGGTCTGTCGAATCCGCATGCGTTGGAATGATAATAGGTATATGCAACCTTTCCGTGAGGTACGTTCTGGAGGTCCTGCATGTCAGGAGCAGCGCCACGTACGTCGGCAAGGCTGTTCTTGAATCCCTCATTAGGGAAGATGAACATGTTGTTAGGGTCAGCGATCTTGGTGCCGTCGACAACGAAGCAGTATGGATAGATGTCAGGCTGGTCAGGCTTCACAGTGATCGACCATACGCCCTTCTCGTCCTTGGTCATCTCCTTGCGTCCTTCGAACATCTGGCACTCGAGCTCGACCTTAGTCGCGTTCGGAGCCTGCGCACGGAATGTCACGCTGCCGTCCTTGTTGTAGTCCGGAGACACGACACCTGCAGGGAAGAGAGCCGCCATCACCTGAGGGGTAAGCCTCTGACCGTCACCTGCCGGTGCTGCAGCCTGAGCCTTGACAGCAGCCTTTGCGGCCTTCTCCTTGGCAGCCTGCTCCTTGAGGACAGCCTTCTTGGCCTTCTTGGCGTTATACTGGCTCATATATGCCTCAGATGCCTCCTCATTGAAGAGGAGAGGGAGAGTCTTATAGAGGAAGTAACGTGCATTCATCCATGTATGGCCGTGCTTGTCGGTCGTGAACTCCCTGACATTGCGGATACCGTTGAGGTCAAGATGGTCCATGAAGTCCTTCGCATTGCCATAGAGGAAGTCATCGGTACCCACACCGAGCCAGAAGAGATGGATCTTGTTGTTGGTATCCTCCGCATTGTCGTAGACACCAGGGATGGTGGTGCTTGTGAACGAGCTGTATGAGCAGAGGTATGAGAACTTGTCAAGGTTCGCGAGGCCGAGGCCGAGACCCTGGTTACCGCCGCGAGAGAAACCGCCGATTCCTCTGTGGTCACGGTCAGCGATGGTACGGTAGTTCTTCTCGACATATGGCATGAGGTCATTGATGAAGTCCTTGCTCATGACATCACCCATGAGACGTGTGCCTGCTGGATAATACTTTGAAGGATTTCCGTAAGGAAGCACGATGATCATCTCCTTGGCCTTGCCTTCTGCGAGAAGGTTGTCAAGGATGAGGTTCATCTTGCCGACCTTGAAATACACTTCCTCCGTATCGGTGGTGCCGCTGATAAGATAGAACACAGGGTATCTCTTGTCAGGGTTCTGGTCGTAGGTAGGAGGAGTGTAGATGATTGCGTTGCCATGGAGACCCATGGTCTCTGAGTAATAGTTCACATAGTCAACCTTTCCATGAGGAACTGAGTTGAGTGCGTAGTCAGGGGTCTTGTTGCCTCTTACGTCAAGAAGAGAGTTCTTGAATGTCTCGTTAGGGAACCACTCCGGGTTCTGAGGGTCCATCACCTGGATGCCGTCAACCTCGAAGCAGTATGGATAGATATCCGGAACGACAGGACCGAGGGTCACCGACCAGTTACCGTCCTCTCCCTTGACCATGTCAGTCTTAGGAGCGAACTGAGCATTAACCTTTACACTCTTCGCATTCGGAGCGCTGAGGTTGAATGTCACTGTGTTGTCCGGATTCACGATAGGAGAAGCGTGCTGGACAGGAGCACCGTTCCTCTGGGCAGACGCAGTGAATGCCACCGCAAGAGCTGCCATTGAAATCATTAATCTCTTAAACATAAAATATGATGTTAATTAATTTATTTACAAGACATTATATCAAGAATAAGATGGTCCGTACTCTGCATTCCCACAGATCCGATCTTTCCAAGGTTCTGTATAGTCTTCTCAATATCTTTCTCAATGATGCCGTCATTGTCTGAGATGCAGGTTCCTGACAGGGCAAGGACAGCCGACTGGACTGAGCTTGAGACGCCGGAGGCTACCTTCAGGGCACAGCCGACCTTCGCACCGTCGCACACCATTCCGGTTATGTTTCCGATCATGTTCTTTATCGCAGAGCAGACCTCATCGTAGCCACCGCCTTCGAGATAGACAAGTCCGCATGACGATCCGGTCGACGCGATCACGCATCCGCACAATGCGGACAGCTTGCCGAGATAGCCCTTGATATGGATCGCGACAAGATGGCTGAGGACAAGAGCCCTTGCGAGCCTCTCATCCGACACGTCGTATTTCTCTGAATATGAAATGACCGGCATGGTGACCGTGATGCCCTGGTTTCCGCTGCCCGAGTTGCTCATCGCAGGAAGTGTGCATCCCGCCATCCTGGCATCCGACGCAGCCGCGGTCTGGGCCATCGCATAGCCAAGGAAATCCTCTCCGAAGACAGGCTTGAATTTCTTGTCGAATATCGTCTTACCGACTTTCAGACCGTAATTACCCTCGAGTCCCTCCTTCGCCAGAGCCTTGTTGAGAGTCCTGGAATCAAGGATGAAAGAAATGTCGTCAAAAGAGACCGTATTTGCAAAATCCCAGATCTCCTTGACTGTCAGCCCATAATCAAGAGTAGATTTCTCGTTCATGGTACCCTGCCCTCCTGCCTGTGAAGAGAAGAGGATATTGTCGTCAAGCGCGGTCTCGACGAAACGGTCATGGTCGCCTTCGATCACAGCGTTCGCTATATGGCAGTTCCCGTCCTTCGATCCTCTGAGCTGAAGGTCAGGACAGAAATTGTCATGTGACGACGCTTCGACCACTGCCTTGACATATAGCTTGGCATCGGTCTCGGCCAGTGCTACGGTGACATAACCTTCGGACACCAGCTGCTTTGCTCTTTCTATTGACATGTAGTCAAGGTCGTGGAGGACCTCCAGTCCATATTCGGTCTTTCCGCATACTGCTCCGAGAGCGGCAGCGATATGGAGTCCGACCATTCCTGTCCCCGGGATACCCACACCCATTCCGTTCTTGAGGATGTTTCCGGAGACATATACCATGATCCTGAAATTCGTGTCCAGACGCCACTGGTCGCCGTTATAGCGAAGGCAACCCTTGCAGCAATTGTTGCGGATCAGTTCGACCGCCTTCGTCACTGCAAGGGCTACTGCAATAGGTTCTGTGCAGCCGAGGGCCGGCTTCACTTCCTTATGTATAAGTTCAATTATCTCTGACTCTCTCTGTGTCATAAACCTTGTGGTATTGCTTCAAGGCTTAAATTTACACAATTTGCAGAGAATAACCGCTACTCGGAGAATAATTCAGTTGAAAGATAGCGTTCGCCTGTGTCCGGAAGAAGGACTACGATGGTCTTTCCTGCGTTTTCCTCACGCTCTGCGAGCTCGAGCGCAGCCTTGAGAGCGGCTCCTGAAGAGATACCGACAAGGATACCCTGGGTGCGGGCGATGTTACGGCTTGCGACGAATGCGTCCTCGTTTGCCACGGTGATGATCTCATCGACGACGTCGCGTGAGAAGGTTGCAGGGACGAATCCTGCGCCTATACCCTGGATCTTATGACCGCCTGGCTGGCCTCCGGAGAGGACAGGGCTTGAAGCAGGCTCGACTGCTACGACCTTGACAGCAGGGTTGTACTCCTTGAGTCGTTTGCCGACACCGGAGACCGTACCGCCTGTACCTACACCTGCGACGAAGATATCGACTGCACCGTCGGTGTCTTCCCAGATTTCGATACCTGTCGACTCATAGTGGGCCTTAGGGTTTGCGAGGTTCTCGAACTGCTGGAGGATGACCGATCCTTCGATCTCGTCGCGGAGGGCATCAGCCTTGGCGATCGCACCCTTCATGCCTTCCTTTCCGGAAGTCAGCACCACCTCGGCACCATAGGCCTTCACAAGATTGCGACGCTCTATGCTCATGGTCTCCGGCATGGTAAGGATAAGATGGTAACCCTTTACTGCTGAGACGAGTGCGAGTCCGACGCCTGTATTTCCCGAAGTAGGTTCAATGATAGTCGCGCCAGGCTTGAGTATGCCCTTTGCCTCTGCGTCTGCCACCATCGCAGCAGCGATTCTGTCCTTCGCGCTGCCAGCGGGATTGAAGGATTCAAGCTTTACGATCACTCTTGCCTTTGCATTGACGTCAAGTTCAACGAGCGGGGTCCTGCCGACAAGGTCGAGGATTGATTTTGCAATCTTTGCCATAATCATGTATTTGTTAAGTAAAAATAAATCTACGGATTATTTGCAGATTATTCAAGGATTTTCTGTATTTTCGGCAGCTGAAAAACGAACGTACAATGGCAATCAATATGTGGGACAAGCTGTCGATGCAGCTTTACGGAGAGATAACCAAGGACAACGAATACATTCCACTCCAGGAAGACGAGAGCCTTGACACCTCAGAGATAGCTGAGGCGGTGGAACTGTTCCGTTCCGCTGTGTTCACCGGCTATTTCCGTCAGGACCCTCTCCCCTACATCCTTTCTCGCTTCGGCTCGATCATGTCGAAGCAGATCGCAATCGCATTCCGCGAGGAAGCTTCTGCAGAATCCAGCGATATTGAGCCTGAGGCCCTTGCCAACAGCATCACCGAGAAGCTTCTTGCCAGCATCCCTGAGCTGAAAAGAATCCTCAGCACGGATGTAAAGGCAGTGTTCGACGGCGACCCTGCCGCCAAGAGCTACAGAGAGGTGATCCTCTGCTACCCATCGATGGTAGCCATCTCGAACTACAGGCTTGCACACGCGCTGCTGGGCTACCATGTTCCTATCATCCCAAGGATCATCACCGAGATGAGCCACTCGAAGACCGGTATCGACATCCATCCGGGTGCGACTATCGGCGAGTATTTCAGTATCGACCACGGAACCGGCGTCGTAATCGGCGAGACCTGCATCATAGGCAGCCATGTACGTCTCTACCAGGGCGTCACCCTCGGTGCGAAGAGTTTCAAGTTCGACAGCGAAGGCAATCCTGTCAACGAGCCGCGCCATCCTATACTCGAAGACAATGTCACCGTCTACTCGAACGCATCCATCCTCGGCCGCATCACCATAGGCCATGATACGACAATAGGAGGCAACATCTGGCAGACCGCCTCAGTGCCTCCTTATTCAAAGGTCCTTCAGGGAAGGGCCACCATTTCCTCTTTCGAGGATGGTGGCGGTATCTAGTTCCTACTGCTCGACGAAACCAGGCATGTGCATACCCGCAAGGGTCAGGCCCTTCTCCTTTGCATACTGGAGATACTTGACTCTGCTTGCGACTGCATCCTCGTGGTTCATGTCGAAGCTTGCGCAATACTCAGGATATGCCATCTGAAGCGCAGCACCATGCATGAGGTCACCGATGATGAGATAGTTTCCTACCTCGAAAACGGTATGACCAGGGGTATGGCCCTTAGCATCCATAGGAAGCACGCCGCCAGGGAGCACGTCACCGAACTCGAAGAGGCTGATCCTGTCTGCATACATCTCGAAAAGCTGGAGCTGCTGGGTATTGCCTGACTCCATATTCTTCCATGCCTCAAACTCAGGCCTTGAGATATAGACAGTCGCCTTAGGGAATGCATCCGGCTTCATAAGGCCTCCGATGTGGTCACCATGGAGATGTGTGAGGTAGATATACTCGAGCTCAGCCGCGTCAACACCCTGCTCAGCAAGACCTTCTGCGAGGCGGTTGCCGAAACCTGTGTCAAAAAGGATAGGCATGCCGTCTACCTTGACGAGATAAGCGCTCATGGAAGCAGGGATTCCGTCCTGGATTCCGAGTTCCTCCACGATTGACTCAGGGACTTCGCCGAAGAGAGATACAGGATTGTTTGACGGGTCTCTGTCAGGAAGCCACCACGCCTCTACGACAGACTCCTTCGGTCCGCCGCAAGCCATCATTGATGCAGCACAGAGGCCGCCGATGAAGAATTTTGCAAATTTCATAATATCAGTATTTTAGATTGTCTATCTAGTTAAGTACACGTTTCCCTGTAGTCTGGACTGCGACCGTCAATACGACCGTCAGTACATCTTTCCTGAGGAATCTTATGACGCCGGTATCGAATTTCACCTTGCATGAACCGGAGTCGTCAATTGCCATGACCGTACCTTTTCCGAACACACGGTGCTCGACCATGGTACCCGGCACAACCTTGGCGATCTTTCCGGAGTCCGGCTCAGGAAGGTCTTCCTCCTCGTCATCGTCTATATATTCCGCAGCGAGCTGGTTGCGCAGTCTCTGCCAGAGGGCCTCGTCCATGTCGCCTTCGGTCACGAAGAGGTCTCTCTTTATCTCGGCGATGAAACGTGACGGCAGCTTGTCCTGACGGGCCTGGGCATTGTAGCCTTCCGATTCTGTCAGGAACAGACATTTCTCCGCCCTGGTCGAAGCTACGTACATAAGCCTGCGCTCTTCCTCCAGAGCCGAGGCCTTGCGCTCGCGTATGCTCCTGGCATTCGGGAAGATTCCGTCGCTCAGTCCGATGATGAACACGAACGGGAACTCAAGTCCCTTCGACTGGTGGACGGTCATGAGCTTGACCTTGTTGGTCTCCTTGCGGTAGTCCGCATTGGTATACAGTGCGATGTCCTGAAGGTACTCCTCAAGAGTCGCCGGTTCCTCATATCTGTCCTGCTCGTATGACTTGATCGAATTCAGGAGCTCGGTGATGTTCTCAAGCCTCTGCTCGTCATTGTCGTCGCGGTATTCCTTCTTGAGCCCGGTCTTCTCGAGTATGTATTCAAGCATGACTGAGACCGGTGCCGAATCCACCCTGTTCCTGCATTCTTCTATGACAGAGATGAAATCATGGATGGCAGGTCTGTTGAGCTTCGGCTCGTCGACATGGTTCCTGAGCGCCTGATAGAGAGATGTTCCCTCTGCGTCTGCATAGGCCGATACAAGTTCAAGCGTGACCTTTCCTACCTTGCGGGAAGGTGTGTTTATTATGCGCTCAAAAGCAAGGTCATCATCTCCTGCGACAAGTCTCAGATAGCTGATACAGTCCTTCACTTCGGCCCTTTCGAAGAAACGCACGCCGCCCCACATGATATATGGGATGTTCGCCTTGATCAGAGCCTGCTCTATGAAGCGTGAGAGATGCGACGCCCTGAAAAGCACGGCGAAATCCGAGAACACTGAGCCGGATGCGACCTTCTTCAGTATCTCCTGGCATATCCACTGAGCCTCCTGCTTCTCATCCTTCGCATGGAAATGGATGATCGAGTCACCGCCTGTACGCTTGGTGAACATCGTCTTCTCAATCCTGTTGCGGTTGTTGACGATGATCGAATTCGCGACGTCGAGGATAAGCGGAGTAGAGCGGTAGTTCTCGTCCAGGACTATGGTCTGGTCTGCCTGGAAGCTTACGAAGACATCAGGCTTCGCTCCCCTCCACTCGTAGATCGACTGGTCAGGGTCTCCCACTATGAAAAGGTTGCCGCAAATTGCGCTGAGGGTCTCTATGATATCCCATTCCGCAGCGTTGCAGTCCTGGGCCTCATCGACCATCACATAGTTCATCTTTTCCTGCCAGTTCTCCCTTACCTCAGGGAAGGCGTGGAGGATATGGCGGGTGAAGGCTATAAGGTCGTCATAGTCCAGAGCCAGCTTGTCCTTTTCCTTGAAGAGCAGCTGGACCGGCTGGGAAAGGGAACGTCTGTCGCCGACCGCATTGGTGCCGACTATGTAATTCTCTATATAGCCGTCTTTCTTTACTCCTGCCAGGGCATCCAGCAGGTCCCTGACTGTCTTTACCGAGCGTTCGGCGTTGTTCTCCGTCAGGACCTGACGGGCCAGGGATTTCATGTCCTCCTCATCAAGTATCTGGAAATTCCTCGGATATCCGATGCGGAAGATCTCCTGTCTGAGGAAACGCACACAGAAGCCATGGATCGTACAGACAAAGTCATTGGTATATCCCGGAGGCACGAGCTGGCTGATACGGGACTTCATCTCCTGCGCCGCCTTGTTGGTGAAAGTAAGGCAGAGCATGTTCGCAGGATCGATACCGATCTCATTGACGATATAGGCATAGCGGTAAGCAAGGGCGCGTGTCTTTCCGGAGCCCGCTCCTGCGACCACCCTGATACGTCCTTCCGTTGCCTCGACAGCCTGTCGCTGCCTTTCATTCAATGTCCTCAGATCCATTTTCCCCTACGTTGTCAAAATATTCTGCAATATACGAAAAGTAACGCGCAAATTTTGGTAATTTTACAAGCGTATGAAAAAAATTGCGATCATAGGTGCCGGAGCTGCCGGAACATTCTGTGCCACACAGCTCAGAAGGGCTCTCCCGGATGCTGTCATAGACATCTATGAGGCTGGTCCGAAGGCACTTGCGAAAGTCGCCGTGACCGGTGGAGGACGATGCAACCTTACGAACACCTTCGAAGGCATCGGAGACCTTTCCGAGGCTTATCCAAGGGGGCACCGCCTGATCAGAAGGCTTTTCAAGGTCTTTGACCATGACAGCTGCCAGCGATGGTTCGAAGCCGAAGGTGTGCGCCTGGTCAGACAGGACGACTTCTGCATATTCCCCTGTTCGCAGGATGCAATGGAGATCGTACGCACTCTTCTGCGAGGCTGCCTAGGATGCAACATACATCTCGGTACAAGGATCAGTTCCATCAGGAAAGAGGAACGTTTCATCCTCGAGTACGGAGACGGGAAGAAAGCGGAGGCCGACATTGTAGTCGTGACGGCAGGCGGATACCCACGAAGCGGAAACGCTTCCTTCCTCAAGGACCTTGGGATCGAGATGGTCGAGTCGCTCCCTTCCCTTTTCACTTTCACCATCGACGATCCCGTCACGGAGATGATGGGGACCGTGGTCGAGGCGACCGCGTCCCTTCCTGGCACGAAGTTCAAGGCCCATGGTCCGCTCCTCATCACAGACTGGGGAATGAGCGGTCCTGCAATTCTCAAGCTGTCCTCATACGCAGCGCGTCATCTGGCTCTCCAGCAGTACAGGACACCGCTTCTGGTCAACTGGATCAACGGCAGCGAAGAGGATGCAAGGACGCTTCTGAGCAAGCTGGTGAAAGGAAATGAGAAGAAGCTGGTGACCTCTGTGCACCCCGACGAGATACCGTCGAGACTCTGGAGCTACCTTGTCGCGAAGAGCGGTCTGAGAACTGACATCCGCTGGGGCGAAGTCGGCAAGACCGGACTGAACAAGTTCTGCAACACTCTCATCAACGACAGCTATCAGGTCTGCGGAAAGACAAAGTTCAAGGATGAGTTCGTGACCTGCGGTGGAGTAAGTCTCCAGGAGGTGAATCAGGGTACCATGGAATCGAAACGATATCCCGGACTTTATTTCGCCGGCGAAGTGCTCGACATCGACGCGATCACAGGTGGTTTCAATCTGCAGGCCGCATGGACGACAGGCTATGTTGCCGCTAATTCGATAATAGACAGGAATGACTGAGGAAAGAACAATTGAAGAGCTCCTTGTGGAGCATGGCATACGCCCTACGGCGAACAGGATCCTTATCGCGAGAAGCCTTTCTCTCGCCGGACGTCCTATGTCGATGTCCGAGCTGGAATATGAGATCGATTCGATCGACAAGTCCAATATCTTCAGGGCGCTGACCGCTTTCAAGAAAGCCCATCTGGTGCATACTATCGAAGACGGAAGCGACAATGTGAAGTACGAGCTCTGCCACAGCCATGACGAGCATGAGCATGACAATGACCTCCACGCCCACTTCTACTGCGAGAAGTGCCACAGGACTTTCTGTCTTGAAAATATCCCCGTGCCAGATGTTGCTCTGCCACAGGGATATAATGTAGTATCCACGAACTTCGTGATCAAGGGAACCTGCCCTGACTGTTCGAAGTAAGCCTTATTCCTGACCGTATCTCCTAGCCTGCTCCTCGATAAGGGAGGCATCGTCGAAGTAGTTGATCTTCATCGCCTTGCGAACCTCTGCGAGTGTTTCGCCAGCGGCTGCACGCGCATCTTCACAACCCTTCTTGAGCATCTCGTAGATTGCAGGGATGTTCTTCTCGTACTGCTTGCGGCGTACGCGCATAGGCTCGAGGATGTCGTTGAGGACTGCTGCGAGGAAGTTCTTGATCATCATGTCACCGAGTCCACCCTTGCGGTACTGGTCCTTGACCTCGTCGAGGCTGTGGAACTCGAAGCTTGCCTTGCGTCCTACGAAGCATGAAGCGAACTTGTCGAAGTGCTCAGGCTTGCAGAAAGCGTCGAGATAGGTGAAGACTGTATTGCCCTCCACCTTGCCTGGGTCGCTCACCTGGAGGTGACCTGGATCAGTGAACATGCTCTTTACCTTTGCATTGACCTCTTCAGCTGAATCCGAGAGATAGATGCAGTTGCCCAGTGACTTTGACATCTTTGCCTTTCCGTCGGTACCTGGGAGTCTCATGCAGACGCTGTTCGAAGGCAGCATGATCTCCGGGTCCACGAGTGTCTCGCCATAGATCCTGTTGAAAGTATGAACGATCTCGGATGCCTGCTCGAGCATAGGCTTCTGGTCAGCTCCTACAGGGACTGTGGTAGCCTTGAACGCGGTGATGTCGGCTGCCTGTGAGATAGGATATGTGAAGAAGCCGACAGGGAGTCCCCTCTTGTTGTCGTCATTGTCCTCGCTTCCGTCGTTGGAGTCCTTGTATCCTCTCTGGATCATCTCGTTCTTGACAGTTGGGTTTCTCTGAAGACGGGCTACAGTAACCATGTCCATGAAGTAGAATGAAAGCTCGCAGAGCTCAGGGACCTGGCTCTGGATGAAGATGGTCACCTTCTCAGGGTCGAGTCCGGCAGCAAGGTAATCAAGTGCTACCTCGATGACGTTCTGACGAACCTTCTCAGGATTGTCGATATTGTCTGTAAGTGCCTGTGCATCAGCGATGAACACAAACATCTTCTTATAGTCGCCCTCGTTCTGGAGTTCAACTCTTCTTCTGAGCGAGCCTACATAGTGGCCGATATGAAGCCTTCCTGTAGGACGGTCTCCTGTAAGTATGATTTTCTCTGACATAGTCGTTTTATATGAAGTGAGCCTCAAATATAGCAATTATTTGCTAAAGCTGTGGTATTGTCTTTTCCATCTGGATGCCTCTCGATCCCTTGACAAGCACGAGGGCGCCTTCGAGAGCGTTGTCCGCAAGATATGCAGCAAGTGCCTCTGAAGACTCGAACCACATCGCGTTATCCGCTGTTCCTGCCGACTCAAGAGCCTTACGGAACTCTTCTCCGACGTAGCAGACCTTTGCGATGTCCATGCCCTTCACCTTCTCGACAATGGCGATGTGCTCCGCGACAGAATCCTCGCCAAGTTCCCTCATGTCTCCAAGAAGGGCGACCTTGTTGCCGCTGATCGCCATGGCGAAGTTGTCAAGAGCTGCAGCCATGCTGGTTGGGTTGGCGTTATATGCGTCTACGATGAGTGAATTCCTCTCTGTGCGTACCATCTGGGAGCGGTTGTTCGAAGGAACGAACGAATGTATGGCATGGAACGCATCTGAAAGTTCGACTCCGAAGAAATGTCCTACCGCAATGGCAGCAAGCACGTTGTCGGCATTGTATGCTCCGACGAGATTGGATTCTACTACATAGAGCATATCGCTGTCTGTATCGATAGTCTCGCTGCCCACAGGAATCGCAATGCGCAGATATGGATGCTCAGGATCAGATGGGATGACCTCGGTCTTCCACTCATTTACGCCATAGCTGACCATGGAGAGTCCACCTCGCTGGCGGACCATCTCGCAGAGGTCGGCATCGTCGGCATTGAGGAACACTGCCTTGCCGTTCTCGGCGATCCAGTCATAGAGCTTGCCCTTGGCAGCCTTCACTCCCTCGAAGCTTCCGAAGCCCAGGAGATGTGCCTTGCCCACATTGGTGATGAGACCATAGTCAGGCTCAGCGACCTTGACGAGCTTCTCGATGTCGTCCGGATGGTTGGCGCCCATCTCGATGACAGCGATCTCAGTCTCGGAATTGATCTTGAGGAGAGAAAGCGGAACTCCGATATCGTTGTTCAGGTTGCCCTCAGTGGCTGTCACCTTATACTTGGTCGCAAGGACCTCACGGATAAGGTTCTTGGTAGTGGTCTTTCCGTTTGTTCCAGTAAGTCCGATGACAGTCAGTCTCTCACCGTTCACGAATGTATTCTCGCGGTGGTATCTCGCTAGGTCAGTAAGTGCCTTGAGAGTATCGGGGAAAGCGATTATCCTCTCATCAGTACCGGCATACTTCGAGCCCTCGTTGACTACAGCATAGGCCGCTCCGGCCTCGATAGCCTTCTGTGCATATTCGTTTCCGTCAAAGTTCTCGCCCTTGAGAGCGATGAACATCTCGCCGCCCTTGATCGCGCGGCTGTCGGTCGTCACTCCCCCTGTCTTGAGGAAGAGACTGTGAAGTTCTGATATTTCCATGGTACCTTGTCCTTACTTTGTACCGGTGCTTCCGAAGCCGCCGGCACCTCTTTCGGTCTCGTCAAGAATCTCGACCTCCTCCCACTCCACATGCTCATGCTTCGCGATGACGAGCTGCGCGATCCTCTCGCCCGGCTCGATGGTGAACGGAGTATTCGAAAGATTGACCAGGATCACCCTGACCTCTCCTCTGTAGTCAGCATCTACCGTGCCTGGGGTATTCAGGACTGTGATACCATGCTTTGCAGCGAGGCCGCTACGCGGACGGACCTGGCACTCGTAGCCTTCAGGCAGGGCCATATACAATCCTGTAGGTACCATGGCCCTTTCAAGCGGACCGAGTACGATAGGTTCGGTTATGTCTGCCCTTACGTCCATTCCTGCAGAAAGCGGAGTGGCGTATGCCGGAGAAGGGTTTGATGACTTGTTGATTATCTTGACTTTCATATAGTATGTTTTACTTAGGTGCAATCTTGTAAAGTACGCCGGCGATGACGGCGAAAAGCATGTTAGGCAGCCACATGGCTATTCCTGGAGGCAGGGATCCGGTATATACGAACATCTGACTGAATCGCAGGAACAGGATATATGTGAAGCTGAGCGCAATGCCGGCGGCAAGGTTCCAGCCTATGCCTCCCCTGCGCTTCCTTGACGACAGGGCGACTCCCATCAGGGTCAGGATGAAGGCCGAAAATGGCAGTGCGAACCTCTGGTGCTTCTCGATGAGAGAGTATTTCACATTGGCGTCACCTCTCATCTTCTGGGTCTCGATCAGGCCGTTGAGGTCCTCGAAAGGAAGCTGTTCGACTGTGTTCTTCTTCCTGTAGAAATCCTCTATGGTAAGCTCAAGGGTCGTATCGATCTGCTTTCCGGTCTTCACTTTGTCCGCAAGTATGCCTTCAGTGAAGTCACGGATGATGTAGTTCTTCATGTTCCAGCTTCTTGAGGTGCTGTCCCACACTGCCGTCTGGGCTGTCAGCTTCGATGTGATCCTGTTGTTCTCGATGCTTTCCAGCTGTACATTGTATGCGGTATTGTTCCAGCTGCTGAACGACTCGATCGTGACGAACTGGCCTGGAGAAAGCTGGTAATGGATGTTCCTGTCCGCGGCGGCCGCCCTCTTCTTGATATACTTGTTCTCGAAGCTGAGCCTGACCTCATTGGAGCGAGGTATCACCCACAGGTTGAGGCCAAGGGACAGAGTCGCGATCAGCAGGGCCGACAGCAGATACGGATAGACCATCCTGTGGAAGCTGATTCCGCATGAGAGGATTGCCACTATCTCCGAGTTCGCCGCCATTCGCGACGTGAAGAAGATGACCGTGATGAACACGAACAGAGGGCTGAACATGTTCAGGTAGTATGGGACGAAGTTGGCATAGTACTGGAGGGCTATGGCCTTGAGAGGTGCCTCATTGGCGACGAAATCATCGATCTTCTCACTGATGTCGAAGATGATGATGATTCCGATGATCAGGAGTATGGCAACGAAGAACGTTCCCATGAACTTCCTGATGATATACCAGTCCAGTTTCCTAAGCCTCAGGTCCATGCGCTACATCCTTGAAGTTAGTTTCCTGACCGCTTCTTCTTTCCACTGCCTGAAGTCGCCGGCCTTTATGTGAGCCCTGGCCTGACGTACGACGTCGAGGTAGAAGGCAAGGTTGTGCTCGCTGGCGATCATCGCCGCGAACATCTCTCCTGCGATGAAGAGGTGCCTGAGATATGCTTTTGTATAGTGGGAATCCACGAATGAGGTTCCCATAGGATCGAGAGGTGAGAAGTCGTCCTCCCACTTCTTGTTCCTCATGTTCATGATGCCGTTCCAGGTGAAGAGCATTCCGTTGCGGCCGTTCCTTGTCGGCATGACGCAGTCGAACATGTCGACTCCCCTGTCGATTGCCTCGAGGAGGTTGGCAGGAGTACCGACTCCCATGAGATATCTTGCGACGCCGTCCTCAGGAAGGACAGGACACACGGTCTCGAGCATCTCGTACATCTTCTCTGTCGGCTCGCCTACTGCAAGTCCACCGATCGCGATACCCGCATCGGCGAATCCGAGAGCATGCTCGGCAGCCTGGACCCTGAGGTCAGGATAGACGCATCCCTGGATTATCGGGAAGAAAGCCTGGTCATAGCCGTAGAGAGGCTCGGTCTCCTTGAATCTCTTCGCATAGCGCTCGAGCCAGTTCTGGGTAAGCTTGAGCGACTTCTTCGCATAGTTGTAGTCGGCGTCGCCCGGACAGCACTCATCCAGAGCCATCATTATGTCGGCTCCGATCACACGCTGTGTGTCCACGTTGTTCTCCGGAGTGAATGTATGCCTCGAACCGTCGATATGGGATGCGAAGGTACATCCGTCAGGAGTGAGCTTACGTATGCCTGTGAGGGAGAAGACCTGGAATCCACCGCTGTCGGTAAGGATAGGTCTGTCCCAGCCTATGAACTTATGGAGTCCGCCTGCCGCCTTGAGTATGTCAAGGCCTGGACGGAGGTAGAGATGGTATGTGTTGCCGAGGATGATCTGGGCCTCGATGTCGTCCTTGAGGTCCCTGTGGTATACGCCCTTCACGGATCCGACAGTGCCCACCGGCATGAAGATCGGTGTCTCGATCTGTCCATGGTCAGTGGTGAGTATGCCGCACCTTGCCGCTGAACCCGGTGCCTGGGCTATCTTTGTAAACTTCATTGTTCAGTCCTGTTCAGTTTTCAAAGATACTAAAACTTACGCATCGTTTGTAAAATTATAGTCGTATATTTGAGGATAAAACATAACTACTACGGAATAATGAAAAACACTCAGCTGAAAATCAGACTAATTGTTCTCAATTTCCTTGAATTCGCCGTATGGGGCGCATACCTCACCTCTCTCGGACGCTATCTCGGAAACATCGGGCTCGGAGCTCAGATCAAGTGGTTCTTCGCAATGCAGGGAATCGTTTCGATCTTCATGCCGACCATCATGGGCATCATCGCAGACCGCAAG
Source organism: Bacteroidales bacterium (assembly GCA_024398105.1). Lineage (GTDB taxonomy): Bacteria > Bacteroidota > Bacteroidia > Bacteroidales > UBA932 > Cryptobacteroides. The sequence continues at coordinate 19,851 of JAKSJP010000010.1, read as the reverse complement.
ATCCAGGCTCAGAAGGTACTGTCTCTCTGCCACGGACTCGCAGGCGCCTTCATGGCCGCCGCAGGACTCTACTGCATGGGCGCAGGTGATGCGATCCAGTTCGCACCTCTCTTCGTTCTCTACAGCTTCAGCGTAGCATTCTTCATGCCTACCATCGCGCTCGTGAACTCAGTCGCATACAATGCCCTGGGCAAGGCAGGTCTCGATCCTGTCAAGGAATTCCCTCCTATCAGAGTATTCGGCACGATCGGCTTCATCATCAGCATGCTCGCCACCAACTGGCTCAGGTTCGGCGGAGTCTCAATGCAGGACTCATACACACAGATGATCTCTTCAGGAATCCTTTCCGTCATCCTCTGCGCATATGCCCTGACCATGCCTGAGTGCCCTGTGAAGCCTCGTTCTTCCCAGAAGGAGCAGTCAATGATGGAGGCCCTCGGACTCAATGCGTTCAGCCTCTTCAAGGACGGCCAGTTCGCAATCTTCTTCATCTTCTCGATGCTCCTCGGTGCTTCTCTCCAGATCACCAACGGATATGCGAACACCTTCCTCGGCTCATTCGCTGAGAACCCTGCTCTTGCAAATACATTCGCAGTCAAGAATTCAAACGCGATCCTCGCGATCTCACAGGCTTCAGAGACTCTCTGTATCCTCCTCATCCCTTACTGCATGAAGAAGTTCGGCATCAAGAAGGTAATGCTCATCGCCATGTTCGCCTGGGTATTCCGCTTCGGTTTCTTCGGACTCGGTTCACCTGCAATGCCAGGCGTGCTCCTCTTCATCCTCTCATGCATCGTATATGGTGTGGCCTTTGACTTCTTCAACATCTCAGGTTCACTCTATGTAGAGCAGAACACCTCCACCGACATCCGTTCAAGCGCACAGGGTCTCTTCATGCTCATGACCAACGGTCTTGGAGCAACCATCGGAACCCTCGCTGCCGGCAAGGTCGTCGAGGCATGCAACTGCTTCGCAGAACCTTCCAACTGGGCTACAGCATGGTATATCTTCGCAGGCTACGCCCTCGTAGTCGCAGTGCTTTTCTCCATCCTCTTCAAGGATCCTGCAAAGAAACAGGCTTAGATTATTCCGAGTTTCTTCAGCAGGGCATCAGGCTCCGGCTGACGGCCACGGAATCTTTCATAAAGAACACTCTCATCCTCGGACGATCCACGTTCGAGGATGTTTTTTCTGAAGCTGTCCGCCGCCTCTCCTCCGAACAGGCCTTTCTGCTGGAAGAGCTCGAAAGCGTCCGCCTCGAGCACCTCTGCCCATTTGTAGCTGTAGTAGCCGGCAGAATAGCCGCCTGAGAAGATATGCCCGAACGAGGTACTTACAGCGGAACATGGTACCATGGTCAAGGTCCTGTACGGTTCCAGGACGGTCCTCTCGAAGGTCTCGACGTCGGCTGAAGGAACTTCGGTCAGGGTATGCCATGCCATGTCAAGATAGCCGAAATGGAGCTGACGGACCTGGAGATAGCCGGAAAGGCAGTTCTTCGCCTCGACTATCCTCTGGATGTATTCGGCAGGGATAGGCTCGCCGCTCCTGTAGTGACGGGCGAAGCTGTTGAGGAATTCAGGCTCATAGGCCCAGTTCTCCATTATCTGTGACGGGAGCTCGACGAAGTCTCTTGCGACGCTGGTGCCGCACTGGGACGGATAGACTCCCTTCGAAAGCATGCCGTGGAGCGAGTGGCCGAATTCGTGGAGGAAGGTCTCGAGCTCGCCATGGGTCAGGAGTGAAGGGTCGTCCGCCGTCGGCTTCGAGAAGTTAGTCACGATGCTGATGAAAGGTCTCAAGTCCTTCCCGTCCTTGCAGAACTGCTCGCGGAAGGCAGTCATCCATGCTCCGCCCCTCTTGCTTTCCCTCGGGAAGAAGTCGGCATAGAACAGGGCAAGGTGCTCGCCTGCCTCATCCTTGACATCATAGACCTTGACATCCTTGTGGTAGACAGGGATGTCAGTCCTCTCTTCGAAACTGATACCATAGAGGCGGGTCGCAAGTCCAAGGACGGCGCTGATACAGTCCTCGAGACGGAAATATGGCTTGAGAAGCTGCTCGTCAATCTGATAGTTGGCCTGTTTCCACTTCTCTGACCAGAACGGGAAGTCCCATGGCATGAGTTCATCGGCATCGAAGCCCTCCGCCTTGGCATATGCAAGTATCGCATCCAGTTCTTTCCTGGCTACAGGAAGAGAAGGTGCCATCAATGAATCGAGGAACTTCTCGACAGTCTCCCTGTTCTTGGCCATTCTTCTCTCAAGCGCATAGTCAGCATAGGTCTCATAGCCAAGCAGGTTCGATATGCTGATCCTATGGCCGACGATCTTCCTGATGACTTCGGTGTTGTCATTCTCACCACCGAGGGCCTTGGAGTTATATGCCTTCCACATCTGTTCCCTGAGGTCACGACGTGTGCTGTATTTCATGAATGGAGAGAAGCTTGGGAAATGGAGTGTGAAAGCCCAACCTTCCAGTCCTTTCTCCTTTGCCGTCTGTACTCCGGCATCCTTTACATAGTCCGGAAGACCAGCGAGATCCTCTTCCGAGCTGAGATGGAGAGTATAGGCATTGGTGGCGGCAAGGACATTGTTGCCATACTTGAGCTCCAGCAGCGAGAGTTCCTCTTCCAGGGTGCGGTATTTCTCCCTGTCCTCCCCTTCCAAGGCAGCTCCGCTACGGACGAAAGACAGATATGTATCTTCGAGAAGACGCATCTCGGACACTCCGAGCTCGCCGTGGTTCCCGTACACATGCTTCACCTTGGAGAAAAGCGTCTCATTGAGGGAAATGTACATTCCCATCTCGGTCAGTTCCGGCGATATCTCCTCAGCGATAGCCTGCTTCTGCTCATCTGTATCAGCCTCGAGAAGATTGAAGAATATGCCTTCAACGTTCCTGAGGTCCTCTCCTGCATACTCCAATGCGAGGATGGTATTCCTGAAGTCCGGTTCAGCCTCATCGGCGACTATTGCGTCAATCTCTTTCTTATACAGCGCGATGGCCTCCCTGAACGCAGGAAGGTACATGTCATTCGTGAAAAGGTCGAATCGAGGGGCTCCGAAAGGAGCATCTGAATGCGCGAGCAATGGGTTCCTGTCCATATCAATGTCTTTTATCCTTACAAAGATAACCATTTACAGGAGATACGTAATCTATCCTGTGGACATTGAACACCTTGTTCGAGGACATATTATATGCGATGTCATAGCACTCATACTCCATATGGATCCCCGACTTCCTCCTGGCAGTGAAGAACGCGGGATCGAAGCCTCTTTCCGACATCTCCTCGATCCTGGAATTGCGTCTGCCGCTCCACAGCAGCCATGAGAGGACCGAATAGTTCACCTTCAATCTTGCCGCCAGTTCCAGTCTCAGCTTCGCCTCCACGTTCCGGGTACGGTTATGGAACATGTTCTTGCACTCGCTGCAGCAGAATTTCTTGTCTGAACGTCCATACTCGATGAGGTCTCCGCATTCAAGGCACCTCACCGTCTCCTCGTCGCCATACAGCCTGCGATATATAGTCTTCTTAGCCATTTGCCGAAAATTACTCAAGCTCGGCGACACTTCGGCAATGACCATGGTGCCCTGCCCCGACTTTTTCCTGAATCTTTACCGCCTGGCATCTTTTCCTTACCGGTTAAGATTTTTCTTTACCAGGTAAGGTCCCGGCTTTAACACGGGAAGGCACTTATCTGACCGGGACAAGCCCTCCTGCATACTGGGTAAGATATTTTTCTTACCCGTAAAGAAAAGCGCGTCTCGAGTAAGATATCACAGAAATATCGACGTCCTCCGCCCTCTTCTTTCCCGTCTTCCGCAGGCAATATCCTTTATTTGCACAAGCCGACCGGCGCGCAGGGAAGGCAGGAACAACTTAAAAAACTTTGTCAAATGGAACAGATCAATCGTGTAGAAATCAGAGGAACTGTCGGTTTCGTCAGAATCAACGACTTCGACGGCAACCCTATGGCGACATTCTCAGTCGTAACGAACTATGTCTATAAAGGACGAGACGGAAACGGAGTCGTCGAGACCATGTGGTTCAATGTCTCAGCATGGAAAAGGCCTCAGTCGCTCCAGGACTTCAGCAAGCTCCAGAAAGGAACGGTTGTACATGTGCTAGGCAGGATGAGAGAGCGTGAGTACACCTCATCAGACGGAACCATGAAGCGTATCTCCGAAGTAATCGCCAGCAAGGTCACAATTGTAGAATCAGAAGAAACCCTCTCACCTTGCCACGTAGAATAAGCATAATCGGTCTGATAGTGCTGGCAATCGGCTGTTCGACACAGAACAAGCTGAATTCCATCAGAAGGAACGCGATAGCCCCGACCTTGTCCCTTGCGGAAGAATACGAAGTGCCCGAGATAGACGTCGAGTCTGTCAGGCGGGACACCTTGACCGTAAGGGATGAGAACGGCAAGGAGATCCTCATCATGAGAGCGACCATGGACGAGAACGGTGACATGGTGGCGAATGACGTCATCGAGGCTGCGACTGTCACGGCCCGCTTCCGCAATGTCGCCGAGAGGCACGGGAAGGTCGACATCAGCTTCGACGTCACCGTTCCTCTCAGCATGCAGGACAGCAGATGGCAGCTGCGGTTCTATCCCGATCTCTATGTGATGGAGGACAGCACCCGTCTTGAGCCCATCATCATAACTGGCAGCGAGTTCAGGCGGCAGCAGAAGCGTGGATACGAACATTTCAACCGCTTCATGTCATCTATCATCACCGACACGACAAGGCTTCAGTTCAGGCACCAGCTGCTTATGTTCATCGAAAGGAACATGCCTGAGATCTACCGTTTCAAGGACGACACCTCGTATGTATCTGACGAAGAGTTCAGCTCATACTATGGAGTCACCGAGAGACAGGCTGTCAATCATTACACAAGATGGTTGCTGACCCACATCAACAACAGGAAGATCGCGATGAAGGACAGGATGTATCGCAGGTATGTAAAGGCGCCTATCGTGACTGAAGGGCTGAGGCTGGACACCGTGGTGACTGGTGAAGGCAATGACATAATCTACCGTTACACCCAGACGATCGAGGCCAGGCCTAAGCTGAGGAAGGCGGAAGTCGTACTTTCCGGAGACATCTATGAGCAGGACAGGCGTATCTTCAGGATACCGGAGAGCGACCCGCTGACATTCTACATCAGTTCGCTCAGTTCCTTCGTAGATGACAACGAGAGGTACATGACCATGGTCACCGAGAGAAGAGTAGGTGCGAATGCGACATGCAGCATCGACTTCGACAAGGGAAGGACAGAAGTGGATCCGGAGTTCAGGAACAACAAGGAAGAGATAGGCAGGATAAGAAGCTACCTGTCCTCTCTCCTGCTGAACATGGAATTTGACCTTGACTCGATAGTCGTGAGCTCGTCAAGTTCACCTGAAGGCAACGCCTCGCTCAACAGCTCGCTGTCATTGAAAAGGTCCGAATCGGTATCCGCACTGTTCAACGGGCATGTACGGACGATCATGGATTCCATCAGGCGCGAGGAAGGGATCATCCTGGACTTAGCCGGTGAGATGACGGAAAAGGCCGACGGGATACGTATCATACCCCGGAGCAACGGAGAGAACTGGACGATGCTCGAGAACCTGGTAAGGAGCGACACGCTCATGTCCACGTCACAGAAGGAACGTTTCTACGAGCTCATGCGTACCGAGGACATCGACCTCAGGGAGAACAGGATGAAGGCAGAGACATTCTATCCAAGGATGTCACAGGAATTCTACCCGAAGCTGAGGACCGTCCGTTTCGATTTCCATCTCCATCGCAAAGGCATGGTAAAGGACACAGTCCATACTACCGTGCTCGACTCACTCTACATGGAAGGAGTCAATGCCCTCAAAGAGAGGGAATATGAGACGGCTGTGACCATCCTGGCCCCTTACAAGGACTACAACGCAGCGGTCGCATACTGTGCGATGGACTATAATATGAGCGCCTTGGAAATCCTGGACGGGCTGGAGCAGAGCGACAAGGTCAAGTATATGAAGGCTATCATCTACAGCCGCATAGGTGACTACGGCAATGCCGTGCAGAACTACCTCGATGCATGTACCATGAACCGCAGTTTCGTCAGCCGAGGCAACCTGGACCCGGAGATATCAGACCTGATAAAGAAATACAATCTTAACAAAGACCCACAATAATGAGAACAAAAGAATTGATGATTGCTGCCTTGGCAGCATTGAGCATGATTTCATGCAACAAGAACGAGATTCAGATGCAGAAGCCTCAGCAGATGGGAACGATCCATCTCAGCGTGGTAGACGAAGACGTACAGACAAAGGCCGTCACCGCCTACACCACCTCCCAGGACTTCGAGAAAGCAGTGAAGAACGTACAGGTATTCGTATTCGGCGATAACGGAGACATCAACATCTACAGGAACATCGGCTCGAGCACCACGACAAGCATCAGCACCACTGCAGGGACAAAGACCGTATGGGCGGTAGTGAACGGTCCGGACCTCGCTTCTGTCAAGACAATGGCCGATCTCAAGGCAAAGGCCATAGACCTCAGCGACAACAGCAAGACCAACGGATTCGTGATGGCAGGAAGCGCATCATGTACAGTTGCCTCAAGCCAGGTGTCATGTTCAGTGACAGTCTCAAGGTTCGTCTCCAGAGTCGCCCTCAAGAAAGTCACGAACAGTCTTCCTTCTTCTCTCGGAGCCCTTCAGATAAAGAACGTCTACCTGTCCAATGTCGTAGGAAATCAGAACCTCGAAGGCACTGCAGCAGCCTCAGTATGGTATAACAAGGAAGGAAGAGCCGATGAATCGACCAGGAACGCAGCCCACATCATCGACGGCGCGACATATAAGGCATCATGTCCTGAGCTCACTTTCAACGGCACTGCTGTCTCGATTGACAACGGCCAGTCACACACACCTGCCGTACCTTATCTCTTCTACGGATTCCCTAACAGCTCGACTACCAAGCCGGACGGATTCAAGGCGACTTTCGCTGCTCAGCGTACCGTACTTGTCGTCACAGCAAGCATAGACGGAAAGACACAATACTATCCGGTATTCCTCGACAACGCTACTCTCGAAAGGAACAAGACCTACACAGTCGAGCTGACCATCACAGGTCCCGGATCGTCCGACCCTAACAAGGAAGTCGACAAAGGCGCAGCAAGCGTCAGCATCAGCGTAGCTGAATGGTCTGCCGGCGCCAATTACGAAGAAACAATCTAGATCTGAAGACAACCCTATCAGCTGAAACTTATGCAGAAGACTTTATGCCGATCATTAATATTCTGTCTGCTTGCCGTCACGGCGTGTACGGTCAAGGAAGACAGGTCAGAATGTCCTTGCATCCTGACGATAGATTTCTCCTCGTGCCACGAAAGCAAGGACGCACTTTCTATCAAGGGATGGACAGGATCCAGTACTCTGTTCGGAACGAAAGTATTGGTAAAGGACTATCCTGACGGCATAAAGTTCATGGTACCCCGCGGCAGCGTCTGTTACAGCGTCTGCAGCGACATACCATCCTACCGCCAGATAGGTTCTGTGGTCTACTGTCCGTTCGGCAACCAGGCCGAGCCTATGTTTGCCTACCGGCAGACAGTCATCACGGACGGCGAGACTGCGGTTGACAGGGTTGTCCTCCATAAACAGTATGCAGTGCTGAACATCTCTTTCGGCATGAAGGGAGAGACGATGGCAGACATATCGAAAGTCATCATCAAGGCAAGCTGCAACGGAATGTCAATTGAAGACCTGTCACCGGTAGAAGGTGATTTCGAATATGTCGCATATTCCGATGACGGGTTCTTCAACATCCGCGTGCCTCGTCAGATGGGCGACCTGCTTACAATGGAGGCATACGCCGGGGACGAGATAGTCAAGGCTGAAGACCTTGCCGCTCTTCTGAGTTCCAGCGGGTACAGATGGGATACGGAAGACCTTGACGACGCATGGATAGACTTTGACATGGGCCGTATGGAGACAACCATAGCCTTCGAAGAATGGAAAGAAGGTGATTCCTACCTGGAAACAATCTGAAAATCAACGCTATGAAGACACTCAACAAGTCAATCATACTTTTTCTGGCCGCCATATTCCTCGCATGTACGGAAGAACAGGGCCGGGAGGATTCCTATGTAGCATCAGCTGACAAGGTCAGCTTCGTCCTGGAGAATGAGACCGTTCAGTCAAAAGGCAACGCCGTGACCGCTGATCCGACATCGATCAAGGAAATCACCCTTGCAGCATACAGCAACGGGGCGTTGGCTGACTGCCGACATTTCACGGGGACATCGGGATTGTTCCTGATACTCAACAGAAGCTTGGACCATACAGTCCTGGCGATTGCCAACATGGGTGACAGAAGCGCCACCATGCCTTCTTCCTTGTCAGACGCGCTCAAGATGAAAGAGACGCTCGGATGGTCTTCCATCAACAGCAAGGGTTTCCCTATGGCAGGAGTAAGCAGTTACGCCAAAGGTAGTTCAAACGCAAGGCTGACCGTGAAAAGGCTGCTGGCGAAAGTATCTTTGAAGATAGACACTGACTGGCCGGGAGAAAGTTCATTCAAGCTGAAGAGCATCACTGTAGGAAACACCAATTCATCTGTCGCTCTGTTCGGAAGCTCGAAGGCAGGAAGCAAAGCGGACCTGATCTCAGGAGACTATACGGCGACCCTGAGCAACCCTATGGTATTCTACCTTCCAGAGAACCTTCAGGGAGATCTTCTTCCATCCAACAGGGACCCTTACAGGAAGAATCTGGAGAATCTCCAGGCAAGTGGAAAGTCAGACCTCGCCGAACTCTGTTCATATATGGATGTGGTACTGACACAGGAGGACACTTATGGTGTCTCTGGAGACAGGCGCTACCGATTCTATATCGGAAGCGACAACACAGGCAACTTCGACGTTGAAAGGAACACAGACTATGAAATCAGCCTGAGGCTGACCCTTGACGGATTCAACATCGTAGACAACTGGAAGGTTGACAACAGCGATGTGTCTGACTCAAGGTCACTGGCATTCCGGAGCAGGGACTACTACGCCATGCCTGGTGTCACGGCATACGTAGATGTCGATTATTCCGTTGGTGGATCAATTGACGACGGCTACAGGTTCTTCAATTTCAGGAACGGCTGGTCCTTCTATGACACAGATGCGTCGCTTAGTCTTGGGCAGCCGGTCTTGGGCAGAGGTATAGCCGTCACCGCCATCGAAAATAAGGTGACTGTAGGTGACCGTATTCCCATCAAGGTGCGCACCTTCGACAATGCCCATGACGACATAGCATATATCAACATCTCTCCAGATGACGTCTCAAGCCGATGGAAGGAGGGGATCAAGCCTCACTACATAGCTCAGAAAGGAACCATAGAAGCAGAAGTGCCTCCTGGCATAGACAAGTTGATCTTCGAAGTGGCGGAAGGATGCACAGACATGCTGGAAATCGAGTCGGGTACCGAAGCGAACAGCGCGATCGTATCCCTGATCGGAGCGGGTGACGCCAAGATCGCCATAGCAGGCCTCATCGGCGACAGGAAGGTCATGCTCAGTGAGTACGAGGTCGAGGTCCTGGCCCCTGTGCTTTCTGCGACCAGAGAAGACGTCGTGGTTCCGGTGACGGGCGGAAGAGCGACATTGCTGGCCAGATATAGAAGCATCGACGGAGCCCTTCTGTCTACAGCCAGCAGCAACATGGAGAACAGATTTGACAATACTCTTTACGACAGACTTCTCAGGCCTGTATCGAGCATCAGGAAAGAAGAGGCCGGTCTGTTCCTCACGAGCAACAATATAGGTGTATATGCCTCCAGTGTGAATGTCGCTGGCAAGAACATCCTTGATTATTGCGGTCCTGAGCACAGCACTGTACTGACCTACACTCCTGTCGACTCCAGGATAGCCCTGCAGGTCGAGCCGGCGACTGTCATATGCACGATACAGGACCCTTTCCCAGAGGCCTCAGAGGACAGGATGTTCGGTTTCATCAACAACAAATATGACTGTTATGTCGGATCTGTGGATGCGACAGCTCTGGATGTCACGGACAAGGCGGGTGCGACATTAGTCATAAGAATATCAGACCTGAGTTCGAATGTCTCGGTCAGTGGTGATGCTCCTGACATGGCATACAGCTATGACAATGGCAGGATCAGACTGGAAAGGAAGAACGTAAGCCAATACTCTGCGGGAAAGTATAAACTGTACGGACGCATATACAACACACTGGCCGAAGAATACTCAGATTACAAGACTCTGGGATATTTCGAAAGCTACCTGTTCACGGGTTTCGTCGCAAATGCGAAGGAAATAATAAATGGTTACAACATTTCGGCCAGCTTCGCGAACAGATTTGGCATCAGCTATTTCCAGAATATGATAAGCAGCCTGACAAACAGCAAGATCTTTATCTTCCATCAAGGTCCGACAACATACATCTCTCCTCAGTACTATGTATTCGACTCAGCTGATGACATCAATGGCAACTACATCGCCCCTGACAGCAACGACTTCTACACATGGGGAAGCTGGTGCGATGTGACAGCATATAATGCGGCGCATATGGTTACCTGCAACCAGACGATCTATCACCATCATGTCGGCCTTTCTGACCTCACACAATGGAACGAGACCGGTGAGGATTTCTTCAGCACCTACTCACCGTTGATCAGCGTGGACGCCAGCCTGCTCGTGGATGTCGGAACAATACGTACAAAGGAAGTATCAAGGTCGAAAGTACTGTATTCGACACGGGACGTAAATATGGGAGAAGCCGGAGTCCCTTACCATCTTGTAGGTCTTCCGGCTTCACCTGGAGATCTCGTATCTGTTCCGTGGAACAGATAGGTCATTTAGTCACGACAAGTCTGCCGACGGACTCTCCCCAGCAGTAGTCCTGCACGATAGGAACCATCTTTCCATCGGCGTCAGGTCTGTACTGGATCTCATCCATAGCTGTATGGGAGTGTCCGCCCACGACAAGGTCGATATTGCGGGACCTGGACACCAGTTCCTGATCAGTGAAAGCTTCATCAGAGAAACCGAGATGCGAAAGCATAATGACAAGGTCACAATGCTCCTCTTCCTTGAGATACTTCGCCCACTTGTTGGCAGTCTCCACATCTTCATGCTTAGGGAGTCGGTCAGAGATGTTCCTGTCCACTACCTTGAGGATATCAGTAAGCATTCCGAATATACCGATCTTGAAACCGCCACGGTTGATTATCGCGTATGGCTTGATGTACTTGCCTGCCTCGAATGAAGAGAAGTCATAGTTTGCACAGACTACAGGACACTGAATCTTCGCCAGACGGGCTGTAAGGTCCTCGATGCCATTGTCAAACTCATGGTTGCCGAGTGTGATGCAGTCATAGCCCATGGCATTGACAGTCTTCACCTCGAGCTCGCCCTTGAGGACAGTATAATATGAAGTACCCTGATTGAAGTCACCGGCATGGAGGAGGAGAACGTTGTCAGCGCCTTCTTCCTTTCTTACCTCGTCGATGAATGCGGCACGCTCGATTACACCGCCAAGGCCTTCCTCCTCGCCGCTGCGTACAGGCTCGAAATGGCTGTGTGTGTCATTGACATGGAGAATCACCAGCCTCTGTGCAGAAGCGCTTACAGCTACGGCCGCCATGGCCATGATGAGAATAAATCTTTTCATACTGCGTTCCTCCTTAGTCGATATACTTGATTCTGCCGTCAGTCTGGTACTCGATGTACTTTCCCTCAGCAGTCAGACGTTTCACATATGGGAGCATCACGTCGATGATCATCTCATCGAAGATCTTGAGCTCCAAAGCATTCTTTGCGACAGAAATACCGTCGCCTCCGTTAAGGAGGAAAGAGATGGTCGCAACGCCATAGACTTTCTCGTCGTCAATAGGCTTGCCGTCTATCTCGGCCGAGACAAGCTTCTTGTCCTTGACGACGCAACGCGCTCCACCTACACACTGCCAGCTTGTAGCGGCAAGCTGCTCAAGTATGGCTCTGATATCCTTGCCCTTGAGTTCCAGATAGCAGAGATTGTTCTTGAAAGGAAACATCGACACGATATCGTCCAGGAGTACATCTCCCTGTGGCATGTCGACTCTGATACCACCGAAATTGGTGATTCCGAAATCTACTTTCCTGCCTGATTTCTCCTGTGCTGCACGCATGAGCTCATCGATGAACCAGTCAGAAAGCTCGCACTCCGGTCCCTGACGTACCATGGCCTTCGGAGAATATGCGACTACCTGCTTCAGGTCGTACATGTCCTTCTGTGCGTCAAGAAGAAGAGCGGCAACCTTAGGTGTCACGCCTTTCTTGAACTTCTTACCATTCGGCGCGATATATTTCTTTCCCTTCATACGGCCCATCGCCTCCTGTACATTGTCAGCATTTGAAGCGACCACGCCTGTCCTTGAGCCATCAACAGGTACGACGGTCCAGGAAAAATCCTGAGCTGCCATACAAAGGCATGAACATGCCATGATAAATGATATGACTGTCTTTTTCATTCCAGTACAGTTTTTATTCCTAGTCCTGTCTGATCCATTTCCAGAGATCCTTGAATGTGGACTTCTTGCCAAACATCAGGATACCTACCCTGTAGATCTTCGCAGAAACCCACGCACAGGCAGCGAAAGTAGCGATAAGAAGAATGATTGACACAATCAGCTGCCATACCGGAACTCCGTAAGGGATTCTTGCCAGCATGACGATAGGAGAAGTGAACGGAACCATAGAGCCCCAGAACACAAGTCCGCTGTCAGGCGCCTTGAAAGAATAGAAGGCGATGAAGAAACCTATGAGAAGCGGAATTGTCACAGGGATCTGAAGCTGCTGAGTGTCTGCTTCGTTCTCGACAGCAGAGCCGATCGCCGCAAACAGTGAAGCGTAGAGCAGATATCCGAAAATGAAGAATATGATGAACGCTACAACGATCTGTACGTAGTTGAGGCTTGCAAGAGTGTTCATCACTGCAGCCATAGGTGAAACGGCGGCAGTACTGTCCGCAGCGGCTGTCAGCGCTGTAAGATCCATGTTCATACCCATATTGCCGACAGTCTCAGGATCGACGCCCATCGAGCTCATCATCGCAGCCGGATCAGTCATTGACGCAGACTCGGTGATCTTGTCGAAGCCTATGAGGCCTCCGGCTACTGAGACGATCACCAGGGTCAGCACTATCCACATCAGGAACTGCGTGAGAGCCACGAGAGCGACTCCGATGATCTTACCGAAGAGAAGCTCGGTTGCCTTGACTGAAGATACGAGGACCTCCACTACCCTGCTTGACTTCTCCTCGATGACAGAACTCATGACAGTGCCGCTGAACATAGCGATGAACATATAGATGATCATGCCGAGAAGCATCGAGATGACCATATAGACCTCAGAAGAAGATACGCTCTCCTTGCCTGACTCGTCGAGTGTATAGGTAGTCATGGACACATTCGACTTGACTTCATCCATGATCCTGTCGAGGTTCTCGATACCATAGGAGGTGATGCGGTAGTCCTCAACAGCGTCATTCACCTTGTCCTCGATGGATGCAACCAGCTCGATTCCAAGCGGTTTCTTCGAATATGAGTCGACAGTAAGGGATCTTGCAACAGTATCAAGCCTTGAGACGTGAAGGAGGGCATCCATGCCCAGCTCGTCCAAAGTAGACTTGACTGAATCAGTATCGTAGTCCGAGTAGTCGGCGTACGTCACGACCTCGTTGCTCTCAAGGAAAGGAAGCACGATGCCTGATTCATCGATGACAGCCACTCGCTTCGACTCCTCCTTGGAAACTGCCATGATCACAGAAGGAACGATGCAGAGCGCTGCGAAGAGCACAGGCACGACGAAGGTCAGGATGAGGAATGACTTCTTCTTGACGCGGGTAGTATACTCACGTCCTATGATGATGCTTAAGTTATTCAGGTTCATATTATTCGCTCTCCGTTACAAGTTTGATGAAAATGTCGTTCATTCTAGGGACAAGCTCCTTGAATGAGTTGACTGTGATGTTCTGTGAAAGAACTGCCGCAAGGGTGTCGTTGGTCGTAACTCCCTCTGCGAGAGAGAGGACGGCGGTATGTCTTCCCGCATTGTTGTCATCAGAAAGGATGTCGAACAGGCTGGCGTCGGCAGTGAGGGCATTCTCACCGGTGTAGACGAGCTCGATGTTGTTGTTGCCGTACTTATGTCTGATGTCATTCACGCCTCCTGTAATCACAAGCTTGGACTTGTTGATGAGCGCGATGTTGTCGCAGAGCTCCTCGACAGACTCCATGTTATGGGTCGAGAGGATAATGGTAGAGCCTTCTGCCTTGAGTCTGAGGATCTCCTGACGGATGAGTTCCGCATTCACAGGATCAAAGCCCGAGAAAGGCTCGTCAAGTATCATGAGCTGAGGCTTGTGCACCACAGTGGTGATGAACTGTACCTTCTGGGCCATACCCTTTGAGAGCTCCTCGACTTTCTTCTTCCACCAGTCCTGGATGCCGAAGCGCTCGAACCAGATCTTGAGCTCACGCTGAGCATCCCTCTGGGACATGCCCTTGAGCTGAGCGAAATACATGGCCTGGGCTCCAACCTCCATCTTGCGATAGAGTCCCCTTTCCTCCGGAAGGTATCCGATCTTCTCCACGTCGCGCTGGGTGATAGGACGTCCGTCAAAGATGACCTCGCCTGAGTTAGGTATCGTGATTCGGTTGATAATTCGGATCAGCGTAGTCTTGCCCGCACCGTTCGGCCCGAGCAATCCGAAGATCTTTCCCTTCGGTATGTCGACTGACACAGAGTCAAGGGCAATCTTAGGCCCGAATGACTTGCATATGGACTTACATTCTATTATTCCCATAGTTCGTTTATACTGTTTTGGCAAATATATAAATTATTTATCGTTATACAATAAATAATTATAGATTTTCATTAAATACTTAAAATTTTTGCAATCAATTCCGTCAGAAGCTGTGCAGGTGTGGCATCTCCTGCGTCTCCTCCCTTGCCTTTGAAATCATACTCCTCGATCAGTGCGACAATTCTCATGCACTTAGGGAGAGGATAGTTCCTTACAGCAGTATCATATTCCTGGAAGAAGAACGGAGGGACTCCAAGAACCGCTGCCTTAGAAGAAGCGTCCGGCCTAGGGTCCTGCTGAAGCAGAGCCTCGTACTTCAGGATGCGATAGAAATGGTTGAAGATTGTTGCAGTAGCCATAGGCATGGCGAACTTAGGCTGCTCGCCTATGTAGGCAGCAATCTTCAAGGCCTTGGCTGCGTCTCTGAAGGAAAGAGCCTTCGTCAGTTCGAAGACGCTGAACTGCCTGCTTATGCCGACATTCTTCTCGACGTCAGCGACAGTGACCTTGGTTGTTCCTTCCGGGAGATTCTTGAGCATCTTATCGGTCTCGACCGCGATCCTGGTCAGGTCAGCGCCAGCATATTCCGCCATCAGGGCCGCCGCATCAGGGGCGATGCTAAGTCCTTTGCTTGAATAGAAGCCAGATATCCATGAAGGAACCTCATAGTCTCGCAAAGCATTGGATTCCAACACAGTACCCATCTTTGCGACCATCTTGTACAGAGACTTTCTCTTGTCGGCAGAAGCGCCATGCATAAGGATGACAAGGACTGTCGAATCCATAGGTTCCTCGCAGTAGACTGCAAGTTCGTCCTGACTCTTCATGTTCTGAGCCTCCTTCAGGACGACAAGCCTGCGGTCAGCCATCATAGGGAAACTTCTCGCCTCGGTAGCTACGACATCGGCAGTTGTATCCGTACCATAGAATACTGTCTGGTTGAAGTCCCTCTCATAGTCCTGAAGTGCATTTGCCATGATCGCCTCGCAGGCGAGGTCAGGATAGTAGGGTTCTTCGCCCATAAGGAGATATACTGGAGAGAAGATGCCATTCCTGACATCTTCCGATATTTTCGCATAGACTGCCGCTGCGTCCGCTCCTTTCGATTTAGCCATAATAGACAAATATACAAAAAAAGGATGGTCCAAGACCATCCTAGCTGTAATTTATGCACTCTCTGAGACTATGCGTCAGCGTGCTTCTCCTTATTTCTTGTCAATTTCTCCTTCATGACATCCACCGCGTCGGTGATTGCCTCTTCGAAGGTTCTTGCTGTCCTCTCGACTACGATATTGCCTCCTGGTACGTGAACCTGAATCTTCGCAGATTTGTTGTCAGGTTTCTCAAGCAGTGACAAGGCAACTTCGATACTTGTGATTCCTTCGTCGAATCTCTCGATCCTGGAAACCTTCTTTTCAACATAGTCAAGCAGCTTCTGATCTGCGTTGAACTTAAGGGACTGAATCCTGATCTCCATAGTTAACCTCCTCTTTTTGCCCTTGGGTGGGCGTTAATATAAGATTGTTTCAGCTTTTCGACCGATGTATGCGTATAGACCTGAGTCGCAGCGAGTGAAGAGTGTCCGAGCAGTTCCTTGATCGAATTGAGGTCCGCGCCGCTGTCCAGAAGCTCAGTGGCAAGTGTATGCCTCAAAGCATGTGGAGACCTGCGGCCTGTTATCCCGACTGTCTTCAACTCCGCATCCACTATCCTCTGGACCGCCATAGGATAGAGTCTGGAGCCCTTTTCCGTGACGAGCAGAGGGTCCGACGGAAGTCTTTCGCATCCAAAGACCTTAGCTGTTGTAGTCAAATATAATGAAATTTCTTCCGATAAGCTATCTATCAGAGGAATTTCTCTCATTTTATTTCCTTTTCCCAAAACTCGTACCACTCCCCTCTTGAAATCGACCGACGAGACATCAAGGCCAATAAGTTCACTCCTACGCATTCCCGTATCATACAGGATACGCATCACGAGACGGTCTCTCCGACGGGTCCAAAGGTCCATGGATACCGCATCGCTGCCAGTCACGAGTTCAATATTCTCAGAGTCAGCAAAGCACTCTGTCTCAGTGAAATAATCCTTCATTGCATCCTGTCGGTAGACGACAGGGAGACGCTTGGCGACCTTGGGGCGTGAAACGACCTTGACCGGATTTGAAAGCAGCAGCCCTTCTGACTGAAGGAAACGGCAGAAACCGCTTATGACGGAAAGATGGAGATTGACCGTACGGGGGCTCTCCTTCATATCATCCATCAGATAGACTTCATAGTTCCTTAGAGAATCAGCGGTAAGAGCCTTGAGCAAGTCTTCATCAGAAGGAGACACGGCAGAATATGCGACAAATCTGGACAGCACATCAGCATATATTTCCTGCGTACGTACTGAATACCTGCGTACGCCGGAGATATAAGCTAAATATCTATCCGTCAGCGACATATATGTATAGTAATTATTTTACGGCAACCAGTCCGAGCTCAGGCGCAAACGAACGCATAAGAGCATCCGCAGCCTCGAAAGTGTTCGGGATCTCTCCATCGAGAATGGCGTTCTTGACCTTCTCCTTGATAGTTCCTATGACATTTGAAGGTCCAATACCATAGACTTCCATCACATACTCACCTGTGATAGGATTCTTGAAATTACGTATCGCATCCTTCTCCTCGACCAGGACAAGTTTCTCGCGCACAAGTTCGAAATTCCTGCGAAGCCTTACGACCTTGGCCGGATTCTTTGATGTAATATCGGCATTGCACAGGAGCATCAGGTCATCGATCTCATTACCTGCGTCAAAAAGCAACCTTCTGACTGCCGAATCCGTAACCTCTTCATCCACAAGAGCTACAGGCCTGTGATGCAGACCGACAAGCTTCTGCACATATTTCATCTTCTCGTTGAGCGGCATCTTGAGTTCCTGGAAGATCTTAGGAACCATCCTGGATCCAACGACCTCATGTCCATGGAACATCCAGCCTATGCCTGGATCGAAACGCTTTGACACAGGTTTTCCTATATCGTGGAGCAATGCGGCCCATCTCAGCCATAGATAAGGTTCTGTCCTGACTCTTTCCTCAAATCCGTTTCCGTCTTCAAGCGGAATATAGTCATGGAGCTTGCCTTCAGCAATCAACGAAGTCTCGTCAGCGCAGACGTTGTCCAACACCTGGAGCGTATGTGAGAAATTATCCTTGTGTCCCCTGCCGTCGACGGTCTCGATTCCTTTCAGCTTTGCCAAAGCAGGCAGGACGTACTCTATGAGACCGGTCTGGTCCATCAGCCTGAAGCCGATGGAAGGGGTTCTGGTAATCAAAATCTTGTTGAGTTCCTCGACTATTCTTTCCTTAGAAAGTATGACCATTCTGTCCTTCATTGACCTTATGGCCTCAAGACATTCAGGAACAATCTCAAATCTCAGCTGGTCTGTAGACAATTTAGTTGCGAAACGCACTGCACGCAGCATCCTGAGAGGATCGTCACTGAATGTGACGTACGGATCAAGCGGAGTACGGATTATTCCCCTTGCGAGATCCTGAATTCCGCCGAAAGGATCGACCAGAGCGCCGAAATCCTCGTTCTGAAGGCTGAAAGCCATCGCATTGATGGTAAAATCCCTTCTCTTCTGGTCATCCTCCAGAGTACCGTCCTCGACTATCGGCTTTCGCGAATCACGGTTGTATGACTCCTTACGGGCACCGACGAATTCCACTTCGGTACCATGGTACCTTAGCATCGCGGTTCCGAAGTTCTTGAAGACCGACACATGGCAACGATGTCTTTCAGTCGCAGCGACCTTGCGGGCGATAGCCTCCGCCAAAGCGATGCCACTTCCCTCCACCACGATATCGATATCCTTGCTAGGTCTGCCGAGGAAGCAGTCCCTTACATAACCACCTATGACAAACGCTCTGACACCGCATTCTGCTGCGACATCAGAGACTATTCTGAATATAGGGTCGTCAAGGAAACCATGTGTAATCGTATTGCTCATGCCTTAATCATTTCTTCATATTCAGGAACCTTGTCAAGGAACCTGAGTCTTCCTTCAACACTTCCTGCGAAATAAGTACTGTTTCCGTTGGTAATGATAAGGTATCTTACGCAGAGCAGTTCAGCATATCTAAGAGCCTGTTCGAGTACAGCCGATGTAAGCTTCACGTCGGGTCTCTTGCATTCTACGACAAGCATAGGGTTCAAGGCTCTGTCATAGACAAGGATGTCTGCCCTGTACTCTTTCTGCTTAACGCCGGAAATGACTCCCGTAAGCTGACCACATTTCATTCCGACCTCGCTCATCATGAGCTGCATCGGAACTTTAAGGTCATTGTGAAGGACGCTTATGAACCACTGCCTGACTTCTTCTTCTGGAGTCAGAGCGACTTTCTTCTTCCTAAGTGGATCATATATCGTCAATTCAGCCATTAACAACTACAAATTGACCTTGTTCGGCGAAAAAGTCCTGATATACCTGATTGAATATGTCAGATACAGAAGGCCTTCAAGGTTCATGAAAGCAAAGAACAAAACTGAGTTCCTACCCCAGATCATAAAAGGAATCCAAGGAATGAATATATGTGTCCACCACAACACAGTCAGTCGGGTCGTTGTAATGTTCTTCAACGGCAAATATTCAGCTTCAGTCTCAAAAAGGAAACTGATATGCTGATTTACACTCTTCTTATTAGTGAAAATGGCTATGTACAAAAGGAGGATAGTCAATCCACCAACAGAATCTCTGACTGGAGATGTCAGACTCATGTAAATTCCGGACACAAACATCAGCAAACCTGGGATACCCCATCCGTAAATGTTCGCTCTGCGGATTAAAATGCGGGAAATAGTCCTATTTTCTAAAAACTTCATAAACAATAATTAGCGCGGCAAATTTAGGAACTAATTCTGATAAAACAAAAACATGGTTATACAAAACAAAAGGACCCGACCATCATGTGATGATCGGGTCCTCGAAGAACGGCAGCTGCCTACTCTCCCACCTGGTGGGG
>JAKSJP010000001.1 GCA_024398105.1 Bacteroidales bacterium | reverse complement strand
TCATACCGATAACTGTTCCAAGGAATCCGAGAGAAGGTGCAAGAGCGATGAAGAGAGCGATCCAAGTAAGACCATTCTCCATCTTAGATGTCTCGATAGAACCCTGTGAGATGATGTGCTTCTCAACGACGTTGATGCCCTCACCGTAGTGGCTGAGACCCTCATAGAGGCAAGTAGCAACTGGACCACGTGTGTTGCGGCAAACTTCCTTAGCAGCGTCAACACCACCCTCTGCGAGAGCAGCCTCTACCTTAGCGACAAGCTTCTTTGCGTTTGTCTTAGAGAATGTGAGGTAAAGGATTCTTTCAATTGAAAGAGCAAGACCGATGATGAGACAGATGATAACGAGTGACATGAAGCCTGCACCACCCTCGATGAACTTTGTCTTGAGAGCCTGCTGGAGTGGAATCTCCTCACCCTCGTCAGAAAGTACTGCACTTGAAGTCTGCTCAGTTGCAGCCTGACCATCTTCCTGTGCGAATGCGTAATTTGCAGTTGCGGTCATGATGCCGACTACTGCCAAAAACATGAAAAACTTTTTCATAATTGTTTTTGTGTGTTTGAAATAATATTGAAAAATAATTGTTTTTTTAGTTTCAATGGTTTTTAGTTTATGTAACTAAATTCGGTGCAATTTACGGAAAAATTTTCAAACGGCAATATTATTTAGTGATTTCTCCCTTCAGATTTCTCACTAACATATCTTTTACCCACTGATTTTCGGGACTTTTCCCCAGCAGGTAGAACAATTTTGCCAATGTACTTTCAGTCGTGGCGTCATGTCCGTTTATGACCCCGGCCTTCTCAAGTGACTTTCCCGTGGCGTAGATTCCCATGTCCACGGCGCCCGTAAGGCATTGAGTCACATTGACTATGATCTTTCCCTGCCTGCAAGCTTCCTCCAAGGTATCGATGAACCATGGTGCCGAAGGGGCGTTGCCAGCCCCGTAGGTCTCGAGGATCACGGCACGTGTCCCCGGGTCGCAGAGAAAATATCTGACAGCTGAATGTGTTATTCCTGGATGTATCTTCAGGATTGAGACTCTGGTGTCCAGTCTTGTGTTTATCGATATGCCCTGGTACCAGTCCAGAGGCTTGCGGATGAATTCCGTGTTGTACCTGATGCTGATGCCGGCTTCTGCCAGTTTAGGGTAGTTCGGCGACTGGAAGGCCTTGAAGGCCTCTGCATTGACCTTCACGCTGCGGTTGCCCCTGAGCAGCTGCGAGCCGAAGCATATGCACACCTCCGGCACGAGCGCATGGCCCTCGCTGTCCTTCGCGCAGGCGATTTCCACCGACGAGATGAGATTTTCCCTTCCGTCGGTTCTTGGAACACCGATAGGCAGCTGGCTTCCGGTGAAGATCACAGGCTTGGTCAGCCCGTCCAGCATGAAGCTGAGGGCGGAAGCGGAATATGCCATGGTATCGGTGCCATGGAGGATCACGAATCCGTCGTATTGCTCGTAGTTGTCGCGGATGATCTCAGCCAGCTTCTGCCATATTCCCGGGTCGACGTCCGAGGAGTCGATCAAAGGATTGAACGTGACGCTGTCTATCCTTGTCGCGAATTTCCTGATTTCAGGGACTACGTCAAGTATCTGGCTGAAATCGAATGGTTTCAGCGTCTGGTCGGAGGCATCCTGCCTCATTCCGATTGTGCCTCCTGTGTAGATAAGGAGGAGAGATGAACTGCTTGTCATTTGAGTCTGAACAGTCTGGTTGCGTTATCGGTCGTCACCTGGGCGACCTCCTCCAGGTCTATCTGCTTAAGTTCTGCGATCTTTGCCGCGATAAGTGGAATGTATGTGCTTTCGTTGCGCTCGCCTCGGTGGGGAACCGGGGTGAGATATGGCGCATCCGTCTCCAGGAGTATGCGGTCCAGCGGAATCTGCCTTACTACCTCTGCCAGCTTTGACTTCTTGAATGTCAGCACTCCGCCTATGCCCACGGACCAGTCGCCGTATCTCTGGATGCGGCAGAATGTCTCGTAGCTTCCGCTGAAGGCATGGAGGTTTCCGCGTAGACCCATGTGGCGGCAGTCCTCAAGCACCTTGAAGAAATCGTCTGTGGCGTCCCTGAGGTGGATGTTGACAGGAAGGTCAAGCTCCGAGGCTATCCTGAACTGCTCACGCAGGGCCTTTTTCTGAAGCTCGGCGCTGTCGGCGGAATAATGGTAGTCAAGTCCTATCTCTCCGATGGCTACGGGGCGGATGCCCATCCTTTCCATATACATCTCCACTTCCTTCTCCCAATTCTCGTCGACCGATCCGGGATAAAGGCCCAGCATGGTGTACAGGGTGCCTGGATATCGCTGGCTGATCTCTATCATCCTGTCCCTTTCCTTGCTGTCCACATCCGGCTGGATCATGATGCCGACGCCGGCCTCGATGGACCTGGCTATCGCCGCATCCTCCTCGCCCAGGAAGGCCTCGTCATAGAAATGGACATGTGTGTCGATGTACTTTGCCATATCGGACAAAGGTAAGTATTTTTTTACATCATAACGCTGCAATGCCCCAGAAGATCCATCCTGATGAAGCCGTCTGCTGCAAGAAGCTCCACTATTCCCGCCACTTTCCCGTAGGAGAGCATGGTCTCTCTGCTTATTCCCTGGACATCGATGCCCCGGCTGCGCCTTATGACCATGGCGACAGATTCGATCTCTTCTGCCTTCGCTCCTCCGCCTTCGCCGTATGCTTCCCGTATGGACCCGATCCAGTCGGTCTTCCTGGCCGGACCGCTTTTGCCAAGCCCGAGCTTCTCCACCATTTCCTCAGGGTCGGAGGCCGGCTCCGCCAGCTTCTCTCGGATGATCATGTTGCATCCGCGGGAGCGCAGGTCGTCGATCCTTCCCGGCAGGGCGTAGACATCCCTGGAGTATGAAGCGGCGAGCCTCGCAGTTATAAGGCTGCCGCCTTTCTCCTTGGACTCGACGACGATCACCGAACTGGACAGGCCTGCGATTATCCTGTTCCTTCGCATGAAATGTATCGCAAGCGGAACTGTCCCGACAGGGTAGTCGGTCACAAGGGCAGAACGGGGTGTGGACACTATCCTGTCCGCAGTGTGCATGTGTCTCTGAGGATAGACAGCGTCTATTCCGGTCGCCATCGCCGCTATCGTCGGCAGCCCGAAGTCCAGCGCTGCGCAGTGTGCGGTTATGTCTATCCCATAGGCAAGTCCGCTGACTATCGTCGGCCTGATGGGTGACGACGCCATGGCCTCGACCATCCTGCGGCACCACTCCTGCCCGTATGGGGTCATGTCCCTGGTCCCGACGATGGCGACAGCCGCCTTGGAACCGAAGATGTCCCCTATGGGGCTGTCGCCTCTGACGTAAAGCCCGATAGGCGGATCGTCGCATTCTTTAAGCATCGCAGGGTAGAGGGATTCTCCGACTCCGATGAATTCCGAGCCGTCTTCATATATCTCCTCCAGTTCCTTCTGCGCCGAGTCCAGGGCCTGCTGCCCGATCTGGCTTATGTATTTCCAGTATGGCCCCATGGCCTCCCGTATCTGCTCCTTGTCCAGTCTGAATACTGGTTCAGCGCCTCCGGCGTAGTCCATCAGTGCAAGTCCGAGCCTGGGCTCGAATCCGAATATCCTGTTCAGTGCACAGGATGCGATCTTTTCATTTGTGATTCCTGCCATAGTCAATGTTTCTTGTCGCTGCCGGGCATGGTCCCGTCCCATGCCGGGCGATGTGAAGTTAGTACCAAGGACGGAAAACAAATGGCACCCAGTAGACTGAGTGCCATAAAAATATTGAAATCTTAACCTTTGATCCGGTTTCTTTTACCGGTAAAGCTGTTTCTTTACCAGGTAAGGAAGATACCTTACTATATTATCTTTCCTTAGATGATGAGGAGAGCGTCTCCGTAAGGTCCGAACTTGTATCCTTCCTCGAGTGCCACCTTGTAGGCGTTCATCACCTTCTCGTAGCCGCCGAATGCCGCTACCGACATGAGCATGGTGGAGAGTGGAAGATGGAAGTTGGATACGATGGCGTCAGGAACTGCGAAGCTGTAAGGAGGGAAGATGAACTTGTTGGTCCAGCCGTCATATGCATTGACTTCGCCGTTGGTGGTGACGTATGTCTCAAGACCTCTCATCACTGTGACGCCGACTGCAAGTACCTTGTGGCCGTTTCTCTTTGCGTTGTTGATAGCTTCTGCAGACTCAGGGGAGATGTAGAGCTTCTCTGAATCCATCTTGTGCTTCGAGAGATCCTCGACGTCGACTTTCCTGAAGTGGCCGATACCCATGTGGACTGTGATGAATGTCTTGTCGATATCCTTGAGTATCATTCGGTTGAAGAGCTCGCGGCTGAAGTGCGCACCAGCGGCAGGCGCTGCGACCGCACCTTCCTCCCTGGCGAAGATAGTCTGATAGTTCTCTGCGTCCTCAGGGGTGACTTCATCCTTGACCCACTTTGGAACTGGTGTCTTTCCATGGCTGAAGAGGGTCTGCTTGAACTCCTCGTATTCACCGTCGAAGAGGAACCTGAGGGTACGGCCTCTGGAAGTAGTGTTGTCGATCACCTCTGCGACGAGGCTCTCGTCCTCACCGAAATAGAGCTTGTTTCCTATCCTGATCTTTCTTGCAGGATCGACGATCACATCCCAGAGTCTCTGCTCCTTGTTGAGCTCCCTGAGGAGGAATACCTCGATGTCGGCACCTGTCTTCTCTTTGTTTCCTCTGAGCATGGCAGGGAATACCTTGGTGTCATTGAGCACGAACATGTCGCCTTTTCCGAAGTAGTCGATGATGTTCTTGAACTGCTTGTGCTCGATCTCGCCGGTAGCCTTGTGGAGTACCATGAGCTTGCATTCGTCCCTCCATCTTGGTGGCTCGGATGCGACGTTCTCTCTGGTAAGCGGGAATTGGAATTGTGATAGCTTCATAAATTATATGATGTCTTTTGTTTCGTTTCTGACCTGTGCCTGCTGATGTCGCAGACATTATTATATACGGAAAATCGGGCACTTTGTTTCACAGGTGCCCGACTTTTTCAGACTTTTGCTTCGCGGAAGACTTCCACGATGGATGGATATGTGTTCTTCAGAAGGGGAGGAAGGCTTGATCTGGCCACCCACGCGGCCTTTGAGATATCTTCCTCGCACTGTGGAGTGAGGTCCACGGGGTTCGTGTACAGCATGTCGTACCACCATGTGTGCTTGAGATGCCATATCCCGTCGCGGATATAGCAGTGGTCGGTCACACAGATCAGATTCCTGAGCATCAGTTCCTTGACGCCTGTCTCTTCCTGGACTTCCCTCATGGCGCAGACCGTGATGTCCTCTCCAGGTTCCTGATGTCCCTTCGGAAGGTCCCACAGGCCGAAGCGCCTGATCAGAAGGTAGTCACCTCTCTTGTTGGAGACCAGTCCTCCGGCGGCGTTCACTTCCTTGAATTCTGCGCAGATGCGGCGGTAGGTGCCTTCGACATCTTCGGTCGGGATGCAGATGAGGCCCAGTGTCCGGGAGCTCTCGAACAAATCTACGAGCGAGCTGAAGCTGTCGCCTTCTGCCAGGTGGAACTCGATGGAATTCGGGTCCGAGAGGACGGCGTCATCTGGCGGACAGACCGTTATGCAGCGCTTTTCAAAATATATCCTGTGCATTATTAACCGTAGAATTGTTATCTTTGCCTATATATCGCAAATTTAGATTTTTTATGAAAGAATACAAAAGTAAGCATGGCGTTGTGAAGACCCCACCTTACCAGCTCTATATGTCATTCGTAGACATGAGGAACTTCCTCAATATGCTCCCGGAGGACAAGAAAGCAGGAGTCGAGGCTGACTATGATACTATCAGCGCCTCCGTGCAGGGCTTCAATATCGGAGTCAAGGTCTACGAGAGAGTCCCATACTCACGTATCTCTATCATCGACAACGGCGCTCCATTCGGCTTCAAGGTCGATCTCTGCTTCGATTCGAACAACGGTGACCCATATTCCACAGACTTCCACATCGACGTCGAGGCTGACCTCAACTTCATGATGGGAATGATGATCGGCTCCAAGATCCAGGAAGGTCTTGACAAGATCGTGCAGTCGCTGGTGGACCTCTCGAACGGTGTGATGCCTGAGGGCTTCGACCCTTCAATGTATCCGGACTACTTCAAGAAATAATGGAGAATCTGAACGAAGCTTTCAGGAGAACTCTCACAGAGGCGATAGGCGAGTCCAATGCGGACATCGCCTTCGAGGCATTTGACAGCGCTCCGTCGGTATCGGTAAGGCTCAATCCTTCCCGTCCGCAGGTCGCATTCGACGGAGTTCCGGTACCATGGAATCCGCTCGGCCTGATGCTCTCCGAAAGACCGTCGTTCACGATGGATCCGGCTTTCCATGCCGGAGCATACTATGTCCAGGACTCTTCAGCGATGTTCGTGGGACATGTCGCACGTCAGCTGATAAGCAAGAAGGACAGACCTCTGCGTGTGCTCGACCTCTGCGCAGCACCGGGCGGCAAGACCACAGACCTGGCTTCATCGCTCAGACAGATATGCGGCGACTCTTTCATCCTCGTCGCGAACGAGGTGATGAAGCAGAGGGCTCAGATACTTGCGGACAATGTCGGCAGGTGGGGAGACCCCAATGTCGTCGTGACCAGCGTCGACCCGAAGGCGTTCTCGCCGCTCGAGGGCTTCTTCGACATGATCGTGGCAGACGTCCCTTGCTCGGGTGAGGGCATGTTCAGGAAGGACGACGAGGCGGTCCGCCAGTGGTCCGAGGACAATGTCGCTCTGTGTGAGGCCCGTCAGAGAAGGATAGTAGCCGATGTCTGGCCCGCACTGTCGGATCAGGGTACCATGGTCTATTCGACCTGTACTTTCAACCGTCGCGAGAACGACGGGAACGTCAGGTGGATGATGGAGAACCTTGATGCCGAGCTGATAGCGGTCGATGCCGGTTTTCCAGGTGTATATCGTACGGAACTTGGCTTCAGCCTTGTCCCGGGCCTTGTCAAGGGTGAGGGACAGTACTGCGCCGCAGTCCGTAAGAACGGTGGCTCCGAGCCACGCCTGAGACAGCCGAAGACGGCCAAGGGACCTTCGTTCAGCCATCTTTTCGACGTGCCTATGAGTTTCGTGCAGAAGAACGATACCGTCGTGGCGGTACCTAAGGTGATAGCGGCCGAAGTCGAAGCGCTCGAATTCCTCAGACCTCTGATGAAAGGCGTGGCTGTCGGTGAGGTCAAGGGCAAGGACCTGGTGCCTCATGCGGATCTTGCGTTGGTCTCAGTACTCGCTCAAGGAGCTTTCCCTCAGGTCGATGTGGACAGGAAGACAGCGCTTTCTTTCCTGCATAAGGATCCGATCGTCCTGAAAGATGCTCCGAAAGGACTGATTATTGTATGCCATGAGGGGCAGAGGCTAGGTTTCGTGAAGAATCTTGGCAACAGGTGTAACAATCTTCTTCCGCAGGGAAGGAGAATCAGAATGGATATCTAGATGAAAAGAATCATTATGTCGCTGCTCATCGCAGCAGTCAGCATTCCAGCTCTTGCCCAGAGTACGGAGCAGGAATATCTTGAGAGGTATAACCGTCTCACAAAGAACGTGGGCAATGCCGGTGTAGGTGTCGAGACCCTCATCAACAGGTGGGAGGAGGCCTTTCCGGAGGACGAGAACATGCTCGCAGCAGCGTTCCTCTTCTATTATGAGAAGTGCCAGTCGGACAATACCGTGTCCATGGGCACATCTACCTATCTTGGACAGAAGCCTATCCTCCAGCTCAAGGACTCGCTCGGAAACGATGTCTACTATTACTACGACACCCAGTATGACGATGAGCTTTTCGGCAAGGCCCAGCAGTATATAGACAAGGTGAACCAGAAGGCTCCGCTCAAGCTTGAGAACAGATGTGCCGCCATCACCGCGCTTGCAAACTACGAGAAGGGCAGCCCGGACATGGCTCTGTCAAGGATCAAGGAACTTGTAGCGTTCAACTATGGCTCGAAGCCGGCATGGACCTATGAGGACCAGGCGGTGGACAATGAGATGTTCAAGGCGCTTGTCCAGGAGTATTGCTATTCATTCTTCAAGTTGGCTACTCCGTCTGGCTATGAGGCGTTCCGCTCGATCTCCGAGGATATGCTGAAGTACAATGCGGACGATGTGCTTTTCCTTGACAACCTGGGTTCATACCATCTTGTAGGAAAGAATGACCCGAAGGCTGCGCAGAAGTTCTATGACAAGGTGCTGAAGATCAAGAAGGATGACCTGACCGCCATCAGGAACGGTGTCATTCTTTCCAGGAAGATGAAGAACGTCAAGCTTGAGAAGAAGTATCTTGCGCTGCTTGCACAGTATGCCGAGGACGAGCCGACGAAGCAGTCTTCACAGGCAAGGCTTGACTATCTTAACGGTAAGAAATAGATTGGAAGGACCTCAGCTGAGGTCCTTTTTCTATGATATCCTTTTCTGATATAATTCCCAGGAGTTCACCAGGTTGTGGGCGATCGAGTAGAGACCGCCTGCGATTGCTGTGACAGGTGTGAGGAATGAATAGGCGAGCCATATGAGGAATCCTGTGTTCTTCTGGCCGAGGGCCTGTCCGGCAGTTATCCTTGTGACCTCGCTGTATCTGCGTCCGATGAGATGTCCGCATGCGAACTGGATGAAGCAGCATGCGAAAGTGATTATTCCGATAAGCGAGACGACTATCCATGAAAGTCCGCTGAGCACGAGCGCCCTGGTCGCGAGTATCATCGCGAAGATGAGGCCTATGCTCCAGAGGTAGAATGCCCACCATGTGTACCTGCTGAGCCATCCGTGCAGCTTAGGGAAGGCGTATCTGACGAACCATGCTCCGAAGCATGGCAGGAGGAGCATGGGGAATATCCTGCGGGCAATTATCCAGACATTCGCCCAGAAACCGATGTCCGATGGATGTACGAGAGGGACTATCGCAGGGATGAGGAAGGTACCCATCGCGTTGATCAGCGCCACGTAGGTCATGTTCTCCGAGATGTTTCCTCCCAGCTTGTCTGTGATGACTCCTGATGCCGAAGCTGTCGGGCAGATCAGGCAGAGCATCGCGGATTCAAGCAGGATCTTGGCTTCCATGGACCTGACATAGACCGCGATAAGAGCCAGGCCGACGAAGGTGAGCGCCTGGAAGAGCAGAAGCAGGATGTGCCATCTCTTGACCTTGACCTCGGTCGGTGCGACCTTGACGAACTGGAGGAACAGCATGATGCCGATGAATATCTGCTGGCCCTTCGCTACTATCTGGTGGCATATCGGGCCGACAGGGTAGAGCGCAGGGGTGTAGTGGTAGACAAGATACAGGCATACGCCGATAGTGATCGCTATCGGAAGCATCCAATCCTTGCAGAACTGCAGTAGTGACTTCATTGCCTATGAACCTGAAAAACGGAGCGAATTTCGTATAAAAACATTAACTTTGCAAAATTGCTCAATTGAAAAACGATTAATAGACAAATAATGAAAAAAGTATTTTTGATCATGGCAGCAGCAATGGTGATCGCCGGCTGCGGCGCAAAGCAGGATGAGAAGGTTCCTGCAATCGATCTCGCAAACCTGGACACTACAGTCGCCCCAGGTGAAGATTTCTACCAGTATTCTACCGGAGGATGGCAGAAGAACAACCCTCTCGGTGCAGAGTATGCACGTTTCGGTTCATTCGATATGCTCAGAGAGACCAACGTCGAGAGAC
This sequence comes from Bacteroidales bacterium, assembly GCA_024398105.1. Taxonomy (GTDB): domain Bacteria; phylum Bacteroidota; class Bacteroidia; order Bacteroidales; family UBA932; genus Cryptobacteroides. The sequence goes on along the minus strand of JAKSJP010000001.1, from coordinate 181,440 downwards.
TCAACGACCTCTTCAAGAACATGACCACCCTCAAGACAGAGAAAGGCTCAGTGGAGCAGAAGATCGCAGACCTCTATAAGATGGGTCTCGATTCAGTACGCCTCAACGCTGAGGGTGCTGAGCCTATCAAGAAGTATCTTGACGCAATCTATGCAGTCTCAGACAAGAGCGGTCTCGTAAAGATGGTCGCAGACCTCCACAACAGCGGAGAGAGCGCATTCTTCGGAGTATATGTCGAGGCAGACATGATGGACAGCGACAACCAGATCCTCTATCTCGGACAGGGCGGTCTCGGTATCGGTAACAGAGACTACTATGTGGATCCTAAGAACGCAGAGCTCAAGGAAGGCTACAGGAATTTCCTTGCCAAGGTGTTCGGCCTTGCCGGCATCGCAGATCCAGCTACAGCCGCTGCGAATGCACTTGCAGTCGAGGATGTCATCGCTATCCACTCATGGGACAGCGTACAGGAGAGAGATGTCGAGGCACAGTACAACCCTATGTCTACAGCTGAGCTTCTTGCGAAGTACCCAGGATTTGATTTCGCTACATATTTCGCACAGAGAGGCATTCCTGCACAGGACAAGCTCGTAGTCGCTGAGCTCTCATACTTCGAGGGCTTCGCGAAGTATTTCGCAACAGCTGACCTCGCAGCCCTCAAGGACTACGTCGCTGGCCAGTTCATCCAGGGCGCATGCGGCTCGATCAGCGATGATTTCACAGACGCTTCATTCGACTTCTTCAGCCGTCAGATGTCAGGTATCCAGCAGCAGAAGCCACGCTGGAAGAGAGCTATGTCAGTTCCTAACAGCATCCTCGGCGAGGCTGTCGGCAAGATGTATGTGGCAAAGTACTTCCCAGAGTCTTCAAAGACCAGGATGGTAGAGCTCGTGAAGAACCTTCAGATCGCTCTCGGCCAGCACATCGATGAGCTTGACTGGATGAGCGCAGAGACAAAGGTGAAGGCTCACGAGAAGCTCGAGAGCTTCACAGTGAAGATCGGCTATCCTGACACATGGAAGGATTACAGCACTCTTGAGATCGACCCTCAGAAGAGCTACTATGAGAACATGAAGGCAGCAAGCGAGTGGTATGTGGCAGACAACATGTCCAAGCTCGGCAAGCCTACTGACAGGACAGAGTGGGGTATGACTCCTCAGACTGTGAATGCATACTACAACCCTACAACAAACGAGATCTGCTTCCCTGCAGCGATCCTCCAGCCACCATTCTTCAATGCTGATGCCGACGATCCTGTCAACTATGGCGGTATCGGCGTCGTCATCGGTCACGAGATGTCTCATGGTTTCGACGACCAGGGCCGTCTCTTCGACGCACGTGGCAACATGTCAGGCTGGTGGACAGCAGAGGATGACGAGCGTTTCCGCGCAAAGGCAGAGATCCTCGCCGCTCAGTTCGACAAGGTCGAGATCATCCCAGGCCTCATGGCTAACGGACACAATACTCTCGGTGAGAACATCGGTGACCACGGCGGACTCAGCATCGCTTACTCAGCTATGCTCAACGCTCTTGAGGGCAAGGAGCAGCCACTTATCGACGGCTTCACACCTGCACAGAGATTCTACCTCTCTTACGGTGCTATCTGGGCTCAGAACATCACCGACGAGGAGAAGGCAAGACTTACAATGCTTGACGTACACTCACTCGCAGTCAACAGAGTCAATGTATCAGTCAAGAACTTCCAGACATTCTACGATGCGTTCGGCATCAAGGAGGGTGATCCTATGTTCCTTCCTGAGAGCGAGCGTGTACATATCTGGTAAGATACTGTGAACGCCAGCCGTTTCATAGCAGGAAGACTGCGTTTCAAAGGAGTGATAGCTATGGTTGCCATAGCTATCTCTTTCTTCGTGATAATCATAGCCGTCGCCATTTCCTCAGGCTTCCGTAAGGAGCTGAGGAACGGCGTGGCCATGTTGTCCGGAGATATCGCAATAACGCAGCCCGACCTCAATTATGCCGGCGAAGACAATCCACTCTACAGTTTCAGCGCCATCGATTCAGTGATCCGTCAGGTGAGGGGAGTCGATGATGTGGTCCCTGCCGTCTATAGGGCAGGAATAGTCAAGAACGGAACAGAGATATGCGGAGCTCTGTTCAAAGGCACTCCCGAAGGGGGAGACAGCCTTCAGGTCTCTATCCCGAAGGGTCTGGCTGACAAGCTTGGCCTAGGCGAGGGTGATGACCTCACCGCATATTATATAGGAGAAAGAGTAAAGGCCAGACGTTTCAAGGTGGCGTCGGTCTACAACGATGCCCTTGGTGGAACAGGAACGTATGTGATCATGGCAGGTCTCTCCGACATGCAGAGGCTCAATTCATGGTCGGACGACCAGGTGTCGTCCGTCGAGGTCATGCTCAACGACGCATGGTCCGACAACTATGGAATGGAAACCAAGACAGAGGAGATAGGGTTCATGGTGCTGTCCTCGACGCCTGAGGAGCTTTCGGCGCCTGTCGCCATGTCCGCTGTGCACAAATATCCTCAGATCTTCGCATGGCTCGACCTGATCGACAGGAACGTCCTTGTCATCCTCATACTGATGACTATCGTGGCTGGCTTCAATATGATATCCGGCCTTCTGATTCTGCTTTTCAGGAATATCTCGACCATCGGTACGCTCAAGGCCCTGGGCATGACTGACAAGTCCATCGCGGAAGTGTTCCTTCGCGTGTCCTCCAACCTGGTCCTCAAAGGCATGCTTATCGGCAACGCCTTGGCGCTGTCCTTCTGCCTCCTTCAGGGGACGACTCATTTCATCACTCTCAATCCCGAGAACTATTTTGTCTCATTCGTTCCGGTGAGAGTCAATCCATTCCTTATACTTGAGGCTGATCTGGCTGCTTATCTTGTGATAATGCTTCTTCTTCTGATTCCGTCTCTTTTCGTGTCGCGGGTTGATCCTGCAAAGACGGTCCGGGCGAAATAATCATGAATGCATCATAGAGGCTGTATACGTTTGCGACGTAGTTGACAGTCTCGTATCCTCGAAGACCGCCATACTGGAGCAGTGTGTCCTGCTGTACGCCTTCCTTGTTCCTGAGAGTCTCGATGACGTTCTCGAAATCCTCCCAGGTCGAGTATGGGATATCGTTTGCCCTTGCAAATCTGATGCAGTCGAGCACGCGTCCTTCACCGGCGCTGTATGCGGCCAGGACAAACTTCGTGAGGTCCTGAGGAGCGGCGAACCTGGTGAAGATTCCCTTGAGCTTTCCAATGTATTCAGTACCTGCACTGATGTTCTTCTCAGGATTGAGCATGTCGTCGTTGTGGAAACGCATGGCTGTGCTTGGAAGCATCTGGAGCAGACCTTCTGCGCCTCGGCCGGAGCGCGCGTCGATACGGAATCTCGACTCCTGCCAGATAAGGGCTGCCAGCATCCTCCAGTCCCAACCGATCTGGTCCGCATACTTCCTGATAAGGCTGTCGTAAGGACTGATGGTCTTGTACTCGCGTCCCGTGTATGCTCTCTTGTAAGGCTCGTAGGCCGGGCTGAAGCGCTCTTTGATCTTGTTGTATTCATCCTTCCCATGGAACATGTTGTGCCATGCGGTTATGGACTCTGCCAGATCCCTGTTGCCCTTGTGGACGACCCACACCGTGCTGTCTTCCATCATCTCTGAGCAGAGGTACTGGTTCGAAGTTGACAGGAGGGCGCTGAAAGGCAGGATGGCGACGTCTATGCTGTCCTCGCTGAGCATGGTCAGAGCCTCGCTCTCGAACTCGCTGACCTGGATTTCTGCCACAGAAGCGATCGACTCAGCATAGTCATTCAACAGTTCGTAGTTGAATCCTGTGCTGAGGTTTATGTTGGCAGGGTGGTGCCCCCTGAGGCAGATCAGACACCTGATGTTCTCCCTTCTCTCCGGCTTCTGGAAGTTCTCCTGAGTGAGGAACGGAAGCGCACAGAGAATCACCAGAACGGGAACAATGTACTGAAATGCTCTTTTTTTCTTTCCCATGGTCCAAATATTAGATTGTCTGACGTCTTGGCGCACCGCCTGGTCCTGCCGACGACGAAGCTGAAGAGCCGGATCCCTTGCCAGTCTGGAGGTAGAACGGCCACCATATGCCGAATTTCACGGCCCTCTGAGGACGGATGAAGCCAGCCGCACTGAAGTAGTCTGCTGAATTCATAGGCCATCCCATGTTTGCGTTTACCATCTTGACAAAGATGCAGGCTCTTTTCCACTGCATGTTGACGAAGGCGTCCACATACGGGCAGTTGCCATATTTCTCTTTGTCCTGGTTGTGGAATCTACCCAGCTCAGGGCTGTAGGCCGGGGCGTACCACGCTGTCGTGTACAGCGTATTGGCGCCGATCTGCATCTGCAGGACGTCCTTGACCACATCGAACTGGAAATACCACTTGAGGTTAAGCGCCAGCGTAGGCAGCGGAACGACCTCCTCGTTGGTAGAGTGCTGGAACAGTGCCTGGTTGTCGAAGTGGAGCTTCCAGACTCTGAAATTCTTCATAGCACTCAGCTTGAAGATGCTCATAGCCTCCGTATTCTGCTGCGCTGTCGCAAAGTTGTCGTAGTAGATGTTGTTGAACAGCTGGGTGTAGCCGGCTGTCACGGAAAGTTTCCAGTAAGGGATGTCGAGAGTTCCTTCGAACTTCGTCGTGGATACCTTCTTGAAGTCATTGTCCCACTTGAGGTGGTTCGAGAAATAGTGCTGCTCGAAGAATTCAGGCTCGTCAAGCTTGGTCTCTACGTGTCCTATGAGTGACAGAGGCTCGTTCCTGTGCCTCCTGAAAGGATATGCGCTGAACTTGATGTTTCCGTCTATGCCGAAATCGTTGATCTCGTTTCCAAGGAAGGTATAGTATCCCTGGGCATCCCAGCTGAGATATTTCTTGAACTGTCCCGCTGCTCCACCATAGAGGTAGGCTGAATTCCATACCGTGTTCTTCGTCTTGGTGAGATAGCCCAGAGGGTTGAACATGTAGTAGCTCAGGAGCCTGTCTCCGATACCGACGTTCAGGCTCGATACTATCGCGTCGTCTGACCACGGCTGGAGCTTGAGGAATACCTTGTTCTCCAGTTTCATCACCCTCAGGGAATCTGCCGACCTGACCGGATTGATGAAGAACCTGTCGTTGTAGAAGTCCCGTCCGTCCTTGTCCGACATCGAGATGTTGTCCGTGTAGTTCTTGGTGTAGGTCGAGTACTCGCTGTTATGTCCTATGAAGGCAGTGGTCACGTCGGTGTCAAGGGTCTTTGCCTGGATGGCGTCCGTCACTGCACTGCTGTCTTTCCTGTGTCCGATCTTCTTGAGGAAATTGAAAGGAATCCTGTAGGTCTGGTTGAGATAGACGGTGTTCTTCTTGATGACATTGTCTGCGTCTTTCAGATGCACGGCGATCTCTCGAGGTCCTACCGTCGTGTCCCTGATCCAGAAATTGTCGACGACTCCGCCGTTCTCTGCCTTCCTGATGGAATTGAATATATATCCGAAATGCGCGTTGTATTTCTTTCCAAGCCAGTTCAGCCCGACGAAGGCCGTCCTGTTGTTGACATTCTCGTTGTCCAGCATGCCGTTGGCACCGGTCCTGTCATAGCTGAGCGTCATGTTGAGGGCCGGATAGATGTTCTGGGTGGTGAGGATGTGTATGTCTGACTCTTCGTTCTCTGCGTTTGCGAACAGGGTTCCCCAGTATGCCAGCTCGGTGTATGGGGTCTTCGTGTTGTACATCGGGGCGGTCCCTGGAGAGAAGCTGTAGACCTCGTAAGGCTCATAGAATGAGACTCCTTCCTCTGCGCTGCGCTTGCTGAAGTCGTAGTACTGTACCGGCGAACCTGCAATGCCGAGATAGCTGACGTTGACGTCCTTCCTCATGAAATGGTAGTCGTTGAACCAGTAATTGTAGCTGGTGTCGATGTCCTTTGCCTTGACATTGTTGAAATAGCGGTCTACCTTCCAGGTGAAGATCCTCTTGTAATGCATCGAGTCGGCCACGGCGAAGGACTCGAGGATCCTAGGGGTGTTCTCCCTGATGCTGTCCCTTCTGTTCTTGATGCTGTCCTTGACTGCGAGCGTGCTGTCCGCCTTGCGCTTCTGCCTTGCCATCTTCTGCTCATAGTCATACTTCTTCCTGTCGAACTTGTCGAGTCCTGCGTACCATCTCTCGAAACGGAGCTTGGCTGCAGTCGCTGAGTCGGCGAAATAGATCGAGTCGATCTTAGGCCAGATCAGCGAATCGCCGGCAGCGATGAGAGAGTCCTTCACCTGATGATGGGTGAGGGAGTCCACGAGTGCGACGTAGTACTTGTATCTGAACGGGTCTGAGAGCCTGAGCGAGTCCGGGGCCTTGATCGTGTCACGGGCACTGACCATGGTACCCTGTTCTTCAAGCTGGAAGCCGTCTTCGGCTTCATCCCCGATGGTACGTTCCAGCCTGAATTTGGTATAGACGGACGAATTGTTGTAGATGACGGTGTCCGGTCTTCGGATTTCCTCGACAATGGAAGCAAGGACTCCGCCTCGGTGGATTTCCGCAGCGAATGCCTGGATGGTAGCGAGAAGGATCACGGCTACCGGGAACCAATATTTTTTCAACCTTGTCTTCATTGACGTGCGAAGTTACGCTTTTTTGGCGAGAATACCCAGAGGGTATTGGCAGAATGGAGCTAGTTTGCTACTTCGCACAGGAATCTGATGCGCACCAGACGTACTTCCTCCTCGTCGCAGTCGCTGAATTCCTCCATGGCCTCGGCGATCGAGTCGGACTGGGCGTCGTTCCTGAAATAGTCATAGATCTCGTCGACCAGGTCGTCGTCGACCCTTTGCCTGATGTAGTAGCTGAGGTTCAGCTTCGTGCCTGACTCGACTATGCTTTCTATGAGTGAAAGGAGCTCTGACATCTCCATTCCTCTTGCCTGGGCGATGTCCTCGAGGTCAAGCTGCTTGTCAATGCTCTGGATGATGCCGATCTTGATCTCGGACTTGGCTGGACTTGACTTGAGGATGAAGTCGTCCGGACGCTCTATGTCGTTCTCCTCTACGTACTTACGTATGAGCTCGATGAAACTCTTTCCATACTTCAGGGCCTTGCCTTCTCCTACGCCCTGGCACTTCTTGAGGTCTTCTACGGTGACAGGGTACATGATGGACATGTCGTCCAGGGCAGGGTCTCCGAAGATGATCCACGGCTGCAGCTTCAGCTTTGCCGCGAGGTCTTTCCTGAGGTCCTTGAGCATGGCGAGAAGTGTCTCGTCTCCGGCTCCGCCACCCTTGGCGGCGAGGTTTGCTTCCTTGGTCTCCTCGTCGTCATCCTCGTAGTCTCCCTCAGAGAACTTACGGTCCTCGACGAGCATTATGCTGTATGGGTCCTGGAGATACTTCCTTCCGGCCTCGGTCACAGATATGCGGCCGTATGAATCGATGTCCTTCCTCAGGAGTCCGAGAAGGATTCCCTGATGGACGATCGAGCTCCAGTATTTCTGGTCGTGAGGCGCGCCCTCACCGAATTCCTTCAGCTGGTCGTGCTTGTAGGAGAGAATCATCGCGGTGGCGTTTCCTGCCAGGATGCTTCCTATGTGGTCCATCTCGAACTGCTCCGGGATGGAGAGCACCAGACGCAGGACCTTCAGCATGTGCTCCTTGCCGTCGAACCTCTGCCTAGGGTGAAGGCAGTTGTCGCAGTTTCCGCAGTTGCACTTGTCGTAAGATTCACCGAAGTAGTTGAGCAGCAGCTTTCTGCGGCATTCGCCGGATTCTGCGTAGTCGACGGTCTCCTTGAGGAGCTGCTTGCCGATTTCCTGCTCGTTTCCCTTCTTGCCCTGGATGAACTTGCTGAGCTTGGTGACGTCCTTCTGGCTGAAGTATGTGATGCAGATTCCCTCGAGTCCGTCCCTTCCGGCACGGCCGGTCTCCTGGTAGTATCCTTCGAGGCTCTTAGGTATGTCGTAGTGGATGACGAAACGTACGTCAGGCTTGTCGATTCCCATTCCGAACGCGATGGTCGCGACTATGACGTCGACCTTCTCGCTGAGGAACATGTCCTGGTTCTCGTTGCGTACCTTCGCATCAAGGCCTGCATGGTATGGCAAGGCCTTGATCCCGTTGATGACCAACAGGTTGGCTATGTCTTCGACTTTCTTTCGGCTGAGGCAGTAGATGATGCCCGACTTCCCCTTGTGCTCCTTGATGAACCTGACCATGTCCTCCTCGGACTTGTTCTTGTCCCTGATCTCGTAATAGAGGTTCGGACGGTTGAACGAGGAGATGAAGACCTTGGCGTCGCTGATGCCGAGATTCTTCATGATGTCGCTCTTGACCTTCGGGGTAGCTGTCGCGGTGAGGGCGATTATAGGGGCGTGTCCGATCTTCTCGACAATAGGCCTGATGTTGCCATATTCCTGACGGAAGTCATGTCCCCATTCGGAGATGCAGTGCGCCTCGTCGACGGCGTAGAAGGAGATGTGGATTTCCTTGAGGAGGGCGATGTTCTCGGCCTTGGTCAGGGACTCCGGTGCGACATAGAGTATCTTGGTCGCTCCGCTGAGGAGATCCTGCTTCACGTCCGCGATCTCGTTCCTTGTGAGGGACGAGTTGAGGAAGTGTGCGATGCCTTCGTTCCCGGATACGAATCCGCGGATGGCGTCGACCTGGTTCTTCATCAGGGAGATGAGCGGGGATATGACTATCGCAGTGCCTTCCATTACCAGCGCAGGAAGCTGGTAGCATAGGGATTTGCCTCCGCCTGTCGGCATGAGGACGAACGCATCGTTACCGGCGATGAGATGCTTGATGATTTCTTCCTGGTCTCCTTTGAAGGCGTCATATCCGAAGAATTCCTTCAGCTTGGACCTGAGGTCTGGGGTGGCACTGGTCATTCAAAATCGTGATTTCACTAAATTTAAGAATAATTTTTGTGACGACAACAATATTTCCGTGAAAATTGCGATATTTGCATTCCTGAAAGGAATTGAAAACATAAAAAACGAAAAATAGAAAAATGAAAACTATCAGATTATTCGCTGTTTCTGCAGCAGTCCTTCTTGCTGTTGCGTGCGGTTCTAACGCAAACACTCCAAAGGCTTCTGCCGACTCTCTCAAGGCTGCTGCCGGCCTTATGCCAAGCAAGGCTCTTCTCGATTCAGTAAGCTACTACCTTGGTATCAACTATGGCCAGATGCTCAAGCAGTATGATTTCGGTGATGTAGACTATAACCTCATGGTCAAGGGTATGAAGGATTTCGTCGCAGCTGAGGGCAACCCACAGGATGAGGACTTCCTCAAGCAGTTCAAGCTCAACCCAGAGGACATGAACGAGGCTATCAACAAGTACCTCGGACAGCGTTCAGACTATCTCGCAGCAATCGCAGAGGCAGAGGCTAAGAAGTTCTTCACAGAGAATGCCAAGAAGGCAGGTGTAGTCGAGACAGAGTCAGGTCTCCAGTACATCATCAGCGAGCCAGGTAACGACAACCACCCAGGACCATACTCTACAGTACGCGTACACTACAAGGGAACTCTTCTCGACGGTACAGTATTCGACGAGACAGAAGAGGGTTCAGAGGCTGTGGAGCTTTCACTTGACAGAGTGATCGCTGCATGGACCGAGGGTCTCCAGCTTATCGGCGAAGGTGGCAAGATCACACTCTACGTACCAGCAGAGCTCGGTTATGGCTCACGCGCAGCAGGCACCATCCCTGCAAACTCTACTCTCGTATTCGACGTCACACTTGACGAGGTCGTAGCAGAGGAAGAGGCTGAGTAATCTCTACGGACAGAAATTTCCAAGCCTGCTTAGCTGTCGCAGCCAGGCAGGCTTTTTTACAGAATAGAACAACTAGCAAAGAACATCATGCCAAATCTTGAAATTGAAGGAACTCTTTTGAGGAAGATGGATGTGCAGTCCGGCAGGTCTGCACGTGGTGACTGGGCAAAGCAGGAATTTCTTGTTGAGTTCCAGGAGGGTAAGTTCCCTACGACAGCAGTCTTTACTGCGTGGGGACAGGACAAGGTCAGCGAGCTCGACAAGTTTTCAGCCGGTGACCAGGTGAAGGTGGCTTTCAATATCAGCAGCCGTGAGTATCAGGGCCGCTGGTACACCGATCTCAGGATGTGGAAGATATCGGAGGCAGGCGTCGCATCGGCTCCGTCAGCTCCTGCCGCTCCTGCGGCACCGGCTGCAAGGGCACCAATGGCATCATCGGTTCCGGCAGGCTTCCAGGCAGCACCGGCTCCAAGCCTTGCAGACATGCCTGCTGAGTCGGAAGAGGACGACCTCCCATTCTAGACTGACGCGTAATGATTCCACAGGAAACGATAGCAAGGATCCTTGACTCGGCCCAGGTGGCCGATGTCGTCGGTGACTTCGTCTCTCTCCAGAGGCGAGGTTCCGAGTTTGTGGCCTGCTGTCCTTTCCACAACGAGAAGACCCCGTCTTTCCATGTCCGCCCGGCGCATGGCTACTACAAATGCTTTGGCTGTGGCGAGAGCGGTACGGCTGTAGGCTTCCTGATGAAGCATGAGAGCATGAGTTATTACGAGGCTCTCCGATATTTAGCGAAGAAGTATGGCATCGAGGTAGTCGAGAAGGAAGAGACTGCGGAGGACCTGGCGGCAAGGACCAAGAGGGAAAGTCTTCTGATAGTCATGCAGTTCGCCCACAGGTTCTATATGGACAGCCTGAAGACAGACGAGGGCAGGACGGCGGGCATGGCGTATTTCAGAAGCCGTGGCCTGGAGGAGGACACGATCGAGAAATACGGACTCGGATGGGCCCCGAAGAGCAGGCATGCCCTCTACGACGCCGCGAAGGAGAAAGGCTATAACATCGACTATCTCCTCGAACTGAACCTTCTCGTACGCTACGACGACAAGTTCGTCGACCGTTTCTTCGACAGAGTGATGTTCCCGATACATTCCTACAACGGCAATGTGATCGGCTTCGGCGGCAGGACCCTCTTCACGGAGAAGACCGTAGCGAAGTACATCAACTCCAACCAGAGCCTCATCTACGACAAGAGCTATACCCTCTACGGAATCAACTTCGCCAAGAATACGATCCACCGCGAGGACAGGTGCTACCTCGTCGAAGGTTATCTCGACGTGCTGTCGATGCATCAGCTCGGCATCACCAACGTGGTGGCATCCAGCGGTACTTCGCTGACTACCCCTCAGATACGCCTGATAAAGAAGTTCACCGACAAGGTCACTATCATGTACGATGGTGACGGAGCGGGAATCAAGGCTGCGCTCAGAGGAATCGACCTGGTCCTCAAGGAGGGCCTCTCTGTCAAGGTACTTCTGCTTCCGGACGGGGACGATCCGGATTCGTATTCAAGGAAACATACCCTCGAGGAAGTCAAGGACTTCATCAGGGACCACGAGCAGGACTTCATCGAGTTCAAGACCGACATGCTCCTCGGAGATGCCGGGAATGATCCTATCAGGAAGGCCGAGCTTATCAACGAGATGGCGGATACCATCGCTCTGATACCTGATGCGGTAGTGCGTTCGGTCTACAGCCAGACGGTCGCAGACAAGTTCAAGATAGACTCGCAGCTCATTTTCAACAGAATAAGAAAAACAAGGGAGAAACTGTTAGAAGATGAAGCAAAATCTTCTTCTCAGCGGCAGGTACGTGAGGAATTAAGTACTGGGGCAAATCCCGCCCAATCACAAGAGGAAGAGGATGCACTTGATACGCTTCAGGAATCTGCTGATAATATTGTCTATGAAAATGCTCTGCTGAAGAACGCTGAGATTGATTTATTATGGTTCATGTTGAGGTATGGGCTTGAACCACTCAAGTTTGATGCAGACTCCGCCTATTACCAACCTGGAGAGGAAACTACAGTCGCTGCATTCATCAGTTGTAACCTAGAGGGAGGGGGACTTGTTCTCCAGAACAGCCTTCTCCGAAGGGCCTACGACCTCTACCTGTATTTCTTCGACAATTTCCCTGACAAGGACCAGGCGGATATCGTAAGGGCGATGATGGACGGGCCGGACAGGGAGGTGGCGGATCTGGTTTCGAACATGGTTGCTGAAAAATATGACCTTACCGTCAAAAATTTTGCGGCTTCTATGACTGCAATGTCAACCCAACTCGTTAAATTTGTGCCTCGCGCAATCATGACTTATCAGCTTGAGCTGACGAAATGGGAAGAAATGAACCTCAGGGAGGCGATGACCAAGGCCTCAGAGGATGAGCAGATGGAGATCGCGCGCGAATTCCAGGAGGTCGTCAAGAAAAGGAAACTCCTGATGGAAGCACTCGGCAGAGTGCGTTAGTAAGACAAATAAACAGATTTATGGATAAGAATTATAAGAGAACACTTGTGACCTGTGCCCTGCCTTATGCAAACGGCCCTGTGCACATCGGACATCTTGCAGGCGTATATGTTCCTGCGGACATCTATGTGCGTTATCTCAGGATGAAGGGTGAGGATGTGCTTTATGTCTGCGGAAGCGATGAGCACGGAGTTCCGATCACCATCAAGGCACGTCAGAACAACTGCACCCCTCAGGACATCGTCGACAAGTACCACAAGATAATCAAGGACTCATTCTCCGGTCTCGGAATCAACTTCGACATCTACGGCCGAACATCGTCAGAGACCCATGCGAAGAACGCTTCGGAGTTCTTCCGCAAGCTCTATGACGAAGGCAAGTTCATCACCAAGGAGTCGGAGCAGTACTATGACCCTGAGGCAAAGACCTTCCTTGCAGACCGCTACATCGTGGGTACATGCCCTAAGTGCGGAGCAGAGGGAGCGTACGGCGACCAGTGCGAGAAGTGCGGAAGCACCCTCAGCCCTGAAGAGCTCATCAACCCTAAGTCCAAGCTCAGCGGCGCAGAGCCTGTAAAGAAGAAGACCAGCCATTGGTATCTTCCTCTCGACCAGTATGAGCAGTGGCTCAGCCAGTGGATCCTCGACGGACACAAGGAGTGGAGAAGCAACGTCTATGGCCAGTGCAAGAGCTGGATCGACGGCGGCCTTCAGCCACGTGCCGTGAGCCGTGACCTCGAGTGGGGAGTCCCTGTACCTGTAGAAGGCGCGGAAGGAAAGGTTCTCTACGTATGGTTCGATGCTCCTATCGGCTATATCTCAAATACCCAGGAGCTCCTTCCTCAGAGCTGGGACAAGTGGTGGAAGAGCGAGGACACCAAGCTCGTCCATTTCATCGGAAAGGACAACATCGTGTTCCACTGCATCGTGTTCCCGTCCATGCTCAAGGCCTATGGTGACTATATCCTTCCGGACAACGTCCCTTCAAACGAGTTCCTCAACCTCGAGGGCGACAAGATCTCGACATCAAGGAACTGGGCCGTATGGGCTCACGAGTATCTCGAGCAGTTCCCTGGAAAGGAGGACGTGATGAGGTATGTGCTGACAGCCAATGCGCCTGAGACCAAGGACAACGACTTCAGCTGGAAGGACTTCCAGACCCGCAACAACAGCGAGCTCGTAGCTATCTTCGGTAACTTCGTGAACCGTGCGGTCGTCCTTACCCACAAGTACTTCGAAGGCAAGGTCCCTGCAGCAGGCGAGCTTCAGGATATCGACAAGGCTGCTCTTGCCGAGATTCCTGCTCTCAAGGCATCCCTTGAAAAGAACATCGAGAACTATCACTTCCGTGAGGCTCTCAAGGACGCCATGGCAATCGCCCGCGTCGGTAACAAGTATATCTCAGACACAGAACCATGGAAGGTCGCAAAGACTGACATGGCACGCTGTGCCACCATCCTCAATGTCAGCCTCCAGATCTGTGCTGACCTCGCCATCGCGTTCGAGCCTTTCACTCCGTTTGCAGCTGAGAAGCTCCGCAAGATGCTCGGTGTATGCATCTGCGCAGGTGTAGACCACCGCAAGGGCGAGCAGGAGACCGTCAATACATACGTAGAAGGCGAGGGTGCCGCTCTCCACACGGTGTCTGCTCCTACAGGTTCAGATGCGATCGCGATGAGAGCTGCCTGCCCAGGCGCCGGAAAGTGCGTATGCCTCAGCTGGGAGCTTCTCGGAAACGAGTGCATCCTTCCAGAAGGCCACGAGGTGGGTACAGCGGAACTTCTCTTCGCAAAGATCGAGGATGAGGCTATCGACGCACAGATCGCGCGTCTCCAGTCAATCAAGGCTGAGCGTGAGGCCGCAGAAGCTGCCAAGGCGGCAGAGGAGGCAGCCAAGAAGATCGCACCTCAGAAGGACGAGGTCACATGGGACGATTTCGACAGGATGGACATCAGGACTGCGACAGTCCTTGCCGCAGAGAGAGTCCCTAAGACAGACAAGCTTCTCAAGCTTACCATCGATACCGGTATCGATGAGAGGACGATCGTGTCAGGTATCGCAGAGTATTATTCTCCTGAAGACATGCTTGGAAAGCAGATCGTCATCCTTGCGAACCTTGCTCCAAGGAAGATCAGGGGCATCGAGTCAAAGGGCATGATCCTCATGGCAAAGCAGGGTGACGGCAAGATGCGTTTCATCACTCCACAGGAAGCACTCGTCAACGGTGCACAGATAGGTTAGACAGTTAGTAATTTTCCCCATAGCATTCATCAGATGAACACACTTTCAAACAGACTCCAGAATCTTTCTCCATCAGCGACTTTCGCTATGTCGCAGAAGAGCACAGAGCTCAAGGCCCAGGGTATCGACGTGATCAACATGTCGGTAGGCGAGCCTGACTTCAACACTCCTGACCATATCAAGGCAGCAGCAAAGCAGGCTGTCGACGACAACTGGTCAAGATATTCTCCTGTGACAGGTTACCTTGATCTCCGCAAGGCGATCTGCGAGAAGCTTCTCAAAGAGAACGGACTTGAATTCGAGCCATCCCAGATCGTTGTATCGAACGGCGCAAAGCAGGCTATCACCAACACAGTGATGGCTCTTGTGAACCCAGGAGACGAGGTCATCATCCCTGCACCATACTGGGTGAGCTACCCACAGATGGTAAAGCTTGCCGAGGGTACACCAGTCCATATCCCAGCTCCTATCGAGCAGGATTTCAAGATCACAGCTGAGCAGCTCGAGGCAGCGATCACTCCTAAGACCAAGCTCATCATCCTCTGTACACCTTGCAACCCTACCGGTTCAGTGTATACTCCAGAGGATCTCAAGGCTCTTGCCGAGGTGATCGTGAAGCATGAGGGTGTGTATGTCATCTCTGATGAGATCTATGAGCACATCAACTACTCTGAGAAGACAATCTCTATCGCTTCTCTTCCAGGCATGAAGGAGCGCACCATCGTAATCAACGGTGTCTCTAAGGCCTATGCCATGACAGGTTGGAGAATCGGCTTCAGCGCAGCTCCGGCGTGGATCACAAAGGGTATCAACATGCTCCAGGGCCAGTATACCAGCGGTCCTTGCTCGCTCAGCCAGAAGATCTCCCAGGTTGCATGGGAGGCTGACCAGCAGTGCGTGGAGGACATGAGAGTAGTGTTCGAGCGCAGACGTGACCTGATCGTCAAGCTTGCACGTGAGATCCCGGGACTCGAGGTGAACGTTCCTCAGGGTGCTTTCTATCTCTTCCCTAAGTGCTCTTCATTCTTCGGCAAGAAGGATGGTGACAGAGTGATCAATACTTCTACAGACCTTGCGATGTATCTTCTCGAGGTCGGTCATGTAGCTACAGTCGGCGGTGATGCATTCGGCTCTCCTGAGTGTTTCCGTATGTCTTACGCTACATCTGACGAGAACATCATCGAGGCTCTCCGCCGCATCAAGGAGACCCTTGCCCGCTTGAAGTAATTGAAATCAGAGGTTTTCCCGATATATTTGCGTATATTAGGGATATGAAACCTTTTCTCAGACAAGTAGCAGACCATTACTACATCGAGGACACGTTCGAGGATAAATGCTTTATATTCCCGAACAGGAGGTCCATGGCATTCTTCACCAAGTATCTCCGCGACAATGTGGCGGATCCGGCCGTCAAGGCCTACGGATGCGCCCAGCGTCGCCCTATGGTGATGCCGTTGACCTTGACGATCAACGACTTCTTCTACCGTGCCCATGGTGTTGATACGGAGGACCGCGTGACGCTCCTCCTTGAACTCTATGACTGCTACTGTCAGGTCAATCCTAAGCCGGAGACACTCGATGAGTTCATCTCATGGGGTGAGGTCATACTTGGCGACTTCTCGGATGTCGACAAGTATATGGTTGACCCTGAGCAGGTGTTCACCAATGTCAGGGAATACAAGGAGATACAGGACGACTATTCTTACCTGACACCTGCCCAGAAGCAGGCCCTGGACGAGTTCATATCCCATTTCCGTGACAAGAACGGTCTGAAACCGAATGCCAAGGGCGACAACGTCAAGTCCAGGTTCCTGATGATATGGGACATGCTCCTGCCTTTGTACAGGAAGTTCAACGCACATCTGGGCTCGAAGAACATGGCCTATGACGGAATGGTCTACCGCGGTCTTGTCGAGAAGATATCCTCGATGGGCGCGGCGGAGTTCTTCAAGGATGCATATCCAAGGTGCAGCAAGTTCGTGTTCGTGGGCCTGAATGCCCTGAATGAGAGCGAGAGGACCGTGCTCAGAAGGATGAACAACGCAGGAATCGCCGAGTTCTGCTGGGACTATTCTTCTCAGATGCTGAAGGACAGCAGGAACCGTTCATCTGCGTACATGGACCTGAATGTCACCGAATTCAAGCAGGAGTGGACCCTTGATCCTGAAGGCCTGAAGGACCCACAGATCAATGTGGTCAGCGTCCCTTCTTCGGTCGGCCAGGCGAAACAGCTGCCAGGCATACTCGCGGAGACGATCGACCTGAGGACTCCGGACTGTACGGACTGTGCGATCGTCCTTCCGGATGAGTCCCTTCTGATGAACGTGCTGAACTCGATCCCTGAGGAGATAGAGGACATCAATGTGACCATGGGATATCCTATGTCGTCCAGCGGTGTATGGTCACTTATGGAGGACATCTCGTCATTGCAGCTCCATCTCCGCAAGAGGGGAGACCAGTGGTATTTCTACCACAGACAGGTCAGGAGCATCCTCTCCAGCGGAATCTTCGCCAAGGCCCTGGACGAGAGCGGAAAGGAAATCGCGGCGAAGATATGCCGTGATGCAAAATATTACATCCCGCAGTCAGACTTCAAGGGAAATCCGATCATGGAGCTTCTCTTCAGGCCTGTGGTCGAGAACCCTAAGGTCGCGGACGTCTCACGGATACACCGGTTCCAGGACTATCAGATGGAGTTCATTTCAGCCCTCGCTCCAAAGCTCCTGGAGAATCCTGACTCAGCCAGCGAGATCGAGTTCGCGAAGCGATATTACTCCTGTGTCAGCCTTCTGAGGGACAAGGCGCTTGCCGTCCTTCCTGTGACATATGTCAAGCTTCTGGGCCAGCTCGCTTCAGGCGAGAGCGTGCCTTTCGAGGGAGAACCTCTCAAGGGTCTGCAGATCATGGGCCCGCTCGAGACCCGTGCCCTGGATTTCAGGAATGTCATAGTGCTCTCATGCAACGAGGGCATATTCCCTAAGAAGAACGTCTCTACCTCGTTCATTCCGCCTGAGCTCAGGAAGGGCTTCGGCCTTCCTACTAATGAGTTCAAGGATGCCGTCCTTGCCTATAGCTTCTACCGTCTCATCCAGAGGGCGGAGAATGTATGGCTGGTCTACGACTCGAGGATGGAGAAGATGAAGGCAGGCGAGGAGAGCCGTTATATCAAGCAGCTGGAATACCATTTCCGCAAGCCTCTGAAACGCTATCTTGCCAAGGCGGAGATGGCTGCCAGGAATCCTGAGACGCCTCTGCCGAAACCTGCGGACATAGAGCAGCGCGTAAAGGATATGACGCTTTCCGTATCCAGCATGCAGAACTATCTGAAGTGTCCTGCTATGTTCTATTACTCGAGCATCTGCGGGTTGAAGGCCGACAAGGAGGTGTCTGAGTCAATGGATGCGTCAATGCTCGGAAATGTATACCATGCCGTCATGCAGGCCCTCTATCTAGGTCCGGTAGCCATGGACCCAGGCTTTGCGATGGACCGACAGCATATCAAGGACGCACTCGCAGACGGGACACTCGTACCTATGAAGGAGGTCACGGACGGATATCTCGGTCGCTGGATCAAGGACAAGGCGGGGATCAAGTCAAGGATAAGAAGCCTTATAAAGGATGAGCTCCATACCATAGAGGTCGCCGGAAGGGACCTCGTGATGGAGGAAGTCATTCTCCAGTATGTGGTCAAGACCCTGGAGCGTGACCGTGAGCACCTTCGTGCGAAGGGGGTAGGCAGCTTCAAGGTGATAGGCCTCGAGCTCCCGGTATCATGGTCCTGCGACGGATATAAGTTCTTCGGCTATATCGACAGGGTCGACAGCTTCGAGGACGGAACGGTCAGGATCGTGGACTACAAGACCGGCAAGGTCGAGGACAAGGATATCGGAATCTCGGACGACAATGCCCAGGAGGTGGCTGACGCCCTGTTCCAGGTCGACAACGAGAACCGTCCGAAGATCGCCCTCCAGCTTTTCCTCTATGGCAGGTATGTCGACGGCAAGGACTGGATGAAGGGTAAGTCCATGGTAAATGTCATCTATCCTGCAGCGTCGCTTTTCACTACGCCTGTGGCGGAGTTTGAGAAGCCTAGGAGCGAGCGCTTCGGAGAGCTGGTGCTCGGGAAACTCAAGGAGTCCCTCGCGGAACTGACTGATCCGAAGGTGGACTTCAGGCGCACCTGCTCGGAGAAGATATGTGGATATTGTGATTTCAGGAACATTTGTGGAAGATAGGATATGATTGATATCGTCAAGGCATCTGCAGGTTCGGGAAAGACTTTCCTGCTTGCAAAGACATATATCAGCCTCCTTTTCAAGGCGGCTGTAGACCATCCGTACAGGCATATCCTTGCTGTGACTTTCACTAACAAGGCGACAGAGGAGATGAAGAGCAGGATACTCAAGGAACTTGACATCCTGGCCAGGACTCCTGAGGAATCAGGCTATTACAAGGAGTTCAGCAAGCAGTTCGGAAGCGCCGCACAGATCAGGAAGAAGGCCGAGGACGTGCTGTATGACATCCTTCACGACTACAGCGCATTCTCAGTCAGCACCATCGACAAGTTCTTCCAGACGACCCTCAAGTCCTTTGCGAGGGAGATAGGCCAGTTCTCTACATATCAGATCGAGCTGGACAAGGACGCACTCGTGCAGGAAAGTGTCGACAGGATGCTTGACGCCCTGACAGAAGATGAGAAGACCTTGCTCGAATGGCTTACCGAGAGCGCCATGGAGCAGATCGAGGAGGGCAGGAAGGCGAATGTCGCAGAGAGCCTCTATGGCATCGCCAAGGCTCTCAAGTCCGATGCCCATCGAGAGGTCGTGGAGAAGAACGGCATCGATGAGGAGAAAGCCTACTCGAAGGAGAACCTCAAGGCAGTCAGAAAGGTCTGCAGGCAGTGCCGCAAGGATTTTATCGAGAAGGTGAGGAATTCTGCCCAGGCGGTGCTGGATGTGTTCAGCGCCGCAGGTGTGGATCCCAAGGAGACAAACCGCAGTTTCGCCGCAAAGCTATATACATATGCCGAGGACGGCCTCAGGTCGGTCGATGTCCCGTCTCCGTCTTTCATGACAAATGCCCTAGACCCGGAGAAATGGTTTGCGAAGACCAAGGCGAAGACCCTCCTGCCTAAGGTGCAGGGTCTGCTGGAAGAACCTTTCCGTGCTTTCGTCGACCTTTTCGGCGAGGAATATAAGATCTTTATGACCTCGGCTGTCCTTGAGAAGCAGGTCTACAGTCTTGGAATCGCATCTGAGTTCACCAGGTCGTTCAACGATCTGATGAAGGAGAAGAATGTGCTCAACATCGACGACTCCAACACTCTTCTGAGAAAGATCATCGACGGTACCGACACTCCTTTCATCTATGAGAAGCTCGGAGTAAGATATACGAACTTCCTCCTGGATGAGTTCCAGGATACCTCTACCATCCAGTGGGACAACTTCAAGCCTCTGGTAAAGGAGAGCTCTGACAATGGAAACGAGAACCTTATCGTCGGAGACGTGAAGCAGAGCATCTACAGGTGGAGAGGCTCGGACTGGCATCTTCTCGACAGGGAGATCAAGGGAGACTTCCCGTCAGCCGACGACTCTAAGCCGCTCCGCGCTAACTGGCGAAGCCTTGACCAGGTGGTCAGCTTCAACAACGCTTTCTTCACCTATGCCGCAGGAGTGCTTGACGCCCAGTCAGGTGAAGATGCTGAGGTAGGAAGGATATATAAGGACGTCGCCCAGGAAGTCAGGATCGGGACTCCGGGCGAAGGAATGCTCGACTTTACATTCTGCCATACAGACTGCCAGCTTGACGTTGTGCTTGACTCTATCCGGAAGATCCATGACGAGGGCGGTGCTGGCTATGGCCAGATAGCGGTCCTTGTCAGGACGAACAAGGACGGAGCGACCGTGGCGTCGCATCTTATCGCAGGTGGCATACCGGTCATCTCGGATGATTCCCTGAGGGTGAAGTCATCTCTTTTCGTGAGGAGGCTTGCGTCTCTTCTCCACTATGTGGACAATCCTCAGGATACGGTCAACGGCTATCTTGCCATGGACCTTGGGGTCAGCTGTCCGGAAAGCTTTCAGTCCATCCCGGACCTTGCAGAGGAGCTCCTTCGTGGCCTGAGAAGACTGAATCCGTCTGCAATGGACAGCGAGGTGCTTTATATCCAGTCGTTCATGGATACCATCCAGGAGTGGGTGGCGTCCAACGGCAACAATCTCAATGCTTTCCTTAAATACTGGGACGGCCTCAATCCTGCACTCAGCTCTCCGCAGGATCCTGACGCCGTCAGGATCATCACCGTCCATAAGGCCAAGGGACTGGAGTTCCCATATGTCATATTCCCGTTCGCGGAATCGGTCGAGCTTTCAAGACCTGAATCGCACTGGTGCCATCCGGACCTTGAGGGAACGGTGCTTGAGACCGGAGTAAGCAGCGCATACCATGTGTCGTTGTCAAGCAAGTCGGAGAACACTCTTTTCAGTGAGGATTTCAAGAGGGAGAGAAGGCTCCAGATCATCGACAACTTCAATACGCTCTATGTGGCGCTTACCAGGGCGGGGAAGGGTATGCATGTCATCGCCAAGGCCCCTGGAAAGGACATCAGGAACATGTCGGACATTCTCTGGCGCTATATAGATGAGCAGCCGGAGGGAGAGTTCGGGAGAGGATCATTCCATGATTCCGAAGGCAATGAGACGGCGGTCAGCTTCCATAGGGGAGAAATGCCGGACTTCAGTGAGAAGGGAGGCAAGGCATCCCGCTTCGAGGACAGGGTCGCATCGTATCCTTCATTCCCGCTGAATCCGGAGAACGACGGCTCGGACGGGGACGTGCGTGAAAGAGGACGCCTCAAGTTCTCTGCCGACGCGGTGGACTTCTTCTCTGCCGAGGAGTCTCCAAGGCTCAAGGGTCTGCTTCTGCATGACATCCTTTCGGACGTCGTGGTCCCTTCGGACCTCGATGAGGCTGTCGCAAGGCGCGTAAGGCATGGTGACATATCTTCATCAGATGCTGCCAGGTACAAGGCTCTTCTGGAGGAAAGGATAGCGTCGGTGGCCTCCAAGGGCTGGTTCCCAGAGGACAGGTCAAAGGTAGTCAATGAGGTGACGCTGATGGATGTGGACGGCAGCATACACCGCCCGGACAGGGTTCTTGTCTCCGGCAAGTCAGTATTCATCATCGACTACAAGTTCGGAGAGGAACATGAGAAGTACAAGTGGCAGATCGCCAGATATGCCAAGCTCTACCGTGCGATGGGATATGACGATGTGAAAGCTTGTCTCTGGTATGTATATGAGAATAAATTCTTATATTTGTAAGTTACCAAAATTATTGAATTGATGTACAGGACAGGAGACAATATAGAACTCGAATACAATACTGAGAGAGAGAAGCTCAGGATGCCGGAGTACGGAAGGAACGTGCTCAAGATGGTGGAGGACGTGCTCGCGATCGAGGACAGGGAACAGCGTTCCCGTCAGGCCATGGGTATAGTGAAGGTGATGGAACTTCTCAATCCTCAGGTCCACCAGGAAGAGAACTGGGAGCAGAAGCTCTGGGACCATCTCCACATAATCTCCGGTTTCAAGCTCGATGTCGACTCTCCGTATCCTATGCCTAAGATCGAGGAGATGGAGGTCAAGCCTATGCCTATCCCGCTCAAGGGAAGGCAGGTGAAGGCTACCCACTATGGAAGGAACATCGAGAGCATCATCGACCTGATCGCATCTCAGGAGGACGGAGATCAGAAGACTGCCATGATCCGTTCCCTCGCGATCTATATGAGACAGCAGTATCTTATCTGGAACAAGGACAGCGTAGCTGACGAGACTATCTTCAACGATATAGAGAAGCTCTCGGACTACCGCATCAAGGTTCCGGAGGGAATCAGCCTCACCAGGATCGCTTCCGATGCCAACTTCGCAAGACCTGGCATGAACATAGAGGTCGGCGGAAGGACCAACGGCGGCAATCGCAGGCAGGGCGGAAACAAGAAGAATTTCAGAGGTAAGAACCACCAGAAAGGAAGATAGCAGATGGACAGGAAGAAGGCATTGAAGTTTTCGGGACTCGTCGTGGCGTTGTTTGCAGTGTTCTCGCTGCTTTCAGCGCTGTCATACCTTTTTACATGGAAGACCGACCAGAGCATCCTGGCAGATCCACAGCGTATGGACCTTGCAGTGACTGCGGCTAATGCTGCAGGCCAGCAGGGCGCAGGCTGGGGATACCTGCTTGTGGCACGCTGGTTCGGCCTCGGCTCCTTCGCGCTTATCCTTGCCTTGTTCATAATCGCCGCAAGGATGCTCTTCGGCGAGAGGAAGTTCTCCGTCATCAAGGCGGTGACGCTTTCCCTCACAGGTGCGCTCGTCCTGTCTTTCGTGTTCGCGTTCGTCTCTTCGTTCCTTGGCCTTCAGCATGCCTTCGGCGGCGGCCTCGGCGGCGATTGCGGCACTTTGGCGGTATCATGGTTCCAGAAACTCTTCGGACAGATCCTTACTTTCTTCGCACTTGTAGTGCTGGTGGCTATCTGGCTTGTGTTCGCAAGCAAGCGTTTCAATGACTGGTTCATGTCCCTCGGCGGAGAATCTGCCCAGGACGATGAGGAAGAAGAAAATGTAAAGCCTGCCCCTGTGGAGACTGAAACAAGCAGGAAACCAGGTACCATGGACAGGATAAAGGGCCTCGCACAGAAGGTCAAGGATAAGATAGACGCAGAGAAGGAAGCCCAGGACGACGATATGTCAGAGACACAGGAGCCGTCACCGGTTGCTCCTGTAGCTGCCGTCGTCGAGAGACCTGCCCCTGCAGTCACACCTGTCGTTCCAGAGGCTCCGACAGCTCCGGTAAGCCCTGTCGCACCGGCTGTGAAGCCGGTAGAGCCTGTTCTCAGGACAGATCCTACGGTCGTGACTGAGCAGGAGGCTGAGACTATCGAGATCATCGAGGATGAGGATGGGCTTTCAACAGATGTCCAGCAGGAACTCCCTAGAATTGACATGAGGGACGAGCTCAAGAACTTCCGTTTCCCTCCTCTCGAGCTTCTTGACGACTACGAGAAGCTCCGTCACGAGGTGTCTCAGGAAGAGCTCAAGCGCAACAACTATAAGATCCGCGCCACCCTCAAGACATATAAGATCGACGTGGACAACGTCAAGGCTGTCGTGGGACCTACGGTGACCCTCTACAAGGTCTATCCTGCACCAGGTGTCAAGATTTCGTCGATCACCAATCTCCAGGACGACATCGCCATGGCCCTCCATGCCAAGGGTGTCCGTATGGAGAAGCTCGCTGACTCAGTCGGCATCGAGGTCGCCAATGACCAGCCGTCGATAGTGCCTCTCAAGGCCGTCCTCAATGATGATGCGTTCCGTGAGAGCGAGGCAGAACTCCCTGTAGCCATCGGATATACAATCACCCAGAAGGTGAAGGTCTTCGACCTCGCAGAGGCTCCGCACCTTCTTGTGGCTGGTGCTACCAAGCAGGGTAAGTCGGTGGGACTCAACGTCCTCATCTCGTCTCTCCTCTACTCGAAGCATCCTTCAGAGCTGAAATTCGTTTTCATCGACCCTAAGATGGTCGAGTTCTCCGCATACGCAAGGCTTCTCAAGCACTATCTCGCCGTCCTTCCTGACGCTGTCAGCGAAGACGATGAGATGAACAACGCCATCTGCAAGAACTCAAAGCAGGCCGACCTCATCCTCCGTTCACTCTGTATCGAGATGGACGCAAGATACGAGCTCATGGGCAAGGCCCTCGTGAACAAGGTGACCCTCTACAACGAGAAGTACAAGGACCGCCATCTCCTTCCTACAGAAGGACATCACTACATGCCTTACATCGTGGTGGTAGTCGACGAGTATGCGGACCTTACCATGTCAGTCGGAGGCGGCGGAGACGCAAAGGCACAGGCGAGAAGCATCTCGACATCGATCATCCGTCTTGCACAGAAGGGACGTGCCGCAGGTATCCATGTGGTACTCGCGACCCAGAGGCCTTCGGTAGATGTCGTGACCGGCCTCATCAAGTCGAACTTCCCTACACGTATAGCATTCCGTGTGTTCTCTTCTACAGACTCCAAGACCATCCTCGACACACCGGGTGCGGACAAGCTCATCGGTAAGGGTGATATGATCTATTCAGCCGGCGTCGACATGGAACGCGTACAGTGCGCCTTCCTGAGCAACGATGAGATCAATGCGATCACAGAGTTCGTCGGTAACCAGAAGGGCTACATGAAGAGCTACAATACCCCATATTATCTCCCTGCAGTCGAAGCTGAAGGAGGAGAGGGCGGAGACAGCCCTATGGTCGACATGAAGCATCTTGACGAGCGTTTCGAAGAGGCTGCGCGTCAGGTCGTGACATCCCAGAGAGGCTCTACTTCCGACCTTCAGAGAAAACTTGGCATGGGTTATGCAAAAGCAGGTAGAGTAATGGATCAGCTGGAGGCCGCGGGCATCGTCGGACCACAGGAAGGCTCCAAGCCTCGCCAGGTGCTTGTCGGTGACCTTGCAGAGCTCGAACGTATAATCGAAGCTTTCAGAAACGCCCAGAACTGATCCTTGGACAATTAAAGGACAGTTAGACTATGAGACGTACTTACATCCTCGCTTCAATGCTGGCTCTTCTTGCAGGCGTTCCTGCAAAGGCCGACAAGGTGCTTGATGCTTTCTCAGCGAAGGCAGCTGCTTCATATGTGGATTTCAACTACTCATTCTCTGTAAAGGCTGACGTGCCTCTCTCAGGAAAAGGTACAGGCTCAGTCAAGGGTGGCTCATACCATGTTACCGGAAGCGGACTCGACATCTGGTGCGACGGCAAGAACCGTTGGACTGTGGACAAGGCCGCGAAGGAGGTGATCATCGAGTCTCTCGAGGGCTACGAGGATGCTTTCGCAGTCAATCCTGCTCTCTTCCTTACTGATCTCTCTGCATCTTTCAAGGAGGTGTCTGCTTCTGAGTCGGTATTCCATGGGAAGACCTACCATTGTGTGACACTTGCTCCGAAGGTGTCAGGCAGCATCACTGAGCTCAGGATCTATTTCTCAGGCAATGATATCAAGGGCGCAAGCATGAAGTCCAAGGACGGTACTGTTGCGGAATTCGAGCTTTCTGACGTAAAGTTCACCAATACAGAAAAAGCCTTCACTTTTGATGTGAAGGCTCTCGATAAGACCTGGGTCATCACTGACCTCTCAGACTTTTAGTTTCTTGCGAAAATATAGATCTTGAATGTCTTTGGCGCGATTTCGATCGTGCCATCTTCATTTATACCGTCAGTGAATGAAGATACAGGGACGATGAGGTCTGGATTCTCTCTTGTGTTCTCGACGTCCATCTCGTCGCAGTGGAGGCTGATTGAGCCCTGGCATGCGATGAACTCCTTCTTCTTGAGGTCCTTGATGTTGAAGTTGAGCCTGCGTGTCTCGTCAGATGTGTTGACAACCTTTACGTATACCTGCTTCTTGGCTGAGTCATAGACTGCACTTGCGAAGAGACCGAGCTGGCCCTCTGCACCGGTTACAGGCTTGCCGTCCATAGTGATGTCAAGGACATCGGTACCTGTATGGGTCGAGTACATCTGCTGTACATAGTAGCTGACTGTCTTGACTGTCTGGAAGTTGTCGAACCAGATCATGTCCGGACGCCACTGCCATCCCTCATAGTGTGCGAAGAGAGGAGCGTAGGTAGCGAGACGTACGATGTCGGCATTTCTTTCGAAGCCTGTCATGACAGCTGCCTCGAGAAGTGAAGTGTAGAAGTGGTTCCACTTCTTTCCTGCGCCATGGCATGCATACTCACCTGCGAATACCTTTGGACCCTTGCGGTCGTATGAGTCGTAACGAGCTCCGTGTGAAAGGAACCATGATTCCGGACGATAGTAGTGCTCGTCAACGAGGTCTGCTCCGATCTTCTTCATCTCCGGCCAGAGGAAGTCGAATTGGTCACCCTCTGAGTTAGGACCTGATGTACCTACGAGGAGGATCTCAGGATGCTTGGCTCTGATCTCGTTCACGAATGGAGTGAGGTAGTCGATGTAGATCTGGTCCCACTGCTCGTTTCCGATTGCGAGGTACTTGAGACCGAATGGTGCAGGATGGCCCATCTCTGCTCTTACCTTGCCCCACTTTGTGTCAACGCTGCCGTTGGCGAACTCTATGAGGTCGATTGCGTCGTCTACGAATGACTGGATCTCGTCAAGCGGCTGGTGCGCAGATGGGTCATCGTTCTGGAACTGGCATGCGAGACCGCAGCTGAGCACAGGGAGCGGGTCTGCTCCGAGCTCCTCACAGAGCTGGAAGAACTCATAGAAGCCAAGACCGTAGGTCTGGTGGTAGTCTGAGAAGAATCTGTAAGGGAAAGTGGATTCCCATCTGTTCTCGTTGAGAGGGCGGTTCTCCACAGGACCTACTGAATTCTTCCAGTTGTATCTTGTAGCAAGGTCTGCACCCTCGACGATACATCCGCCAGGGAATCTGAATACTCCTGGGTGGAGATCATAGAGAGCCTGTGCGAGATCCTTTCTCATACCGTTCTCGTGTCCCATCCATGTGTCCACAGGGAAGAGGGATACGTGCTCTACGTCGACAGTGGTCTTTCCGTCAAGGAAGATTCGGAGTGTAGACTTCGCAACGCCCTTCGATGGCTTGAGGATGACTGTGTACTTCGTCCACTCCTTCGAAGTGATGGCGATTTCCTGGCTTGCGACGGCCTGCTCCTCGTCCATTGATGCGATGTCGCAGAGTTCGACGATGATCTTGCCGTCTCCACCCTGAGGCGTCCTTGCCCATACGCTGAAGCGGTACTCAGCGCCTTCCTTTACACCCATTCCGAAGAAGCCGTCATTCTCAAGCGCTGTGTACTTCTCTGAATGTCCAGAGTAGTTGAGACGCATGTAGTGAGGGTTGTTCTCGAAAGGACCGTCCTCCATGATCTGGAACTGTCCTGATGCTCTCCAGCCCTGGAGCCTGTTAGGGAATTCGAATGAGCGGTTCTTGACCATCTCTGCGTAGAGACCGCCGTCTGCTGCAAAGTTGATGTCCTCGAAGAAGATACCGTACATTTTTGGATTGACTGTCTTGCCTGTGTTCGCAAGGCTGAGGTCGAGGCTGCCTGTCTGGGCTGAGGCTGTCAACGCCGCAAGTCCGAGTGCCACAGAGGCAGCAATGTGCTTGATTGAATTCATATAATGTCTGGTTTAGCTTGTTTTCTTGACCATGGTACTATAATTCGACTGCAGGCCATCCGTCGGCAGACCATGAGATCTTCCTGATCAGCAGCTTGGACCTGTAGTCATAGTCTCTGTCGTATCCGTGCATGAAGATGTAGTCTTCTCCGTCGATGGTGGTGACCGCACAATGTCCTGCGCCGGCGAACTGTCCGTTTCCGCTGACGACTGTCGAGCCGCCTCCGTCGATCATGTCTACACCGTCCTTGTCATAGTATGGACCTGTGACTTTGTCAGAGCGTCCGACCACTACCTTGTAGGTGCTCTTCTCTCCTCGGCAGCAGAGGTCAAACGATACGAAGAGATAATACTTACCGTTCCTCTTTATGATGAAAGGAGCCTCGACGGCACCGTTTCCGGCGTCGAAATCCTTGCCTCTAGGGTCTGCAGAGACTGCAGTGTCTGTCGAGACTGTCTCCGGTGCGGTCCCTTCAGGACGCCTTGAGACAGGGAACCATTCCTGCGGATCTGAGAGCCTGGTGTAGTCCTTGCCGAGCTTTGTCATCTTGATACCTCTCCAGAAAGACCCGAATGCCAGCCAGGCTGTTCCGTCTTCTTCTACAAAGACATTGGCGTCGATCGCGTTCCATTCGTCTCGTCCAGGGACTGACTCGAGTATCATGCCCTTGTCTTCCCATCCGAAGTCCGGTGACTCAGGATTGAGAGTCTTGTTGACCGCGACTCCGATCGCAGACTGGTTCTTGCCGAAGATGGAATAAGAGTAGTATATATACCAGAGGCCATCTATGTACTGGATGTCAGGTGCCCATGGCATTCCACGGAAGCCTTTGTCCGCTGCCCACTGAGGGATTTTCTCAAATACGTTCTTTTCTATCCTCCAGTTCTTCAGGTCTGTCGATGACATGACGTTCATGCCGGTAGTGAAGATGTAGTATCTGCCGTCGCAGAATGCGATGACAGGATCGTGGGCATCCGGGTATTCGAATACTCTTTGCCTTGAATTGCCTGCTGAGACTGAAACAGAGAAAAGTGCCGCAAGGATGACAGCCGCAAGAAGTTTTCTTTTAATTGCCATATGTTCTGGGTCTATTATCTTCGTGTTATTGACAAACACAATGATAAGCTTATTATAATAGTGTTGCAACCATTTGTTGCGATTATGTAGGATAGTGGTGTCTTTATGAACAAAATTCCACTATTATGAGGATATTTTTGTATCTTGCGTCCAACAAATTTATAAATTTATGCGCAAATTACTGGCAGCGGCTTTATTGCTCGCAACTATTCTCTGTTCCTGCAATCCGGAAATAACAGACCTGGTCAAGGTGACCGGAGGCACTATCCATGGAACCAAGACGGAGACGATGGCTATCTTCAAGGGAATCCCGTTCGCGGCACCTCCTGTAGGTGATCTCAGGTGGAAGGCACCTCAGCCTGTCGTTCCATGGGAAGGAATCCTTGAGACAAATGAATTCGCTCCTGCAGCTATCCAGGCAGGCAACGGAAACTACAGCGAGGACTGTCTCTATCTCAATGTCTGGACTCCTGCAAAGACGACCAAGGACAATCTTCCTGTTTTCGTATGGATCTATGGCGGTGGTTTCGCAGGTGGAGCTACATCAGACCCGCTCTTCGACGGCGAGGTCTTCGCTGAGAACGGTGTGGTCTACGCGAGCATCCCTTACCGTCTCGGCAAGCTTGGCTTCATGGCGCATCCGGAACTCAGTGCCGAGGACCCTCACCATGTTTCAGGAAACTATGGTATCCTGGACCTCGTGGCTGCTCTCCAGTGGATCCACGACAATATCTCCAAATTCGGCGGCAATCCTGACCAGGTGACCATCTTCGGCGAATCTGCAGGCGGTATCGCGGTCAGCATGCTCTGTGCATCTCCTCTTACGAAGGGTCTCATCGCAGGCGCGATATCCGAGAGCGGTGGCTCATTCGGTCCTGCCCGTCCTACTACATATCCAGGCGAGAACATGCGTCTTCTCGCAGATGCGGAGAAGGATGGTCTCGGTATCATGGCAGACCTCGGCTGTTCTTCACTCGAGGAACTCCGTGCGCTTCCTGCCGACAAGCTTATGTCAAGAGGCCTTACTCCAGGCGGTGGCTGGCCTATCGTGGACGGCTATGTGATTCCTGACGACCAGTATAAGATGTACGAGGCAGGCAATTTCAATGATATCCCAGTCCTTATCGGATACAACTCTGACGAGGGTGCAAGCTTCTCGGGTGAGAAGGATCCGCAGAAGCATATCGCAAGCGTTCAGGAGCGTTACGGAAAGTTCGCGGATGCTCTTCTCGAGGTCTATCCTGTGACTGAGACAGAGGTCCCTAAGTCTGCCCGCGACCTTATGCGTGATGCTGCCTTCGGATGGCAGACCTGGGCATGGGCGCGTCTTCAGACCGAGCATGGAAAGTCTCCGGCATATCTCTACTACTTCGACCAGCATCCTGTCTATCCGGAGGACTCTCCAAGAGCTGGATACGGCTCTCCTCACGGATCAGAGATGGAATATGTCTTCCATAAGCTCAACCCTATGAAATCAAGGGATGAGATCGAGAAGACGCTCGAAGATCAGATGTTCCGCTATTGGATCAACTTCGCAAAGTACGGAAATCCTAACGGGGAAGGCCTTCCTCAGTGGAACTCATTCTCGGATGCAAAGCAGACAATGCTCCTCAAGGGTATAGAGTCACGTATGATCGACGTGCCTGCCGAGGACGCGATGTGGGTGCTTGACTCTTACTTCCAGTGGAGAAGGACTCCGGAGGGAGCAGCGTGGGCCAAGTAGCCAGGCTACTCTGAAATATTGAATCCCGGGGACGACCAGCTTGACATCTGGCCGTCCTCGTCGTATATGAGATAGCCTTCAAGTGCGCTGTCGCCGAGGATGAACTCCCTGGCCTGGTCAAGACCGATGACCATGCAATAGGTGGCGATGGCATCGGCTGTGGTCGCGTCCGGAGCTATGATGGTAGCGCTGAGAAGATTGTGCGATACGGGCTGTCCGCTCCTCGGGTCGATGGTGTGCGCATATTTCCTGCCGTCGCGGATATAGAACTTGCGGTAGTTGCCGGAGGTCACGACACCATGGTACCCGCCATCAGAGGTCCATACTCCGCTCAGCTGCGCTCCAGGGGTGTTGTTTCCGTCTTCCGGACGGTCTACTCCTATGCTCCATGGCTTTCCTGATGGATTCAGGCCTTCGCAATAGATCTCGCCGATGTCGACGAGCATGTCCTTTACTCCGATGGAGTGGAGATAGCCGGCGATCACGTCACAGCTGTATCCTTGGGCTATGGCGTTGAAATTAAGCTTTGGATGAAGCTCAAGTGAGGCGTCGAGGCTGCTTGTGAGACGGTCCATGCCACAGGATTCCATGATCCCGGCGATCGTCTCGTCAGATGGGAGCGAGTCGGTCGTGAATCCGAAGCCCCAGGCGTCGAACAGCGGGCCGGATGCCACATCGACCGCGCCGCCTGTCTCTTCCCATATCCTGTAGGATTTCTCATAGATGTCGCGGAACATGTCATTCGGCTCGATCTGTTCACCTGCGTTCATCCTGCTCAGCAGCGAGCCTTTGTTGTAGCCTGAGAGGGTGTTGTCTATCAGGACGAGAAGGGAGTCGACCTTGGCCTGGATGACAGCTTCCTTTTCAGTCACGCCTTTCATGTTCATCTTGACCGCATAGGTCCCGCCCTGGGCGTAGCCGCTCAGCACTATGTATCGTCTGCCGTCGCATGAACTGAGTAAAAATACGCAGATCAACGAGACTATGAGGTATATTTTCTTCATTTGGCTTCCTTTTTGTACAAAGGTAAAGGAAAAAATGTGCATATTTGTATTTTGTTAAGATTACTACGCAGAATGAATTTCAAAGTTAAGAATATAGCTCTTCTTGCAGCGCTCGCAGCTGCATTCATGGCCGTTTCCTGCAAGAAGGATGAGAACAAGACGGTACCTTCGCTCGACGGATATCTTGAGTATTCATCTCCTGTCTATGTGAAGCCGGGAGATGTGCTCACTCTGGTTCCGAAGGGTGGAAGCCATCCTAAGGAAGACGGACAGTATGGTATCTTATGGAGGGCTTCTCCTAAGACAGTGATGGAAAAGACCGATACTACCAAGCATCTGAAGGACGATCCTGCTAAGAACGACGGACGTCTTGTACTGACCATCCCTGACCTGATGAGTACCTTCACCCTGACCTGCGTGATGTTCGCTGAGGGATACACCAGCCTGTATGCAAGCAACCAGATCTGTATCGTCAAGGAGGAGTCGGTCAGCAACATTCCTGCTGCCGAAGGTGAGAAGACCATCACTGACCCGCGTGACGATGTGAGCTATACATATGTGACGGCCGGCGGTCTTGACTGGATGAACAGCAATGTTGAGTACGCTTCAGTCGGCATGCCTTATGAGGGATGCACTCCAATGACAGGTCTTTTCGGAAATCTCTATACCTATGAGCAGGCTGAGACTGTATGTCCTGAAGGCTGGAGACTTCCTACCATGGACGAGTGGAAGGCAGTCTGCGGCGGCGATTTCAAGGGAGCTGCCGGAAAACTTATGGTCGATGCATATTTCAATGGCGACAAGATGTGGGAGTACTGGCCATCGGTCAAGATCACCAATACCACAGGCCTCAATGTGATTCCTGCCGGATACGCTATAGTACAGGGTGACAACTGGAGATATGCCGGAACTAACAAGTATGCGACTTTCTGGACTTCATCAGACTACGATGAGGAGCAGAAGTATATGGTAAGCGTCTACGTCGATCAGCCTGATGTCATCGTAGGAAGCTCACATTTTGACAATTTCGGCGCTTCAGTAAGATGCGTCAGAGAAACTGAATAGGTATGAAGAAGTCGCTTATAGTGATCGCCGTCATCGCTGTCGCGGTGCTCGGAATCTTTGTCTGGGTCAAGAATACCTACAACCGTCTTGTACAGTCTGAAGAAGGCGTGACCGCTGCCTGGGCACAGGTAGAGAACGTCTATCAGCGTAGGGCGGACCTTATTCCGAATCTCGTGGCTACGGTCAAGGGATATGCTGAACATGAGCGTGAGACTCTTGAGGCAGTGACTGCTGCCAGAGCCAATGCCACCAAGGTGACTGTCTCTCCCGACCAGCTTGACGAGCAGAGCATCGCTGCTTTCCAGGCTGCGCAGAACCAGCTCTCAGGTGCTCTCGGAAGGCTTATCGCGATCGCAGAGAACTATCCTGACCTCAAGGCGAACCAGAATTTCTCCGATCTTCAGGCTCAGCTTGAGGGTACAGAGAACAGGATCGCAGTCGAACGCCAGAAGTTCAACGATGAGGCACTTGCCTACAACAGGCAGGTGAGGGTGTTCCCTGACAATATCATCGCTTCAATCTTCGGTCTCAGGACCAAGGGCTATTTCAAGGCATCGGAAGGTGCTGAGAATGCTCCGAAGGTAGAATTCTAGTCCGTACTCCTGGAGATGCGTGCGCGTGATTTCCTTACAAAGGAAGAGTGTTCTGCACTCACGGCTGCGATAATTGCAGCTGAACATCGCACTTCCGGTGAAATCAGGATACATATAGACAACAAGTGCTCCTCAGATCCTCGTGAAAAGGCTCTGAGGACTTTTCATGTACTGAACATGGCTTCTACCGCAGCACGCAACGGCGTGTTGATCTATGTGGCCTGTTCATCCCGCAAGCTTGCGGTCATCGGAGACAAAGGCATAAACAGCCAGGTCCCTGCGGGTTTCTGGAAGGATGTGTGCGATACGATGACCGGGTGCTTCGCCCAAGGGCGCAATGCCGAAGGCCTGACCAAGGCCGTCGAGATGGTAGGGGAGAAGCTGAAGGCGTATTTCCCATATCAGGACGACGACGTCAATGAGCTTCCTGATGATATTTCTTTCGGAGATGATGCGGATGACTAGAAGAGGCACAATGAAGGCGGTACTGGTCGCACTGCTGCTGTCCTTGGACGCTGCAGTCTGTCTGGCGTTTCCTCAGAGGCCTCAGCCTGAGCGTCTTGTGAACGACTTTGCCGGAATCTTCACCCCATCGCAGGTCGCTGCGCTTGAGTCCACTCTCGTGGCATTCGACGATTCGACCTCGAACCAGATAACTGTAGTGACCGTCCTGGACCTGGAAGGTGATACCTCGGCCTCATATGCCTATAGGATAGGCGAGCAATGGGGCGTAGGAGGCCAGGCTTTCAACAACGGTGTGGTACTTCTGATAAAGCCTAGGACAGAACGCTCGGGCGGTGAAGTCTCGATCCAGGTGGGATACGGCCTTGAGGGCGCGATCCCTGATATCTACTGCAAGAGAATCATCGACAACAGCCTGCTCCCTCATTTCCGCAATGGAGAGATGTACGAGGGAACTGTCGCCGCATGCAAGGATCTGATGGATCTTGCCAGCGGGGAGATATCCCAGCCAAGGGAATATGGCAGCGCAGAGGATGACGTCAAGGAGATACTCCTGCGTCTGTTCCTCTTCTTCCTGGTGATGTATATCCTTATCAAGATCACAAATCGCAGAGGACACGGCGGCGGTGGCTGGGGCGGAGGCTCTGGCTCTGATTTCGGACGCCATGTCTATATCGGTCCTATCAACAGCTGGGACTGGGGCACCGGCCGAGGAGGCACAGGAAGCTTCGGTGGAGGTGGCTTCGGAGGTGGTTTCGGCGGCTTCGGAGGAGGCCATTTCGGCGGAGGCGGAGCGAGCGGAAGCTGGTAGACGGTCTTAAGCTACATTTCTGATATCACGGTCAGTACCCATCTCAGGGTGCTGACCGTTCTTTCATCTGCGGCCACTAGCAGGTCAGGACAGCATCCCATGGCCGAAAGGGTCACAGTCAGGACGGACAGTATCATCACAACCGAGGTTATAGGCATCGCCAGCAGATTTGTCATCAGGAAGTATGTGGGGAAGGAATGGAAACGGATCCAGACAAGAGGCGCCGTAAAGACCTGGCAGGAAATGCTGAGCGCGGCACCTTGCCAGATCTTGCCCGGAAGGTCGAGCACAGTCTTCCCATTGCGCATCCTGTCATGTGGGTACCAGGAGTATAGCCTGGGATAGAGCAGAGTGATTCCGCACATCGCGAGGTAGGAAAGCTGGAACCCTACGGAACTGATCACCAGAGGATCCATCACCAGCTGGATGAACAGGGCTATGCAGAATACCCTGACGGGACTTTTCTTCCTGCCGATGAGCTTCAGGATCTCATTTATCGCGATGAAAAGGAAAGCCCTCGTGATCGAAGGGGAGAAGCCTGTCGCGACCGAATAGAAAAGGGTGACGGCGATCGTCGCGAAGCAGCGGACCTTCCTTGCGGCAGGGGCGTTGCCCAGAGGTGCCATGATCCATAGCAGGACCATATAGATTATCCCCAGATGCATTCCGGAAAGGGCTAGGATGTGGGATGCACCGCTTTCCCGGAACACGGCTGTCGTCCCGCGGCTGATTCCGCTTCTGTCGCCCGTGATCAGGGCTTTCACCAGGGCGTTTGTCTGAGGGTCATTGTATGGGATGGCATCGATCACGCCTTTGACCGCCTCGGCGGACGACGTCGCCGCTTCTGTCAACGGGTCCATGGTACCTTCGCTCCACAGCTTTCCGGCGTTGGCCGTGCAGAAGCAGAACATTCCCGCTGCGAGGTATATGCCAAGGATGAGGCGTATATCCCTGGGACGGGTTGCCATGGTCATAAGGAGAAAGAGGAAAAAACCGGCGGAGACAGCGGAAACCGGCGTCCAAGGACCTGGGAAGACGGCACATAGGGCGGCTCCGGAAGCCACTCCGACGGCATACATGACGCTCAACGCCTCGATCCTTTCGCCTCGCATGTCCAAGTTCACTTGTTAGTTCTTTGCTAAAATAGTGAATATTTGTAAATTTGCTGGCCCAATCAGAAAAAAACAACAATAGATATTATGATCATTCTAGTAATCAATTGCGGAAGCTCTTCTATCAAGTATCAGCTTCTTGACATGAAGGGCGATGACGTATATGATCTCATCGCAAAAGGTATTGTAGAGAAGATCGGTCTTCCTAGCGGTATTTTCCAGTATGCTCCTGCAGGAAAGGACAAGATCGTGACTGAACTCCCTATCGCAGACCATAAGGTAGGTATGGAGCTCGTACTCAATGCTCTTACAGACAAGGAGACAGGTGTGCTCGAGTCTGTGGAGGACATCGAGGCTGTAGGCCACAGAGTAGTGCACGGAGGTGAGTATTTCTCAGGCAGCGCCCTCGTCAATGAGGACGTGATGGAGAAGATCCAGATCTGCTGCGACTTCGCACCGCTCCACAATCCTGCGCATATCCTTGGTATCAGAGCTGTCCAGGCTGTGATCCCTTCAGTCCCTCAGGTAGTGACCTTCGATACCGCATTCCATCAGACAATGCTCCCACACGCATACATGTATGCGCTTCCATACGAGTACTACGAGAAGTATGGCGTACGTAGGTATGGTGCCCACGGTACAAGTCATCAGTTCGTTTCCCAGAAGGGTGCTAAGCTTGCCGGCGTAGACCTTGAGAATTCAAAGATCATCACCTGCCACCTCGGAAACGGCAGCTCGATCACTGCAATCCAGAACGGCAAGGTAGTGGATACCACAATGGGCTTCACACCTCTTGAGGGTATGATCATGGGTACCCGCTGCGGTAACATTGACGCAAACATCGTCCCTTACCTCATGAAGAAGGAGAACCTTACTCCGGACGAGATGACTACCATCATGAACAAGAAGAGCGGCTTCCTCGGTCTCTCAGGCAAGTCTTCTGATGCCCGTGACCTCAATGTGCTCGCTTCTGAGGGTGACCCTAAGGCAAAGCTCGTATTCAAGAAACTCACCTTCGACATCATCAAGAACATCGGTATGTTCGTGGCTGAGATGAACGGTGTGGACCTCATCCTCTTCACAGGTGGTATCGGTGAGAACAACCCACGTCTCCGCCGTCGTATCTGCGAGAACCTCACATATCTCGGACTTCAGTTCGACTATGATGTGAATGCTTCAGGCCAGAAGGATGTGATGATCACCCTTCCTGAGTCTGCAGTCAAGGCAGCAGTCATCTGCACAGACGAGGAGCTCGTGATCGCCCGCGACACGATGCATATCGTAAGCAGCCTCGAGGACTAATCGTAGAAGAAATCCCTTGCAGGAAGCGACTTCGAATAGCTCCTGCGCATTTCGCTGAACCAGCTTGAGATGGTGCGTGAGAATGAACTCCCGCGCCAGCTGCTGGTGTTGGTAACCATGATCCAGCATTCTCCGTCCGGGAAGTACTTTATGAGTGCGCTTGTGCCGGAGAATGAACCTGAGCGCATCCATCCTGAGTCAGGTCTGGTGTCGTTCCATCCGAGGGAGTAGGTCTCTTCGTCAAAGTACTCGATCATCGCCTCGAAGCTCTCTTTGCTTATGATGTCCGGAATCTCAGGACGTCCGTCGATAGATGCGACGAACTTCATGAGTTCAGGGACAGAGGCTACCCATGCGCCGGCGCCGGAGAGGTTGTGGATATCGTTTCCGCCATAGCAGCGGGTCACCATCTTTCCGCTGTTGTTGTATTCAGGGACTGGTTTCTCGTTGACAGGGACGTAGTACCTTACCTCGTTGTCGTACTTCTCCTTGTAGTAGTTGTTGGCAATCTTGAAATCCTCGATTCCAGATGGCTTGAAGACGTTTTCCTGGATGAATTCCTCGTAGCTCATGCCGCTTGCCTTCTCGATGACCTTGCTGAGGATCAGGTATCCGAGGTTCGAGTATGACTGGGAAGTGCCAGGCATGAAGTTGACTTTCTTCTTGAGTACGCACTCGAGAAGCTTGTCGTTGTCCGGAGCGGTCTTGAGGCCGTTGTTGGCCATTACGGTCCTTGTGGAGAACATAGGGTCTCCGCCGGCCTGTGTGAATCCTCCTTTGTGTCTGAGGAGGTCCTCTACTGTGATCTTATAGTAGTTGGCGTCCTTGATTGACTTCGAGTATGGTTCCTCGCCGAGTATTCCTCCTTCGCCGAACACCTTGTCGCTCAGGTGCACCTTGCCCTGGTCCTGGAGTACCATGATACCGGTGGCGGTCACGAGCTTTGACACCGACGCAAGCCTGAGCAGGTGGTACGGTTCCATGGTGACCTTCGCCGCTTCGTCAGCCCATCCGTATCCCTTGGCGTAGAGCAGGGAATCGTTGCGCATTATAGAAAGAGAAACGCCCTTGAGCTGCCATTCCTTCATGAAAGCGTCGACCTTCTTGTCCAGCCCTGCCAGAGCAGTGGTGTCAGAGAGCTCGTTGGTCAGATAACTGTTGAGCTGTGTGGCGTTCCTTGGCTCCTCTTCCTTGTTGCGTGAACAGGCGCTGGCGCTGGATATGGCCATGGCCGCAAGTGCGGCACAGAACATTGCTGTGCTTTTTCTCATCTATTAAGTCCTTTTCGTTGTTTCTATGGTGTTATCTTATCTTGCTTCCCAGTATCGTCGGGTCATCACCGTCATTGAGCTTCCTGAGGTTCTTCAGGAGCTTCACCATGAAGAACAAGGTTGCGAAAGTCGATAGGAGGTCCGCGGTCGGATAGCTCAGCCATACACCCTTGACATCAAGGGAAAGAGGGAGAAGGTATAGTGCCGGGATCAGGAAGAGAAGCTGACGGGTGAGGGACAGGAAGATGGACTTGTTGACCATTCCAAGACATTGGAAAAGATTGGTGGAGACCATCTGGAAACCGATGATAGGGAAGGCTACGTTCATGAGCCTGATGCCCTTTGTCGCGATGTCCTTCAGCTCGGGATCGTTCGTGAAGATCGACACGGCGGTGCCGGGACAGATCTCTGCGATGAGGAATCCCATGCACATGATGAGCGTGGCGAACTTCATGGTAAGCATGTATACATCCTTCACTCTGCTGTATTTCCTGGCTCCGAAATTATATCCTGCGATAGGCTGCATTCCCTGGTTGAATCCCATTACGATCATCACGAACAGGAACGATATCCTGTTCACGATTCCATAGGCTCCGATGCCGAGGTCGCCTCCGTACTTGAGAAGCTGCTGGTTGACGAAGAGAGTCACCAGGCATGCAGCCGCGTTCATGAGGAACGGACCCATTCCGACAGTGAGCATTGAATAAGCGACTCTGGCGTTGAAGAGGAAGAAGGACTTCGGCAGGTGGAGGAACTTCTTCTGGTCGCTGAAATACCAGAGAGAATAGCTGAGTGACATCAACTGGCAGAGGACCGTCGCGATGGCGGCTCCCTTGATTCCTAATCCCAGACCGAAAATGAAGATCGGATCCAGAATGCTGTTCGAGATGACTGTGAAGAGTGTGAGCCTCATGGCGAGCTTCGGATTTCCTGCGGCCCTGATGAGGTTGTTGAGTCCGAAGTAGAGATGGGTCACGACATTGCCGTAGAGCAGGATGCTCATATAGTCCCTTGCGAATGGCAGGGTATTCTGGCTGGCTCCGAAGAATGTGAGGATCGGGTCCAGGAAACAGAGGACTATGGTCGTGAAGAGAATACCGATGATTGTGTTCAGGGTGACCTCGTTCGCAAGCACCTTGTTGGCTGCGTCGTAGTTCTTCTGTCCGAGAAGCACTGACATCATCGTAGCCGCTCCGACGCCCACGAGTGTGCCCAGGGCGGTGGAGAGGTTCATCAGAGGGAATGTGACGGCAAGGCCTGAGATCGCATACGAACCGACTTCCTTGATGTGGCCGATGTAGATGCTGTCGACCATATTATATAAAGAAGATGCAGTCATGGCGATGATGCCAGGGACTGCATATTCTTTAAGGAGCGTACCGATTCTTCTGGTGCCTAGTTCTGTAGGGATGACTCCTGTTACCATTACTCCGGCTCTGCTGTTACTTCGATTTCAAACATCAGAGGAGTGAATGGCAGGATGGTGTTGCCTGATCCGCTCGAGCCATATCCAAGCTGCGAGACGAAATATCCGGTTCCTTTCTCGAAAGGTCCAAGCTTGGAAAGGATGTACTGGAAACCGGTGATCACTGTCGACTCGTTGCCGTTCGTCACCATCTTGATGTCCTCGGTTTCCTCGGCCATCTTGATCTTCACAGGCACATATGTCTTTGAAGAGCTGTAGATGTCATACTTCTTGGCTGTGTCCTTGATGGTGGTGTCGAACACCCTTCCGTTGAGAAGCCTTCCTGTATAGTTGATATAATAAGAAGTGTCTTTCTTGAAAGTCTCTCCGGTAGGAGCCTTGAACTGCTTGTAGTAGTATCCTGCCTTTACAGTGTCAAGCTTTGCTCCATATGTCTTGACGAAATAGTCCTCAAGCTGCTTCGTCTCCCATTCTGTCACATCCTTCATCACGTCGATGAGTGTGATCTCGTATATTCCTGTAGAGCCTGTGTTCTTGGTGTTCTTGAAATAATCCTCGGCTTTGTCCTTTCTTTCGTTCACGGCAAGCCAGCCTGGAACGAGTGCCTTCTTGGTGCCACCGACCTTCATGCCCTTGAGTATGTCCTCGATGCCGACAGTAAGGGACTTGCCTTCTGTGTACCATATTTTGCCGCCATATGTACCGGCAGGGTCATATGTACCTATCTGCTGGGATATCTTCTCGTCTGTCGTGGCTGAGATGGTTCCGTCCATGCTGGATGCGGTATATGATACGAACGCATATGGCTCTCCGTCGAAGACCTTTCCTGTACCTTCTTTGTTCTCAAGTACATAGATTCCGTTTCCTTCCTTTGTCGCATCTGGATAGTTCTGCTTCAGCCAGGCCTCGATATAAAGCCTGGTCTGTTCATTTGAGGATGTGATGACGTTCTTCGCGCATCCTGCTGCTGCGAGGACTATCGCCCCGCCAAGTATGATGTTTCTCAATTTCATAATCAATCGTTCGAAATGCTCTCTACCCAAATACGGTAGGCGAGAGCTGATTTAGCAGGAATCGTGCCTAAATTCTTGTTTCCGTAGCCATGTCGGCCGGAAAACAGTATTATACACTCCTCGCCGCCTTTGACCCCCAGGAGACCATCGGCCAGTCCTTCGACCAGGTCGGTCTCCCCAAGGTTTATGGTAAGTATCTCACAGGCACCGTCTTCCGTTGGAAGCCCTGCCGCCTTCGCAAGCGACTCGTCATTGGTGGCGAACAGGTTGCTCGACGAGATCGACGAACCTGTCATCACATAGCCTGCATAGTAGAAGGAGATGGTCCCGCCCTTGCGGAGCTCTTCTCCACTTCCTTCGGTGAGCACGAGCCTTATGCTGCCGTTGTTGCTGACGGTGTACGCTGACTCATTGCTTCTTATCTGCGCCTTGACGAACTCCTCGATCCTGGTTTCCTGGTTGGAATATGTCAGCTTGTCGCTTTCCTTTCCACAGGAAAGAGCCAGGAGGGCGGCTGCCAGGGCCGATGCTATGCGGATTGACCTTGCCATGCTATTCCCCTCTGAAGAATCTGTCGGTTACTCTCTCTATATATCCGGCGACATCCTCCCTCTGGAATCCTGGGATGTCCTTAGGGCAGAAAAGCCTTCCTCCGGCTGCCATCTCGTGGCCTCCGCCGTTGAAGTATCTTCTTGCGCACTGGTTCGCGGACGTGCCTTCCTTGGAGCGGATGGATACCCTGAAATGGTCTCCGTCCTGCTTGCAGAGTATGCTCATCCTTACCTTCTTTATCTGAAGAGGAAGGTTCACGAAACCTTCCGTGTCGCCTTCGCGTATCTCGTATTCCTTCAGGATGCCGCTGGTCATCACCATGTACGCTACTCCGTCGCGGGTGATGGTCATCTCGTCCTTGAGCATCCATCCCATGGCCCTGAGCCTGTTCTCGCCGTACATGTTGTTGATCTGCGCCACAATCCTGTCCCTGTTG
Organism: Bacteroidales bacterium; assembly: GCA_024398105.1. Taxonomy (GTDB): domain Bacteria; phylum Bacteroidota; class Bacteroidia; order Bacteroidales; family UBA932; genus Cryptobacteroides. The sequence continues at coordinate 139,890 of JAKSJP010000001.1, read as the reverse complement.
ACCCCTGCCTCGATCAGCTTCGAAGCCATCTCGAGGGTGGAAGGGTAGACTGAATTTGCAAAGTTGTTGGTGTCGGTCGTCATTCCCGTGAAGAGAGCGTCCGCGGTCTCACGTGGCAGCTTTGCAGCGTCGCCTTCGATCCCTGGCATCGCCATGAGCACCCAGAACACGAGTTCCGAGGCGGATGAGATGCCGCATTCTGAAAATGTAAGCAGGAAATTGTCGCTGTCCGGGCCTATGTGGTGGTCGATGAGGACCTTCCTGGCCTTCGTTCCCTCGAGCATCTCCTCCAGGCATCCTGTCCTGTGGAATCCCGGGCAGTCCTGGCATATGATCATGTCGCTCCGGTCCAGCCTTTCCTTGGCTTCCGAGGGACGTCCGCTGCCGGAAAGCAGTTCTCCGGAGGGTACCATGAACCTGAGATTTCCATCGACCGGTTCAGGGATGACGACCTCGGCGTCCTTGCCGAGCATGCGTAGGAAATACCTCATTCCCAGCGAGCTTCCGATGGCGTCTCCGTCGGCGTGAGTATGCGAAATTATGGTGATCACGGACGATTCCGTGACCATCGAATGCAGTTCTCTGACTTGTTCCGACCCGGCTGAAAACATTTTCAATACTTTGTTCTGCAAATTTAAATAAAATATTGCTTTTCATAAATCATTTTCATAACTTTGTCGGAGGTATCGGGCAACCCGATCGCAGAACACGCTAATAAATAAACTAAATAATCAATGAACAAGGTAGTTAAAACCCTCATCAGCTTAGTGCTCCTTGCTGTAATCGTAGGACTTACTTACAAGATCGTCCAGAGTGTACAGGAGCCAGTTAAGTTCAACAAGCATGTTGATGCTCGTAAGGAAGTTGCAGTTCAGCGTCTCAAGGACATCAGAACTCTTCAGGTAGCTTACAAGACTGTGAATGGAAAGTTCACCGCAGACTTCGATTCACTTGCGCAGTTCTACAGGAACGGCGAGATGGAAGTTGTCATGCAGATCGGTTCAAATGATGACTCTCTTGCAGTTGCCAACACACAGGCTCTCAGAAAGAAGAATGCCAAGATCACTCCACAGGAGATGTATGCACTCTATCAGCAGGGTCAGTCACTTGTTTTCTCTATCGTGAACAAGGTAGCTGTGAAGGATACCCTCTTCAACAACCGTTCAGATTTCAACGTTGACTCACTCAAGTACATCCCATTCTCTGGCAAGCAGATGGTGGAGATGGAGGCTGTCGAGAAGATGGTTTCAGGTGTAAGCGTTCCTCTCTTCGAGGCTAAGATGCCTTACAAGAAGCTCTGCAAGGGTCTTGACAACCAGCTCCGTATCAACCTCGACGCAGCTTGCAAGGCTTCTAACCGTTACGAGGGTCTCCAGGTTGGTAGCATCACTGCTCCTAACAACAACGCTGGTAACTGGGAGTAGTCCATACCCCTACTATGAGTCTTAGACAGAATAGCAGAATATCCATTCAGGTTTCCCTGAGTGGATATTCTTATTTATTAGAAGAGAACGGAAAGACAACTCATTCCGGCTGGCTCCGTGCGGACCGTCTGTTTACGACGCAGGAGTTCCAGAGAAGGTATGACGAAGTCGAGATATCCCTTCTTACCCCTAAGGCTACTTTGCTTCCTCAGCATTTCTTCAACCCTTCATCTGCAAGGCAAGCGCTTGCTGAAGTAGTGGCGTTGAGGGATTCGGATGCTGTGGAATATGTAGACGTCCCAAGCCTCGGTGCTGTGATGGTCTACTCCAATTCCATCGATGAATCCCTCTCCAAGGTCATCTCGCAGACTGTCTGTGATTCGGACGGTAATTCTGTCAAGGTCCTTCCGGAACTGTACTGGCTGCTGCAGAAGATGAACGACTGTGACGAATACAACAAGATTCTTGCTTCATATATGGATGGATATCTCCATCTTGTGATTGCGCAGGGCAAGAGTCTTCTTCTGGCCAATGTCTTCGAGGCCGTAGATTTCACTACTGCGCAGTATTTCCTTTTCCTGGCATTGAAGAATCTTCAGCTCAATCCGGAAGTTTCTACCATCTGGTTCAGGACTCCGCTCTCGAATGAGCAGGAAATGTCCCTCTATCGTTATTTTAAGGCAGTGGAGGTTATCTGATGCGTATTATCGGTGGTAGATTGAAAGGAAAGTTCATAGAACCTCCTATGGGCTTCAAGGCGCGCCCGACGACTGACTATGCAAAGGAGGCTCTTTTCAATATTCTTGACAATGAGTACGAATTCGACGACCTCAAGGTGCTCGATCTCTTTGCCGGTACAGGCTCAATATCCTATGAGTTCGTATCGAGGGGAGTCGGACATGTGTGGTGTGTCGAGATGAACCCGCAGAACGCGGCTTTCATTACCTCGGAGAGCAGAAGGCTCGGCATCAGCAATCTCACTGTTGTGAGACACAATGTGTTCGAGTTCCTGCCGATATGCCGTGAGAAGTTCGACCTGGTCTTTGCGGACCCTCCTTATGCTCTTGAGGATCTGCAGACTATACCTGACAAGGTGTTTGAACAGGACATAATCCATCCTGGAGGATATTTCATCCTCGAGCATGGTGACGAGCACTCATTCAAGGATCATCCGTTCTTCGTCAAGGAGAAGAACTATGGCCGCGTGCATTTCTCTTTCTTTGAAAAACCTTAGGATTACTTCCTTCTGTCCTTTCTAGGCTTGCGGAGATGGTATGCGCTTTCTACGAGCATTTCATCTGCGAAGATGTTCCTGTATGCAAGGATGTCCAGGATGATTGTCACGAGAGGGAAGATTACTGAGATCCTGAAGACATAGTCGCTGTGTGTAAGGGCGAAGTCGAGTATCAGCCATGCCTGGAGGGCGAAGGTGATCAGTGCAGAAAGACCTGCTGTCCTCATCTGGAACACTCTGAACTTATAGCTTGTGAGAGCAAGGAGGTTGAGCAGGAAGATCACGACGAGAAGAATCAGATAAGGGACATAGGCTGTGTATCCGATCGCTTCAGTGATTTCTCCGTCCGCTCCATAGCTTACTGCTTTTGCTGAGAAGAACATCGATCCGATGAGTATTGTTGAGATAGCGAGGTATAGTGTCTGTATTCTCTGCCACATGGTGAATTCTGTTTTTAAACCTGATGCAAATATAAAACGAATTCCGTAAATAGGAAAACTCAGCTAATAGTGCTATTTTTGTCAGAGACACTAAAAGCAAATTACCATGAGAATAGCAGAATCTGAACTTATCATCAATGATGATGGATCTGTCTTCCATCTTCATATCAGACCGGAAGAACTTGCTGACACAGTCATACTGGTAGGCGATCCTGGCAGGGTCGACATGGTCTCCGAATATCTTACAGACATAGAGTTCCGCCGTCAGTCCAGGGAATTCGTGACGGTGACCGGAAAGTATAATGGCAAGAGGCTTACGGTCCTCTCGACCGGAATCGGAACCGACAATATCGATATCACAATGAATGAACTTGATGCTCTTGCGAATATCGACTTCAGTACCCGCGAGGTCAAGCCTGAACATAGGACTCTTACGATTCTCCGCATAGGCACGACCGGCGCCATCCAGCCTGAGATTCCTCTCGGAGCCTATATCTTCTCTCACATCTCAGTCGGCTGCGACGGCCTGCTCAACTGGTATGCGGACAGGGACAGTTATTCAATCCTTGACATGGAGAAGGCTTTCATGGAGCATACCCATTGGAATGAGCATCTTCCACATCCTTACTTCGTCCGCGCCAGCCAGAAGCTCATCGATCTCTTTGAAGACAGCACGGTCAAGGGAGTGACGGTCGCGGCGTCGGGCTTCTATGGACCGCAGGGAAGGGTGATCAGGATTCCGCTGGCGATGCCTGATATGATCGAGGATTTCGAGTCATTCCGTTTCGGCGAGTATAAGATCACCAACTTCGAGATGGAAGGTTCGGCACTCGCAGGCCTCGCTGCGCATCTCGGCCATGAGGCCGGAACAGTCTGCTGCGCGATTGCACATAGATATATCAAGAGCAGCAACCCGAACTATAAGGACCAGGTCCGGGGTCTTGTCGAACTCGCTCTGCGTAAACTGACGGAATAGGTCTGTCTCCAGTAAAATGAAAAAATCTGACGGTTTCCGCCAGATTTTTTTGTTTTTTCTTCAGCTTGTGAAGCGTTATGGCACAAGCTCGATGTAATTTTGCACCATAATACAAGCGATAACAGTTAAAACATCATATTATGAAGAATACAGAATACAATGTCGATGCTCTCTGCACAATGATTTCTTCTGACGCTTTCTCAGCTCTCAAGGATATGATCGATGACCTTGGTCTTGAAATCCTAGAGATCAGCGCTGACTAACTGCTTCAGAGATACGACTGTGCTTTCCTTGTCAGGTCCAAGTCCTACCTTGAGCTGACGGAGTTCGCCGGCCGAAGGCTTGTTGCCGAGCACTCTGTCTGAGATGATGAACTCTGACACAGGATCTTCCACGTATCTCATAATGGCTCTCTTCAGAGGTCTTGCACCGTAAGCAGGATCAAATCCGGCTTCTGCGATGAACTTCTTGGCAGAAGGCGTGACAGAAATCTTGTAGCCTGCCTCTTCCGCTCTCTTGCGCAGACTTCTGAGCTCGATGTCGATGATCTGCTCGATGTCTTCCTTGGTAAGTGCGTTGAAATAGATCTTCTCGTCGACTCTGTTGATGAACTCAGGAGGGAAGGCCTTCCTCACTGCCTTCTCGACGACGCTCTGCCTGTCTTTCTCTACATTTCTGTTCGCGGTCGCGAATCCGAGTCCCTTGCCGAAATCGTCCGCCTCGCGGCTTCCGACATTCGATGTCATGATGACGATCGTATTCTTGAAACTTACCGTCCTGCCTTCGCTGTCAGTCAGCCTGCCGTCGTCGAGAATCTGTAGCAGCAGGTTATAGACATCCGGGTGCGCTTTCTCGATCTCGTCAAGCAGCACGACGCAGTACGGCTTCCTTCTGACCCTTTCGCTAAGCTGTCCTCCTTCCTCGTATCCGACATATCCTGGAGGCGCGCCGATAAGCCTTGATATGGCGAATTTCTCCATGTATTCACTCATATCAATACGGACCATATTGTCTTCTGAATCAAAAAGATACTCTGCAAGACACTTTGCCAGCTGAGTCTTTCCGACTCCTGTAGGTCCAAAGAACAGGAATGAGCCGATAGGCCTGTCCGGATCCTTCAGTCCGGCACGGTTCCTCTGGATTGATCCGACAATCGTGTCGATCGCGGCATCCTGCCCGATGATCCTTCCTCCAAGTCTTTCCCTCATCTTCATGATGCGGTTTCCTTCAGATTCCGCAACCTTGTTCACAGGGATTCCTGTCATCTTTGAGACAACTGTCGCGATGTCGTCGTCAGTGACTTTCTTCGTTGTCCCGCGGGTCTTGAGCCTGACCATGGAACCGGCCTCGTCCATCGCATCTATGGCCTTGTCCGGAAGTGACCTGTCTGAAATGTATCTGTCTGTCAGTCTGACACATGCCTCGATCGCATCGTCGGTGTACCTGACTCCATGGAATTCCTCGTAGCTGGCCTGCAGCCTCTTGAGAATGGCGATTGACTGCGCGACGTCAGTGGCCTCGACGGTCACTTTCTGGAAACGTCTGTCAAGCGCACCGTCCTTCTCGACGATCTTGGTGAACTCGTCCATGGTCGTAGCACCGATGCACTGGATCTCGCCTCTTGCGAGAGCAGGCTTGAGCATGTTGGCGGCGTCAAGGCTGCCCTGTGCACCTCCGGCTCCCACGATCGTGTGGAATTCGTCGATGAAAAGTATGATGTCGGGGTTGCTCTTCACTGTGCTGATGATAGTCTTGAGCCTCTTCTCAAAGTCTCCGCGGTACTTGGTGCCGGCGACTACGGACGCGATGTCCAGTGAAATGATCTTCTTCTTTGCGAGGGCAGGGGAGATCGATCCTTGCGCGATGCGCAGGGCTATCCCTTCCACGATGGCTGACTTTCCGACTCCTGGCTCTCCGATGAGCATAGGGTTGTTCTTCTTCCTTCTGCCCAGGATCTCTATGACTCTGCTGATCTCGTTCTCTCTTCCGACCACTGGGTCCAGCTTTCCTTCGGAGGCCGCCTTGGTAAGGTCGTATCCGAATTCCTCCAGTTCGTCCTTCTTCGGCTCCTCTTTCTGCTGTGCGCTGCTGTCGTAGCTGACTTCCTCGCCGTCGTCTGACCTTTCAGGTTCTTCTTTCGGACGTTGTTTCCCGAGGATCCCGTTCTTCTCCATATATGTCAGGATGCGGCCGTAGTCTATTCCTATGCTACGAAGATATGCCTGTCCGTAACTGCCTGTGGTCCTGCATAATGCGAGGAGGAGATGTTGGGCGTCAGCCTCCGCTGAACGCAGCCTTGTGGCTTCCATGATCGTAAGGCTTAGGACGTTCTGTGCACCCCTTGAGAAGGTGATGTTCTCCAGTTCGGAATAGGGAATCCTCTCGTTCGTGAAGATCTTGGAATCGATGAACGACTTGAGCTGGTCCACGTCGGCGTCCAACCCTTTCAGAGTGATGTATGCATTGTTTTCAGCATGCCTGATGATGCCTAGCAGGAGGTGGTCCGGACCTATTCCGTAGCTGCCTGTGCGGAGAGCTTCCTCCCTTGCGTAGGTTATGATGCTGTTGAGTTCGTCTGATACTTTTATGTCCATACGCAAAAGTACTAAAAAATACATCAAATACACCCCCTGGGATGTTTGTTCCAGTCATAATTTTTTCTTAAATTTGCGTGTTAATGTGAAATGTGAAAATGGCAGAAATTGAAGAGAAGAAAATAGGTAGGATCGAAACCGTGGAGATCGACCACGAGATGAAGAGCGCGTACATCGACTACTCGATGTCCGTGATCGTTTCCCGTGCTCTCCCGGATGCGAGAGATGGTCTCAAGCCAGTCCAGAGAAGAGTCCTTTTCGGAATGGACGGACTCGGGCTTTCGTATTCAGGCCCTACCAGGAAATGTGCTAAGATCGTCGGTGAGGTGCTTGGAAAGTACCATCCTCATGGCGACTCAAGCGTATACGATGCACTTGCAAGACTTGCCCAGAACTGGAACCAGCGCTATCCGACCGTTTTCGGACAGGGTAACTTCGGTTCTATGGACGGCGACCCTGTCGCTGCCATGCGATATACAGAGGCAAAGCTCCAGAAGATAACAGTCGACATCCTTGCGGACATTGACAAGAATACAGTCGACATGACCAATAACTTCGACGACACAGAGCTCGAGCCGACAGTCCTTCCTACGAAGGCTCCGCTCCTCCTGCTCAACGGTTCGTCCGGTATCGCCGTAGGTATGGCCACCAATATGGCTCCTCACAATCTCAGTGAGTGCTGTGACGCTATCTGTGCCTATATCGATGACCCTGAGATCGATACAGACGGTCTCATGCAGCACATCAAGGGTCCTGACTTCCCTACAGGAGGCATCATCCAGGGCGTGCAGGGCATCAAGGATGCATACGAGACAGGCCGTGGAAAGGTAGTCGTAAGGGCAAAGACCGAGATCGAGGTCGACGAGAAGGGTCGCGAGACCATCGTCATCACCGAGATCCCTTACATGGTCAACAAGAGGGAGATGATCGAGAAGATCGGCCAGATGGTCGAGGAAAAGAGAATCGAAGGCATCACCTACATCAACGATGAAAGTTCAAGAGAGGGTCTCCGCGTCATCATCAGGGTGAAGCAGGGATCGAACACCAACGTGGTGCTCAACACTCTCTTCAAGTATACAGCGCTCCAGTCAAGCTTCGCGATCAACAATGTCGCACTCGTGAAGGGCCGTCCTCAGACTCTCAGCCTGAAGGAGATGATCAAGGAATTCGTGGATTTCAGACATGAAGTCGTCATCCGCAGGACCAAGTTCGAGCTTGACAAGGCTCAGCGCAGGGCACATATCCTCGAAGGTCTTCTCAAGGCTATCGATGTGATTGACGAGGTAATCAGGATCATCCGCGAGTCAAAGAGCGTCGAGGAGGCGAAGAACACTCTCATGGAGACATTCGGCTTCACTGAGATCCAGGCTTCCGCAATCGTCGAGATGCGTCTGCGACAGCTCGTAGGACTCGAGAGAGCCAAGCTCCAGGCTGAGTACGACGATCTCGAGAAGTTCATCGCACACTGCCAGGCAGTCCTTGCTGACGTGAACCTCCAGATGGCTGTCATCAAGGAGGAGACCATGGACCTCAAGGCCAAGTATGGCGACGCACGCCGCACTGAGATTACCCTGAGCTCCGACGAGTTCAATCCTGAGGACTTCTATGCAGATGAGGATGTGGTCATCACCATCTCACATCTCGGATATATCAAGAGGACTCCTCTCACCGAGTTCAAGACCCAGAACAGAGGCGGTGTCGGCATGAAGGCAAGCTCTACCAGGGACGAGGACTTCATCGAGCACATCTACGTGGCCAATATGCACAGCACCATGCTGTTCTTCACTGAGAACGGTATGCGCTACAACCTCAAGGTCTATGAGATTCCGGAGGGTACACGTGCTTCAAAGGGCCGCGCCATCCAGAATATCATCTCGATCGAGCCTGGTGACAGCGTGAGGACATACCTCAACGCCAGAAGCATCGAGGACGAGGAGTATAAGAACAGCCACTATGTAGTCCTCATCACCCGCAGAGGTATCATCAAGAGGACCAGCCTTGCAGAATATGCAAACGCCCGCAGCCGCAACAAGGGTATCCGCGCGATCACCTTCAAGGAGGGAGATTCACTCCTCGACGCAATCCTTACTAACGGCAATGAGGAGATCATGATCGCAGCCCGTAACGGTCGTTGCGTAAGGTTCAACGAGCAGGATGCAAGGGAGGTCGGAAGAACTTCAATGGGTGTACGAGGAATAAATATCGATGATGATGACGAGGTCATCGGAGCTATCAGCTGCGACAATTCCGCAGAGGATGCTGCAAGCCGTACTATCCTGGTAGTCAGCGAGAACGGCTTCGGTAAGAGGTCCGATCCGCAGGAGTACAGACTGACCAGCAGAGGTGCCAAGGGAGTACGTACCATCAACATCACTGAAAAGACTGGCTCGCTTATTGCTATCAAGACTGTAACGGATGACAACGACCTCATGATCATCACCCGCTCAGGACTTACGATCCGCATGGCGGCAGTCGATATCAGAGTGGCCGGAAGAGCTACCCAGGGTGTCAAGCTCATCAATATCCGTGAGGGAGACTCGATCGCCGCAGTCTCTGTAGTCGCAAAGAACGACGATGCAGAGGAACAGACGGCTGCTGTGGAAGAGACCCGGACCCCTGGAACTGACCAGACAGGAACTGTTGAGTAACATAGAATTAATAACTTATTAACAAATAGTATTATGAAGAAAATTCTTATCGCATTGGCAATCTTCGCATCAGCACAGCTTGCTGACGCACAGGTTAAGGCAGTAGCTGACGCACAGAAGGCTCTCGACGCTGCACAGGCCGCTGCATCAAATCCAAAGAAGGCTACAAAGGCTGCTACCTGGACCGCTCTCGGAAAGGCTTATGTAACCGCACATGACGCTCCAGCAGGTGCCCTCTGGACAGGTGCTTCAAAGCAGGAGCTCGCTCTCCTTCTCGGTAATGAGAAGCCATTGTCTACTTCAGAGGTAGTGATCGCAGGTGAGCAGTACACAAAGGAAGTCTACGCTGCAAAGAACCTCTATTTCCGTGCTAACGGACAGCTCGGTATCATCGAGGTTACCAAGCCAGTAGTCGCTGATCCTCTTGCAAAGGCTCTCGAGGCTTACGCAAAGGCTGCTTCTATCGATCCTTCTGTAAAGGGTGTTGCTGAGGCTCTCGGCAGCATCAACGAGAAGTATATCAACGATGCATACACACAGTATCAGCTCGGCAACTACGCTGAGGGTAGCAAGCTCTTCGAGAAGGCTGCTGCTGCATCTGCTACAGCTCCTCTCAACAAGGTTGACTCAATGTCTGTATACAACACTGGTTTCCTCGCTCAGCTCGCAGGCGACAAGGCCGCAGCAAAGGCAGCTTTCCAGAAGTGTCTCAATATGGGTTACTACTCAAATGACGGTGAGGTCTTCGCAAAGCTTGCTGACGTAGATCCAGACAATACAAAGCAGTACCTTGAGGAAGGTTTCCAGAAGTTCCCTTCAAGCCAGAGCATCCTCATCGGTCTCATCAACTACTACATGTCAGCTGGTGAGGGAACCGACAGACTCTTCGAGCTTCTCAACGCTGCAAAGAAGAACGAGCCTAACAACGCTTCGCTCTACTATGTAGAAGGAAACATCCACACTCAGCTCGGCGAATACGAGAAGGCTGTTGAGGCTTACGAGTACTGTGCTAAGGTCAACCCTGAGTATGAGTTCGGTTTCATCGGTGAGGGTACAATGTACTACAACCGTGCAGTTGAGCTCCAGGAGAAGGCTCAGGCTGAGCTTGATGACGCTAAGTACATGAAGCTTGCTGCTGAGTTTGAGGAGGCACTCAAGAACTGTATCGAGCCATTCGAGAAGGCTTACAATATTACCAAGGATCCACAGGTGAAGGTCGGTGTAGCTGAGTTCCTCAAGAACGCAACATACCGCTTCCGCGAGCAGGATGCTAAGTACCAGGCAGCTTATGACAAGTATTCAGAGGTTGTCGCTACAGGTGAGGCTAAGTAATCTCAGAATATGATATGAAAATAAATCCGACCCTCAGGGGCCGGATTTATTTTTTTTTATTCTGTCTTGTTCTCGTTCTTGTCGAATGCCTTGACGATCTTCGAGACGAGAGGGTGTCGGACGATGTCTTCGTTTGAGAAGAAGATTGTCGCGATACCCTTGATTCCTTTCAGCATAGCGATTGACCTGAGCAGTCCTGAGTCCTCCTTGCGGGGAAGGTCTACCTGACTTGCGTCTCCGGTCACGATGAACTTCGCATTGGTGCCCATACGGGTGAGAAACATCTTGAGCTGTCCGATGTTCGTGTTCTGGGCCTCGTCCAGAATTACACATGCCCTGTCAAGGGTACGTCCTCTCATATATGCAAGCGGAGCGATCTGGATGGTGCCTTCAGCGATGAAGTCCTGGAGCTTCTTTGCCGGAATCATGTCTCCCAGCGCATCATAGAGCGGCTGAAGATATGGGTCCAGCTTGTCTTTCAGGTCTCCAGGAAGGAATCCGAGCCTTTCTCCTGCCTCCACTGCGGGGCGGGTGAGTATGATTCTCTTGATCTCTCTGTTCTTGAGAGCCCTTACTGCAAGAGCGATAGCAACATAGGTCTTACCTGTTCCGGCAGGGCCCACGGCGAAGAGGAGGTCATTCTCGAAATATGCCTTGACCATGTCCTGCTGAGTCTTGTTCCTCGCCTTGACAGGTTTTCCGTCAGTGCTGTGTACTATGACGGCGTCTCCGTTCATCTTGAATTTCTCTGATGAAGTCTCTCCGTCAAAGATGTCCTCGACGTCGTATGTCGTAAGGTTCATCTTCTGGTGTCTTCTTTCTATGAGCTCGCCAAGCCTTATATTGAACTCGTCGATCTGGTCCGGCTTTCCGTCAAGAATCAGCTGGTTGCCCCTGGCTATTACCTTAAGCCCTGGAAAGTAGCTGCAGAACTCTTCGAGAATCCTGTTGCCTACGCCGTATATCTCTATCGGGTCGATTGCTTCAAGGGTGATGGTTTTCTTCATCTATGGATGTCAAATTATAATTCGTCGATGCAAAAGTAAGCAATTAATTAGTTAAATTTGCATTTCATATCGTAATATGCACCAATATGGTTAAATCTCTCATACCGGCAATGCTTATCATCCTGACACTCAGTACGGGATGTGATGCGCTGAGGAAACTTGCGGGAAGGCCTACTTCCGAGGATATCGAGCTCAAGAGAGCCGAGATCGTGAGAGTGAAGGAGGCTGCAAGGAAGCAACATGTCGCTGACTCTGTCGCATTGGCGCAGAAACTCGTGGCGGATTCACTTGCTGCTGCAGATTCTGCAGCGGCCTTGTCCGAAAGCAAGGTCGCCGAGGAGCAGAAATCGCCTAGACCTAAGCTTGGTGGCCAGGAGCGTGGTACCATGCTCAATCCTGCTGCATTGGGTGGCCTTTTCACGACAAACCTTGATTACCATTATTATATAATAGTGGGCGCATTCAAGGAGAGGGCCAACGCCGAGAAGATGGTGAACATCGTGAATGCTGCCGGCTATACAGGTACCATGATCAGTTTCCGAAACGGTCTCAATGCTGTCGGCGTATGCCAGACGGACGATATGGACAAGGCTTTCGAGGGACTTGCCAAGGCAAAGGGCGAGTCTTTCTGTCCGGCAGATGCCTGGATCCTTGTAAACGAGTAGAGTGGTTCGCAATTTGAATAATACGTGGTCAAACAATTGATCAGATGAAGAAATTCTTGACAATCATCATTCTTTTATCTTCTGTGCTCCCGCTTGCGGCGCAGTTCAGAACGGATTATTCGGACCTGGAGGACGGTGAAGGTGTATCTGTCCTCAAATCCCATGTCTCAACCCTTGCTTCAGCTGCGATGAGTGGCCGTAAGGCTGGCTCGGAGGAGGAGACGGAGGCGGCTGAGTATGTATGGAACGTCCTTGACGGATACGGCGTGGACATGCTCTGCGGCAAGAAGGGTGACGTGTTCGGCATGGAGTGGCAGCCTGGCGATACCGTGACTTCCAGGAACGTGATCGGAGTGGTACAGGGCTATGATCCTAAGCTCCGTGACAGGTATATCGTCGTCGGCGCAAGGCTTGACAATCTCGGTGTCAATGTGATGACCGTGGACGGTCAGAGGACCGAGCAGATCTATTTCGGTGCGAACGGCAATGCATCAGGACTTGCCATGATGATGGAACTGGCCAGGATGGTCAGCACTAACTCCATCCTTTTCCGCCGGTCGGTGATATTCGTCGCGTTCGGTGCTTCGAGGACAGGATTCGCAGGATCATGGTACTTCCTCAACCGTTCGTTCAAGGATGTCGGCCAGATCGATGCGATGGTCAATCTTGACATGCTCGGATCAGGCGATACCTTCTCGGCATATACCGCGTCCAACCAGGATATGAACATGCTCATCACCTCGCTGACCGGTGAGATCCTTCCTGTCATGCCGAAGGTGACTGCCCAGGAGCCATATCCTTCAGACCACAGAAGTTTCTACGCATCGTCGATTCCTTCAGTGTTCTTCTCTACAGGCATCTATGCTGAGCACGATACTCCGAGGGATACTCCATCCATCCTCGACTACGATTCTATGGAGAGAGAACTTGAGTACGTCTATGCTTTTACCAGGAAGATCGCCAACGAGACAGTCGCTCCTGCATTCAAGGGAGATTCGTACAGTACAAAGAAGACTGATGACAGGGCGTACTCTTACCATGATTGCGACGTAAAGCCGTCGTTCATGGGCCATTCGGATCCTAAGTACTTCATGACAAAGTGGGTATACCAGTATCTGAGATATCCTAGACAGGCGGTCGAGAATGGCGTACAGGGTAGGGTCAATGTCACTTTCACCGTCGAGAAGGACGGTAAGGTCAGTGATGTCACGATCGCAAAGAGCCTGGATGAGCTCCTCGATGAGGAGGCAGTCAGGGTGATCAAGGCTTCGCCTAAGTGGAAGCCCGGCAAGGTCGACGGTGTTGCAGTAAGGTCATATATTACGATTCCTGTAGATTTCGTCCTTGAGAAGAAATCAAGCAGGAGCGTAGGAATAAAGAAATAAAAAAACAATATCATACAATGGATTACAATTTCAGAGAAATCGAACAGAAATGGCAGACCTATTGGGCTGAGAACCATACTTACCAGGCTAAGGAGGATCCTTCAAGGCCAAAGTTCTATGTCCTTGACATGTTCCCATATCCTTCAGGAGCAGGTCTCCATGTCGGCCATCCGCTCGGCTATATCGCCAGCGATATCTACTCAAGATATAAGAGACTCAAGGGCTTCAACGTGCTTCACCCTATGGGATACGATTCATTCGGTCTCCCTGCTGAGCAGTATGCTATCCAGACCGGTCAGCATCCTGAGGTGACGACAAACCAGAATATCGCCCGTTACCGTCAGCAGCTTGACAGGATCGGTTTCTCATATGACTGGAACAGAGAGGTCCGCACATGCGACCCTGGCTATTACAAGTGGACTCAGTGGGCGTTCATCAAGATGTTCGAGTCATACTATGATACAGCAAAGGCAAAGGCATGTCCTGTCGCTGACCTTGTCGCTGCATTCGAGGCAAACGGAACAGAGGGTATCACCGCTGCATGCGAGCAGACCCTCAATTTCACTGCAGAGCAGTGGAAGGCTTACTCTGAGCAGGAGAAGTCAAAGATCCTCATGAACTACAGGATCGCATACCAGGGTGAGACATCAGTGAACTGGTGCCCTAAGCTTGGTACCGTTCTCGCAAATGACGAGGTGAAGGACGGTCTCTCTGTCCGTGGCGGCTATCCTGTCGAGCAGAAGAAGATGACCCAGTGGCAGCTCCGCGTATCTGCATACGCTGAGAGACTCCTTACAGGTCTCGATACAGTCGACTGGACAGACTCACTCAAGGAGATGCAGCGTAACTGGATCGGCCGCTCATATGGTACAGAGGTCAACTTCAAGTGCGTCAACGGCGACTTCGAGAAGGACGTCACCATCTTCACCACCCGTGTCGACACCATCTTCGGTGTGACATTCATGGTACTTGCTCCTGAGAGCGATCTCGTCGCAGAGCTCACCTCTCCAGAGCAGAAGGCCGAGGTAGAGGAGTACCTTGCCTATGTGAAGAAGAAGACAGAGCGTGAGAGAATCGCTGAGACAAAGACCGTCACAGGTGTGTTCTCAGGCTCATACGGAATCAACCCGCTCACAGGAGAGAAGGTTCCTGTATGGATCTCAGAATATGTGCTTGCAGGATATGGTACCGGTGCCATCATGGCAGTACCTGCTCATGACAGCCGTGACTATGCTTTCGCAAAGAAGTTCAACCTTCCTATCATCCCTATCATCGAGGGCTGCGACGTAAGCGAGCAGAGCTTCGACGCCAAGGAAGGCAAGATGTGCAACTCAGGATTCCTCAACGGAATGGAGGTCAAGGAGGCCATCGAGGCTGCAAAGGACTATGCTGAGGCTAACGGCCTTGGCCGCAGGAAGACCAACTACAGGCTCCGCGACGCGATCTTCAGCCGTCAGAGATACTGGGGTGAGCCGTTCCCTATCTACTACAAGGACGGTATCCCTACACCTCTCCCTATGGAGGCTCTCCCTCTCACTCTTCCTGAGATCTCAGAGTTCAAGCCTACCGAGACAGGTGAACCACCTCTCGCAAGAGCCAAGGACTGGACCTACAACGGATATCCTCTCGAGACCAGCACCATGCCAGGTTTCGCAGGTTCAAGTGCATACTACCTCAGATATATGGATCCACACAACGACTCTGCCCTCGTAGACAAGGACGTTGATGGATACTGGAAGAATGTCGACCTCTATATCGGTGGTACTGAGCACGCTACAGGTCACCTTATCTACTCTCGTTTCTGGAACAAGTTCCTCTATGACCTCGGCTATGTATGCGAGGAAGAGCCATTCCAGAAGCTTATCAACCAGGGTATGATCCAGGGCCGTTCGAATTTCGTATACAGAATCGTCGGCACCAACAAGTTCGTGTCATGCGGACTCAAGGACCAGTACGAGACACAGGAAATCCATGTGGACATCAACATCGTCCGTAACGACCGCCTCGATACTGAGGCATTCAAGGCATGGAGACCGGAGTTCAACAATGCTGAGTTCGTCCTCGAGAACGGCGAGTACATCTGCGGGTGGGCTGTCGAGAAGATGAGCAAGTCTATGTTCAACGTCGTGAATCCGGATGTCATCTGTGACACTTACGGCGCAGATACACTCAGACTCTATGAGATGTTCCTCGGTCCTATCGAGCAGTCAAAGCCTTGGGACACAAAGGGTATCGATGGTGTGAACAGATTCCTCAAGAAGCTCTGGAGACTCTTCTATGACCGTGAGAACTATCTCGTTACAGACGAGAAGGCTACTCCGGAGGAACTCAAGACTCTCCATAAGCTCATCGGCAAGGAGCAGGCTGACATCGAGGCATTCTCGTACAATACGACTATCAGCGCGTTCATGATTGCTGTCAACGAGCTTACAGAGCTGAAGTGCAGCAAGAAGGAGATCCTCGAGCCTGTCGTAGTCCTTCTTTCTCCATTCGCGCCTCATGTCGCTGAAGAGCTCTGGCATGTGCTTGGAAACGAGACAAGCGTCACCGACGCCAAGTTCCCTGAGTATGTCGAGGCTTACACAGTTGAGAACAGCTGCACATATGCAGTCTCATTCAACGGTAAGACAAGATTCACAGTCGACCTTTCGAAGTCAATGGGCAAGGATGAGGTCGAGGCCCATGTGCGCGGAATGGAGCAGACAGCCAAGTATGTAGACGGTAAGACTATCGTCAAGGTCATCGTGGTCCCTGGAAAGATCGTGAACATTGTTGTGAAGTAGGCCTCAGGCCTTTATGCAATGACAGGCATTCTTATCAAGGAAAAGATTTCCAGAATTGTCTGGGAATATATCGTGTTGACAATAGGCACATTCCTTTATTGTGTGCCATGGGAATGGTTCATCATTCCGAATAATTTCTCCAGTGGTGGAGTGACAGGTCTCCTCACGCTCGTCCAGTATGCGACGGGCGGAGTGATACCGGTCGGCACATCGTATATCGTTGTCAACGCCATCCTCCTTATCATGGCTTTCATGATCCTGGGGAAGAGTTTCGGCATCAGAACTATCTACTGCATAGCGCTTTCATCGTTGCTTTTCGAGATACTCCCGAATTTCAGCCAGTTCTTCTGCGTCGAGGGAGGCTATCTCTTCGTCCCTGAAAAGGCTCTCATCCCTATGATCGCAGGTCTTATCGAAGGAGTCGGCCTTGGACTGGTGCTCCGTTTCGGCGGAAGTACGGGAGGCAGCGATATCTTCGCTATGATAATGAACAAATACTGGCCTATCTCGCCTGGCAAGTTCTTCCTGGCTTCAGACCTTGTGATCATCGCCATGGTCCTTCTCCTTCCGGGAATGACTTTCTCCGACATGATCTATGGTTACCTGATGATGATTGTGTCATCGGTCATCGTCGACTATGTGGTTGTCGGTGCGAAGTCTTCTGTCCAGGTCCTTATCTTCTCTGACAAGAGCAAGGAAATCGCAGAACAGATACTTCAGATGGACAGGGGAGTGACAGCGTTGAAGGCAGTCGGTTGCTACAAGCAGCAGGAAAAGGATGTGCTTATCACCGTCGTCCGTAGAAAGGGACTCCATGACATCACCCTTATGGTCAAGACTATCGATCCTAAGGCTTTCGTGTCAGTATCTTCTGCTACCAGTGTATATGGTGAAGGCTTCGAGGAAATCAAGACAGGTCTTTCAAGAAAAGCAAAGAAATAAGAATCAACAATGGCGTCAGCTGTGAAATCCAATATTCTTACAGTTCTAAAGGAGTATTCGCTCATAACTCTGGGAATGCTCATGTATGTGATCGCGTGGACTGTATTCCTCATTCCGAACAATCTCGTCGGCGGCGGAGTCTCAGGCTTCTCGGCGATGTTGCAGTATGCCACGCAGGGCGTGCTGAAGTCCGGTTATACCTATTTCATCATTAATGTCGTCCTGCTCGTGATCGGTCTGTTTACCCTTGGTAAGCAGTTCGGTTTCAAGACCGTCTATGCAATCGTGATCACTTCCATCGGACTCAATGTGTTCCAGGATCTCATCCCATATGAGATATGCCAGTCTCTTGCTGTCGCTAACGGCAAGCTTATAAGCTGTATGATGGGTGGTCTTCTCGTCGGTGTGGGAATCGGAATCTCGATGTCAGTCGGAGGATGCTCAGGAGGAACTGACATCATTGCACTGATAGTCAATAAGTACAGGAACATCTCTGTCGGAAAGATGATCCTTATCATGGATGTCGTCATCATCCTAGGCTCGCTTCTCATGCCTTCATATACGCAGGAGGGGGAACTCCTCCCTTTTGCCGACAAGGTGAGCAATGTGGTATATGGTCTTATACTTGTGTTCCTGACATCTACTTCGATTGATCTCTATCTGTCGGGTGCCAAGCAGTCGAACCAGCTTTTCATCCTTTCTTCCAAGTATGTCGAGATAGCTGACCATATCACCAATGACATCCATCGCGGAGTCACGGTGCTTGATGGTGAGGGATGGTTCACAAAGAATCCTACGAAGGTCATCATGTGCATAGTATCGAAGGCAGAGACCAATGTCGTCCTCAGATATGTCAAGACTATCGATGACAAGGCTTTCGTCTCAGTCTCTACAGTCGGTGCGGTCTATGGCAAGGGCTTCGAGAAAATCAAGGGTGAAACCCAGAAAAAGTAAAGAATCTTGAAAAATAAGTAAAGATTCCTGTTTTTTTACTTCTGCCCCGTCTATGGTAATTCCATAGACGGGGCTATTTATATACATTTGTATCGGCAATTCTTGGAAGTGGTTGTCTCTTAATAAATTAAAGAACCAATCTATAATATGAACAACAAAAGATATTTTCAAAGGATTATATCATTGGCTATTCTTTCGTCCAGTCTTTTTCTTAGTGTCCTTCTCAATGGTCGGACATCAGGCTGTGCGATAGTATTCGCTCTGGCTTTCTCCGCCCAGATGCTCATGCCTGGTCTAAGCAGGGGAGAAAAGGCGGCAAGCGTCTTTGTCCCGGCTGGAGTCAGCGCGTTGCTTGGACTCGGAACAATCGTCCTTACCGCCGTCTTCGATGTCGATGCGGTATCTGCTCTGGTGCTGATGGATGTGATAGTAACGGCTCCGGTCGTATACAGGATGGTCGCTTCCGGGATATCGATGGCTATGGACATGGATTTCCTGTGCGACACTACCCAGGGATGGGAACAGACAATGTTCTTCGGCAATGCGATGCATGTGGCCTTCTATGTGTTCCTTTACCTTGTGCTCGAATCCCTATGCAGCTTGAACAGCGGTACCATGGACCTGCTGGGGATTGTCTCTGTCGCCCTTATGTCGTTGGCATATGTCTATATGTATCTTCGTAGCATGGCGGCTGATGACGGCGGCCCGGCAAGGGAAATCAAGATGAGGCTGCGTGACAGGATGAGGCAGGTGATGATTTCTCCGTCGGAACGAGAGATCAGTGTGAACAGCAGGCTGCTTTTCGGCAGGATCAAGGAGTATATGGAAGCTAAGCGTCCGTACCTTCGTCCGGGATTCTGCCTTGAGGACATGTCGAAGGCTATGTATACCAACAGCGGCTATATCTCCAGGATAATCAATACCTGTACAGGCTCAAACTTCAGCCAGTTTGTCAATACATACAGGGTCAAGCACGCGATGGAACTGTACAAGAAGGATTCCAGCCTCCGTATGACCGAGCTTGCTCAGCTTTCGGGATTCAATACAAAGGTGACCTTCAACATGGCTTTCAAACTGGTTGCTGGAGAGACTCCTGGCCAGTGGTGCAGACACTATCTTGAGAGTATGCATCAGGAGAAAGACCCTTCCAGTCGGAAGGAACAGCACAAGTGATGTCCATGTCGGTCTTCTTCACCGGATGCGTGAACCTGACGTTTCTGGCATGGAGACATATGCCTCCGTCAGGATTGGAACGAGGCGCTCCGTATTTGAGGTCACCCTTGATATGACATCCTATTCCTGACAGCTGGCAACGGATCTGGTGGTGACGACCTGTCATCAGTTCGACCTCGAGCAGGAAATACTTCTGGGTCCGTCCGATTAGACGGTATCTGAGCTTAGCCAGCTTCGCTTCGCCTTTAGGCTTTCCACCTTTGCAGATGAAGGACTTGTTCATTTTCTCATTTCTGGACAACCAGTTCTCAAGCAAGGCTTCAGGCAGTTCCGGCTCTTCGCAGACCAATGCCCAGTATGTCTTGTGTATATTGCCCTCCCTGAACATTTCTGACATTCTTTCAAGGGCCTTGGAGGTCTTGGCGAATATCGTGATTCCGCTCACAGGGCGGTCGAGGCGGTGAGGGACTCCCATGAAGACCTTCCCCGGCTTGCCGTCCCTCTGGGCGATGAACGCCTGGTAGCGTTCGCCAAGGGTCTCGTCTCCGGTCTTGTCTCCCTGTACGATATCTCCTACACTTTTGTTGACGATCAGAAGATGATTGTCTTCATATAGGATCCTGGATGCGAGATAGTCGTATTCAGATCGTCCGATTTGCCTGTATGTCATATTCTCTGTCATAAACCCTGTGCCGATATTTCAGTTACAGCGCTGCAAATATACTACATTTATGACAAAATGGCATAACAGGCACGATGGCACAAGGCTTGCCCTATGGCATGATGTCCGCGCTGGAAAAGCGGAGGATGAATAAAAAAGGAAAAAGAATAAAAAACGAATAATATTATGGGAAAAATCATCGGAATTGACTTGGGTACAACCAACAGCTGTGTATCAGTAATGGAAGGTAACCAGCCTACAGTCATCATCAACAATGAAGGTCTCAGGACCACTCCATCTGTCGTAGCTTTCACTGAGGGCGGCGAGAGAAAGATCGGTAACCCTGCAAAGCGTCAGGCAATCACCAACCCTAAGAACACCATCTACTCTATCAAGAGATTCATGGGTGAGACCTATGACCAGGTAGCAAGCGAGATCTCACGTGTCCCTTACGCAGTGGTAAGAGGAGACAACAATACTCCACGCGTTGACATCGACGGTCGTATGTACAGCCCGCAGGAGATCTCAGCGATCATTCTCCAGAAGATGAAGAAGACCGCAGAGGAGTATCTCCGTCAGGAAGTGACAGAGGCTGTCATCACTGTCCCTGCATACTTCAGCGACTCACAGCGTCAGGCAACCAAGGAGGCAGGTAAGATCGCCGGTCTCGACGTCAAGAGAATCATCAACGAGCCTACAGCGGCTGCTCTTGCATATGGTCTCGACAAGAAGAACAAGAACATGAAGGTCGCAGTGTATGACCTTGGTGGCGGTACCTTCGATATCTCTATCATGGAGCTTGGTGACGGTGTGTTCGAGGTTCTTTCTACAAACGGTGACACACACCTCGGTGGTGACGACTTCGACCAGAAGGTGATCGACTGGCTTGCACAGGAGTTCGCAGCAGAGAACTACGGTTCTGACCTCAAGAAGGACCCAATGGCACTTCAGCGTCTCAAGGAGGCTGCTGAGAAGGCAAAGATCGAACTCTCAAACCAGACTTCAACAGAGATCAACCTCCCTTATATCATGCCAGTAGACGGCGTTCCAAAGCATCTTGTGAAGACTCTTACAAGAGCTAAGTTCGAACAGCTTTGCGACGACCTCTTCCAGAGAAGCATCGAGCCTTGCCGCAAGGCACTCGCAGATGCTCACCTCTCAGCATCCCAGATCGATGAGGTCCTCCTCGTAGGTGGCTCTACACGTATCCCTAAGGTACAGGAACTTGTCAAGGAGTTCTTCGGCAAGGAGCCTAACAAGAGCGTCAACCCAGATGAGGTAGTCGCTATCGGTGCTTCAATCCAGGGTGGTGTGCTCGCAGGTGATGTGAAGGATGTCCTCCTTCTCGACGTCACTCCGCTCTCACTCGGTATCGAGACCCTCGGCGGTGTCATGACAAAGCTCATCGAGTCTAACACTACAATCCCTACCCGCAAGTCAGAGACATTCTCTACTGCAGCTGACAACCAGCCATCAGTTGAGATCCGCGTCCTCCAGGGTGAGCGTCCAATGGCTAAGGACAACAAGCAGATCGGCGTATTCCATCTTGATGGCATCGCTCCTGCTCCAAGAGGAATACCTCAGATCGAGGTAACCTTCGACATCGACGCGAACGGTATCCTCAACGTGTCTGCAAAGGACAAGGCTACCGGCAAGGAGCAGAACATCCGCATCGAGGCTTCATCAGGCTTGAGCGATGACGAGATCCAGAGAATGCGTGACGAGGCCAAGGCCAACGAGGCAGCTGACAAGGCAGAGAAGGAGAGAATCGACAAGATCAACGGTGGTGACTCACTCAGCTTCCAGGTCGAGAAGTTCCTCAAGGAGAACGGCGACAAGATCCCTGCAGACAAGAAGGCTGCTGTAGAAGGTCCTCTCGCATCTCTCAAGGAGGCTGTCAAGAACCAGAACATCGCTGACATCGACAGATACTCAGAGGAGATCAACAAGGTGATGGGCGAGCTCTATCAGAGCATGAGCGGCCAGGGCGGTCCTCAGCCTGGTCCTCAGCCAGGCCCTCAGCAGGGTCCTGACGCTCCAGACGAGCAGTAATAAGGAAAAAAGGCCAGCCATGACGGCTGGCCTTTTTCCTTATTACTGCTCTGCGAGCTCTTTTCCAAGGGGGACACCCCCTGCGACCCCCGCGGCCTTTTCGCCTTTCCGTATTTTCTCCTTCGTCGAAAATACCCGGCCCGGCCGGCCGACTGATGTCGGCTTTGGAACAGACCAGAGG
Organism: Bacteroidales bacterium; assembly: GCA_024398105.1. GTDB lineage: Bacteria > Bacteroidota > Bacteroidia > Bacteroidales > UBA932 > Cryptobacteroides. The sequence continues at coordinate 117,439 of JAKSJP010000001.1, read as the reverse complement.
CATATAAGATAAGGGCGACCATTTTCCCAAGTTCCTTGGGAGCCCGTTCTTATATGCCTCTGGTCATTCTGCGGTCCTGCAGGCTTGCTGGTCAAAAGGGCAGTCTACTTCCAGTCCTTGAAAGGATAGGTGAGGAGATGGGAATTGTAGTAGCGCTTGTCACCGGTGACCTCGTCACCAAGCCACGACGGCCTGACAAAAGCCTCGTCCTCGCTGCCGAGCTCGATCTCCGCCATCACAAGCCCCTCGTTGTCCCCGTAGAACTCGTCCACCTCGAACTTGCGTCCGTTTGCGGCAGGAATTATGAAACGGGTCTTGTCGATCTTCCCGTCCTTGCACAGGAGCATCAGTTCCTCAGCATCCTGAAGAGGAATCTCCCTTTCCCACTCGAAACGGCTGATGCCACCGTTCATGGACGGGCCCTTGATGGTAAGGAAGCCTTTGTCGTCGGCAATGCGGACACGGACGGTCCTGCCGGCATCATGGGCGATGTAGCCCTGCTTGATCCTGAGTGTCCTGACAGCCTCAGACTTGAAGCTGTCGTCAGCTACGAGAAACTTTCTTTCTGTCTCTATGTTCATGGTACCTTGATCTTTACATCATCACTGCGCTCATGTCCTTGCCCATGGCCAGACCTTCGCGTATCTGCGTCGACGAGATGTCGACTATCGGTGCATCAAGCACCATGATCCTGTAGTCGGGGTTCTGTCTGAGAAGGTCTTCCTTGATGGCCTCGATATCGAAGCCGGTCCTTGGATAGACCGCGACGCCGTACTCGAGAAGTATCCTCTCAGGATCGCGCCATCTCATCAGGCAGTCAAGATTGTCACCTCCGATCACAAGGGTGAACTCATTCTCAGGCTCCCTCTCCTTGAGAGCGTCCAGCGTACGTATCGTGTAGTTCGGCGGGTCCATCGTCAGCTCGATGTCGTCGACCGTCACGTCAAGTTCATGGTGCCTCGCGACAGCTGCCACTGCTGCCTCGAACCTTTCCCTGCCGGTAAGGGCGTTGGCGGCGTCCTTGAAAGGATTCTGCGGGGAAACGATGAGGTAGACATGGTCAAAGAGGCCTTCACCCGTAAGATATTCGAGTATGGCCTGATGTCCGATGTGCAGGGGATTGAACGACCCTGAGTAGACTGCGACCTTCATTCTTATTCAGCAAGGAAAGCGTCGACCATGGCCTCTGACTCGGCGAAAGCGGTCTGGAGGTCGTCATTGATGAGGACCTTGTCGAACTTAGGGGCATAGGTCATCTCCTCGGATGCCTTGGCAACCCTCTTCTCGATCTCTTCCATCGAGTCTGTGCCGCGTCCGATGAGCCTCTCGCGGAGAACTTCGACCGAAGGAGCCTGGATGAAGACAGACATGGCCTGCTCACCGAAATATTTCTTGAGGCTTACACCGCCCTTGACATCGACGTCGAAGATAATGACATGGCCTTTTGCCCAGATTCTGTTGACCTCGGACTTGAGGGTGCCGTAGAATCTGTCCTGATAGACCTCCTCATACTCTACGAACTTATTGTCAGCGATGAGAGTGCGGAATGTCTCAGCCGAGTAGAACAGATATTCGACTCCGTCGACCTCTTCACCTCTTGGGCTGCGGGAAGTCGCTGATACTGAAAACTCCATCTCCGGGTGAAGCCCGAGTATGTGATTGACTATCGTACTCTTGCCCGAACCTGAAGGGGCAGAAAAAATGATTACTTTATTCGCCATGATTGTTGTAAACTTTCCACAAAATTAGTTAATTTTGCGATGCTTTAGAAAATTTTAAATATTAACGTTATATAATTATGGTTTCTTACAAAGAATTGGGTCTTGTGAACACCAAAGCAATGTTCGCTAAGGCTGTGAATGGCGGATACGCAATCCCTGCATTCAACTTCAACAACATGGAGCAGCTCCAGGCTATCATCATGTCAGCTGCTGAGCAGAAGTCACCTGTCATCCTTCAGGTTTCAAAGGGTGCTCGTAACTATGCAAACCAGACTCTTCTCCGTTACATGGCAGAGGGTGCTGTAGCATACGCTAAGGAACTTGGCTGGGAGAAGCCAGAGATCGTTCTCCATCTTGATCACGGTGATTCATTCGAGCTCTGCAAGAGCTGTGTAGATACTGGTTTCTCTTCAGTAATGATCGACGCTTCACACCTTCCATACGAGGAGAACATCGCTCTCACAAAGAAGGTTGTTGAGTACGCACACGCTCACGACGTAACCGTTGAGGCTGAGCTCGGCGTTCTCGCAGGTGTTGAGGATGAGGTTTCATCAGCAGTTTCACACTACACAAAGCCAGAGGAGGTCGTTGACTTCGCTACACGTACAGGTTGCGACTCACTCGCTATCTCAATCGGTACTTCACACGGTGCATACAAGTTCACTCCTGCACAGTGCACAAGAGACCCTAAGACAGGCAAGCTCGTTCCACCTCCACTCGCTTTCGATGTTCTCGCAGCTATCGAGGAGCAGCTTCCTGGTTTCCCAATCGTTCTCCACGGTTCTTCATCAGTTCCACAGGAGTACGTTGACATCATCAACGCAAACGGTGGAAAGCTTCCAGATGCAGTAGGTATTCCTGAGGAGCAGCTTGCACAGGCATCTAAGAGCGCTGTCTGCAAGATCAACATCGACTCAGACTCACGTCTTGCTCTTACCGCAGCAGTACGTCAGGTGCTCAACCAGAAGCCAGCTGAGTTCGACCCTCGTAAGTACCTCGGACCAGCTCGTGACGAGATGGTCAAGCTCTACACCCACAAGATCCAGGTTCTTGGATCAGCAGGTAAGTCAGAGTAATTCGACGCTACATATACAAAGAGAGGATGACGATCGTCATCCTCTCTTTTTTCCATATAGGAACGGTCTTGCGCATTTCTCATTGAAGAACTCGATCAGCGGCCCCATGAAGAACGCTGTGATGACCGTGCCGATTCCGGCGATGGCAGGGATGTTCTCCCACTGGCCGCCTGCCATGAGATAGAGGGTACATCCGATTATTACGCAGACGGAATCCGTGATGATGCGGATATACTTGAATTTCCACCATTTCCATGTGTTGGCCATGATCAGTGCGACAGCGTCGTAAGTCGAGACGCCCAGATCGGCGGTTATGTAGAACGCGGATCCGAAGCAGATCGCTACGATTCCGACGATGATGCAGACTATCCTGACGCCAAGGGTAGGGTCCGCAAGCAGGGGAATCATCCTAAGCGTGTCGTACGAGAACTGTACCACATAGCCCAGAAGGAACAGGTTGATGAAAGTCGCAAGGCCGATGTAGTGGCGGTCGAAGATCAGCGCGAAAAAGAACAGCACGGCGTTTGCGATCACATACAATGTTCCGAACTGGACCGGGACGAGTGCGTCCAGCCCGGCCATGAATGTCTGGAACGGATCGACACCGAAGGCCGCGATCTTGAATATGGCGACACTTACAGCTCCTGTCAGTACACCTAACAGGGACATGAGTGTCCTTTTCGTGATTATCTTATCTTTCATGTGTTTTCTTACAGACAGACCTTCGGACAAGGGCGACATTTTCCAAAGTTCTTTGGAGCCCGGTCCGAAGGTCTGTCTGTTATTGAATAGCGATGTTATACAAGCTTCTTGATGAGAGCCTCCTTGTCACCTGCAAGCATGTCGATGACAGGGATCTCGATCATTGTGTAGCAACCAGGCTGCTGCTTGAGAGAAGCACGGGCTACGTTTACGAGCACCTGTGCTGTAAGAGCTGGGTTGTTGATCTTCATGTTGAACTCGAAGAGCTGGTTGTGGGTCTGGCCTGAGACACCCTTGCGTACGAGGTTCACACCGTGGCCTACATCGTTGAGAGCGTCGACGCATTCAACCTGGGTGACGTGGGTCTCGTCGTGTACGAAGTAAGGGTCAGTCTTGATCGCGTTCTCGATAGTTGCGAAATCTGCGCCTTCCTCGAGCTCTACATAGACCATACGACGGTGGATACCCTCACCTGTAGGGATTGTGACTGAGAGTGCGTCCTTCACACCTGCGATAGAGCGTACGGCTACAGAGTGACCCATTGAACGGCCTGGACCGAAGTTGGTGTATGACACACCCTTAGGTGCGAGGCTCTCCATGAGGGTACGTACGATAGAGTCGCTGCCTGGATCCCAACCTGCAGAGATGATGCTGACAGCACCGTTCTCCTTGGCTACAGGGTCGAGTGTGCGGCGAAGGTTCACGATCTCAGTATGGATGTCAAAGCTGTCGACGGTGTTGATGCCCATCTTGAGGTACTTGACAGCGTTCTCTTCAACCTTTCTTGAAGGGGTCGCGAGGATTGCGACGTCTACCTTTCCGAGTTCCTGGATATCAGAGACTACCTTGAGGTTCTGGAGCTCGAGAATACCTTCAGCGCTACCGCTGCGTCTTACCACACCTACGCACTCCATGTCTGGGGAGGCATTGATGGCTTCAAGTGTGTACTTGCCGATGTTACCGTAACCGACAATCGCTACTTTGATCTTTTCCATATTGATTCGTTCGTTATTGTTGTTAGTCGTTGCTATATACAAAAAAACCGGGAACGAGTCCCGGATTTCAAATATAGGATAAAATTGTATAAATACAAAATCGTTGTCTACCTGACCGCAAAATGACCTGGGCATACGCCTGCTGTCATAGTCCTGAGCTGAACTCCTTCCTTTGAGAAGAATGTGACTGATCCACGGCTTGAATAGTTCGCGGCATCGCTTACCACGACCTCCCCGTCAGGCGCGACGAACAGTCCGTATGGGGCTGCCATGGTCTTAATCTTCTCGGTGATCGTGTCCTCGCCGTCGCAGAGGCCTTCGATTACTTCTGGCGCTCCTGAGCTCATGTCGATCCTGTTGCAGTAGTACTCGTATGCGTATGTTGCATAGCTGAACTCAGAGCCGAGTGAGTAGAATACTCCGTCGTACTGAGACGCGTAGGTTGCAGGGAACTCGAAATAGTCAACAACCTCGGCGCTCTCGCAGTCGAATATGAGTGACATGGCAGGGGTCTCATAGTAGTCACCTGCAGAGTTCACGAGGATGTACTGAGGATACTTCTCGTTCTGTACGAATCCGCCATAAAGATTGATGCAGCCTGTCGATACTGTGCTGATTTCCTCCATCGTGTCTGCGTCGATGATCGAGATGCTGTCCTCGTAGTCGTGGGTGCCCATGTATGAATATCCGCCGGAGTTTGCGATGTAGAGCTTGCCGTCGTACCATGCGATGCCTTCCGGCTCGTATCCTGTCTTTGCCTGTCCTACGACTTCGAATGTAGTGAGGTCGATCTTTGCCACATATCCGTCGTTTGCATATGAAGTGACATAGACATAGTTGCCCTCAGGGTCGGCAACGAGTTTCCTGCAGTTTGCGACAGACTCGGTCTGGGCTACTGCCTTGCCGTCGAGGTCGCAGAACTGGATGATGTTCGAAGTATTTACAGCGACGATGATGTAGTCCTCGGTCACGATGATGTCATTTCCTGTGTCGCCGAGAGCAGAACCGTTTACTGAAGAGTACCAGTTGTTTGTGACCTTGCCGCTGGCGAAGTCATATAATGAGATTGAAGAGTTGTTCGCACCCCATGTGCCTTCGTTGAGGATGTAGAGGTAATTGAGCTTGCCTCTCTGCTCGATGTTGAATGATCCGACTTCTTCCTTGCTGACTGAGTCTATGATCCTGATGACGCCGGCCCTTGCATTGTCCTCGTTGGCAGAGACGGTGAAGCTCTCCTCGTATTCCTTCATGGCTTTAGTAGCACCCTGGATCCATTCAGGATAGTCAAGTTCGTATGGAACATTGGTAGAGAACGCGATCTTGAAGCTGCCTCCGTCTGAAGGAAGCTTTATGTCGCTGAGTTCAGTGTTGAATCCGGCGGTCTCGAAGTTTACCTTCAGGACTTTTGTGTTCGTGTTGCATCCTGCTGACGCGTTGTCGATGACAGTGGCGTAGAGCTTGGCTGATACAGATGAACCTTTGGTGAAGCTGATGGTTCCCTTGTTGTCCTTGATCTCGGACACCTCGAAGCGGATGTCAGAGTCTGCGATGACGAGGATGTATGGGTCGAGGGCGTCTGTGACAGTGAACTCTGCCTTACCGTCATAGGCATTGACCTCGACGTCGGTGAATACAAGGTTGAGGGTCTTTGGAGAACGTGGAAGGGCGAGCTTGCTGCCGTCCTCGAGGGTGAACACGACATAGTCCTCCTCGATGCTGACACTGTAGATGCCGTCGATTCCGTCGACTACCGACGTTCCGTCAGCGCCTTTCTGGCCATGCTTTACGGCCATAGTCTCACCGTTGGAGAGCTTGAGGATGAAACCGTCCGCGGTCTCCTCATAGCTTGACACGTAGACCTGAGACTCTACGTACTTCTTGAGCTGGTCGAGTGAGCTGAGGATGGTGGTCACCTGATCCTCGAGCTCGTCGACTCTTCTTGAAAGGTCGGCTACGCAGGAACATAGGCCTGCGGCTACGACCAGCGCTGAAAACAGTCTGAATGCTTTTTTCATAATTTATATCTTTAAATTTTTACTGTTATTTTAATCATGTAATTAATCCCTGGCATAGGATATCTGGTGACGACCTCGTACTGCTGGTTAAGGATGTTGTTCACATCCATGGCAAGATTGAGCCCATAGCCTCTGACAATGAAGTCGCGGGATATGCTCATGTCCGCCGTCATCCATGGGTCCAGCAGGTTCTCCGGGGTGTTGTCCGCCGAGCGGTAGCGCTTTCCTGTATAGAGGACCGACAGGTTCGCATTCCAAGGGCCTCTTCCGGCTCCCAGGACCATGCTGCCTGAATTCCATGGTGTGTACGGAATCTGTCCGCCGTAGCTGATTGCCTCGGGATCGGTCAGGTCCACGGCGTCTTCATAAGAGTAGCTCAGCATGGCGTTGACCTTCGTACGCCCGAAAGCGGTGCTTCCACTGAGCGATGCGTTGATGCCGGAACCATGGACCTTTCCGAAATTCATCATGGTCCAACGGAACTGGCTCCTTATCGGCATCGCGACAATCTTGTCGGTCACGCGGTTGAGGAATGCGTCTACGCTCAGCTTTGTCTGCATGCCCCATGATGCAGGGGACTGAAGGTCGAATCCCAGGTCCCACTGACGTGCATATTCAGGCCGCAGGCGTGCGTTGCCGACAAGCACATAGTACAGGTCGTTCAATGTCGGCGACCGGAAAATGCTTTTATAGAATGCTCTCAGGACCATGGTGCCCTGTCCGTTCCGCCATCCCGCGACCACGGTCGGGGTCAGTCTGTCAAGCGGGTCGGCCTGGCCTTTCGTTATGTCCTGGACTCTGGTGTACAGCAGTGAGCCTTGCAGACTGAGATCTTCATATGCTATGGACACGGCTGCTGCGGCCTTAGTGTCGAATCTCTGGACGTAGTTGAAGTACCTGACGTCGCAGATGAGGTCGGACCACCTCTCGTCGAACGCGAAGTTCATGGAAATCCAGTCGAGAGGGTACCATGCTACCGTAGCGGAGCCGTAGAAATCCTTCTGGTGGTAGCTGTTGTGGGTATATGCCGCGGCGGTGTTCTCAGCCGGGTCAGACAGGTATTCAAGGTAGTCGTAGGCTCCTTTTGCATTGATCAGGAAGGCCCATTTCTCGAAAGTCTTGCGGTAGGAGCTCTGGAAGAAGAGATTCCTGTCCCACTGCCTGTCCTTCGCTGCATACTGGTCGGACAGCCTGCGGACGACCGGCCCTGGAAGACCGCGCTCGGAATCGTAGTAATACAGGTGGGCCTGGAGATCTCCGCCGAAAGGCTTTGCCCAGAGACCGAGCTCGGCCCTTGCCGCCCTGATGTCTCCGTTGCTCCGGCGTCCTGTGGTGTCCTCGTACTGGCTTTTCAGATGGAATCTGTAGTTGCCCTCCGAGCGGAGGTACATGCCTTCCGCGCTCATGGACATCTTCCTGAACTTCCTCTCGTAACGCACCAGCGGATTGACGCTCCCGAAGGAACCTCCTTTGATCCTGGCGGTCAGATTGAAGGGTTTGTCGGTAAATACGGGCGTCTTTGTCCTGAGATATACGGAAGATCCTGCCGCATATTCGGCGGCGGACTGGAGAGTCTCGGATTTCTGTGCGTTGTAGAGCGAGACTTCCTCCATGTTGTCGAGGGAATAGCGGCCAAGGTCGACCTGGCCGTTCTGTGCGTTGTTGATCTTGATTCCGTCGAAGAATACTCCGACGTGCTGTGCTCCGAGGGAACGGACGTTGACGGTCTTCAGTCCGCCGATTCCTCCATAGTCCTTGATCTGTACGCCTGAGAAATATCTCAGCGCATCGGCTACGGAATTGGATGAAAGCCTCTGGAGGTTTTCGCCTGAAAGCGTATGTACAGGGGTGACTGAACGTGCTGCAAAGGCTGTGACCGACGAATGCTTCAGCGTGTCGGCCATGTCCTGTGCCATGAGGGCACCATATGTGCTGCCCCATGCGACCAGGAGCAGTAATGAGCAGATTATCTTCTTCACGATTCAGGACCCGTCATCCCGCGGGTTGGCTTCTATCATCGTTCCGGCAGGCCTTCTGGCTCGTCCTTGAGGACATACAGCAGCGGGTACTGCCACGGCCTTGCACCGTGTTTCCCTGTTGATCGGAGCGTCCGCCCCGAATCCGGAACTCTATTGAACAAAATTACCTCAATTTCTGTAAACGCACAAAAGTTCCTGAATAATTGTTAAATTTGCTGACTTTAACAATCAATCATCAAAATGGATAAGCTTTCATACGCACTGGGCATGAGCATTGCCCACAATATGACTCAGTCTGGAGTCAAGGATCTCGTGGTAGAGGATTTCGCAGCAGCCGTAAAGGCCTGCATCAGCGGTGAGAAGCCGGCTCTCGAATACGAAGAGGCAGGTGAGATTCTTAACAAGTACTTCACAGAGATGGAGTCTGAGAGAGCTGCCGCTGAGGCAGAGATCGCAGAGGCCATGAAGAAGGACGGAGAGGAATTCCTCGCAGCCAATGCAAAGCAGGAAGGTGTAAAGGTGCTTCCTAGCGGCCTCCAGTACAAGGTCATCAAGGAAGGCAACGGCAAGGTTGCCGGTGCGGCCGATACAGTGAGATGCCATTACGAGGGCAAGTTCACCAACGGCCAGATCTTCGACAGCTCATATAAGAGAGGAGAACCTGCTGAGTTCGGCGTGAACCAGGTGATCGCAGGTTGGACTGAGGCTCTCCAGCTCATGCCGGAAGGCTCTGAGTGGGAGCTCTACATCCCTTACAACCTCGCATACGGCGAGAACGGTGCAGGCGGAGCGATCCCTCCATACGCTGCTCTCATCTTCAAGGTCGAGGTACTCGCAGTCCTCTAACAATCAAGCGTCTTTACGGAAATGGAACTGGCGATCAAGGTGATAGAGATTTTCGCACTGGTGACAGGACTGGCGTACCTGGTCCTCGAGATCCAGCAGAAGAACCTTATGTGGGTGCTCGGAATCCTTACCGGAGTAGCCTGTTCCTTTTCTTTTGCCGTCCAGCATCTCTATGCCTCGATGGGACTGAACATATATTATGTAGCAGTTTCTTTCTGGGGTCTCTACCAGTGGAAGAAGGATGCGGGAAAGCTCTCGGACGATTCCGGAAGCTCGATACATCTCAACAAGCTGGATGCACGTACCATAGTCATAAGCGCCGTCCTCTTCGTCGTCGGTTCCGTCGCCCTGATCGCACTCCTGAAGGCAATCGGTGGATCGGAGACCCGGATCGACGCGGTCACGACGATCCTGAGCGCTATAGGAACCTGGTGGCTTGCCAAGTCCTATCCGGAGCAGTGGCTTGTGTGGATCGTGGCGGACGTCATGTCCACGGTCCTCTGCCTGACTGCCGGAATGTATTGGATGACGGCACTTTATCTTGCATATACCGCCGGCGCGGTCTATGGCTATGTCCATTGGCGCCGCAACGGCCAGATAGTCGGTTGATAAGTCATGCTGAAACAGAAATATCCTTCCAGGTTGCTTGAGGATGCGGTGGATGCCATCGCGTCTCTTCCGGGCGTGGGCAACAGAAGCGCACTCCGTCTTGCGCTCCATCTTCTGAGACAGCCTAAGGAGAACGTCCATCATTTCACGGATGCGATCAACCATCTGTGCGACGACGTACGCTACTGCAGGACCTGCATGATGATCTCCGACTCGGACACCTGCTCGATATGCGGGGACCATTCCCGCGACCACAACACCATCTGCGTCGTCGAGAATGTCCGTGACGTGATGAGCATCGAGAACACGGGCCAGTACCATGGCACCTATCACGTGCTTGGTGGCATCATCTCACCGATCAACGGGACGGGACCGTCCGACCTGTCCATAACTGAACTTGTCAGCCGCATCGCTGCCCTTACAAAGGACGGCAACGAGGTCGAGGTCATCCTGGCGCTCAGCGGAGACGTCGAAGGAGAGACTACTTCTTTCTATATCTACAGGCAGATTTCCCAGTTCGGGGTCAAGGTGTCGTCTCTTGCCCGCGGTCTGGGCTTCGGAGACGACCTCGAGTATGCTGACGAGCTTACTCTCGGACGTTCCATCATCAACAGACAGATTTTCAGACCATGATAGCGGCATTCCTCGTCACCCTGATCTTCGCGCTTTCCCTCTGCGCCGACTGCTTTGCGGTGTCTACCTGCTCCAGCGTCACCCTCAAGGAGATACGTTGGAAGACCGTCTCCTGGATCGCCGTGGTCTTTGCTTTCGTGCAGGCAGGACTGATGCTTGTCGGCTGGGGATTCGGTGATCTTTTCGTGGGATATATCGAGAAGGTGGCGAACATAATAGGCTTCCTTCTCCTGCTCTATGTCGGAGGCTCGATGATCAAGGAGGCTCTGGGAGGGGAGTCCGAGGCCGTGAATCTCAACGGTCTTCGCAATGTCATCCTCGGAGCTGTCGCTACAAGCATAGACGCGTTCGCTGTCGGCATCTCACTTTCCATGGACAAGGATTCGCTGTCGGATATCCTTGTCAAGGCTCTCGCTGTCTTCGTATGCACTTTCCTGTCGGTGGTCGCGGGCATGTTCGGGGGGCAGAAGATCGGCCTCCGTTTCGGTAAGATAGCCGAAATCATAGGAGGAATCGTCCTGATTGCCATCGGACTTGACATTCTGTTTGATTTTGTGTAGCTTTTCTTGTCCAGAGGGCTGTTTTTTCAGGTTTTTTTGATATTTTTGTGGGCTGACTTTACCGTAATGTCAGCTGTGTATTACCGTATTATTAACTTTCCCGGCGACTGGCGGGAGTAAAAGCGGGTGGAATCCCCGCAGTAGGAGGAAGGGTCATGTTGAATATCTTCTACAGGACAAACGGCACAATAACGGTTTCCCAGTCGGAAACAGATCTCAGGAAGCTGAGCCTCAGGGATGTTGTATGGATTGACATGTTTGATCCTTCTGGAGAGGAGAAGCGCCTCGTCGAGGCTTTTCTCGGAACGGAGATTCAGAGCAGGGCGCAGGCCGAAGAGATCGAGAGTTCTTCTCGTTTCAATGAGAATGACACTGCTATCTTTGCAAATACCAACTTCCTGATGCCTGGTCCGGAGGGCTATGGCCTTGAAGCTGTGTCTTTCACCATCGTGGACGGCTGCCTTGCCACCATCAGGGATTTCCCTCTGCGAAGCTTCACTGAGCTTCAGAGGAAGCTGATGGCGATGCCAAGGCTTTTCCCTAACGGCTTCTGGATCTTCACAAGCATTCTCGACCAGCGTGTCGACCTCGATGCCGATATGATCGAGCTCATCGCAAAGGAGACGGCTCAGTACAGCAAGAGGATCAACCAGCAGGAAGACATCAATGAGGAATTCCTCCTCGATATCAACCAGCTCCAGGAGAACACCATGGTCGTACGTGAGAACATCGTCGACAAGCAGCGTCTCATAACGAACCTCATGAAGAGCGACAAGTACCCGTCCGAGCTGGACGTAAGGTTCAATGTGCTCCAGCAGGATATCTCGTCACTTATCAACCACGCGAACTTCAACTTCGAGAGGCTTGAGTACCTGCAGAACACAGCGGTCGGTCTTATCAACCTCGAGCAGAACAATATCATGAAGATATTCACTCTCATCTCGCTGCTCCTGATGCCTCCGACTCTCGTCACGAGCTTCTATGGAATGAATGTCCATCTGCCGATGGAGAGCTTCCATCTGGCATGGGTGGTGATCATCGGAATCATGATTTTCTCGCTTGGAATCATTCTTTATTTCTTTATCAAGCGAAAAATGCTCTAGATACTTTGTCAAGTCCGCAATATTCCGTATATTTGCGGGCTTTTTTAGCATAACATAATGTTTAACAACTAGTTTTTTTACAACAAATTTTATGGAAGAAAACAAGAAGGCTCTCAACGCATCTGTAAATCCTGCAGATTTCGATTGGGAGGCATTTGAGAACGAGGCCGCTGTCTATGGCAACACTGACAAGTCTGAAATTGCAGCTGCTTATGACCAGACACTCTCAAAGGTCGTAGAGAACGACGTTACTGAGGGTACCGTAGTCGCTATCTCTAAGAGAGAGGTGATCGTCAACATCGGTTATAAGAGCGAAGGTGTCATCATGGCTCCTGAGTTCCGTTACAACCCAGAGCTCAAGGTCGGTGACAAGGTAGAAGTTTACGTGGAGTCTGCAGAGGACCGCAAGGGTCAGCTCATTCTCTCACACAAGAAGGCTCGTCAGCTCCGTTCATGGGATCAGGTAAATGCAGCTTACGACAACGGTGACGTTGTAAAGGGCTACGTGAAGACCCGCACAAAGGGTGGTATGATCGTAGACGTATTCGGAATCGAGGCATTCCTCCCTGGTTCACAGATCGACATCAAGCCAATCCGCGACTACGATGTATACGTTGATCAGACCATGGACTTCAAGATCGTCAAGATCAACCAGGAGTTCCGCAATGTAGTAGTTTCTCACAAGGCTCTCCTTGAGGCAGAGCTCGAGAAGCAGAAGTCAGAGCTCATCGGCAAGCTCGAGAAGGGCCAGGTACTCGAGGGTACAGTCAAGAACATCACCAACTACGGTGTATTCGTTGACCTCGGTGGCGTTGACGGTCTCATCCACATCACAGACCTCTCTTGGGGCCGTATCAACAACCCTGAGGAGATCGTCAAGCTCGACGAGAAGATCAAGGTCGTTGTCCTCGACTTCAACGAGCAGAAGAGAATCGCTCTCGGTCTCAAGCAGCTTACAGCTCATCCTTGGGAGAGCCTCGATCCAGACCTTAAGGTCGGTGACAAGGTAAAGGGTAAGGTAGTTCTCATCGCTGACTACGGTGCATTCATCGAGATCAAGCCAGGCGTAGAGGGTCTTATCCACGTTTCAGAGATGTCATGGTCTCCAAGACTCCGCATCGCTCAGGACTTCCTCAAGGTAGGCGACGAGGTAGATGCTCAGATCCTTTCACTCGATCGCGAGGCTCGCAAGATGTCACTCGGTCTCAAGCAGCTCGTTCCTAACCCATGGGAGAACATCCGTGAGAGATACCCAGTAGGTTCACAGCAGTCAGCTACTGTACGTAACATCACCAACTTCGGTGTATTCGCAGAGCTCGAGGACGGTATCGAGGGTCTCGTACACATCAGCGACCTCTCTTGGGACAAGATCAAGCATCCATCAGAGATGGTTCAGGCAGGTGACAAGATCGACGTCGTAATCCTCGACTTCGATGAGGCTAACCACAAGCTCAGCCTTGGTCACAAGCAGATTCTTCCTAACCCATGGGATCAGCTCGAGGCTAAGTATCCTGTAGGTTCAGTTGTAAACGGAACAGTTGCTTCAACAACTGACAAGGGCGCAAACATCACTCTCGATGAGACCGCTGAGGCATTCTGCTTCTCACGTGACCTCGTAAAGGAGGACGGTAAGACTGCAGTCGTAGGCGAGACACTCCCATTCAAGGTTGTAGAGCTCAGAAGAAGCACCAGAAGAATCCTTCTTTCACACACCCGCACATACGCTGAGGCTAAGGAGGCTAAGGCTGCTGCAGAGGTAGATACAACAAAGAAGGCTGTCAAGAAGATCAACTCTAACATCGAGAAGACAACTCTTGGCGACATCGATGCACTCGCAGCTCTCAAGAGCAAGCTCGAGAAGGGTGAGTAATTTTACGCTAAGGATAATGGGAACGGCATCAGCCGTTCCTGTTACCGGTAGATATCAGAGCGCTCATGTACTTGACGTACATGGGCGTTTATTCCTTATTGACTGTGGAGAAGGTGTCCAGCACCAGATGCTGAAGTATAGAGTGCCGCTTCTCAAGCTTGACTCAATCTGCATCTCACATATCCATGGTGACCATCTCTTCGGAATCTTCGGATTGCTCTCGACGATTTCCATGAAAGGCAGGACAGCGCCTCTCAACATATATGCGCCGACCAACTTCGGACCTGTCCTTAAGTTTTTCCTCTCGTTCTATGGCGAGGGCATCTCTTTCGAGATCCGTTTCGTGCCTATGACGATGAAGTCTCCTGAGGTGATCTACGAGACCAAGTCGTTCGAGATACTCTCGTTTCCGCTCAACCATAAGATCGATACCTATGGCTACATCTTCAGGGAGAAGATTCCTCAGATGAACGTCAGCAAGGAGGCTGTGGAGAAATATGGCTTCACTCTTTCAGAGATAGGAATGCTGAAAAGAGGAGAGGACGTCGTAAGACCTGCTGGAAAGGATGAAGGAGCAGACTTCATGAATGGCTTTGTCCGCAACTCAGGTACAGATGAGCCGCTTGTCATTAAGAACGAGGATGTCGCATACAGACCATACGCACCGAGAAGCTATGCGTATGTGAGCGACACCGCTCCGTTCACGCAGCTCGCGGACTGGGTCAAGGGCGTCGACCTGCTATACCATGAGGCGACGTATCTCCAGGAACTTCATGAACCGGCAGCCAACAGGTTCCACTCGACTACCGTCGACGCTGCAGAATGTGCTGTGAAGGCCGGTGTAGGCAAACTCGTGATTGCTCATTATTCGTCGCGCTGCCAGTATCCGGCAAGATACGAGGTCGAGGCGAGGAAGGTCTTCCCTGAGACTTATGCCGCAAGCGACGGCGACATCTTCGATATTCCGGAGAAAAAATTGTAAATTCGTCCTTATATGAAATCAGTCAGGTATCTTTTTGCAGTTGCGGTCGCTGCAGTGCTCTCCCTTGCATCTCTGTCCATGACAGGAGCTGCTCCGGAGGGGACACCGCAGGAAAAGTATATTGCCCGTTATGCGGCGATAGCGGTAAGTGAGATGTATAGGACAGGAGTTCCTGCCAGCATCACCCTTGCCCAGGGACTCCTTGAGTCCCGTTACGGATTGTCTCCGCTCGCAGCGGACGGCAACAACCACTTCGGCATAAAGTGCCATGACTGGACCGGAAAGAAGCAGTATGCCGACGACGACAAGAAAGGGGAGTGCTTCAGAGTGTACGACAGCGCTGAGGAGTCGTTTGTCGACCATTCGGACTTCCTTCGCTACCGCAGCCGCTACAAGTCCCTTTTCGAATATCCTGTGACTGACTACAAGTCATGGGCATACGGCCTTAAGGCCGCAGGCTATGCGACCGATCCTGCATACCCGACCAAGCTCATCAAGCTGATTGAGGACTACAACCTTTCCCAGTATGACAAGATGAGCGTCAAGCAGGCTGAGAAGTCGACGGAGAAAGTTGTCGCAGAGACTCCTAAGCCAGGAAGGAAAGTCAAGAAAGGCCCAAGGAACGGAAACGATCTCGTCGACGATACCCAGACCGTCATTCCTGATTCTCCGCTCTCTCTGGAGGAACCGAGAAAGGTGACTGCAAAGGCTGCTGAAAGCTTCAAGTTCTCGCTCTCAAGGCAGATGTTCTCTCTCAACGGAGTCCCTTTCATCTATGCCTCAGAAGGGGAGACCATCGCTTCGATTGCTTCGTCCAACAATCTGTTCGTCAAGGAGTTGCTTAAGTTCAATGACATGAAGGCGGGCCATGTGGTCGAGATGGGTGAGATAATCTACCTTCAGGCAAAGAAGAAGCAGACCGCGAAAGGACTTGACAAACATATAGCTGACCGTGACGGCGAGACTCTCTGGGAGATTTCGCAGCACTATGGCGTCAAGCTCAAGGATCTGTGCAAGCGTAACGGCCTCTCCAAGGACTATGTCCTCAGGGAGGGTGATTCAATCTTACTTCGATAATCCATGACAAAGAAATCCAAGACAGCTATTGTCGCAGCGCTTGTCCTCCTGGCTGCAGGAGCCGTCGCTGCCATCGAGTTCTATAAGTTCTACTACGACAGGAAGATGCCTAACTTCACTGGCACTACCGAGCTCTACATCTATCCCGAGACTTCGGTCGATGAGGCTTTGTCAATGGTGCTTGGATCATGCGGACCTAAGAATGTCAAGAGCGTCGGCAGATCATTCAGCGGAGTCTCTTCTGTGAAGCCAGGACATTATACGGTCAGTGCTTCGGATCCCAGCATCTATGTGGCCAGAATGATGTCTAACGGCTGGCAGACCCCTGTGAACCTGACTCTTTCAGGAACCATGAGGCAGAAGAGCGTCATCGCAAAGAAGATTGGCAGCCAGATGCTTGTCGATTCAGCTACCGTGGCAGCGGCCCTCGAGGACGAGGCATTGCTGTCAAAGCTTGGATTCGAGAAGAAGGATGTGTTCGCACTCTTCATTCCTGATACCTATCAGGTATATTGGACAGATCCTGTAGAGACTGTCCTTGAAAGACAGAAGGCTGCATACGATGCCTTCTGGACGCCGGAGAATGTAGCGAAGGCAAAGGCTCAGGGACTTACCCGGATGGAGGCTTCTGTACTTGCCTCAATAGTCAACGGCGAGACCAACCATGAACCTGAGATGCCGTCAATCGCGGGTGTCTATCTCAACCGACTCCATGTCGGAATGAAGCTCCAGGCCGATCCTACCGTTGCGTATTGTTTTGATTATCAGCTGACAAGAGTGCTGAACAAGCATCTTCAGGTCGATTCTCCGTTCAATACTTACAAGTACGCCGGACTTCCTCCGGCTCCTATCTGTGTCCCTTCGAAGGCGGCTCTGAACGCTGTGCTCAATCCTGACAAGCATGGCTATATCTTCTTCTGCGCAAGTCCGGACTTCAACGGTACCCACCGCTTCGCCGTCACCCTTGCCGAGCACATGAGGAACGCCCGCGCCTTCCAGCAGGCCCTGAATGACCGCAACAAATCCCGATAGACGCTGACATTCTGGAATAAGCCCGGCACGGTAACGTTTCTTCGGTCAGCGTCATTCCGGCTGCTCACTTCCCGTCGGAATCTTCGACGGCTAACTTCTCCTTTTTAGTCGCTTTGCGCCTAACAGTCGTCAGACACACGCCGTCGCTGGACAGATTCCTCTGGTCGTTCGGCTCTCCGCCGTCTTGACATTCCCTCCTAAACGTCATCGTGCCGGGCTTGGCTCAGTGATGTCAGGTAGTGGTCCGTACATGGCCGACCTTTGCGACCACGCAAGGAGTGGGAGGGGCCCAGCGTAAGCTGGGAGGGTTTGGAGGCCCGTATGGACCACTATCTGGCAATTGCGTGAGACAGGCCTGGAGCTGAGGAAAGCTACATACGTCCGACCTTGAGGACGTGCCTTATGACCTTGATCTGAGAAACGACCTTGTCCAGCTCCATATTCGAGGCGACAGAAACCTTCATCGTGATGTCATAAGTTCCGTTCCTCTGATTCTCATTGACATTGAATGACCTCAGCGAAGCCCTGAACTGATTGATCACATCCATGATATGGTTGATCACCGAATCCTCCATCTCAGCGACGATCCTCAGGCTCACCTGGAAAGAACCCGAGCTAGGAGTCTCGGTCCATTTCACCTTCTGGATACGATATGGATACATCTCGATCAGACGTGCCGCGTTAGGACATGAGATCCTGTGGATCTTGATACCCTCGTCCCTGGTCACGAAACCGAACACATCGTCGCCGAATACAGGATTGCAGCACTTCGCCATCTTATAGTCCAGACCTTTCAGATTCTTTGCGTTGATGACAAGGATATCATCCCCGCTGTCACCGGACTTGATGCTGTGCTTGACCTTTGCAGCCTCAGCCTCGGCTGCCCTTGCTGCGGCTTCAGCGAGCATCGCGTCATGCTCCTGGATGAAGGTCTTGACAGTATTGACATCGACGACTTCCTCTGCGATAGCGGCATGGAACGCATAGATCGTGGTGTAGTGAAGCTTCTTCATAAGCTCCACCATCATCTCGTCCGGAAGTTCGAGCTTCCAGTTCTTCAGCCTTCTCTCAAGGATTTCCTTTCCTTCAGCGGCCTTCTTGAATTCCGCGTCATGGAGAGACTGGCGTATCTTGTTCCTGGCCTTTGAAGACACGACATGGTTAAGCCAGTCAGCCGTAGGCTTCTGGTTCTTGCTGGTCAGGATCTCTACGACGTCTCCAGTCTTCAGCTTCTCCTTGATTGAAGCAACCTTGCCGTTGATCTTGCCACCGGTACATCTCATACCGATGTTGCTATGGATATTGAATGCGAAATCAAGCACTGTGGCACCTGTAGGGAGGATCCTGAGCTCACTGCTAGGTGTGAACACGAATATCTCCTTGTCAGGTGGCTGAGGGACGTCTTCCGGATTTACGGAAAGCGGGTGCTCGAGGTTGTAGCGGACTGAAGTCAGCCATCTGTCGAGAGTCTCCTCGTGCTTCACACCCTTGTATGACCAGTGTGCCGCATTGCCGTTCTCGGCCTCCGCGTCCATTCTCTTGGTCCTGATCTGGACCTCCACATAGGCGTTCTGCCTGTTCTTGACAGTGATATGGAGGGATTCATAGCCGTTAGGCTTAGGATTGGTGATCCAGTCCCTGAGCCTCTTAGTATCAGCTTCGTACTCCTTGGTCACATATGAATAGACCTTCCAGCAGAGATCCTTCTCGATACTGCTCTCAGGCTCGCAGTCAATTATGAAACGGATGGCGAAGACGTCATACACGCCTTCGAAAGGCACTTTCTGCACCTTCATCTTCTTGAAGATCGAATATGCAGACTTGGTCCTTATCTTCAGCTTATAGTGGATGCCCTCGTTGTCAAGGTCCTTCTTGAGAGGCTCGATGAATTCTTCCATGAGCCTTTCCCTGTCTTTCTCGGTAGCCTTGAGCTTGTTGGTGATGCTTCTGTACTGCTCAGGCTCGGCGAAGCCAAGGTAGATGTTCTCCATCTCCCCTTTGATGTTGTAAAGGCCTAGCTGGTGCGCAAGCGGGATGTAGAGCATAAGCGTCTCGAGAATCTTCCTTTCCCTTGACTGTCCCGGGAACATCTCAAGATGGCGCATCACCTCAAGCCTGTCCGCGATCTTGAGGACAGTCACGCGAGGGTCGGTGGAATACTGTACGATCAGTTTCTTGTAGTTCTCGGCCTCGAGCTTGGTGTCTTTCGGCTTGATCGTAGCGATCTTGTTGAGACCGTCCACCATCTTCATGATCTCGTCGGAGAACTTCCACGAAGAAGTGTCGAGGTCCGGATGCGTCCTCAGCGACTCATGGAGAAAGACCGCGGTCACGCACTCGGCCTGGAGACCGATCTCGTCAGACACGATCATGGCTACGCCCATAGGGTGGTTCAGGAACGGCGAACCGTCATACCTGAGATCATCCTTCAACGCCTGCTCTGCGATACTGTATGCTGCCCTGATGAGGTCTTTCCCGGCCTCGCTGTAATGCGGGAATCTTTCTTCAATGATGTCCATATCCGCAATATAATAAGATTTCTTGGTATATTTGAATATGAAACTGATAATTTTTGATCTGGACGGTACTTTGATCAACAGCATCGAAGACCTTGGTGTGGCTGTTAACCATGCACTTGCTCTCAGGAACTTCCCAGAGCACGCGATTGACGAATTCTACATGATGGTCGGCCACGGAGTAAGGAATCTTGTCAAGACTGCCATGCCGGAAGGCCTGAGAGACGATGAGAGACTGCTTGACGCTGTCCTCGCCGATTTCGTCGAGTACTATTCCGCCCACATCGACGTCCATACGCGTCCATATCCTGGAATCCCTGAACTTGTCGACCGCCTGTCTGCCGCCGGCTACCATCTTGCCGTCGCCTCCAACAAGTTCCAGAGCGGAGCGGAAGTGCTCGTATCGAAGCTTTTCCCTTCGACCGACTTCGTGGAAGTCCTCGGAAACGGTCCCGACGCGCCTCTGAAGCCGTCCCCTGAGGTAGTCAACAGGATCATGGTACATGCTTCGGAGGCAGGTACCATGGACCTTGGCGATGTCATAATGGTGGGGGATTCGTCGACTGACATCAAGACTGCGGCAAATGCCGGAATCCCGTCGATCGCGGTCTCATGGGGATTCCGCCCTGCAGAAAGCCTGACGGCGGCGACCTATCTCGCGACGGCTCCGGAGGATATCGACGCAATAGTCGAAAAGGCTATCGGAAGGCCGTAAGCCCTATTTCCTCTTCTTGTTTTCCTTTTCCTGCCAGACACGCAGGTATTCGTTGAGTGCCCACATCTCGTCGCGGTACTTGGCGGCTGCGTTGAATTCCAGCTCGGCTGCTGCCTGCTGCATCTTTCGCTTCGCCTCCTCTGCCATCTTCTCGACCTGCTCTCTTGACATGGACCTGATGACAGGGTCCTGAAGGACAGCGGCGAGGTCGGCCTTGATGTATCCGTCGACGAATGCCGAGTTGGTCTCCCTTCTGGAATCGATGCCGAGACCTACGCTTACAGTGCCCTTTCCAAGTTCGCTCGGGCTAGGGATGTAGATCGGATCGTCGTATGAATTCGCAGCGGTCACGCGGCCCTTCCCGGAACCGACAAGCTCGCCGATAAGAGGGTTTTCCTTTACGCCGACCTGCTTAGGTGTGATGTTGTGCAATTTATTGTATTCCATCTGCTTGGACCTTCTTCTGTCGGTCTCGTAGATGGTCTCCTGCATGGACTGGGTGATGGTGTCCGCATACATGATCACAAGCCCGTGGATGTTTCTCGCGGCACGTCCTGCAGTCTGTGTCAAAGCTCTTCCTGAACGGAGGAATCCTTCCTTGTCCGCGTCGAGAATCGCAACCAGCGAGACAGACGGGATGTCAAGTCCTTCCCTGAGGAGATTGACTCCGACCAGCACGTCGAAGAGGCCTTTCTTGAAGTCTTCGATGATCTCGACCCTCTCTGTCGTGTCGATGTCGGAATGGATGTACCTTACCCTGACTCCCATCCTGTCAAGATAGGAGTTGAGCTCCTCGGCCATACGTTTCGTGAGGGTAGTGACGAGAGTCCTTTCGTCAAGTGCCGAGCGCTTCTGGATCTCCTCGAGAAGGTCGTCCACCTGGTTCTTGACAGGTCTGACCTCGATAGGAGGGTCGAGAAGTCCTGTAGGCCTTACAACCTGCTCTACCACAAGTCCTTCCGAACGTTCGAGCTCGTAGTCGGCCGGTGTCGCGCTGACAAATACCGTCTGCTTGGTGACTTCCTCGAACTCGTCGAACTTGAGAGGTCTGTTGTCCGCAGCCGCTGGCAGTCTGAATCCGTACTCGATAAGGACTGACTTCCTAGAGTGGTCGCCGCCGTACATTGCTCTGATCTGAGGGATTGTGACATGGCTCTCGTCGATGAAGGTGATGAAATCGTCCGGGAAGTAGTCTATCAGGCAGAATGGCCTCTGGCCTGGACTTCTGCCGTCCAGATATCTCGAATAGTTCTCGATGCCGGGACAATAGCCCATCTCCTTGATCATCTCAAGGTCGTATTCGACTCTCTGCTTGAGGCGTTTTGCCTCCGCCACCTTGTCGATGCTCTCGAAATATGCCATCTGCTCGACAAGGTCGTCCTGGATCTGGCTGACAGCCTTGATTCCGCGCTCCTTTGTCGTCACGAAGTTGTTCGCAGGGTAGATCGGGACCTCCGTCAGGCTCTCCAGCCTGGCACCTGTGATAGGATCGATGAGCGAGATGTCCTCGACTTCGTCTCCGAAGAATTCAATCCTGACGGCCTCGTCCGCACCGCCGAGGAATACATCCACGGTGTCGCCTCTGACTCTGAACGTTCCTCTCTTGAAATCCACCTCGGTACGGCTGTAGAGTGCGTCTACAAGGTGGTAGAGGAGCCTGGTGAGGCTGCGCTGCTCGCCTTTGCGTACCACTACCGTCTGGCTATGGAAGTCCTCAGGGTTGCCTATGCCGTACAGGCATGAGACGCTGGATATCACGATTACGTCCCTTCGTCCTGACATGAGGGCGGAAGCGGCGCTCAGCCTGAGTTTCTCGACCTGTTCGTTGATGCTGAGGTCCTTCTCGATATATGTGTCAGTCGTAGGAATATATGCCTCCGGCTGATAGTAGTCATAGTATGATACGAAGTATTCGACGGCATTTTCGGGAAAGAAAGCCTTGAATTCGCCGTATAGCTGTGCTGCAAGGGTCTTGTTGTGGCTCAGGATGAGCGCAGGCCTCTGCAGTTTCTGGATGATGTTGGCCATGGTGAAGGTTTTTCCTGATCCTGTCACACCAAGAAGTGTCACGGAATCAACACCTTGCTCGAGGGCTGAGCTTATGTCGCGGATCGCACCCGGTTGGTCTCCCGATGGCGAATATGGAGCTACTAGTCTGAATTTCATGCTTGGAATTGCCTGTAGGGCACTTGCAAAGATAGCATTATGACCTGATTTTTCGTCAAAGATTTTGTTTTGTTGTAAAAATGGCCTAAATTTGTTTCTAAGTATGTCCATAGGCATATCAAGGAGAATAATTTTAAATCATTATTTATAAACAATGAAAGCAATCAAAATTTTCGCAGGTGTACTTGCTGCAGCAAGTCTCCTCAGCTTCTCTATGAGCGCAAACGCTCAGGAGAACGGAAACCGCGATGAGAACGGCAAGGTCGTTCGTGGTGCTTACGAAACAAACCGTGGTGCTGACAACTGGTTCATCGGTCTCGGTGCTGGTGCCAACACATTCGGTAACAGGTATTCTGACTTCGGTTTCGGCGGTATCGCAGTAGACGGTTTCGTTGGTAAGTGGTTCACCCCTTCAGTCGGTGCTAGAATCGGCTACAAGGGTCTCCAGAACAACCTTAACCTCAACGGTGGTGAGTCAACTTCAGAGTCTCTCAAGGTTGACGACAACTTCTATCAGCATTACATCCACTCAGATTTCATGTGGAACATCTCTAACGCTCTTGGCGGATACAAGGAGACACGTTTCTGGGATCTCATTCCTTATGCACATGCTGGTATCCTCTTCTTCTCACAGAAAGACTACAACATGGGCCAGGAGCTCGGTTATGGTTTCGGTCTCCTCAATGACTTCCGTCTTGGCAAGCATGTAGACCTCTACCTCGATGCTTCTTTCGCTGCTATCGCTGACAGAGATTTCCAGGTCGTAGAGGATGGTGCACACGCACTTCTTCCTTCACTCACAGCAGGTATCATCTTCAACCTTGGCAAGTCTAACTTCGACCGTCACTCATCAGTTACTCCAGTCGTTGTTCCTGTTCCTTTCACAGTTGACCAGTACAACGCACTTAAGGATCGCGTAGCTGCTCTCGAGAAGGAGAACGCTGCACTCAAGGATGAGATCGAGCGTCTTAAGAACCAGGCTCCTGATACTGTATATGTACAGAACGACGCTGTCGAGTCAGGTTGCTACACATTCTTCGACCTCGGTTCAGCTACTCTCTCAGATCGTGAGAAGATGCACCTCGACTTCTATGCTGACGCAGTTGCTGCTCGTCTTGGCGACGACCAGACACTTACCGTTACCGGTTCAGCAGACAAGGGCACAGGTTCAGCTGCTACAAACCAGAAGCTTGCTGAGAAGCGTGCTAACACTGTCAAGGCATACCTCGTTAAGAAGGGTGTTGCTGAGAACAAGATCGAGACTATCGTTCTCGGTGGTATCGACGGAACTAAGGATGCACGTCGCGTTGTCACAAACGTTAAGTAATCTATCCTTACTTCAATACAGAATCCCGACTGGTTCGCCAGCCGGGATTTTTTGTTACACTGTACTTATACTGACAATCCCAGGTCAGGCATGTCAAGAACGGGCTCTGTCCATTCTCGCATCCTGCGTCATTCGCTTCGCTCATAACTTGTCTGCTGCGGCTGAGGTCGCCCTGACCTTGACATGCCTGACCTGGGTAGTCCAGAAAGTATCAGGAACAAAAAAAGAGCCGGTTCATTCCTGAACCGACTCTCATATGTCTGTTGTTGGTGAGGACTACTTGAGGTAGGCGTCTGAAACGACTTTCTTGCTGCGGGCGATGAAGTCGCTGAGAGCCTTTCCCTTGAGCATTCCGTTTGCAAGGAGAGCAAGGTCGATGACCTGACGGAGAATCTCATTGCTCTTGGCGAACGCCTGGACATCCTCCCTGTGAGCGATGCGTACAGCCTCACGAGCATCCTTTGCAGCCTTCTTCTCTTCCTCTGAAGCATCAGCTGGCGCTTCAGCTGGGAGTTCGGCCTGAGGCTTTACTTCTGCTTTGGCAGCCTCCATGATCTTAGAAACGAGAGGATTCTCCATGTTCACGGTGATGTTGTATGATTCAGGCATCTCTCCCATGAAATTCATACCGCCGCTGAGATTGCTCATCTCACGGTATCTGCGCATGAACTCGCTCTGGGTGATGAGGACTGGATCGGAATTCTCTCCGAGGTTGTCGCCGTTCACGAAATAATCCTTGCCAGAAGGAAGTACAGCCTTGAACATATTCTCAAGATCGTATCTTTCGTCCTCCTTCATCTCGAACTTGATCCTGTCGCTCTTTGGAATGAGGTTCTCGACGCTGTCTGAGTCTACGCGTGCGAAACGGACGCCTGTGAGCTTCTGCTCGAGAAGGTTCACGAAATGTGAGTCAAGCTCGCAGTCCATGAGAAGGACATCATAGCCTCTGTTCTTTGCAGCCTCGATGAAAGAGTACTGTGACTCGGTGTTGGTCGCATAGAGATAGACTGTCTTCTTGTCCTTGTCAGTCTGCTCGCCTTCAACTGCCTTGCGGTAGTCTTCTAGACTGAAGTACTTGCCGTCGGTGTTCTTGAGCAAAGCGAATTTAAGGGCTGTCTCGCAGAACTTCTCATCAGAGAGCATTCCATACTCGATAAAGAGCTTGATGTTGTCCCATTTGCTCTCAAATGCGCCTCTCTCGTTGGTAAAGATGTCGAGCAGCCTGTCTCCGACCTTCTTTGTGATGTATGTTGAGATCTTCTTGACATTAGAGTCGCTCTGGAGGTAGCTTCTTGATACGTTGAGCGGGATGTCAGGTGAGTCGATCACACCATGGAGAAGGGTAAGGAACTCAGGCACGATGTTCTCGACATGGTCTGTCACGAACATCTGGTTGCAATAGAGCTGGATCTTGTTCTTCTCGATCGCCATGCGCTCCTTGATCTTAGGGAAGTAGAGGATACCTGTAAGATTGAAAGGATAGTCGACGTTGAGGTGGATGTTGAAGAGAGGGTCGTCATGCATCGGATAGAGGGCCTTGTAGAACTTGGTATAGTCCTCTTCCTTGAGTGTAGACGGAGCCTTTGTCCAGATAGGGTCGATGTCATTGATGACATTGTCCTGCTCTGTGTCCACCATCTTGCTGTCCTTCCACTCCTGCTTCTTTCCGAAAATGACAGGCACAGGCATGAACTTGCAGTACTTGTCGAGGAGGGTGGCGATCCTGTCCTTCTTTGAGTATTCATCAGCTTCCTCGTCGAGGTAGAGAGTGATCTCGGTACCTCTGTCAGTCTTGTCAGATGCCTCCATCGTGAACTCTGGAGTACCGTCGCATGACCATCTCACAGCCTCTGCACCGTCCTTCCAGCTGAGTGAGTCGATTGTAACCTGCTTCGATACCATGAACGCAGAATAGAAGCCGAGGCCGAAATGACCGATTATGCTTCCAAGCTGGTCCTTGTATTTCTCAAGGAATTCGCCGGCTGATGAGAATGCGATCTGGTTGATATACTTGTCGATTTCCTCTTCTGTCATACCGATGCCTCGGTCGATGATCCTGAGGACCTTCTTGTCTTCGTCGAGGACTATCCTGACATTGATGTCACCAAGTTCTCCTTTGAAATCGCCGGTAGAGGCGAGAGCCTTCATCTTCTGTGATGCGTCGACAGCATTAGCTACGAGCTCGCGGAGGAAAATCTCATGATCTGAATAGAGGAACTGCTTGATCACCGGGAAAATGTTCTCGGTGGTCACTCCTATCTTTCCATTAATCTTTGACATATTATAAAAATTTTGAGTTACCTTTTCTGATGTACAGAAGGGTAACTCAAAATGTGTTCCTTAACTGGCATTCTGCCAAATTGTCACTATTATTTGTACAGGAATCGTTTGATGCTCATCTTAGGCGTCTTCTCGAAAGGAGTCTCCACCAGTTCGATCTTTGTGATCTGGCTGTATGAAGGAAGAGTCTTGTTCGCAGACTTCCTGATTGTCTCCGAAAGGACAGGGATGTCGATACCAGCCTTGCTGATGCCCTCCTTGTCAAGATATACGAGAGCTACAAGCTTGGCAGCACGGTCGACTACCACAGATTCGATGACATAGTCCTGTGCATTGACCACAGCCTCGACTTCCTCCGGATAGATGTTCTGTCCGTTTGCTGAAAGGATCATGTTCTTGCTACGGCCACGGATGGTGATGTTTCCGTGCTTGTCCATGGTACCCAGGTCGCCGGTATGGAGATAACCATCAGCTGTGAATGCACCCGCACTGGCCTCAGGGTTGTTGAAGTATCCGCTGCATATGTTGAGACCCTTGGCCTGGATCTCGCCTGCGATATGCTCAGGGTCCTCGGAGTCAATCCTGACATCGGCAGAGTCTACCTTCTTTCCGCATGAGCCCTGGACGTATATCCATGGTTCGGCGTATGCGAGCAGAGGAGCGGCCTCTGTCATGCCGTATCCTACCGTGTAAGGAAGACCGATCTTCCTGAAGACTTTCTCTACATCTGGATTGAGCGCTGCGCCACCCATGATGAACTGGCTGACCTTGCCGCCGAATGTAGCGATGAGCTTGTTCCTGATGGCCTTGTAGATGATGTTCTTCACACCTGGGATAGAGGTGAGGATCTTCATCTTAGGCTGCGAGAGGACTGGCTTGAGGGAGTTCTTGTAGATCTTTTCCATCACAAGTGGAACTGTGATGACGATATATGGCTTGATTTCGCCCACTGCCTTGAGAAGTGTCGATGCGGCAGGTGCCTTGCCAAGATAATATACGGTAACGCCGCAGCTGAGAGGGTAGAGGAACTCGAATACCATACCATAGATATGACCCATAGGGAGCATTGATACGATGCTGTCCTCGTTGCTTGCAGGAATGTGCCTGATCGCGAAGTCGACTGACGCGCTGATACATTCATATCTGAGCATCACGCCCTTAGGGGCACTGGTCGTTCCTGAAGTATAGTTGATTACTGCAAGATCCTTGTCGTTGTCGCATGGGTACTTGACGTCTTCGCTCTTGAAACCGTCAGGATACTTTGCTGCAAAAAGTTCGTCTATGGCGTTGTAAGCCTCGGTGACCTCTTCTTCTCTTGAGTAGAGGAGGGAGTAGTCCGCATTGTTGATCACGCATCTTACATCAGGGATGTCCTCAGGGGTGATCTTGTCCCAGATCGCCTTGTCAACGAACAGGATGACGCTTTCCGAATGTGTGGTCAGAGTCGCTGCGTTCTCTGGAAGGAATTCACTTAGAAGCGGAACTACCACTGCCTCGTATGTGTTGATGGCAAGGTACGTGGTTGCCCAGCGTGCGCTGTTGGTCGCACAGATTGCGATCTTCTGTCCTTTCTTTACTCCGATCTTCTCAAAGAAAATGTGGAATTTCTCAATGTTTGCAGCCAGTTCTCCGAAGGTAAATTCTTCTCCTCGGTAGTTGCATAGAGCTTTGCCATCCCAGTATTTGTGGATGGTTTCTTCAAGTTGTGCGAGGTAGTGTATCATAACAGTCTCTTCTAAGTTAGCATTATGAGCGCAATTTAGTAAAAATGAATTGTTTTTCCACATTTTTTACCATATTTGCCATATTATGAGAAAGAAACCTATAGTAGCTCTTATATATGACTTTGACGGCACATTGTCGCCAGGCAACATGCAGGAATTCGGATTCATCCAGGCAATAGGCAAGACTCCGCAGGAGTTCTGGACCGCAAGCGACGGAATCGCGAAGGGTCAGGATGCCAGCAATATCCTTGCTTACATGAAACTCATGTTCGATGAGGCAAAGAAGAATGGCGTCAAGCTTCGCCGAAGCGATTTCAAGAAGTTCGGACAGCATATCCAGCTCTTCGAGGGCGTACGTTCATGGTTCAAGCTCATCAATGACTATGGTGAGGCCCATGGAGTGAAGATCGAGCACTATATCAATTCCTCTGGTCTTAAGGAAATCATCGAGGGCACTCCTATCGCCCATGAGTTCAAGCATATCTTCGCATGTACATTCATCTATGATGAGAACGGCGAGGCTGAATGGCCTGGAATCGCTGTCGACTATACTGCAAAGACTCAGTTCATGTTCAAGATCAACAAGGGTATCTTCAGCTCGAGGGATTCGCAGAAGGTGAATGAGAGTACCTCTGACGATACGAAGCGCGTGCCGTTCCCGCATATGATATATTTCGGCGACGGAGATACCGATGTGCCTTGTATGAAGATCGTGACGATGTTCGGTGGCAATTCGATCGCTGTGTTCAATCCTCAGAACCAGGCCAAGAGGGCTGTCGCAGAGAAACTGAGAAGGCAGGGACGTGTCAATTTCATCACCCCTGCTGTCTATACGAAGGACAGCCGCGCATATAGGCTCGTCTGTTCGATAATCGACAAGATCAAGGCCGAGTCCGACCTTAAGTCTCTCGCCAGATACTAGATCCGTTATTCCCCATAACCAGTCTCACCTTGTGGCTTTCGGTCTTGACGGCAGATATAGTCTGGTCTGAGCCCGTGGCCGGCCGCGGCCTCGTGAGCGGCTGGCACGACCGAAGGGAGTGACTGGATGGAGCGCGCAGCGCGGAAGGCTCAGACTAGACTATAGCGGCCGTAATAAGACAGAAAAAGGTGTGGCTGAAAGTCTTGCGACAATCAGCCACCCTTTGATGTTTATTGCGCACAAGCGCCTACTTCTTGCACTCTGCAGCCTTCTGCTCAACAGGGATGCATGCCTTGTAGTTCTCGATCCATGCATTGAAGCCCTCGACATCCTCTGGTGAAGGAGCGATCTCCACGCCCTTCTCACCGTTGAATACGATAGTCTCGAGATAGTCAGCAAGGTTCATACCCTTGTTGTTGATAAGGTAACCTGCGAGGAGAGCGATACCCCACGCACCACCTTCTCCTGCTGTCTCCATGACAGAGATAGGGGAGTTGAGCGCTGCGGCGAGCACCTTCTGGCCTACGCCCTTGGTCTTGAAGAGACCACCGTGACCGGTGATTCTGTCGACCTGTACGTGCTCCTCCTTGAAGAGGATGTCGTTACCCATCTTGAGAGCACCTACTGTACCGTAGAGATGAGCTCTCATGAAATTTGCGAGGGTGAACTTGTCGTTGGCTGAACGGAGGAACATAGGACGTCCGTCAGTACATCCGCAGACAGGCTCGCCTGATACATAGTTGTATGAGATTACTCCACCGCAGTCTGCATTGCCTGTGAGGGCGTGGTTGTAGAGCTTGCCGTAGATCTCGTTCATGTCAACTTCAATTCCGAGAAGCTGCTGGTACTCCTTGAAGAGGTTTACCCAGGCGTTGATGTCGGATGTACAGTTGTTGCAATGTACCATGGCCACGAGGCTTCCGTCAGGAGTGGTCACCATGTCGATCATCTCGTAAGGCTGTGAAAGATCCTTCTCGAGCACGATCATAGAGAATGATGAAGTACCTGCCGATACGTTACCTGTGCGCTGCTTCACTGCGTTTGTGGCTACCATACCTGTGCCGGCGTCACCCTCTGGAGGACAGAGAGGACAACCTGCCTTGAGGTGGCCTGAAACGTCGAGACGACGTGCACCATGCTCAGTAAGGCAACCTGCGTCCTCGCCTGCAGAAAGGCTCTGAGGAAGGATCTCACCGAGCTTCCATGAGTATCCCTTAGGAGCTACGAGCTCATCGAACTTCCTTACCATCTCAGCGTCGTAGGTCTTGGTCTTAGGGTCAACAGGAATCATACCTGAAGCGTCGCCTACGCCGAGAACCTTCTTTCCGGTAAGGCGCCAGTGGATATAACCTGCAAGTGTGGTGATGTAGGTGATGTCCTTGACGTGCTCCTGACCGTCGAGAATGCACTGATAGAGGTGTGAGATGCTCCAACGGAGAGGAATGTTGTAGTTGAAGAGCTTAGAGAGCTCGGCAGCTGCAGCGCCTGTGTTGGTGTTTCTCCATGTGAGGAATGGATAGAGGATCTTCTCAGACTCTGATGGATCCGCTCCACGGCTTGCGGTACCGGTAGGACCGAATGCCATGTATCCGTGCATCATTGCAGAGATACCGATAGATGCGAGATGCTCGATCTCACAGTCGTACTCAGCGATGACGTTCTTGCGGAGGTCAGCGTAGCAGTCCTCGAGACCATACCAGATTGCCTCTGTGCTGTATGTCCAGAGACCGTTCTCGAGCTGGTTCTCCCATGTGTGGCTACCCTGTGCGATAGGCTTGTTTTCCTGGTCGATAAGGACGGCCTTGATACGTGTAGAACCGAACTCAATACCGAGTATTGCCTTACCTTCTATAATAGTTTGTCTTGCGTCCATAGCGTTTCTTATTACATGAGTGCTTTGTTAAGCATGTAGTAGATCTCGTTGTTGCGGAGCTGCTGCTTGAAGCCGCTGATAGTGGTATCCTTGTTGATACCGATGAACTCGATGCCCATCATGTCAGCGAAATCCTCCCAGTATTCAGCAGTGATGTCGTAGGAGAATGCACTGTGGTGAGTACCACCTGCAAGGATCCATGCGCCTGCTCCGATCTCGAATGTAGGCTGTGGAACCCAGAGGGCAGATGCTACAGGGAGCTTAGGCATCGGCTTAGGCTCGATGCACTCTACGTCACTTGTGATGAGACGGAAACGGTTGCCGAGGTCAACGATCGTAGCCTTGCAGCCTGAGCCTGTCTTAGATGTGAATACGAGACGAGCGGTCTCCTGCTTGCGGATACCGATGCCGAGGAAATGGACCTCAAGCTTCGGCTTGTCTGAAGCGATGAGAGGGGTCACCTCGAGCATGTGGCTCTGGAGGCTTGATGTGCAGTCTTCAGCGAAGTTGAGAGTGTAGTCCTCAAGGAATGAACAGCCCTTAGGAAGGCCCTGGTTCATTACCCAGATAGAGCGGTAGAGACATGCTGTCTTCCAGTCACCCTCAGCTCCGAAACCGATACCCTCGGCCATGAGACGCTGGCATGCAAGGCCAGGGATCTGGTCGAAACCGAAGAAGTCAGGAGCTGTGATGTCTGCATCACCGAGGTCGTCGAAGTTGGTTGTGAATGCAGTTGCACCTTCGTCCTTGAGGACGCGGCGGATGGCGATCTCAGCCTTTGCTGCGTTCTTGACCTTCTCCCAGTATACCTGCTCGCCACACTCGTCGATCTTGATTGTGTAGAGCTGCTTGTATTCCTCGACAAGTGCATCAGCCTCAGCGTCGGTCACCTTCTTGAGGTAGTCCATGAGTGATGATACAGGGTAGTAGTCTACATGGTATCCGAGTCTCTGCTCGAACTCTACGCGGTCACCGTCAGTCACTGCAACGTTGTTCATGTTCATACCGAACATGAGGCAGCGTACGTCGTGGGCGTCATTCACTGCAGCAGCGACACGTGCCCAGATAGCGATCTTCTCCTGAGCCTCCTTGCTCTTCCAGTAACCTACGACTACCTTTCTAGGTATGCGCATACGGGTGCAGATATGTCCGTACTCGATATCGCCGTGGGCAGACTGGTTGAGGTTCATGAAGTCCATGTCCATGGTGCTCCAAGGAATCTCCGCATTGTACTGGGTGTGGAAGTGGAGAAGAGGCTTCTTGAGTCTCTGGAGTCCCTTGATCCACATCTTTGCAGGTGAGAATGTGTGCATCCATGTGATGACGCCTGCACACTGAGGGGCGTTGTTCGCCTCGAGCATGATTGCCTCAACTTCCTTGGATGAGTTTGCTGTACCTTTATATACGACCTTGACTGGGATTACACCGCCTTCGTTGAGGCCGGCAACCATCTCCTGAGAATGACCGTCAACGATCTTGACGGTCTCTCCTCCGTAGAGAAGCTGTGCGCCGGTGATCCACCAGAGCTCAAGGTTTTCAAATGCTTTTGCCATTTTCAGTCAGTGTTATTGTGATTATTTCTTTTTCTGGCCGTAATATGCGTTAGGGCCATGCTTGCGGTTGTAGTGCTTCTCGATGAGGAGAGGATTCATTGTAAGCTCAGGGTTTACTGAGAATGCAACGAATGCCATCTTTGCGCACTGCTCCATAACCTTCGCGTTGTACACTGCGTTGTCAGGAGATGTTCCCCATGAGAACGGACCATGGTTCTTGACAAGAACGGCTGGAGTATGGTCAGGATTGATGCCTCTGATATTGAGGATCTCGTCTACGATGACGTTTCCTGTCTCGAGCTCATACTGGCCTTCCACTTCTTCCTTGGTCATGTCCCTTGTGCAAGGGATGGCCTTGTAGAAGTAGTCAGCATGAGTGGTACCGATGTTAGGGATGTCCTTTCCTGCTTGTGCGAACGCGGTCGCATATGTTGAATGTGTATGTACCACTCCCTGGATATTAGGGAATGCCCTGTAGAGTACAAGGTGGGTAGGGGTGTCAGAAGAAGGGTTGAGGTCGCCCTCGACGACCTTACCGGTCTCGAGGTCGACTACAACCATATCTGATGCCTTCATGTCGTCATAGCTGACACCTGAAGGCTTGATCACTACAAGACCCTTCTCGCGGTCGATACCTGAGACGTTGCCCCAGGTAAAGATCACGAGACCCTGCTTTACGAGGTCAAGGTTGGCCTTGAATACTTTCTCTTTGAGTTCTTCGAGCATAGTATTACCAGAGTGTGATGTAAAGGATGGCAAGGAGAATGATGATACCGAGAGCGCCGAGGTTGAAGTCCTTCTCAGTCTTGAAGAGTGAAAGGTCTACCTTGAGTGCCTTCTTGTCCTGTACCTTGTCCTTTGCGTTGGAGTTGAGGTAGATAGCAAGTACTGCGAGGATTGCTGCCATGAAGAAGAATCCTTCGAATCCGAGGTTGCGCATAGGCTCTACGAAGCAACCTACAACACCGAGAAGTGCGCTGAGACCAGCTACGCATGCGAGGATCTTGCTGTACTTGATCTGGGTGTTGACATCCTTCTCAGATACTTCCTGTGTAGGCTCTGTGTTCTTGTTCTTGAGTGAGAGACCGACGAACATGATCACGAGAACGATGAATACGTAACCCATACGGATGAGGAACGGAGTCTCAGGAAGGAGAAGCTTGAAGAAGATTGAGAATGCGAATGTGCCGATAGCTGTAGCGACTGCTGCAGTACCGCTTGAACGCTTCCAGAGGAGACCGAGACCGAAGATCACGACGATACCAGGATATACGAATCCTGAGTACTCCTGGATGATCTGGAATGCCTGGTCTGCACCACCCATGATTGGATATACAGCGAGGAGAGCGATTACGAGAGCGCAGATAGAGGTAAGACGACCTACGTTTACGAGCTCCTTGTCACCAGCCTCCTTGCGGAAGAACTGCTTGTAGATATCCATTGTGAAGATGGTCGATGTAGAGTTGAACATCGAAGCGAGTGAAGAGATGACAGCTGCGGTAAGAGCAGCGAATGAGAGACCCTTCACAGCGACTGGAGTGAAGTTGCGGATAAGGAATGGATATGCGTCGTCAGAGATCTTGATGTCACCTGAGAGGAGACCGCTTGCCATAAGCTTGCCGTGGAGTTCAGGGTCGTTCCAGATGAGGTATGCGCATACACCTGGGATACATACGATGAATGGGATGAGGACCTTGAGGAAGCCTGCGAACACGAGACCCTTCTTAGCCTCGTCGATGCTCTTTGCAGCGAGACCCTTCTGGATGATGTACTGGTTGAATCCCCAGTAACCGAGGTTTGTGAGCCAGAGTGCACCTACGATGAGGACGATACCAGGAAGTGTGAAGTATGGATCGTCAGTGATGCCAGGGAACATGTCAGGCTGGCGCTTCACCACAAGGTTGAAGTGCTTGTCTCCAGGAATGCTTCCGAGTCTGTCCATTACCTCTCCGAGTGCTCCGATGGCACCGTGTGCGCCTACGTGAGGAGCGATTACGTTAAGAGCAGCGTATGCGGTGATGAGACCACCACCTACGAGGAATACAACCTGCATTACGTCAGTCCATGCAACTGATGCGAGACCACCGTAGATTGAGTATACACCGGCAACGAGGTAGAGGAAGAGGATGATGAGCAGACGTACGCTCACTTCCATGCCGAGAACGCTTACTACGACGCCTCTGAGGCCGAGGATCTGCTCGATTGCAAGTGCACCGAGCCAAGCGACTGAGGTGAGGTTGATGAATACGTAGAGGAAGAGCCAGAAGATAGAGAATGAGAGACCTACACCCTTGTTGTAACGTGAAGTAAGGAACTGAGGGATGGTGGTCACACCGTTCTTGATCATCACAGGCAGGATGAACTTGCCTACTACTACAAGAGTGATGGCTGCCATGAGCTCGTAAGCCGCGATGGCGATACCGGCTGCGTAAGCAGAACCTGACATTCCGATGAACTGCTCTGCTGAGATGTTGGCGGCGATAAGGGATGCACCTACAGCCCACCATGTAAGAGTGTTACCGGCAAGGAAGTAGTCGTTTGAACTCTTCTCCTTGCCGTCTTTGCTTCTGGAAACGAAAAGTCCCAGGAAGATGAGGATTGCGAGGTAGATGACGAAAATAACGTAGTCCACTGCCTGGAAGCCGTTATTTGCGAGAGCCTCGATGAAAGCTGATTTTAACATAGTGTATTAATATTTTGTGTTGTTTTTTTACTTTGCTACGCTGAATGCGAAAGTACACATGCTGACGTACTTCTCGCCTGGACGGAGGACTGTAGATGCCCACTCAGGCTTGTTAGGAGAGTCAGGATAGTGCTGTGACTCAAGGCAGATACCTGCGCGCTGGTTGTATACGATGCCCTTCTTGCCTGTTACAGTGCCGTCAAGGAAGTTACCGGTATAGATCTGGACACCTGGCTCGTTTGTGTATACATCGAGGACGATTCCTGTCTCAGGGCATGTCACGCTTGCAGCGAGGACTGAAAGGTCACAGTTGTTGTCGATGCACCAGTTGTGGTCATAGCCGTTTGCAAGTACGAGAGCCTCGAAATCAGCGTTGATGTCGTCGCCGATGGTCTTAGGTGTGTTGAAATCCATTGGGGTACCAGCTACTGGAGCGAGCTCACCTGTAGGGATGAGGGCAGCGTCGGTAGGGGTGTAGTTGGTAGAGTTTACGTACATGGTGTAGCCGAGTACGTTCTGAGTAGGATCGCCTGCGAGGTTGAAGTAAGAGTGGTTTGTCATGTTGATGACGGTAGGTGCGTCAGTTGTAGCCTCGTATACGATGCTGATAGAGTTGTCGTCGTTGAGGGTATAGGTTGTGTATGCCATGACGTTTCCAGGGAATCCGTTGTCACCGTCTGGAGAGTTGCGGAGGATCTTGATGTGCTTTGCATCAGCCTCTACGACCTCGTATACCTGGTACTGCCAACCTCTTGGACCACCATGGAGACAGTTCTCACCATCATTCTTAGGGAGAACGACCTCAGTTCCGTCGAGAGTGTAGGTTGCACCGCCGATACGGTTTGCGTAACGTCCGATGGATGCACCGAAGTCAGAGGCATTGTTCTCTGGAAAGTAATCGGACACCTTGTCGAATCCGAGGACTACATCCTTGAAGTTGCCGTTCTTGTCCGGTACCATGATTGAGACGATACGTCCACCGAAGTTGGTGACGCATACCTCCATGCCGTTGGCATTGGTAAGAGTATAAAGGCCTGTTGCGGCACCGTTATACTCAGACTCGAAGTCAGCAGGATTGAGACCAGACTTTGTAAGTACGGTCTTCTCTGAGCATCCTGCCATAACGAGAGCTGCTGTGAAGATTGCAGCTGCAGTTTTTGTGAATCTCATAAAAATTTTAATTATTTAGTGGTTAATTGATTATCAATCAAGTATTTTCCTTTATCTGGCTTCTGGATGGGTCAACCTGAAGTCCTGCGGGAGCCATACGATCATCTCGCCGGATCCGCGATGGCACCACGCATAATACGGGATCATGGTAAGTGTCACGTCCTTTACCTCGAGCTTGCCTTCCTTGTTGAAGGCGATGGTCTGTGCGTCGGCCTTGATCTGGTCGATGCCGTGGAGAAGGTCGCTGCGACGTACGACTGAGAGCTGAGGGTTCTTTGCCATGAGCACGCTGCGTACTGAGAAGTCGTTGTCAGGCCACTCTGCGCAGTATACTACAGGACCCTTCTCGATGGCGATACGTCCCTCGTCGTCTTTCACCTCAGGATGAGCCTTTACTACTCTAGGCTCCATGTCAAGGTGGAGTGAGATGATGTCACCCTTCTTCCAGTTGCGCCTGATGGTGAAATATCCGTTCTCGATCTCTGAAGATACTTCCTCGCCGTTCACGAGCACCTTGTATCCGAGCTCCTTTCCGTCATCGTAGGTGTAGAGGTCGCTAGGGACGACCTGTCCGCGTACCCATCCAGGGATGCGGAGCTTGACAGAGAAATTCTTTGCAGCGGTCTTGTCCACAGTGAGAGTCACGTCGCCGTTCCATGGATAGTTGGTCTGCTGGCTGAGCTGCACTGCCTTGCCGCCGATCTTCTGGGTCATGGTGTTGGACATGTAGAGGTTGACATAGAGGTCAGAGTCCTTCACTGCATAGATATAACCAGGTACTGACGGGATGAAGCGGCATATGTTGGAAGGGCAGCATGCGCAGCCGAACCATGCCTTCCTCTGGTGCTGTCCCGCAGACTCGAGCGGGTTAGGATAGAAGAATCCGTCGCCCTCGAGCGAGACACCTGAGAGAAGTCCGTTGTAGAGAGTTCTCTCAAGGACATCGTAGTACTTGGCGTCCCCGTGGAGGAGGAACATTCTGTAGTTGACGTATACGTTTCCGATCGCTGCGCAGGTCTCGCAGTATGCAGTCATGTTAGGGAGCTGGTAGTTATTGCCGAAAGCCTCACCGTTGTTGGTCGCACCGATACCTCCAGTGATGTAGAGCTTCTTTGAGACGATGTTGTCCCAGATGCGGTCGATCGCGTCGATATAGCCCTGGTCTCCTGTGAGTGCGGCCACGTCAGCCATTCCTGAGTACATATATGCGGCACGCACTGCGTGTCCTACGGCCTCGTCCTGCTCGAGGACAGGCTTGTGTGACTGGCTGTACTCCTGCTGGAGATAAGTGGTTCCTCTCTTGTCGAGGAAGAACTTCGCCATGTCGAGGTATTTCTTCTCACCTGTGAGTGTGTAGAGCTTCGCGAGAGCCATCTCTGCGATCTGGTGTCCAGGGACGCGTACGACCTGGTCTGGACCGTCGCCGACCTCGCGGATGACGCAGTCGGCGTATCTCATTGCGATGTCAAGGAAGTTGCGTTTTCCTGTCGCGACGTAGTGCGCACATGCGCCCTCGACCATATGCCCGAGGTTGTAGAACTCATGGCTGAGGTCCTCGACCTGCTCCCATCTCTTGGAACCCGCCCACTCGTGCGGGTGCTCCGGGTTCATGGTACGTGCAGTGTAGAGATATCCGTCAGGTTCCTGTGCGGCAGCAACAACTGCAAGGACGCTGTCGATGTATGCCTCGAGCTTCTTGTCTGGGTAGGTCTGGAGAACGTAGCTTGCTCCCTCGATGGTCTTGTAGACATCAGTGTCGTCGAAAGAGTACCCCTTCACCTCGAATCCGAGGTTGTGGTCAGCGTGCATCTGCTGGGCTGCCTTGGTGAAGTTGGCGTAACGTCCTTCCTCCTCGCATTTGCTGAAAGCGAGCGGGATGGTGACTTCACGTGAAGCCTTGAGTCTCTGACCCCAGAATGAGTCAGTGACCTTTACTGAGGTGAATCTTACAGGATCGATAGGATATCCTGATGACTGAGCCTTGTTCTTGTCAGCGGACGAGAATAGAAGGACTGCAGCGAATGCGGCTGAAATTGTCAGAATAGGCTTGATGTTCATGTTGTTAGGGTAAATGTTTTATTTGGTTATTATTTGGTTATTTTCATTGAGAATCCTCCTCCGGAAGCCAGATGTACTGTCCTCCTGTCAGAAGGTCTTACCGTGAATCTTTCGATTCTGTAGTCTTCCGCGTTTCTGTCGGCGTTGACTCCGTCACGGAAAAGCTCGACGGTCCACGTCCCTTCACCGAGGAAGCTGAAGTCGATCTCGATGTCACGTGAGGTCCATGACGTCAGTCCGCCCAGGTACCAGCTGCTGCCGGCCTGCCGGGCTATCGTGACATATTCTCCGATCTGTCCGTTCAGGACTATCTCCTTTTCGTAGATTCTTGGAAGCGTCGACAGGTATGCGAGAGTCTCCGGCTCCTTCTCGTACATTGTAGGAACGTCGCAGAGCATGGTGAGAGGAGAGTCGTAGACTACATAGAGCGCAACCTGGTGCGCACGGGTTCCCATGGTCATAGGCTTGCTGTAGACCGGCTGGAAGTCAGCCTTGGCAGCGTTCCTCATTCCGCCTGGAGTGTAGTCGGTGTATCCAGCCATCATTCTGATGAACGGTGCTGTGACATTATATTTCGGCATGTCTGTCTCAGGTGTGCTCCACTTGACTTCTTCCTGTCCGAAGATCGATTCGTAGTTGAGCACATTCGGATATGTCCTGTTGATTCCGGTTGGCTTTGAGATTCCATGGAGATCGAGCACCAGGTGATATTTCGCAGCCATCTCTGCGATCCTGTAAGTCATCTCGACGCCTTCCTGGTCGTCCCTGTCGAGGAAATCGACCTTGAATCCGGCTATGCCCATGGCAGAGTAGTGCCTGCAGATCTCTTCCAGACGGTCGTCCAGCACATTGAACACGCACCAGAGTATCAGTCTCACATTCCTTTCCGCTGCGTATTCCACAAGCGCAGGGATATCGAGTTCCTTTACCGGAGTCATCATGTCTCCAGACTGAGGCACGTACCATCCTTCGTCAAGGATTACGTATTCCAGTCCGTTCCTCGAGGCGAAGTCGATGTAGTACCTATATGTGTCCATGTTGATCCCGGCTTCGAAGTCGACTCCGGTCAGCTGCCAGTCGTTCCACCATTCCCATGCAGAATAGCCTGGACGGATCCATGATGTGTCACTTATCCTGCTGCGCTCGGCAAGGGCGTAGACGAGATTGTTGACAGGCATCTGGGTGTCGTCGGTAGTTATGGCGAGTATCCTCCATGGATAAGAGCGGGCTCCGTCGTGCTTTGCGATGTAGTCCTTGGTTGATGTCACATACCTCTGGACGCGGCCTCTGTAATTGTCGAAGGATTCCGGGTAAGAAGCAAATACGCCGGAAAGGGAATTCTTTCCCTTCTCGGCCTTCACGAACATTCCAGGATAGGACTTCAGGTCAGATTCAAGTATCGTGACCTTGACCTTGCCCGCGTCGACTGTAGCAGGTAGGAAAGCCAGGTTGCCGTCACTTCCGTCCTTGAGC
This sequence comes from Bacteroidales bacterium, assembly GCA_024398105.1. Classification (GTDB taxonomy): domain Bacteria; phylum Bacteroidota; class Bacteroidia; order Bacteroidales; family UBA932; genus Cryptobacteroides. The sequence goes on along the minus strand of JAKSJP010000001.1, from coordinate 77,779 downwards.
CTCTGCTCAGTGTACCAGTTCTGGAAAGCCATCGCTTCCGGCTTCTTCGGATTGGTCGAGTATGGAAGCCATGCTTTGCAGTCACCGGCGAAATCAAATATCGCTTTCTCGTTCCTGATGACTGTCTGTCCGTCGTTCAGGTTGCCGAACCTGTAGGCTACTCCGTCGTCAGAGACTTTCCATTCTATCTGATATCCTGACTTGAAGTCGATGCGAAGGTAGTTGTAGACATAGTCGAAGGACTCCTGTCTGTAGAGAGGGGAGACGATGTGCTCTCTGACCTCATTCCTGGATACGGTCTTCCTTACCTTGTCGGATAGCCTGATGGTGGCCCCGTCGTCAAGGATGAGAGCGGCCGATGAGTTGCTGAGGATGACTTCGCCGTCGTAATACACGGAATAGCTGTCACCGTCAATGCTCAGCTTGACCCTGCCGTCGGGAGATGTTACGGAAGTCTCCTTCGCCAGACAGACGATATTGGACAAAGCCATCAACAGAATAAACAGTGTTTTCTTCATTCGTATTACTTTTAGTAATACAAAGTTACTTTTGCTTTGATATTATTCATAGAAGATTTATCCAAGAATATTTCAATATCGTCCAATATCGGGACAATTTTATTATCAAGGGGAAAGTTGTATATTTGTAGTCCTAAAAAGAAAATCAATGATATTACATACTACTTTCGAAAATATTCCATGGGAATTCGTGGTGATGATGCTGATGTTCTTCGTCTTCGTCCTGGTACTTCTGGGCATCTTCATATTCGTGAGATGGAATGCCAGGAACAACAGGAAACGTGTAGAAGACATCGCTGCGAACGTGTCTGTGCTGTATAAGTATACAGAGGAGACTAACCGCAGGCTCAGGGATGCTGACGAGAAGATCGCGGTCCTCACCAGGAAGGCAGGGACTCTCCCTCCAAGCGTGAAGGCGGAGGTCGCAGCTGTCGAGAAGAGCCTTTTCAAGGCTTCGGCGCTCAATGAGCAGGTACTTGCCATGTGTGACGTCTACATGGACCAGAGAGGTATTGAAAGGGCTGTGAAGAGTGATGCTCCTATACAGATACTTGATCCCGAACCGGTAGTAGAGGAAGAGATTGTCCCGGCAGCCGAGAGCTATGTGGCTACTGAGGCAGATGAGAAGGCTTTTGCCCGTAAGAAGGCAAGCTACAATATTTCTGACGATCTCTTCATCCAGAAGCTCAAGGATCTTATAGATAAGAATCTGGCAAGCCCTGAACTGTCTGTCGCTCAGCTTGCCGAAGAACTCTGCGTGTCCCGTTCAGGACTTTTTGCCAAGGTCAAGGCTGCCGTCGGTGATACTCCGAACAACATGATCACTGACGCCCGTCTTGCCAAGGCACAGCAGCTCCTTGTCGAAGGCAAGAAGCCGATCAGTGAGATCTGCTATCTGGTAGGTTTCAGCTCACCGTCCTATTTCTCAAGATGCTTTGACAAGAAATTCGGCATGACCCCGCATGCCTGGATGACTATGATGAAAAAGAAAGAATCAGATAAGGCCTGATATTGTCCAGATAAGCGATATAAGCACCAGTGCGACCATAACTACGATGCTGTAGTTGATGACAATGACTTCCAAGGCCTTGAAAAAGGCCTTTCTCTTTCTTATCCGGTACATATTTATGAAATCCCAGGCGAGGATTATTACCATGACCAGTCCTCCGACATCGGTGAACCCGTCCATCTTTGCAGAGACTGGATTGAACGGCATCGTCACGATCGAGATGCAGAGCAGCTGGCATGAATAGAATGCCATGGCGCATAGGCATTCAGCATAGTTGAAGACAGGCGCTTCTGCTGATTCGTCCTCAGCTTTCTTCCTTTTCCTTTTCCTGAACGCAGTGCTTGTCGCAAGAGCCAATACTGGGATGGTGATGATGGTATAGAACATCTTGTTCCCTTTGGTCCAGTCGTAGATGTCGTGGAGGATATTGGACTTGTCGGCCACCCTCTTGATTTTGACGAGCCTGTCCCTCAGAACGTTCTCGTCAAGGACGTATTGTCCGCCTGATGCTTCAGTGGTGTCCGTCACGGCGTGATCCTCGATTTCGATACTTGCTGGACCGAAGGAGACCCCCGACCTCTCTCTGACTCCACTTACCAGATGGGCTTCAATTACGAATATCGTGGTAAGGATGACGAGCAGGGAGAATGGATTCATATAGCTGGCACGCTTTCCATGGATATAGTCCGTGATCATGGTACCCGGCTTTGAGAACAGGTGCCCAAGCGTACGCCAGATGCCTTTGTCGAAGCTGAAAAGAGCGCGCATCAGCCCGTCGGACAATGTGGCAATAGTCAGTTTCCCGACTTTTGCTGATTGTCCACAGACGGGGCAGAATGCGCCCTCAAATTCATTTCCGCAGTTAAGGCACTTCATGGATGTTATTCCATCAGCTTCTTGTACTTGAACGGCTTAGGCTCTACATTGCCGAGACGCATCTTCTTGTTCTCCTCGTACTCCTGGTAGTTACCCTCGAAGAATACGACCTGAGAATCGCCTTCGAAGGCAAGTATATGGGTCGCGATACGGTCGAGAAACCAACGGTCATGGCTGACTACCACTGCACATCCTGCGAAACCTTCGAGACCTTCCTCGAGTGCACGGATGGTGTTTACGTCAACGTCGTTTGTAGGCTCGTCGAGGAGAAGTACGTTACCTTCGTCCTTGAGGGTAAGCGCAAGGTGGAGACGGTTCCTCTCACCTCCGGAAAGCACTCCGCAGAGCTTCTCCTGGTCTGCGCCGCTGAAGTTGAAACGGGATACCCATGCGCGGGCGTTGATGTCCTTGTTTCCGAGCCTTACCCACTCTGAGTTGCCTGCGATGGTCTCGTAGACAGAAAGCTCAGGGTCGATACTCTTATGCTGCTGGTCGACGTAGGCGATCTTCACGGTCTCTCCGATCGAGATCTCGCCTGTGTCAGGCTTCTCGATTCCCATGATCAGGCGGAAAAGGGTAGTCTTGCCGGCTCCGTTAGGACCGATGACACCGACGATTCCGGCTGGAGGAAGGACGAAGTCAAGGTTCTCGAAGAGAAGCTTGTCGCCGTAGGCCTTGCTGACATTGTGGAACTCGATGACCTTGTTTCCAAGGTGTGGACCGTTAGGGATATATATCTCGAGCTTAGCCTCTTTCTCCTTGGCATCGGAAGCAGCGAGCTTCTCGTAAGCTCCCAGACGCGCCTTCTGCTTTGCCTGGCGGGCCTTCGGTGCCATGCGTACCCATTCAAGCTCTCTCTCGAGGGTCTTGCGACGCTTGCTCTCGGTCTTCTCTTCCTGTGCGAGACGCTTTGTCTTCTGGTCGAGCCATGAGCTGTAGTTGCCCTTCCATGGAATACCTTCGCCTCTGTCAAGCTCAAGTATCCATCCTGCGACGTTGTCGAGGAAGTAGCGGTCGTGGGTCACGGCGATGACTGTGCCCTTGTACTGCTTGAGATGTGCCTCCAGCCACTGGATACTCTCGGTGTCGAGGTGGTTGGTAGGCTCGTCGAGAAGGAGTACGTCAGGCTGCCTGAGGAGAAGTCGGCAGAGAGCGACCCTACGTCTTTCACCACCTGAGAGATTCGCGACCAATGCATCGCCTGGAGGACACTGGAGAGCGTCCATCGCTCTTTCAAGCTTTGAATCGATCTCCCATCCGCCGACCTGCTCGATCTTTTCGGCGAGCTCGCCCTGGCGCATGATAAGGCGGTTCATCTCGTCGTCGTCCATAGGCTCCATGAATTTGGCCGAGATCTCGTTGTATTCGTTGAGTACGTCCATCACCTCCTGAACGCCCTCCTGGACAACCTCCAGGACGGTCTTGTCCGGATCCATCTGAGGCTCCTGCTCGAGGTAGCCTACAGAATAGCCTGGAGCCCATACGACCTCTCCCTTGTAGGAGGTCTCTACTCCGGCTATGATCTTCATCAAGGTCGACTTACCTGAGCCGTTGAGACCGATGATGCCGATCTTTGCACCGTAGAAGAAAGAAAGGTAGATGTCCTTGAGAATAACTCTATTGTTGTTGGGAAGGACCTTGCCCACACCGTTCATCGAGAAGATGATCTTTTCGTCTGCCATTTGAATTCCTTTGTTTTTGTGATTTGTGCAAAGGTAATGAAAAAGGCCGACAGGTGAAACTACCTGCCGGCCTTGAATCCGTCATTTCCGAAGAATTATGAGTAAAGGAAGCGCTTGATGCTGCCCTTAGGAGTCTTCGCGAAAGCTTCTGTCCTGAGCTCGAAGCCTGAAACCTGTGAATATGCAGGAATCTTCTTGTTGAGAGCTTCGATGTTCGACTTCATGATGCTTTCGAGCGATGCGGCGTCTATGCCATCATTTCCTGCGAGGTCAGCGTTAGGCACGATGAGTGCTGTGAACTGGCTGCCTCTCTGGACGATGAGTGATTCTGCGACATATGGGAGCTGGTTGAGTATGACCTCGATCTCCTCTGGGAATACGTTCTGTCCGTTGCTGCTGAGAAGCATGCTCTTGCAGCGTCCTACGAGGAAGAGATGGCCTTCGCTGTCCTGGATACCCATGTCACCTGTGCGGAACCAACCGTCCTCGGTGAATGCGAGCTTGTCTGCCTCAGGGTTCTTGTAGTAGCCCTTGAATACTACAGGACCGCTTACGAGAACCTCTCCAGGGATGTTTTCAGGATCTGCAGAATTGATCTTGAGGTTGATGGTCCTTACAGGGATACCACATTCCTTCTTCCTGTAGTTGCCAGGACGGCCGAGGGTCATGGTTGGTGCGCACTCGGTCATTCCGTAACCAGTTACGAGAGGAATATTGATATTGATGAGAAGGTCCTCGAGCTCCTCAGGGATAGCTGCGCCACCGGTGACGATAAGTTCGACGTTTCCACCGAGAGCCTCCATGAAGATCGTCTTGAGAGCCTTGAGGAAAGGCTTGTTCTCTGATGGGTTGGCGAGCTTTGCCTGACCTGTCTTGCTTCTTACGAACTCACCGATAGTCTCTTCCTTCATCTTTGTAAGTACGAGCGGTACGAGCATCACGGCGCGAGGCTTTGTCTCGCAGAGACCTGCTGAGAGGTACTTAGGGATAGGAGGGAGACAGAGAGGAACGACATGCATACCGAGGCAGAGCGGGGTGATGAGGTCGAATGTGAGACCGAAGATGTGGGCATACGGAAGGATGCTGAGATAGTTGTCACCTCTTCTGTAAGGGAAGATCTCAGGGATCACATCTACGTTTGCGGTGTAGTTCTCGACTGTGAGCATCACACCCTTAGGGTTTCCTGTAGAACCGGATGTGTACATGATTGTACAGAGGTCGTCCATTGGTCTGTCCTGATACTGGAGCTCCTCGGCAGAGATGGCCTTGAACTCTGAAAGTACCTTCTCACGTGTCTGTGCGAAGTCGCCCTTTGACTCGAGAAGATTACCTGATTTCGTGTCGAAGATGGCGATCACCTCAGGCATCGCGTCGAGGCTCATCTGCTTGTAGAGTCTTTCTTCTGTATAGAGGATCTTGCTGCCTGAGTGGTTTACGAGACCCATGGCGTCAGCAGGAAGGAATCCGTTGAACATCTGGCAAGGGACGTATCCGCCTGTGACAGCAGCGAAGAATACGATACCCCAGTTCGTCGAGCTTGCAGCGTTGATTGCAACACGGTCACCCTTTACGAGACCAGCAGCTTCCCATGTCTGCTGGAGCTTGGCTATTTCCTGAGTGAGGTCGCAATATGTGAGTGGGGTGTCGCCGTAATTGTTGATTGCCGGCATTCCCCAGCACTCTTTCGAAGTCTTTTCGAATTTCTTTATGAAAGATGTCATGATAGTAGTATAAATAGTATTTCTTGTGGTGCAAAATTACTCCGTTTTTGGAAACAACGTATAATTTTCATATCTTTAAAAAACTTTTCGGACAATTTTTCGGAAAAATAGTACTCAAAACCTGATGCCATACGACGAGTCTCTCGCCATCGACCTTGACAGGATTGTCAGGTCAAAGATGCCAAAACGTAAGGTCCCGCAGTTCATTCTGAACTGGGGAAAGAAATTCATTCACCAGGACTTCATCAACGCTTTCCTTACACAGGGATATGATGGAGTGGAATTCTGTACGGAATGTCTGAAGTATCTTGATGTCCAGATAGACGTCGAAGGACTAGAGAATCTCGAAGTGATGAAGGACCATCTCTGCACCTTCGCCCCTAACCATCCTCTCGGCGGTATTGACGGAATCGCCCTCATCGGCCTCATAGGAGGCCGTTGTGACGGCAACATCAGACTTCTTGTCAATGATTTCCTGATGAACATCAAGTCGATAGCGTCCGTGTCCGTCGGAGTGAACAAGCTCGGAGGCCAGTCCAGGAATCTTCCTGCCATGATGAAGGAGATGTATGCTTCTCCGAACAACCTGCTGATCTTCCCTGCGGGCAAGTGCTCCAGGAAGATCGATGGAAAGATCCAGGACGTTGCATGGAACAAGTCATTCGTCAAGATGAGCGTCGATTCCGGCCGATGGATAGTCCCTGTCCACTTCATAGGACAGAACTCAAAGCGTTTCTACCGTATCGATGCACTCACCAAGAAGCTGGGAATCAAGTTCAACATCGCTATGATGTTCCTTCCGGACGAGCTCTACAGGTCGCAGCACAGCAGGTACAAGGTAATATTCGGAAAACCGATCCCTCCGTCATATTTCGACTCATCAAGGACTCCGCTTGAGTGGGCACAGCATGTGAGGGAAATCGTATATGACATGCAGTAAAGATTATATGGAAAAGATCATTGATCCAATCAGCCTCGATCTGATCAAGGCGGAACTGACCCCTGAGAAGAAACTCATCGACACCAACAAGGGTGGGAATGAACTCTATGTCGTCACATGGCATGATTCACCGAATGTGGTGAAGGAGATCGGCCGCCTCAGGGAAATCGCGTACAGGGAAGCCGGCGCAAGTTCTGGCAAGGCCATGGACCTCGACGAGTTCGATACCATGGAAAAACCATATCAGCAGCTCATCGTCTGGGATCCTGACGCCCAGGCCATAGTGGGTGGCTATAGATTCATACTTGGTACGGACGTGACCATCAAGTCAGACGGTCAGCCTAACCTCACCTCATCGCACCTGTACCATTTCTCGGATGATTTCATCGAGAACTATCTTCCTCATACAATGGAGCTTGGAAGGTCGTTCGTGACTCCTGAGTACCAGAGCTCCAAGGCTGGAGCCAAGGCTATCTTCGCCATGGACAACCTCTGGGACGGAATCGCTTCAGTCATCCTCAGCCATCCGAACATCATGTATTTCTTCGGAAAGATGACTATCTATCCGTCATATGATCTTACCGCCCGCGACCTGATCATGCATTTCCTCTGGAAGCATTTCAGGGACAAGGACGAGCTTGTGCGCCCATACCATCCGATGATGCCGGAGAGCAATGAGAAACTTATGGACCTCATACTTGCGAAGGAAGATGTCAAGCAGGACTACAGATGCCTCAAGGATGCCGTACATCGTCTCGGAACGCATATCCCACCGCTTGTCAACAGCTACATCAATACTTCATCTACCATGAAGATGTGCGGAACTTCGACCAATGACGAGCTTGCTGGAGCGATCGAGACCGCCATCATGATCTGCTTCGACGAAATCTACGAAGACAAGAAGGCCCGCCATATCGAGTCCTTCGAGAACAGCCATTTCGCTAAGATCAGGACCCGTTTCCCAAGCCTTGCTCCAGGATTCGAGGAGAGAATCAGACACAACAGGGAACAGCGCCGCATGAGGCTGTTCAAGAAGTTCCTTCTCAGATCGAAGAAGCAGCTGGATTCTTCCCCTGACATCGAGTTCCTGTAGCCGTCCGCAAATTAACTATATCAGCGAGACAATATCATGAAAATCAATCTTACAGACAATATATCTATACCTCAGATCGGCGTCGGTACATGGACTCTGAGAGGTGAGGAGGCGACTCAGAATGTAAAGGCTGCGCTTGAACTGGGCTTCAGGCTCGTCGATACCGCACAGTGGTATGAGAATGAAGAGGAAGTCGGCAAAGGCATCGCCCAGAGCAGAGTACCCCGCGAGGAAGTGTTCATCACGACCAAGGTGATCCCTGCGATGATGCGCAGGAGTCCAGAAGAGATCAGGGAGTCCCTCGAGCTAAGCCTTCGCAAGTTAGGTGTGGACTATGTCGACATGATACTCATCCATTGGCCGGTCATGGACCATCTTGAGAAGACATGGCGTATCCTTGAGGACTTCGTCGCAGAAGGCAAGGTACGCGTCCTCGGTACAAGCAACTTCAATCCTCACCATCTTGAGGACCTTTACAAGTTCGCGAAGATACGTCCGGTCCTCAACCAGATCGAGATCCACCCATACCATGCCCAGGAGGAAAACGTTGCCTACGACAGATCGATAGGTCTGGCCGTCCAGGCCTGGGGAACCTTCGGTCAGGGTAACATGGACATAGTCGGCGATCCGCTTCTCCAGTCCCTGGCGACGAAATATGGTAAGACCGCGTCACAGATACTGCTTCGCTGGTGCGTCCAGAGGGGCCTGATCGTCATCCCTAGGGCAAGGCTGCGTCATCTCCAGGAGAATCTTGATGTCGCTGCCTTCGAGCTTTCGGAAGAAGATATGAAGAGTATAAGCTCGCTCAACAGGAACCTCCGCTCAAGCGAGGCGAATGATCCTGAGAATTTCACCTGGTAAAAGAAGAATATGAAGCGTATAGCAACAATCGTCGCCGGCCGGCCGTATTCCCGCTAGTTTTTTGTGTTCCGCGGCTGTAATTATTTGATACATAGTAGTATAGCAGAAAAGCCTTCGGCGTTTTGACCGAAGGCTTTTCTGTTAAAACATTGTAGATCAAGTACTTGTGAATGCCGATTTTATGAATGTCTGAGCATCAGCTCTTTCTCAAGGTCAGCTAGAGTCACGCCCTGGTTCTCGAGGAGAACGAGGAAGTGGTAGAGCATGTCGGATGCTTCGTAGATGAAGCGGTCGCGGTTGCCGTCGACTGCCTCGATGATGGCTTCGGTGGTTTCCTCACCGAATTTCTTCGAGATGGCCTTTACTCCCTTGATGAAGAGCTTGGTGGTGTAGGAACCTTCCGGCATCTCCTGGTGCCTCTGCTGGATGACTTCCTGGAGCTTTCCGAGGAATCCCTCTGATTCAGGAGTGTCAAAGCATGAGGTGGTACCTCTATGGCAGGTCGGGCCGATAGGAATAGCCTTGATGAGAAGGGTGTCGCTGTCGCAATCCTTATACATCTCGACCATGTTGAGGAAGTGTCCGCTGGTCTCTCCCTTTGTCCAGAGCTCGTTGCGGCTGCGTGACCAGAATGTGACCTTGCCGGTCTCGACTGTCTTGTTGAAAGCCTCTTCGTTCATATAGCCGAGCATCAGGACCTTGTTGGTCCTTGCGTCCTGTATGATTGCTGGAAGCAGGCCGTCGCCTGTCTTCTCCAGATTAAATTCCTTGAAATCCATCTTATTCTGTTAATGTTATGTTTCTATATATTACGCCCAGACCTTCGCTTCGCTCACCCTTCCCACGCCTTCGGCGCGGGCCCCTCCCTCTGGCACGGCCGAGGGCGGCCATGGGTCTGGGGTATTATATAGAAACATACCAGATAAAATATGTCTCTCGTCGTATGAGCGAGCGTGTCAGGCTGCTTGTGCGAGCGGGCTGTGGGTGCCCTGAACCCGTGGCCACCCGCGGCCACGTAAGCGGGAGGGGCCCAGCGAAGCTGGGAGGGACGAGCGTAGCGAGGGTTCAGGGTGCCCACAGCCGCGCTCGTATCTTACAGCCTGACGCTGATGCCCTCTGCGGCTATCGCCTTCTTCAGGTCAGGAATAGCAATCTCGCCGTAATGGAAGATGCTGGCCGCAAGAGCCGCATCAGCCTTGCCGACCGTCAGCACATCCACGATATCTTTGATCGAACCCGCACCACCGGAAGCGATGACCGGAATAGAAAGCTCCGAACACATCCTCGCATAAGCCTCGCAGGCATATCCGGCCTTCGTGCCGTCATGGTCCATTGAAGTGAAGAGAATCTCACCTGCGCCGAGATCCTGAGCCTTCTTCGCCCAGCTGAAAAGCTCCACTTCTGTAAGATTCCTGCCACCATGGGTAGTACACATCCACTGCCCGTCGATACACTTGGCATCGATGGCTACGACGACGAACTGGTTACCGTACTTACCGGCGATCTTGCTGATCAGCGAAGGGTCAGCGATAGCGGCACTATTGATCGAGATCTTGTCAGCACCGGCGTCGAGAAGACGGGAAGCGTCATCGAGCGAGCCTATGCCTCCACCGACGGTGAAAGGAATGTTTATGCCCTTTGCGATCTTTCCGACAAGGTCGACGAAAGTGCGACGACCCTCATGGCTTGCGCTGATGTCAAGATAGACAAGCTCATCCGCCCCGTCCTTTGAGTACTGGACACCCATGTCGACTGCGTCGCCGACCTCCTTGATGCCCTCGAAATTGATACCTTTTACAACACGTCCATCCTTGACGTCAAGGCAGGGAATTATGCGTTTTGCAACCATGATTCAATATCTTTAAGTGAAATCCTGTTCTCATAGATGGCCTTTCCGACGATGACCTTCCTGAGCGAGCGCCTGTCAAGCTCGCGGATATCGTCCATCGAACAGATGCCTCCGCTGACAGTGAAGCTGATGTGCGGGAACTCGGCCTGAAGCCTTGAATAAAGGTCGAACGACGGGCCCTGGAGCATTCCGTCCCTGTTGATGTCAGTGACGATACATTCCTTCAGTCCAAAGACCTCGTACCTCTTCAGAAGGTCCTCGATCTTGAGCGAAGCGGTCTCCAGCCAGCCTTTGATGGCGATCAGACCGTCCTTGATGTCAGCTCCAAGTATCATCTTGCTGCCATGTTCCTTCACCCATTCAGTGAAGACCTCTGGCTTTGTCGCAGCGATGCTTCCGACGATCGCATGGGTCGCACCGGCCGAGAAGATGTCACTCAGGGCTGCAGAAGAGGAGATGCCTCCGCCCCATTCGATCTCCATGCCGACCTGTCCTGCGATTTTCTCGAGAGTGGCGAGATTCACAGGCTTTCCTGCCTTCGCACCGTCGAGGTCCACGAGATGGACTCTCTTAACGCCGCAGTCTGCATAGCTCCTGGCCATGTCGACAGGGGACGCATCATAGACCTTCTTCTGGTCATAGTCGCCCTTGGTAAGACGGACACACTTTCCGTCGATGATGTCAATTGCTGGGATTATCTCTATCATAGGGCAAGGAAATTCTTCAGGATCTGTTCGCCGGCATCGCCGCTCTTCTCAGGGTGGAACTGAGTACCATAGAAACACTCATACTTCAGAGCTGCGCTGAAAAGAGTGTCGCCATGCTTGCATGTGGCGATTGTGTCTGGGCAGAGAGTAGGGTAGTACGAGTGTACGAAATACACGTAGGTGCCCTTAGGAAGTCCCTTGAGCAGCTTGCTGTCAAAGTTTCCTATAGTGTTCCAGCCCATGTGAGGAATCTTGATGTCAGGAGTCTTCTCGAAAAGCCTGACGTGTGAGTCGAAGATTCCGAGGCACTGTGCGTTACCTTCCTCGGAGTCCCTGCACATGATCTGCATGCCTACGCAGATGCCGAGAACCGGCTTGCGGCGGTTGCGGATGACCTCGCAGAGGCCCTTCGAACGGAGTGAAGCCATCGCTTCAGCTGCATTGCCGACACCTGGAAGAATCACCTTGTCGGCAGTCCTGATAGTCTGGGGATCATCAGTCAGGACATATTCGGCTCCGAGTCTCTCGAGAGCGTTGCAGACAGAACGGATGTTGCCTGCGTCGTAGTCAACGATAGCTATCATAACAATCCTTTGCTAGATGGAAGTTCATAACTGAAGACATCCCTGCGGACGGCCTGCTTGACCGATCTCGCGAATGCCTTGAATACACCTTCGATGAGGTGGTGGTTGTTCTCGCCGCGTGCCTGGACATAGAGATTGGCCTTCATCGCGTCGCTGAGGGACTTGAAGAAATGCTTGAACATCTCAGTAGGCACGTCTCCTACGTATTCCCTGGTGAACTCGACGTCCCATACAAGCTCGCTGCGTCCGCCGAAGTCCAGGAGGACGATAGCCCTGCTCTCGTCCATAGGGAGTGCGAATCCATATCTGTCAATGCCTCTCTTGTCGCCCAGTGCAGTTCTGAGAGCCTCTCCGAGGGCTATTCCGACATCCTCCATGGTGTGATGCTCGTCTACCTCAAGATCTCCCTTGCACTCGACCTGGAGGCTGATTCCACCATGGTGCGCGATCTGGTCAAGCATATGGTCGAAGAACTTCAGACCTGTGTCGACTCCTGACGGAGCCTTTCCGTCGAGGTCGACGAACACCCTGATCTTAGTCTCTTTCGTATTTCTTTCGATAAGGCAGGTCCTGTCTGTCGAACGGATGGTCCTGACAATCTCTGACCATGTCAGTTCTCCCACCTTCAGTCCCGTTGCTCCAAGGTTCGCCGCAAGCTGCATGTCGCTGTCCCTGTCGCCGACCACGAACGAAGCTGAAAGGTCATAGCTCCCGTCCATATACTTGGTCAGAAGGCCTGTGCCAGGCTTTCTGGTTGGGAGATTCTCCTCAGGGAAACTCCTGTCGACAAGAATGTCGTCGAAGATGACTCCTTCGCCTTCGAGAGTCCTGAGCATCTTGTTCTGGACCGGCCAGTAGGTATCCTCCGGGAACGACGAGGTTCCGAGGCCGTCCTGGTTGGAGACGATCACAAGCTCATATCCAAGTCCGACAAGAGCCTTGAGGCCCGAGATCGCACCTGGCACCCATTCCATCTTCTCGAGCGAATCGATCTGCTCATCTGAGGGTTCGAGAAGTATCGTGCCGTCTCTGTCAATGAAAATTGCCTTTTTCATATCTGGGGAAAATTATTCGTATCTTCTAAGAGACTCCAGGAGCTTCATGTTCTCCTCCTTGAGTCCGATCGTCATACGCAGGCAGCCCTTGCATCCAGGTACCTTGTCGCGGTTGCGTACGATGATCTCGTCCTTGATGAGGTGGTCATAGAGCCTGTTTGCGTCGTCGACCTTGACAAGGATGAAGTTCGCATCGCTAGGATAGACCTTCTTCACGAAAGGCATCTCCGCTACTTCAGCTGCGACTATCTCCCTCTGTGCGATGATCTCCTGGACCTTGTCGTCGATAGGGGACTCAAGAGCCTTGAGGACAAGCTCCTGTGTAGCCTGGTTGATGTTGTATGGGTATTTCACCATGGACATTACGTCGATGATGTATTTCTGTGCATATGCGATGCCGAGCCTGAGCGCCGCAAGTCCCCAGGCCTTCGAAAGGGTCTGGAGTACGATCATGTTACCGTGTTCGAGCACCTGTGCCCTGAGGCTGCCTTTGGCACTGAAATCGGCGTATGCCTCGTCGATGATGACGATCGCGTTCACGCTGTCGACTATCTTCATCAGGTCGGCAGGGTCGTAGGCGTTGCCGGAAGGGTTGTTCGGGCTGCAGAGGAAGACGAGTTTGGTGTTCTCGTCGCAGGCGGCGATGATCTCATCTACAGGGAGGCTGAAATCCTCGCCGAGAGGGACGCTGCGCACCTCGACGTCATTGATGTCGGCAGCGACCGCATACATTCCGTAGCTTGGGGAGATCGCCACTGCGTTGTCCTTGCCTGGGTTGCAGAAAACTCTGAAGAACAGGTCGATAGGTTCGTCGCTTCCGTTTCCGAGGAAAATGTTCTCTGTAGGGATTCCCTTGATCTCAGACAGCCTTGACTTCACTGCGAGCTGCCTTGGGTCAGGATATCTGTTATATCCGGTACTGTACGGGCTCTCGTTGGCATCAAGGAAGACACCAAGCTTTCCCTTGTACTCATCTCTTGCCGTAGAATATGGGCAGAGCGAGCGTATGTTGTCGCGGACGAGTCCGCTGATATTCATGTCCATGGTTACTTGATTCTTACTTTAACTGCATTTGCGTGTGCCTGGAGACCCTCTGCCTCTGCCATCGCCACGATGGTGCCTCCAAGTCCGTAGAGACCTTCCTTGCTGATCTCCTGGATGGTCATCTTCCTGATGAAGCTGTCCATGTTCACACCGCTGAATGACCTTGCCCATGCGCAGGTAGGGAGTGTATGGTTGGTTCCTGAAGCATAGTCTCCGGCACTCTCAGGAGTATATTTTCCTACGAAGACGCTGCCTGAAGATGTGATCTTCTCTGTGATGGCCCAAGGGTCGTCAGTAGAGATGATGAGATGCTCAGGTGCGTAGACGTTGGCGAAGTCCACGATGTCCTGCTCCTGGGTGAATACTACGAAACGGCTCTTCTCGAGCGCCTGCTTCGCGAGGTCTGCACGGCTGAGTTCCTCGGTCTGGCGTACCACCGCCTCGGATACTCTTCCTGCGAACTCCTCGTTGTCGCAGACGAGCATTACCTGGCTGTCGACGCCATGCTCTGCCTGTGAAAGGAGGTCTGCTGCGACGAACTCAGGATCTGAACTTGCATCTGAGATCACCATGACTTCGGAAGGACCTGCCGGCATGTCGATGGCGACGGTGCTGCTGGCCAGCAGCTGCTTGGCTGTCGTCACATACTGGTTGCCTGGACCGAAGATCTTGTCGACTTTCGGAACGGTCAGGGTACCATGGGCCATTGCGGCGATAGCCTGGGCTCCGCCTATCTTGAAGATGCGCTGTACGCCGCAGTAAGATGCTGCATAGAGGACCTCGGCCGATACCTTTCCGTCCTTGCCTGTAGGGGTGCAGAGTACTATCTGGCTGCATCCTGCAAGTGAGGCAGGAATAGCGAGCATGAGGACTGTAGAGAAGAGGGGAGCGGTGCCTCCAGGGATGTAGAGACCGACCCTTGGTATCGCTACCGGCTTCTGGATGCATCGTACGCCAGGAGCTGTCTCGACCTCGATCGTGCGTGGCATCTGTGCCTGATGGAAGGCCTTGATGTTATTTGCGGCGGCAGCGATTGCCTCTTTGACCTCAGCGCTTACCTTGGCCTTTGCCTCCTCGATCTCAGCTGCGCTGACCTCGATGTCAACGAGCTCTCTCTTGTCGATTTCGAGTGAAAGCTGCCTGAGGGCTGTGTCGCCGTCAGTACGCACTCTCTCGATGATTGCTTTGACTCTTTCCTCGACTACGGGGTTCTTGCTTGAAGGACGCTTGCTGAGCTCATCCCAGATTTCCCTGCCGGGGTTGATGTATGTTTCCATGGTGTCTGGTTCTTTACGGAATGATCTTGTCGATGTTGAGCACGAGGATGCCCTCGGCACCGATTGCTTTGAGCTGTGCGATCTTCTCCCAGAGGGATGCCTCCTCGACTACCGAATGCATTGCGCACCAGCCCTCTGCCGCGAGCGGCATGACTGTAGGGCTTCGCATTGAAGGAAGGATTCTTGTGGCTTCTTCAACCGACGCTGCAGGAAGGTTCATGAGGATATATTTCTTGTCCCTGCTGAAGATGGCTGAGTCGATTCTGAAAAGCATCTCGTCAAGGATAGCCTGGTCCTCCTCGGTGATGTCGTTGTTCGCGATGAGGACTGCCTCGGAGAAGAATACCTTCTCGACCTCTACGAGACCGTTGGATACGAGGGTGCCGCCTGAAGAGACGATGTCGAAGATGGCATCTGCGATGCCTGCTGCAGGAGCGATCTCCACTGAGCCGGTGATCACCTCTATCTTCGCCTCGATGTTGTTCTCCTTGAGATATCCCTTGAGGATTTCAGGATATGAGGTTGCGATCCTCTTTCCGTTGAACCACTGAGGACCCTGGTAGTCCACAGCCTTTGGAATTGCAAGTGAGATGCGGCATCCGCCGAATCCGAGCTTCTTGACAATCTTTACGTCGAAGCCCTTCTCAGCTACCTCATTGAGGCCTACGATGCCGAGGCCTGCTGTGCCGTTGGCAACGATTCCAGGGATGTCGTCATCCCTCATATAGAGAACTTCGAGAGGGAAGTTCTTGACCTTTGAAAGGAACTTTCTCTTGGAATCGTCTACACTGATTCCGATTTCCTGAAGCATCGCAGTACTCTCTTCATTGAGTCTGCCCTTCGATTGAATTGCAATCCTTAACATATGTTTTCTGTCCGTTTATTTCATAAAAAAAGGCCTACCGTACTCGGTAAGCCTCATGTATCTTCATACTCTATTAAGCACACAACAACTTACCATATCTTTAGATCTGGTGATGATGCTTATGTGAGTGAATCATTGTCATTTGTATGTCGTTTGCCCTAAATCTGGTCAACTCTACAAATCTACAAGAATTTTTGTTTATTCCAAACAAAACCAGGACAATTCCATCAGACAACCCGTACACGGAGTAGAGTCCTACATCTCTGACAGGAATTTCCTGTCGATCAGATTGTTGACGATGGCATAGATCGTAAGTCCCGCAAGTGAGTGGATCTGGAGCTTGCGGACGATGTTGCGCCTGTGGGTGATGACCGTATTGACCGAGATGAACAGATGGCTGGCGATCTCCTTGTTCGACATTCCCTGCACCAGGCAGACAATGATTTCCTTTTCTCTGTCCGACAATGTCTCCGTGACTTCCGGATTGTTGATCATGCCGGAGAGCTTAGCTGATACATCATCAGATTTCACCTTCTTTTCGAGGCTGCGGACGGCAGGAACGAAGAGGATATCCTCCACGTTGCTGTGGTTCGTCAGCCATTCCTCATTGTTGTAGATATCGTAGAGAGTGGTGGTCAGCTGGTTGTTGGCAAGTCCATCCTGAGGAAGGTACTTGATTATGATGTTCTTAAGTTCCTGGAACTTGCTGACGACATCCCCATGGTGCTTCGAGAACACATCCACATTGTAATTAGGCTTCTGCTCACCTCTGAGAAGTGACTCGACATAAGGGAAAAGGGTCTTCTCCTCATATTTCATATGAAGCTTGATCTCACGGGCGTACTCATCATAGAGGCGCAGGATAAGGACAGCAAGCCCTTCGTCCATGTCAAGAGTGGATTCAAGCTTATGTCGGATTGATGGAAGCTGGAACTCGAGGCAATACAGATGGGATGCATGGATGTATTTAAGGAGCGTCTCTACCGAAATCCTGTCATCGGAATCCTTCGGAGTGTATCCATTGATAAGATAGTTCACTACAACAAGGAAGGTATAGCAGTCGACGTGTTGTTCACCGCATACCTCCTGGACGGTCTTGTCTCCGAATCCCAGACGGATGCCAAAAGCGCTCAGTCCCTGAAGTATGCTGTAATTGTCACTGATAAGATCAATCATCTTATCATCTGCCTCGTATAACTTGACTCTCTTCATATCGTTCAATCTTCATCTGGTTGCAAACATACATCATATTTAATAATTCTGCCCTAATCATTATTGGGTATCGTGTCAGGTTTCTCATTTTTCAACCCCAATTTCTGCGTATTGTACGGCAAGACCGGCCTGGCCAACTTTGTATGATCTCAATAAACAACCATGCTGCTGTCAGAACTCAAAAACGGAGAAAAAGCATACATCACATCGATCGAGGCCCCGACCGCGCTGAAGAACAGGATGTATGACCTGGGCGTTCTCCCGGGGGAAGAGGCCGAATGCATCTATTCGACACCTCTCGGAAGTCCGGTCGTATTCAGGATTATGGGCCAGTCAGTCTCCCTGAGACGCAGGGAAGCCGCATGCATCAGCGTATCATCAGAATGTCCGGAAACATCGGACAGCACCGAATATCAGAAGGAAGGTAACTCATGCATCGAATTCATTCCCTCACGAAACACAAAGGGATGCGGATGCGCATCATGTTGCGATTCGTCCTGCCCGTCCTGCACGGGGCATCATAGCGGAACCATTGCTGAAGGCGATCTCACGATAGCTCTTGTCGGCAATCCGAATTGCGGCAAGACCGCATTCTTCAATGCCGCGTCCGGCGGTCATGAGCACACCGGAAACTATGCCGGCGTGACGGTAAGCAGGACAATCGGGCACATGAACCTGGACGGCAGGGGCATATCCCTTGTGGACCTTCCGGGCACATACTCCCTCCAGTCCACAAGCCCTGACGAGGCATATGTCCTCCATGAACTCACCGAGGGAACAATAGACGTCATCGTCAATGTCATCGATTCCGGCAACCTCGAGAGAAGCCTCATGCTTACATGCCAGCTTCTGAAACTTGGAAAGCCAATGATATGCGTCCTCAACATGTTTGATGAATTCAGCAGGAGCGGAGGTACCATAGACCTTGAATCCCTTCAGGGCAGGCTTGGTGTTCCTTGCATGACTTCTGTTGCAAGACATGGCGAAGGGGTGATGCAGGCCTTGAGGACTGCCGTCAGCCTGGCGGGAGAAGAAACAGAGCCGCGCGAGGAAAAGATAACGCCGAAGAGTGTCCTCAGGGGCATCTATTCGAAAAGCGGGAAGGTAGACAGGGCTACAGCCTTCATGGACAGCTTCACGGCCCATGGTCCCCTGGCTTACCTGACATTCATCCTGGTGATGGCCGCGACTTTCTACCTGACATTCACGCTGGGCGCATACCCGATGGACTGGATAGACGCCGGTGTCGGCCTTCTCGGGGATTTCCTCTCCGGTACCATGCCGGAAGGGATTCTGCGGGACGTCCTTGTGGACGGAATACTGGGAGGTGTAGGCAGCGTGATCGTGTTCCTCCCGAACATCCTCATACTGTATCTCTGCATTTCCCTGCTCGAGGATTCGGGGTATCTGGTGAGGGCGGCGATGATGGCAGATCCCCTCTTCGAGCGCCTTGGCCTGCACGGCAAGTCATTCATACCCATGCTCATGGGCTTTGGTTGCAATGTTCCTGCAGTCATGGCGACACGCACGATCGACAACCGCAAGACAAGGATAATAACGATGCTAACCGTTCCGTTCATGTCATGCTCGGCCAGGCTTCCGGTCTATGTGGTATTCTGCGGAGCCTTCTTCCCTGACTATGCGGCCCTCGTCATGACCCTCCTGTACTTCGGAGGCATCGCCGTGGCGCTGCTCATGGCATGGATAATGGGCAAGCTGTACCGCAGGAATGTGGCGGAGTCCTTCGTGATGGAAGTACCTCCATACCGCATACCGTATGCGGTAAGCGTATTCCGCCACACTTGGGAAAAGGGACGCCAGTACCTGCACAAGATGAGCAGCGTGATCCTGATTGCGAGCATCGTGATATGGGCCCTGGGATATTTCCCTGTAGGGAACGGAGCCATGAGCAGATCCGAGCAGCAGGAGCAGTCATATCTGGGAAAGATCGGTAAGGCTATGGAGCCTGTATTCGCGCCGCTCGGATTCGACTGGAGAATGAATGTGGGCATCCTTGCCGGCACTGGAGCAAAGGAACTGATGGTCAGCTCGCTTGGCGTGCTGTATGACTGCCCCGACGAGGATGCCGAAGCGGAAACGGCCGGAGAATCAGGAGGAACCAGACTGTCACAGGCCCTCAGACAGGAATATACACCGATGACTGCGCTCGCCTACATGATATTCGCGCTTCTGTACTTCCCATGCATAGCTACGGTGACAGCGATCGGAGCTGAAAGCGGAAAGAAATCGATGGCCTTCTTCACGGCACTCTATACGACAGGAATCGCATACCTTATCGCATGGCTGAGTACAGTGCTCTTTCCATTGATTGGCTAGTCCGCGTATGGATCCTTTGTATGATCTCCCGTGTCGACTCCGCCCTCTTCATGAATGAGGTCTTGTTATTCAGCCATGATATTCTTCCAGAAGAACTCGAAGATACGCTTGCTGATGTAGTCGCTTCCGAGGTTGTGGGTATGTCCAGGAAGATACATCTGCTCGAAGTACTTGTCATGCTTCACAAGCTCGGCAACGACCTGGAGTGTAGAAGCTGGGTCGACATTGTCATCAAGCTCTCCGTTGATAAGGAGAAGCTTGCCCTCGAGCCTCCAAGCATTGTCGACATTTGAATTCTCGCTGTAAGACTGGTCGATAGGCCATCCCATCCACTGCTCGTTCCACCAGATCTTGTCCATCCTGTTGTCGTGGCAGCCGCAGAGTGCGACGCCGACCTTGTAGAACTCAGGGAAGAAGAGAAGACCAGAGAGGGTATTCTGACCGCCGGCAGAGTATCCATAGATACCTACATTGCTGATATCCATATACTTGTGCTTCTTTGCGGCGGCCTGCATCCAGAGGATACGGTCAGGGAAACCTGCGTCTTTGAGGTTCTTGTAAGCCACGTCCTGGAAAGTCTTCGACCTGTTGTCGGTACCCATACCGTCGATCGTCACCACGATGAATCCGAGCTCCTGGAGCATTGCGTTTCTTGTGTAGACAGCGAAATCCTTGACTACGTGTGAGTCATGTGGACCTGCATAGATGTACTCGATGACAGGGTACTTCTTGTTCTTGTCGAAGTTGTAAGGATAGAAGATGGTTCCCCAGATGTCGGTCTTGCCGTCGCGGCCCTTTGCACTGAACACCTCAGGCATCGTGAAGCCTTCTGCAAGGAGCTTGCTGATGTCGCACTTCTGGATGTCCATCACCTTTGAACCGTCTGCTGAAGAACGGGCAACGGTTGTCCATGGCATGTCAGGACGAGAGAAGTTGTCGATGAAATACTTGTGGTCAGCGCTGAATGTGACTGTGTGGTTGGCGTTCTCAGGAGTGAGGTCGACGATCTTTCCGCTGTTCATGTCAAGACGGAGAAGGTGCTTGTTGTATGGGTCCTCACCCTTGTTGGTACCGTATGCGTTGGCGTTCATGAGGATGTAGCCCTCTTCCTCGTTGACGTAGTGAATCTCGCGCACGTTCCATTCGCCCTTGGTGAGCTGCTTCATGCTTCCAGTATATGCATCAACCATGTAGAGATGTCTCCAGTCGTCTCTCTCTGACATCCAGAGGACTCTCTTGCCGTCCTTGAAGTAGTAGCGGTAGAGCTCGTTGTAGTAGACGAAGGTGTCGGTCTTCTCCTCTGCGATGATCCTGTTCTCGCCGGTCTCTCCGTCAACTCCTACGAGCTGGTAGAGCTGATGTCCGCGCTGGTTATACTCGAATGTGAAGTACTTCGAGTCAGGTGACCACTGGCCAGGACGGAGGTCGTACTGGTTCGAGTATGGGCGTGTATCGAAGTCGACGCGTGCCATCTTCTCAATATTGTAGAGTTCAGGGGTGGTCTGAGGCATGACGTCGCCTGGCTTTGCATAGTCGAGCCAGTTGTACTTAGGCTGTACCTGGTCAGCTGGACGTGAGTCGCGGAGAAGGATCTGACGTTCCTTGATGACCTGGCTCTTGTAAGCTGCTATCTTCTTTGAATCAGGAGACCAGAAAGCCATTGTGTATCTGTCCTGGTCTGTACCCTCGATGGTAAGCTGCTTCTCGCTTCCTTCCTTTCCGGCTTCGCGGATCCAGATATTGTTGTCTCTGATGACAGCCTCGAGCTTTCCGTCCGGAGAGACGAAAGGACCGCCACCACGCCATCTGTAAGGGCGCTGTCCATTCTCAGGATTCTTTGTGGCTTCGTTGTACTGAGCCTCTGTGAGAGCTGTCTTGGACTTGGCGGTGAGGTCTACGGAATAGTACTTGGCACCGTCTGCATCAGTCGTCCTGTAGACGAAGCTCTGTGCGTCTTTCCATAGAGGTGTAATGTTGGCGTTGTAGACAAGTGAGGCATTGGCCTTGACTTTCTTTGCACCTGGATCGTAGGCCTTGTCGAAAGCGCTCTGGAATGTCTGTGCGAAAGCAGACATCGCAAGCACCATCGCTGCTGCTGACATGATAAACTTTTTCATTTCTCTAAATAGTTAGTTAATATCCGTTCTATTATGGTCGAGGCCTGTGTCATTGTCCGAAGCGGACGCCGAAGAAGACATTGGCCTTATACCTGAAGTTGTCGATGAACATGTCGTCTGTGTTTCCGCAAGTGTCGTCACGCAGTGTAACTGCCAGTCCCGTGAAGTAGTTACGGAAGGGGTAGACGATTGCAAAATTACCGTTTATTATGAAATCCGGAAAACTCATCGGAATCTTTGCCTTCTCTTCGCCGCTCATCACACCTCCGCCGTTGTAGACAATCAGTGAAGCGCGCAAGGAACCATGGACCATCAGCATGTTCCTGAAGACGAGATTGTAGCCATAGCCCGCACCGAGAGCGAAGCTGGCGTAGCTGAGGTCGATGTCCGGACTTCCGATCTCCTGGATGCCCGAGATATGCGAGCTGCCGACCTTCATGGCGGCGGAGAAGATGAGGCTTCCGGCGCTCTTTTTCTGGGTATAGCCCTGGTTGGTCGCGGCGGAAATCGAGAACTTCCTGTAATTCAGTACGTAGTAGGCGTTGCCGTCGACGGTCTTGGTGTTCGTGGCACTTGCCGGAATGGCGAAGGTCTGGTCGCCAAGCATAGCCTTGCCCTTGTATTCGTCTGCGTTCTGGTACATAATCTCGCCGCCGAGTCTGTTGCCGTTCGAGGCTAGGGAGAACTCGATGTCGTCGTTGTCGCGGCCATAGAATATGCCGGGGCTTATGCCGACTGACAGATAGAGGCTGCGATACCCGACTGTGAAGCTCTGGGTGAATTTCTCGTTGGTCTTGAGGAGGCTGTAGAACCTGTCGTCTCCTTCGCGTCCGCTTGTGTACAGGACATTGTTGCTCAGATTGCTTCGAGTGCAGAATGCCCAGCGGTTGAGGTTCCTTTCCATGTAGAAAGGGTCGTAGGTGTCTCTGTGCTGATACCTGTAGAGGAGGCTGTCAGCAGCGATGAAAAGCCTCTTTGCCCCGCTGACTTCTCTTGTCCTTCCGCCGATACCTGTCTCCTGCGCGGCGAGGACCGTACAGGACAGAGAGAGTAACGAAACCAAGAGAACCCTTATGGACATCAGAGAATTATTTATCGTTGAACCACTTGAGCGACATTCCCATCAGCTTCTCGATGTCTTCTTCGTCCTTGAGGACCTCGAGAGGGAATCCGAAGCTGATTGTCCTGTAGCTGTCCATTTCAGCGCACACGGCTGCGGAGATGTTCGTGTCGGTGTAGCGGAGGAATGTGGATGACTTCTTCGCGGCAGGGATGAGGCCGTCCGGCGTCTCGACGCAATAGACCTTCTCGTTAGGCTCATTATAGAAACCGAATCTCACTGTCATCGGGTCGGTGTCGATCATCTTGCTCCTCATCACCCAAAGCATGCCACTGCGGCTGGCATAGTTGGTCAGCCATCTGTATCCAAGCACATCTTCAACGAAACGCTTGGTCTTGGAGACGTATGACGCGTCCTTGTGGACTGCTGGATATATCTGGTCCCATACGTCAGTTCCGATGTTCGATCCTGAAACCAATACGTTTCCTCCTTCTGAAGTATACTTCCTGAGAGCGTCCTGCAGCTTCTCAGGGAATACCTGGTATCTGTCCTCGACAGCTCCTCGTCCCATTGATGTAGTCACCTGCTTTCCGCAGATAAGGTCCATCGCCCAGAAACCGGATGCAAGGGATGCGTCAGTCGCAAATGCGTCTGAACCCATCGAACAGAAGGCGTAGCCGTTCTCCATGATGGCTTTGCCATGGACATAAGGATAGTCGAAAGTGTTGCCGGCCATCTTCAGGCCTGCCTCGTCAGTGTATGAACCTCCGAATCCAGGATTGTCGTCGTCCACCCATTCCAGGTCGCGACGGAACTGGTACTGCTGTCCTATGTAGCTGATATCGTACATGTATGGCACTCCGCCGTCAAGCTTCGTGTCGAAACCTGCGTATGTCGGTGTGTCGAACCACGCCGGTGCTGCCACTCTATAGAAATTATTGACTACCAATACCTTGTTGTCAGATACGGGGCTTTCCGGAACACCGGCGCTCAAGGTCTCGGACGGGAAGCTGACGCCACCGTCGTTGAAGGCCGCGATGCGGAAGCTGTATATATGGCCCGGGTCCATGGCAACATCAGCCCTGTAGTAGCCTCCGGCCTCGACTGCGTCGATGATCCTGCCATCGTCGAACGCTCCGTCGTCGATCCTGGTGTAAAGTATGAAACCTCTTGAGACGGCAGTCGGCTCGATCGGGTCGCTGGTAGGGTACCATCTGAGGGTGACACCTCCGTCCTTAAGGGTCGCCGCGAAGTTATGTACTGGCAGCGGCTGTACCTCGTAAGGACATCCGTATCTGTCGCTCAGGAACTTGAGCACTCCCTTGTAGACTGCACGGGAGACATCGAAGCGGAATGCAGGGTCGAGACCGTACTTCATGTCCGCAAAGTTCTGATGCGAGAGAAGCTCGAGTATCATTCCCGGGACCTTGCTGGTCCTGGCCTCGCTGTAGGAACGGTCCCATATCTCTCTTCTTGCCCACTGCGGTTCATATCTTTCCCTGATGTCATTCACGACCTGGCTCTGGACATAGTTGCAGAGGTCGCGGCAGACCATCCTGTCCTCTCCAGAAGGGTATTTCCTGCTTCCGTCCTCCTTCAGGGTATAGATCGAGAGCGTGCCGACAATCGAGTCATTAGGGAATGTGCCGGCGTCGGAGTGGAATGCAAGGGACAGGTCGAAAGGAATGCCTTTGCCTTCCATCTTGGGATTCACTCTCGAACCGCCTGACATCATCGCAGCCCATGGGCCGCGGTCGGCGAAATCGTTGGTATAGTCGTCAGGGTGCTTTCTGGTTATGGTCGTGTCGACTCCTGACCACTGCATGTTGTACAGCGCGCCTTCCATGTATGCTGGCATGCCTGAGACGGTCCATTCCTCTTCAGGCATGTCGTCGTCGCCTCTGGCAATCTTCCCCATTCCGCCGCCGAAACGGACAGCGTCCGCAGTGATGACAGTCCCTGCGACATTATGCATTCCTTCCGGCGCCTTGTTGTCAAGTGTCACGCTCGCGCATCCGTTCTCGAACTCGAAGGTCCCGAGATAGATCCATGTGCCGCCGCCCATCTTCTGGTTGACCGAGAATTCAGTGCTGCCACCGAGATGCCTTACGGTGTAGTGGGCATGCTCGGTGCTGTTGGACAGAGTCTTATATGAGATATATACTGCGTAGCTGCCCCTTTCCGGGATGTCCGGGGTCCATGTCACCTCCGCCTCGTCGTCCGTGCCGGTCTGGACCTTGGCCTGACGGGCGGTTCCCATGGTGAAAGGGTTCTCGTCATGGATATAGAATTCCTTTATGTCCGCGAATCCTATGCCTGCGTTGTTCCATCTGCCTCTTTCGCGGTAGGTGCCGGCCTTCCTCAGCTTGTCAGGCCTTGGCTGCGCGAATGAAGGGTCGTTGTCGACGACCGCCTCGTTGGTCTGAGTGTCTCTTTCCCTTGGACTGAGCACATATGCTCCGGCATTCTCCAGCATAGGGATGAGGAAGGGTAGGACGTAGCTCTGGGTGTACATGTCCTCGACGGTCATGAAGTTCTGGGCTCTCTGCCATTCCCACCTGCTGGTCTTTGTCTCATAGTATCTGCCGTGGCTCTGCCATACGGCAAGGTGCCTTCCGGACAGTCCCTTCCCGAACTCCTGACCTCCGATTCGGTGTACCATGGTCCTGCCCCTGTGGTCGGCCGCCTTGTGGAGCGACTCGTGGACGGTTCCGTCGAAATGCAGGGCATGGGTGGTCAGGTCGTTGATGTTGATTCCGTTGCCGAATATGCTTCCTACGTTCGGTGCGGGGCAGTCGGACGGGAACTGGTCATGAAGGGCCTCCCTGAACCACTTGACGTCGTTCTTGGTCCATGGTATGTCGGTAAGGCTGTTCGTGAAGTAGAAGTCCAGAGATGTGCCTCGCTGGGTGATTGTCTTCAGCTTCAGCTTGGCATCTACGCTTGTCCTTTCCTTGATCAGTACGGAAAGGGAGTCACAGGCCTCCTTGAAACTCCTCACAAGCTTGGTCTGGGCGCTGCCTGGGATGGTGGAGGCAAGTAGTACGAGTGAAATTGCAAATGCTTTAAGCTTCATCTGTGTCCTGTTTCAGAATGTCGATTATGAATACGAATAATGAGCTGATTGACAGTGCGATGGCATCTGCCCTGAAGTCTTTCGGGTCGCAGCTTCTGTATGAGAGAAGGCTCTGTCCATATTCGGTTGCGCCTGCGAGCATGCATCCAAGCAGGAAGATTCCGCACATCATCAGGACCGAATGCCAAGGTTTGGTCGTGAACCTGTCGACTGCGAGGAATACGAGTACGGGGAAGGGCATGAACATCAGGAAATGCACGATCTTGTCAGTCGGGATTCCGAATATGTATCTGCTGACCTGAGGGAGGTTGTCGAAATGTCCGAAGCACAGATAGGCCACTGCGGCGATGTAGACGAGCAGCAGGCACTTGAAAAATAAGCTTCCCTGGTTGAGTATCTTCATCTTCTACAGACTTTGCATGTCTTCAAGTTTCTTGTAGTATCCGCCAAGCTCGACAAGTTCCTTGTGCTTGCCGTGCTCTACTATGCGTCCCTCCTGCATCACGAGTATCTGGTCAGAGTTCTTGATAGTCGAGAGCCTGTGGGCGATGGCTATTGTAGTCCTTGTGGACATGAGCCTGTCGAGGGCTTCCTGGACAAGTCTCTCCGATTCTGTGTCAAGCGAGGCAGTCGCCTCGTCGAGGATGAGGATAGGAGGGTTCTTGAGAATCGCCCTTGCGATGGAGAGCCTCTGCCTCTGGCCTCCTGAAAGACGCATTCCGCGGTCTCCTATGTTGGTGTTGTAGCCGTCTTCCTTCTCCATGATGAATTCATGGGCGTTGGCGATCTTCGCCGCCTCGATGACCTGTTCCATGGTAGCATCCTTCACGCCGAAGGCGATGTTGTTGAAGATCGTGTCGTTGAAGAGTATAGGCTCCTGGTTGACATAGCCGATCAGTCCGCGGAGGCTCTTCATCGAGAGGTCCCTGATGTCGATTCCGTCTATCCTGATTGCACCTTCGGTGACGTCATAGAATCTTGGGATGAGGTCCGCGAGGGTGGACTTGCCGGCTCCGGATTCACCTACTATGGCGATGTTGCTGCCTTTGCTGACCTCGACGCAGACGTCGTTGAGTATGGTCTTGCCGCCTTCTTCGTAGCGGAAGCTGACATGGTCGAACTCGATGCCCTTCTCGAACGAGCTTATCTCCTTAGGATCCTGTGCTTCCTTTATGCTGTTCTCGGCAAGGAGTATCTTGTCGATCCTTTCCATCGAAGCCATTCCCTTAGGGATGCTGTAGCCTGCCTTGGAGAAGTCCTTGAGAGGATTGAGTATGCTGTAGAGGATGACAAGGTAGTAAATGAAGCTTGAAGCGGAGAGGGGAGCGCTTTCCCTGATGATCAGGGTACCTCCGAACCAGAGTACGATTCCGATGAGCACGGTTCCGAGGAACTCGCTGACAGGGTGTGCAAGCGCCTGCCTGGTCGAGACGCGGCCGGTCTTGTTGCGTAACGCCTCGGTGATCTTGTCGAATCTGCGTCCCATGGTCGCCTCGGCTATGAATGCCTTGATGACCCTGAGTCCGCCGAGAGTCTCCTCGACCTGTGACATCGTGTCGCTCCAGAGCTCCTGTGCGGCGAGGGATTTCTTCTTGAGGGTACGTCCTATGCTGCCCATCACCCATCCAAGGAACGGTACCACGAGGATTGTGAAGAGCGTGAGCTCCCAGCTTATCACCATCAGTGCCGCGAAGTAGCAGACGATGAGGATAGGGTTCTTGATCAGCATCTCGAGGACGCTGATGATAGAGTATTCGATCTCGTTTACGTCGCCGCTCATCCTGGCGATGAGGTCACCTTTCCTTTCCTGGGAGAAGTAGCCGAGAGGGAGCGCGAGGATCTTGTCATAGATCTGCATCCTGAGGTCCTTGACGACGCCTGTCCTGATAGGTACCATGACCGCGGCTGAGCCGAAGTAGCAGGCTGTCTTGAACAAGGTCATGACACAGAGGAAGATGACCAGCATGAGCAGGGTCCTGGACTCGCCATGGACCTTGATGTACTCGGCGAGCCACCAGTTGCAGTTGTTGGCGATGGCGTTGCCTTTTTCCATGAGACCGCTGACGCTGTCGAGCGGTATGAACTCGTAGACCTTCCTGTTTATCCTGAACAGGATGTCCAGCATAGGGACTATCAATGAGAAGGAGAATATGTTCAGGATCGCCGAGAGCAGGTTCATGGCAACTGAACCCCACAGGTATTTCCCGTAGGGAGAGACATATCTCCTGAGTATTTTCCAGAATTCTTTCATTTCGTCAAAATCGCGTTACATTGTCCTCTCGATCCAGTGGAAGATCGCCCAGATCCTTTTCATGAGGACGGTGTAGTCCAGAGTGTCCGCCGTGTCTCTGGTCTTGTTGTTGTTCATGGTTATGCCCGAGGTGAACATCACTGCCGGGACTCTGTTGTCCAGGAATATCTTCTGCTCGCTCACCCTGCGGTAGAACATGTCGGTGAACGATGTGCTTCCGTAATAGTCGAATCCGAGGTCAAGACCAAGGGAGTACCTCGAGTTGGCATATCTGAGCGAACCTCTGTGGAACTCTGCGTCCTT
The DNA here is from genome assembly GCA_024398105.1 of Bacteroidales bacterium. Lineage (GTDB taxonomy): Bacteria > Bacteroidota > Bacteroidia > Bacteroidales > UBA932 > Cryptobacteroides. Next base: position 49,342 of record JAKSJP010000001.1, on the reverse strand, counting down.
GTCGGCAAGGAAGATAAGGTAATTGCTGTCGCCGGACTTCAGAGGGCTCAGCGTGCTGCCTATCTGGTCGATGTTCACCATGATCGAGATGTCATCCTTGGTGATCACCTTGCCGTTGACCGGATCGACGATTTTCCCAGTGGCAAGCTCGTCCCAGAATGCCTTGACTCCGTCCATGTTGATGTTCTTCGCGTCAAGGGCGACGAAGATGATGTTCTGCCTGTATGTCTTGCCGTAGCTCATCATGGCGCCCACCATCTTTCCGGCACCGAGCATCGCGACGACTCCGCTGGCATTGCTGTCCGCTCCAGGGTACATGTTCCCTTCAAGCTCGCCGTACCCGTCATAGTGGGCGGTCACTATCATATACTTCTTGTATGCGGAGGAAGTCTTCGAGATCGACGGAAGCATTCCGACTACGTTCCTGGCCACTGTTCCGTTGCTTGCCCTGAAGCTGTGGGAATAGCTCTCTCCCATAGGGACTATGCCGAGCCTGTTGAATTCTCTCATGATCCACATCGCGGCCTCTGTGTTGCCTGTCGTTCCTGTACCGCGTCCGTTGCATATCGAATCGGCAAGGAAAGCTACTTGGCGCTCAAGCGCTTTCTCCGTGATGAGGCCATGGGTGACCTCGCTTCCCACCACGACTCTTTTAGTCTGGGCATGGCAGATTCCGCCTCCGGTGACCGACACCATGGCGACAAATGCTGCAAAAGCGGATATGAGTTTCGTCCTGAAGCGCATTATGGGAAAATAATATCTTTCAAAGATAGCGAAAAAAGTCGAATCTTCCCTATGGTATAGTATTTGAAAAAGTGGTATATTTGTATTATAAAGCATAATAGCGTGAAAAAGTCCCTGAAAATAATTCTCCCTTTCCTGCTGGCTATACTGGCATGCCTGCCGTCGTACGCCCAGTACGACAAGGATGTATTTTATTTCAGGGGAAGGCAGAACCTCTCTGAAGGCCGCTATGCAAGCTCGATCGAGAATTTCAATATCCTCGCCCAGCTTGACACGACCGACTACTGGACCTTCTTCTACAGGGGAATCGCGAAGTATAACCTCGGAGACGTGAGAGGTGCGCAGAAGGATTTCAACACAGCCATACGTCTCAACCCGGTCTTTACATACGGATATCATTACCGTGCCATCACTGAAAGCCGTGCCGGTAACTACGACAAGGCTTTCGCCGATTTCGACAAGGCGGAGTCGCTCCGTCCCGGCTATGAGGGAATCTATTTCAGCCGAGGTGTGACCTATTTCCTTGCACAGCAGTTCGACAAGGCGGTAGCAGATTTCAACAAGTATATCAGAAGGCAGCCCAAGGACCCTTCCGCATATCTTAACCGTGGTGCCAGCTATCTTTTCCTGGGGGACACGACCAAGGCGCTCAATGACTACAACAAGGCCATCGAGATAGACCGTTTCGAACCTGAGGGGTATGTGCGCCGCGGACGTCTATATGCCAGCCGGAACGACTTCTCCAATGCAATCGCCGACATGGACAAGGCGATCGAGATCGATTCCACCAATACCCTGGCATACTTCAACAGGGCGATCATGTACTATGAGGAGAAGGATTTCAATTCGGCGATGGCTGACCTCAACCGTGTGCTTCGTGACGATCCGGGCAACGCTCTGACACTTTATAACCGAAGCCTCATCAGCGCCCAGATCGGCAACTACGAGGATGCGCTTGCGGATATGGACCGAGTCATCAACATCAACCCAAGGAACGTGCTCGCATACTACAACAGGGCATCTTTCTTCGTGGAGATGGAACGTTGGCGCGACGCCCTCGAGGACTATGACATGGCCATCGAGCTTTATCCTGACTTCGCCAAGGCATATCAGAACAGGTCGTTCGTCGAGAACAAGCTTGGCATGACCAGGGCTTCCAAGAGGGACTATGACATCGCTCAGCAGAAAGTCAAGGAGTACCGTGAGGCCAACAGCAATGCCCAGGGCTCGTTTGCGGACACTACCCAGAAATACAGCTCTCTCCTGGCGCTCGACGCGGATTTCGCCAAGAAGGATTTCGACGACGAGCTCCTCCAGCACAGAGACATCGACATACGCCTGAAACCTCTGCATAAGTTCGTCATCTCAAGGCAGAGAGACAATGTGAACTATGCCCTAAGGACAAGGTACGAGAATTCTCTTCTTGACAAGTTCAAGACCGAGATGCCTGTGCCTGTGACTGTGACCAATGCCGACACGACTGCGGCCGCTCAGACCTCAGTCGTCGAATCTATACTCTACGGCTCTGACGACCTCAGGATATCCAAGGCAAGGCATGACTTCCTGAAGGGACTCTATGAGGTCTCTGGAAAGCAGTACAATTCTGCTCTGGCCTATTACGACAAGGCTGTGGAGGCTGAGGTTCCGGACAGGTACGAGCAGTATTACAAGGCGTTCTACCTGATGAACCGTGCCGTGCTCAGGGCAGAGATGATCGAGTTCATGTCATCTATCGAGAACAATGTCCAGACACTTACCATGGACGACCAGGGAAATACCCGTGCCCGCGTGGGCGACCAGGTGACCCGTACCTACGACTACTCGGAGGCGATCGAAGACCTGGTAGCGGCAAGCAGCATCGTCGGTGACATCCCATACATACATTACGATCTTGGTAATCTCTATTGCCTGTCTTCACAGCTTGTCGAGTCGATCGACAGCTATTCGAAGGCAATCGAGCTTTATCCAAAGATGGGTGATGCGTACTATAACCGTGGCCTTGTGCTCATCTATCTGAAAGACAAGGAGAAAGGATGTATTGACCTTTCTCTTGCGGGTGAGCTGGGCGTAGCTGAGGCCTACAGCGTCATCAGCAAATATTGTGAAGAAGAGAATGATTAAAGCGATAGTTCTGGATCTGGGGGGAGTGCTTATTGACCTTGATGTGAAGGCCTGCAGGAAAGCTTTCATCGAGATCCTCGGATTCTATAAGATAGACGAGCTTCTGGATCCTTGCCATCAGAAGGGCATATATTCGGATCTCGAGGAGGGAAAGATAAGTGTGGATGAGTTCAGAAACCTGGTGGTAAAGGATTCCAGGCCAGGGTCGGACCCTATGGACGTCGACAGATGCATGGGGGCGCTCCTTACAGGAATGGACCCGACGAAGGTGCCTTTCCTCTATGAGCTTGCCCAGCGATATGAGATATATGCTCTTTCCAACAACAATCCTATAGCAATGCGCCGTTTCCACGAGATCTACGAGGAGAACGGGCTCAAGTGGAAAGATGTCTTCAGGACAGAATTCCTCTCATGTGAGATGAAGCTTCTCAAGCCGGATCCTGAGATCTACCGCGAGGCTCTCCGCAGGATCGGACTTCCTGCCGATGAGATCCTCTTCGTGGATGATTCCCAGGCCAATGTCGACGCGGCGGCCTCTCTTGGAATCAACGCTGTCCACTATGTCCCTGGCACCGACCTCAGGGAAACTGTCGAACCTGTCCTGAACAACCTGAACCGATGATAAGATTTATCAGCCTTTCAAGCGGCAGCGCTGGAAACTGCTATTTCCTTGGCAACGATGAAAGAGGAATTCTCATCGATGCCGGCGTGAGCCTTCGATATATGAAGAAATATTTCCAGAACGTAGGCCTTGACTATGACTCGTTCAGCTCTATCCTTGTGACCCATGACCACATGGACCACATCCGCAATCTCGGATCATACTGCAAGAGGATAATGAAGGCTGTCTACGCGACTCCGACCCTCCTGGCCGCAAGGACCATGGCATCAGACCATGTCCGTGCCTGCGCCCGTCCTCTGGAAGAGGGGAAGTGGAATGAGATCGACGGGTTCATGGTACGTTATTTCGTGGTCCCTCACGATGCTACCCAGACAGTCGGCTATGCGATAATGATAGACGGACACAAGTTCGTGATCATGACAGACATCGGACGTATGACCGAAGAGGCGATCTCTTTCGCCCAGCAGGCTGATACTGTCGTAGTCGAATCCAACTATGATATGGACATGCTGATCTCCGGTCCGTATACCCATGACCTCAAGATGAGGATCTGTCAGGGTAACGGCCATCTCAGCAATGACGAATGTGCGCAGGCGATCAGGCGCTTCTGGCATCCAGGCCTGAAGAACCTTTTCCTCTGCCATCTCAGCGAGAACAACAATACTCCGGAACTGGCATACAGAAGTGCGGAGAAAGCGCTTGCGGAGCTCGGAGTGGAGAAGGGTACTGTGAATCTCAGGACTCTTCCGAGGCGAAGCCCTTCGCCGTTAATGATGCTGTAGTATTATAATGGCGGAAAGCAAGGACAATCTACTCGGACTGATACGCAACAATCAACCGATGAGGATGGGGCAGCAGCTCCGCCTTACTGCTTTGCTTGCCATTCCTGCTATCCTGGCCCAGCTGGCATCCGTGATGCTTCAGTACATCGATGCCTCCATGGTCGGTAATCTGGGCGCAAATCCTTCAGCCTCAATAGGTCTTGTCTCGACGAGCACCTGGATCATGGCTGGTTTCGCCATGGCTGTATGCTCCGGTTTCTCTGTCCAGGTGGCCCATCGCTGCGGTGCCAAGGACTTCAAGGGCGCCCGCTCCCTGATGCGTCAGGGATTTACCGCATCCCTTGCATTCGGAGTCATCTTCTCGATTCTAGGTACCATGATCTCGGGGGGACTCCCGACCTGGCTCGGTGGCGATCCCGTCATCTGCAGCGACGCGTCAGCATATTTCCGCATCTATTCGATCTTCATGCCTTTCATGACGCTGGGTTTCTGCTCTAATGCATGTCTGCAGGCCAGCGGCAACATGAAGGTGCCGTCCATCCTCTATATCACGATGGCAGTCCTCGACGTGGCATTCAACTACCTGTTCATATATATGCTCGGATGGGGAGTGCCTGGCGCCGCGATGGGCACCGGCCTTGCTGAATGCATAATGGCGATCGTGTCGATCTCCTATACAGTCACACGATCATCTGAACTCAGGATCACTGGGGAGAAAGGCTCTTTCATCCCGACGTCGAGGAGCATCAGGGACGCTTTCGGAATCACCGGTCCGCTCTGGCTGCAGAATGTAGTCATGAGAGGTGCATTCATAGTCGCGACTGTCATAGTGGCCCCGCTGGGTCCTATCGCAGTGGCTGCCAATTCTCTTGCGATAACTGCGGAAAGTTTCTGCTACATGCCGGGCTATGGCTTCGAGGAATCTGCGACCACCCTTGTCGGACAATGCCTCGGGGCTGCACGAAAAGACCTTGCCAGGAAGTTCGCCAGGATAAACATCTCTCTTGGAGCCATGATCATGACTTTCCTTGGCATATTGATGTACATATTTGCACCGCAGCTGATGGACATGCTCAGCAATGATCCTGAAGTCATCGCCCTCGGTGCGAAATGCCTCAGGATAGAAGCCTTTGCCGAGACTTTCTATGGTGTGTCCATGGTAGCCTACGGTTCATGCGTAGGTGCCGGAGATACCCTTATGCCTTCGGCCATCAATTTCACAAGTATGTGGATAGTACGTATAGGCCTTGCGCTGCTGCTTGTCCCTAAGATGGGCCTTGTGGGCTACTGGATCGCCATGTGCGTCGAACTGAACGTACGCGGACTTCTCTTCCTTGCCAGGGTGAGCGGTGACAGATGGCTGGGAAAACGCTTTGTAGAACAAAAACAAACATTATAATGAAGAAGATCATCAATCAGGAATTCGGAGGTGAAAGACCTCTATATAACGAGCACGGACTCTATCTCGAGGGCGTGAAGATCCACGCAGGAGAGTCTGCACTCAAGGAAACCTCCGATATCACAGCCGTCCGCTGCCAGTTCGAGGGTAAGTACCCATTCTGGTGCTGCGACCGTTTCACGATCAAGGACTGCCTCTTCACAGGTGGCGCGCGTGCCGCACTCTGGTATTCGCATGACCTTGACATGCAGGACACAATAGTGGATGCTCCCAAGATGTTCCGCGAGATGGACGGGATCAGGCTCAGGAACGTGATGATCCCGACTGCCTCTGAGACACTCTGGAGCTGCCGTAATGTTGAGATGGAGGATGTCGTCGCTGACCGTGCCGACTATATCTTCATGCATTGCAGCGACGTGAAGATCAAAAACTTCAAGCTTGATGGCAACTACTCTTTCCAGTGGACGAAGAACGTGGAGATCCACGATTCGATCCTGAACACCAAGGACGCGTTCTGGGAGACGGACAATGTAACTGTCTATGATTCCAGGATCAGCGGTGAATTCCTTGGATGGCACTCCCGCAACCTCAGGCTTGTCCGCTGCCACATCAGCGGCTCACAGCCTCTCTGCTATTGCGAGAACCTCGTGCTTGAGGACTGTACCTTCGGCGAGGATGCTGACCTGGCCCTCGAGTACTCTACAGTTACCGCTACCATCAAGGGCCATGTCCATTCTATCAAGAACCCTCGTTCGGGTCATATCACAGTGGATTCGGTCGGAGAGATAATAATCGACCAGAACATGAAGGCCCCTGGCGACTGCGTCATTGAGGTCAAGGAAAAGTAATATCTGATATCTGCATTATGAGATACGATTTCGACAAGCTTGTTTACCGACGCGGGACAGCGTGCGTAAAATGGGATGAAAGACCTCCATATGATATGCCCATAGATACGTCTGATGTCATCCCTATGTGGGTAGCGGACATGGATTTCGAAGTGGCTCCTTGCATCAGCAAGGCTGTCCAGGAGCGCGCGATGCATCCGGTCTATGGCTACAACATCGTACCTCAGCGCTACTATGACACGATCGTGGACTGGTTCTCCAGCCGTCATGGCTGGAGGATCGATCCTTCATGGATACTCTATACGACAGGTGTAGTCCCTGCGATGTCAGCTGTCATCAAGGCTTTATGCAAGCCTGGCAGCAAGGTGGCTGCACTTACTCCTGCCTACAACTGCTTCTTCAGCTCGATAAGGAACAATGACTGCTCTCTCGCAGAATGTCCGCTTGTCTACAAGGACGGGACGCATACCATAGACTTTGAGCTTCTCGAGCAGATCTGCTCCGACCCGGACTGTGGTCTTCTCCTGTTCTGCAATCCTCACAATCCTTCCGGAAGAGTCTGGACAGAGGAGGAACTCAGGAGGGTAGGTGATATCTGCATTAGGCACAATGTCGTTGTCGCCAGCGATGAGATCCACTGCGAGATCGTCATGCCGGGCTATAAGTTCATCCCTTTTGCATCGCTCGGCCAGGAGTATCAGCACATCTGCGTGACCATGAATTCCTCAAGCAAGGCATTCAATACAGCCGGTCTCCAGATCGCGAACATCATCACCGACAACCCTCAGTGGCGCGCTGCGATCGACAAGGCGATCAACATCAATGAGATCTGCGACGTCAATCCTTTCGGACATGTGGCGCTCGTGGCAGCATATTCGGATGAAGGCGCCGAGTGGCTCAGCCAGCTGAACGAGTATATCTGGGGCAACTATCAGCTCCTGCTCGAAGTGTTCGGCAGGGAGCTTCCAGATTTCCCTGTCTGCTCTCTGGAGGGTACCTATCTTGCGTGGTTCGACTGTTCTGCCCTTGGAGGAATGAAGACAGAGGATGTGGAGGAATCCCTGCTCAGGAATGAGAAAGTCTGGATCAATACCGGAACGATGTACGGCCGTGACGGATTCATGAGAATCAACCTTGCCGCACCTCGCTCTCTTGTGGCTGAGGGACTCCGTAGAATAGTAATCGGCCTGAAGAGACTCCAGGCCGATGTATAGCAGGACTTATGTCCAGTGTCTTACTTGATTGAATAGATGACTGCGGAGCAGCCGTCAACAGTGATCCTGTCACTTGTCTTTCCGCTCTTGTAGCTGGCCTTTTTGTAGAAGCCACCAAGTATTTCAGGGCTCTGATTTCCGTAGGCAGGGATGTCTACGCTTACTTTCTTTGCCGATGGATTGACAACCACGAGGCATTTTTCACCATCTCTTGAACGCTCATAGACCATAGGGTAAGGCTGGTCGAGGCTGCTGACGAGTCTCCACTCACCGTCATTGCCCAGAGCCTTGCTTGCCTTGCGTATCTTGAGCAGATTCTTTACATAGTTCAGAAGCGAAGACGGATCTGACTCCTGATTCTCCACTGTCCTGCGTGCCGGATCAGGATCCTGAGGAATGTAGAGCTTCTCAGCTTCCGCAGTCGAGAAACCTGCATTCTTGCTTGCGTCCCACAGCATAGGGATTCTGGTTCCTGTCCTTGCTCCAGCGCCTTCCACTGGCTTTACATTGCTCTGATGCGTAAGTCCGATCTCGTCTCCATAATAGATGAACGGCACGCCTGGCATGGTGAGGAAAAAGGTCATGGCAACTTTCAGCTGGTCCTGTGAGGTACGTGCTCCTGCGCTTAGCCGGGTGAAATCGTGGTTGCCGGTAGGCATGCTTACATAGCCCTTTCCCTGGACTGCGTCGTACTGGAACTTGTAGAGGTCGTACCATGTCTTCAGCTCACCCTCGCCTGCAAGGTCGAAGTAGCATGTGGCAGCCCCTCCGCTCCTTCTGTTGATGTTGAAGAAAAGTGTAGAGTAGTTGTACGTTCCGTCATGGCAGAAGAAATCGATGTCGAAACCTGCCTCGATTGACTGTGACGGATTGAACCATTCTGCGATCAGTACATTGTCCGGGTAGTTCTCCTTGAACCACTTCTTGAGGTCAGTCTGCCATAGCTTGATCGTCGCCGACTTGTCGAAATCGTTCTTCACAAGACTTGCCGCCATATCGACGCGGAATCCGTCGACTCCCTTGTCCATCCAGAACGACATTATGTTCTTGAGCTCACGGCGCATGGCCTGAGGGCCTGGATCATCGACGCCCTGCTCCCATGGATGGTCAGGATCAGGATTGGCGAAACCATAGTTGAGGGCAGGCTGGGTGTCGAAGAAATTCTTGACATAGTATGGTCCTCTCGGTGCGTCGGTCTTCACGAACTTCCTGATGAGGGATGCGCTCGAGTTCATCAGCTGGGCATAATCCATCGGACCGTTCGAAGCTGGTTCCTCAGGCTTGAATGAAGGCCAGATGTAATAGTCGGAGTAGTGGAGGTTCTCGGCCTCCGCACTCTGCAGGAACCATTCGCACTGGTCGGAGGAATGACCTGCAACCAGGTCCAGCACGACCTTCATTCCAAGACTATGTGCCTTTTCCACAAGCTTCACCAGATCGGTGTTTGTGCCGAATCTAGGGTCGACCTTGTAGAAGTCGATGATGTCATAACCGCCGTCAGTGAATCCTGAGACGAAAATAGGATTCATCCATATGGCAGTGACTCCCAAGGACTTGATGTATTCAAGCCTGGAAGTGATACCAGGAAGGTCTCCTATGCCATTCCCGTCTGAATCCTGGAATGATGACGGATAGATCTGGTAGACTACTGCATCCCCGAGCCATTCAGGCTGCCCTGGGTTCTGAGAGTGCGCTGCTATTGATCCTGTAGCTGCCACTACTGCTGCAACAATTAATGTCTTGATGTTCATTATTCAAATGTGTAATAGAAATCGTCGAATACAGCGACACCGCCGTCCTTTACGGTGTTGTAGCTGAACAGAGCCGGACGGGCACCTTTCCAGTTTGTATAGAGAGTAAGGAATGTACCGCCGACCTCCTTGTATGACTTACCGTCCACGCTGTAGCTGAACTGACAGCATTCCTTGTCGAAATCATACACTACGCGAAGCTTGACACTTCTGCCCTTATAGGCTTCCTCAAATGCAGAGCTGCCGTCAGCTTCCTCGATGAACAGTACTTTCTTTCCCTCGACAATCTTGATTCCGAGCAACCTGTTGCCCTTGCCCATCAGTGCGAGACCGGCCTTCTGGCCCTCGGTCATGGCAGCTGCATCCAGAGTGACTGTAATCTCTCCGGCTGCGCCAAGGAACTTCTGAGTCAGAGTGTTGTGGGCCTTGAGGAACGACTCGCTCTTAAGCGCATGCAATGAAAGCTTGCCTGGCTTTTCTGTAAGGCTCCATGCTGAGTTCACCGGGTTGTGGTTGAACTGCCATTGAACTCCGAGCTTTGAAGAAGAGAAATCATCGGATGTCGCAGGCTTGAAAGGAGCCTTCGCACGCAATGCTCCGGTCGAAGAAGGCATCTTCCAGCAATATACAGGTTCTCCGATTCCGTTGCGGTCTATGTCGACTCCGATCACAGGCCATCCATCAGACCAATGGACTGGCTGGAGGTGCATTACGCGTCCGAGTACAGGAGTGTGCTGGAAATGAAGGAAATACCAGTCTCCTTCGGGCGTGTCGACCAGCGCTCCCTGGTGAGGTCCGTTTATGTCGGTGGAACCTGTCTCGAGTACGACCTTCTTGTCGTATGGGCCATAGATGCTTGCGGAGCGGAGTATGACCTGGTTGCCTTTCTCTACTCCTCCCTCAGGGATCGAGAGATAGTAGTAGCCGTTCATCTTATGGATCTTGGTGCCTTCTGCCACCGGTCCTTCATATACGGTCTTTCCTTCGTCGAGAAGTTTCTTTCCGTCAGGGGACATCCTGTGTATGATGATAGGGCCTGCACCGACCTGGCTGCGTCCAAGGTAGGCATTACCGTCTTCGTCCCAGAATGGACACGGATCTTCCCATCCTCTTCCGGTACCTTCGTGTACGAGGGTGAGCTTGTCCCATGGACCTTCAGCGGCAGGAGCGCTTGACATGAACAGACCTTCTGACGGGGTGCAGAAGAAGACGTAGAAACGTCCGTCGTGATAGCGTATCGACGGAGCCCATGAACCTCTTGCATACATGCTGTTGTCGTCCCAGCCGGGATAGTCGAACCTGTCGTAGATCTGGGTCACGTATCTCCAGTTGACGAGGTCGTCGGATTCCAGCACCTGCATTCCGATGAAGTGGAAATCCGATGCTACCATGTAATACTTGTCACCGACTCTTATCGCGTCCGGGTCAGAGTAGTCACCATTCAGGACTGGATTGATGTATGTCCCGTTCCCCTGATCGCCCCATCTGGCAATCTGGGCAGAAGCTTCGTTGAATGCCAGCATTCCGCTTATGAATGCAGCAGCTGCAAGAATATGCTTGATTTTCATGTGTAGTGATTATTGGTTATGTGCAAAGATAACTGAAAAGTCAGTAAGTTGTTGTGCTAGAATTCTATCCTGTAACTGAAGTTCGGCAGAATCGGCAGAAGGGCGATAGCTTTCCATTCTTCCTCTCTTGAGTCATAATAGAGCATGAACGGATTGAAATGGTTGGTGACATTGCAGATTCCAAGATTGACGGAATGGTTAAATCTCCCTGTCGTGAAATCCTTCTGGTAACCAATGTCCAGCCTGAATACTGTAGGCATGTGATAGTTGTTGACTGTGGAATAATAGTCAGCTGTCCACATGTCTTCTCCGAAGAAATCCATCTGGTATTTCTCTGATGCTCCGTCCTCCCAGTGCCCGCTCTGGAGGGTCATGGCCGCGCTGAATCCCTTCCATTGAGCCATTGCGGACAGAACGTGCCTGCGGTCAAACCTGGCATGGAACCAGTCTCCGTCATTGATGAGGGAGAATCCGCTTCTGTCTGCCTTGGACAAGGTATATGATAGTCTTGAGTAAAAATCTCTGGCTTGGTATTCGTACATGAATTCTCCTCCGTATGACATTCCCTGACCTTGGCATGCATCCTTGGTCCATTTGGCATAACCGTTGTCGAAAAGAGTCTGTGCGAACCTATAGAAAATCAGTCCATCCATCTTCTTGTGGAAATAGCCGGCTGAGGCACTGTGATTCCCGTTAGTATACGACAGACCTGCTCCGTACTGCAATGATGTCTCTGGTCTGACACCTTTATCCATGATCATGACATCAGAAGGAATCATTGCATCAAGGCTCCATCCTACTGGAAGTCCCTCCAGGAGGTGGTAGTACTGGACCAGATTGTCAAAGGTCGCCTCGAATGCAAATCCTTCAGGCAAAGCTATACGTGCATACAGGCTCTCTTCCCATGATGAATGTGGGTCGATGGGACTGTGACGGATTGCAACGCCTCCTCCGCCATTGTTCCTGAAGTAATTCCTTCTGATGCTTGCCCTGACCTCGACCCTTTCCGGGAGCTTGTACGAAAGATCAGTGAAGACGTTGGCAAGAACTGTTTCCATCGGTCCATGCTCTTCTGATGTCCCAAGTACTTCAAATGCGGCCCTCTGCCGTTTCAGTCCGTATGAAACAGAAAGACGTTCTTTCTGGAAAAACCGTCTGGTACGATGGGCCGAGAAAGTGCTTTCCTTGATACCTGAGTTCAGTGACAGGATATTATGTGATTCGCGGAATATCTTATCCTGTATCTGGCGTGTATCATATCTGTTGTATGACCATGCTACCTCTGTTTCGGATTTCCTGCCTCCGGAATGGAGCTTTACAAGTCCGATGCGGTTGCTCCATCCCATTTCCTCGTGTGAGTCAGTTTCCTTGGAGAACAGGTATCCGTCTTCGCTTGCAAGATATGAAGACTCGAGATATATGTTCCTCCATATGTCAACTCTCAGTTTTCCATAGAGGTCGTATACATTTGCGTTGAAATCATCAAGACCTCCCAGAATAGACGGAAGAGCCCCTTTCACAGCCTTATATTCCCATGTCAGAGGCGATACTCTCGCCGAAGCGAGGAAATGGAATCTCTTGAGCATCGTTGCTTCTGCCTGTGCTCCTGCCATGAAATTGTTCAGAGAAGCTCCTATCCCGAAAGTCTTGTCAACATCTCGTGTCGTTATCTTGAGATGGGCTGATGTGAAGTTGTTGTCCTGTCCTGAGAAACCTCCCTTCGAAATACTGGCTTCTGAAATGACCGATGACGGGATGATCGTCGTGAGACCTAGGATGTGCGAATAGCCATAAATTGGGACACCGTCCAGTGAGATGAGGTTGTTGCCCATATTTCCGCCTCTCACGTAGAAGGCGGTGGTACCGTCTGCTCCAGTCGTTACACCTGGGGTTCCTTGTGCCCAGCGTATAGGGTCGCCTTCACCAAGAGGCGAAACGACTGCACGTATGTTCCTTACATCAGACTCCAGTGTAGCTATGTTCCTTGCCACTTTCTTATGGGCTGTCTTGATTGATGCCTGAAGTGTGTCAGTCAACTCACGGCTTTGAGAATACAGACCGAAAGGAAAGGTGATCAGGAATACGGCAGCAAGAATACTTGTACGTGTTTTCTTCATCATGGCGTCCTAGTCTTTGAATGGGTTCGATTTTCCTACTACAACCGGAGGCTCATTTGTGCTATAAATGAGCCGCGGCTGGTCTGACCAGATGAGTTTCACCTCGTTTTTTGCTCCGAACAGCCCGAGACCCCCACTGATATTGGTATACATGTTGTCTCTGAGGTAGATGGTCGTCATGTCAGAAGATTTCTGAAGATCCATGAAACGCAGGGCTTCTTCGTGATAATGGTCATATTCGTCAGACACTGTGGCAAAGACAAGGTAGAACTGCCTGTCCCCGGGAGTGTCTATGATACCATTGTTCCTGAACGATCCATAACCGCCATTCCTTTCGATCTCCAACGGCATCTCACCCTTGAAATCTCCTGAAACTCCAACGTAGAAACCTGATTCAAGTCCCTGTGGACCATATTCTTTCAATATTTCATCTTTGGATATCCTGATGTAGCGATTGTAGATCGGCATACCATTGAGATCGTGGTACAACCCAGCCTTGGCAGTTGTCATATACTCTGTATAGTTCCCTTCAAAGTCATAACCAGTGCTCCAGAAATGAAACTCAGTATTCTCAACAGGTGTATCGTAGACTTCGTCAGTGATACTGAAGGAATCACAGCCTTTTATCATGCTGATGCAGATCTTGTCGGCGATCTCCCTGGATCCGGTCTTTTCGTTGTAGTTGATTCCGTACACCCAGGTTGAATTATTCAGGCCTATGAAGTAGCGGGAGGATGAATTCCACTTGTCATAGAAGCCGGCATTGAACGCCGGGTCCGTTACATGGATCCAGAAAGAACCAGCTGCTTCATAACTGTAACACACCTGAGCTATCGTCTTGTTCTCCGGCATTGTCTGCTCGGCGGTGATCAGATCGTATCCTGGGACGTCTACTTCCAGTCTGTATCTGTGATTAGGAATGGCAGCGTATTCCATCGTCCATTCCCCGTCTTCGCTTTTGTTGAAAACACCTGCTTCAGTTTCGTTCATGCTCAGGTCGACAAGTCTTGCGTTGGCTTCCGCGACTACCGGGAATGTGTCTTTGGATGCTCCTTTCGTTAAGCGCAGATGCATATACTGCACAGGGTTGTTAGTCATGATATAATCTACCACGACGGTAGGTCTCTCGTCTGCATCCATTACAAATGTCTTTGAACAGGATACCATGAGGAACGTCATGAAAAGTAGTAAAAGTAGGTAGCTTGATCTCCGCATATTATTGCTGTTTGTTTTTCTGTAAGGACGTTGATCGATCCCTGTGGGGATGTAATTTATCAAATTTATCAACCATTTGGAATAATTCCAAGTTCCTTTATGAACCAGCGGGAGATGTTGTCGGATATTTCGCCCTACCACCTCTAGAATTCGGGGGTAGTAGGGCGAAAAACCACTTACGTATGCTTGAAGACGCAAAAAAGGCCGACCCTTGTCGGGTCGACCTTTTCATATTGAGGAAGTCTCTTGATTAGATCTGAGGACCAGCCTTTACGAGAGCCTTACCAGCCTTGTTGCCTTCGTACTTCTTGAAGTTCTTGATGAAACGTGAAGCGAGGTCGAGAGCCTTTGTCTCCCACTCTGCTGCGTTTGCATAGGTGTCGCGTGGGTCAAGGATGTTGGTGTCAACACCGTTGAGCACTGTAGGAACTGTGAAGTTGAAGTGAGGGATCACCTTGGTAGGAGCCTTGTCGATAGAACCGTCAAGGATTGCGTCGATGATACCACGGGTGTCGCGGATAGAGATACGCTTGCCTGTTCCGTTCCAACCTGTGTTCACGAGGTATGCCTTTGCACCGCTCTTCTTCATCTTCTTTACAAGCTCCTGAGCGTACTTTGTAGGGTGAAGCTCGAGGAATGCCTGGCCGAAGCAAGCTGAGAAGGTAGGAGTAGGCTCGGTGATACCGCGCTCTGTACCTGCAAGCTTAGCTGTGAAGCCTGAGAGGAAGTAGTACTGTGTCTGCTCTGGATCGAGGATAGATACTGGAGGAAGTACTCCGAATGCATCTGCTGAAAGGAAGATTACCTGCTTTGCAGCTGGACCTGATGAGAGAGGACGTACGATGTTGTTGATGTGATAGATTGGATAAGAAACGCGGGTGTTCTCGGTAACGCTCTTGTCGTTGAAGTCGATTACACCGTTAGCGTCTACTGTTACGTTCTCGAGGAGAGCGTCGCGACGGATAGCGTTGTAGATATCTGGCTCAGACTCCTTGTCGAGCTTGATGACCTTAGCGTAGCAACCACCTTCGAAGTTGAACACACCCTTGTTGTCCCAGCCGTGCTCGTCATCACCGATGAGGAGACGCTTAGGGTCTGTTGAAAGGGTAGTCTTACCTGTACCTGAAAGGCCGAAGAAGATAGCTGTGTTCTCACCGTTCATGTCAGTGTTTGCAGAGCAGTGCATTGAAGCGATGCCCTTGAGTGGAAGGTAGTAGTTCATCATAGAGAACATACCCTTCTTCATCTCACCACCGTACCATGTGTTGAGGATAACCTGCTCCTTGCTTGATACGTTGAATGCTACAGCAGTCTCTGAGTTGAGACCCATCTCCTTGTAGTTCTCAACCTTTGCCTTAGCAGCGCAGTATACTACGAAATCAGGCTCCTGATCGAAGTCAGCCTGGTTCTGAGGACGGATGAACATGTTGGTAACGAAGTGTGCCTGCCATGCAACCTCCATGATGAAGCGAACCTTCATACGGGTGTCCTTGTTGGTACCGCAGAAACCATCTACTACGAAGAGTCTCTTGCCTGAGAGCTGCTGCTGAGCGAGCTTCTTGAGGATCTTCCAGTTCTTCTCAGAAAGTGGGTGGTTGTCGTTCTTGTACTCGTCTGAAGTCCACCATACGGTGTCCTTTGACTGCTTGTCCATTACGATGTACTTGTCCTTAGGAGAACGACCTGTGTAGATACCGGTCATCACGTTGATTGCACCGAGTTCAGTTACCTGACCCTTCTCGAAGCCCTCGAGCTCTGGTCTGGTCTCTTCGTTGTAAAGTACCTCATATGAAGGGTTGTAGAGAACTTCCTTCACTGACTTGATACCATACTTGCTTAAATCCATTTTTGGCATAGCTGTAATTGTATTTTATAATTATAACTTGATTTCAGTTCTTTGGTCTACAAATTTACGCATTTTTCCTAATTTTGCATATATCTTGATGTCGAAAAATCATCATTTTTGTCGTGACAAGAGGATGATAATCAGGAAAATCGTTTTAACTGATTGAAACAAATGGAAGCGCAGGGAGTATTGAAGAGATATTGGGGCTACGATTCGTTCAGACCGGCCCAGGAGGAGATCGTCAGGACGGCGGTGGAGGGGAGAGATGTGCTCGCTATCCTTCCTACCGGAGGAGGCAAGTCGATATGCTTCCAGGTACCAGCCATGATGAAGGAGGGAATAGCCATAGTCGTGACCCCTCTGATCGCGTTGATGAAGGACCAGGTCCAGAATCTCAACGCCCGCGGTATCAAGGCCTTAGCCGTCCATGCAGGAATGGGGCGGCACGATGTCGACCTTGCCCTGAACAATGCCGCATACGGCGATTACAAGTTCCTCTATGTCTCTCCGGAACGTATCGGCACCTTCCTTTTCAAGTCCTATCTGCAGTCGATGAAAGTCAGCTATATAGTAGTCGACGAGGCCCATTGCATCTCGCAGTGGGGATATGACTTCCGACCTGACTACCTTCGCATCGGAGAGCTCAGGACCATGGTCGATGCACCCGTGATCGCACTGACTGCGACGGCTACCCCTGCTGTAGCGCAGGACATCATGGACAAGCTCTGCTTCAAGGAGAAGAACCTGCTCAAGAGCGGTTTCGAACGTCCTAACCTCTCGTATGTAGTACGCCAGGCCGAGGACAAGCTCGGACAGCTCCTTGCCGTGTGCCAGGGAGTGGGCGGAACGGGCATCGTCTATCTCAGGAACAGGAAGAAGACCGAGGAGATCGCGCAGTTCCTCAATGATGCCGGAATCTCCGCCTCGTTCTACCATGCGGGACTCGGCCACGAGACACGCTCGGACCGTCAGGAAGCATGGAAAAGGGACGAGATCCGGGTCATGGCATGTACCAATGCGTTCGGAATGGGCATTGACAAGCCTGACGTCCGCTTCGTAGTGCATCTCGACCTTCCTGACTCACCGGAAGCATATTTCCAGGAGGCAGGCCGTGCTGGCCGAGACGGCAAGCGTTCATATGCTGTGCAGCTCTGGAACAGCAATGACATCAAGAGGCTCAAGCTGATAGAGAAAGTCTCTTTCCCGTCAGTCGAATATATCGAGGACATCTACCAGAGAGTCCATGCCTTCTTCCAGATCCCGTACGGAGAAGGGGAGGACAGGCATCTGAAGTTCGACATAGCTGACTTCTGCAGGAAGCATTCGTTAGACCAGTCGACTGCATACTATGCAGTGAAATACCTGGAGAGGGAAGACCATTGGACATATACCGAGGACGTGGATACACAGACCAGGGTCAGGATCATCACGGACAGGACGGCTCTTTATGAGGTGGAGTTCGCTGACCGCAGGATGACCGAGCTGCTAGAACGTCTCATGCGCAAGTGTGTCGGCATATTCTCGCACAGCGTAGCGATCGATGAGGAGTATTTTGCATCCGGGATCGGAGTGAGCGTCCCTCAGCTCAGGGAAATCCTCTACAAGCTCTCCCTCGAGCATGTAATTTCCTATATACCGAAAGCCAAGGCAGATGTGCTGATGATACATCACCCTCGCTATATGCCTGGAAACGTAGCGCTTCATCCAAGGAATTACCAGCGTCTGCAGGATTCCTTCCATGCCAGGACTGAGGCCATGCTGGGCTATGTCAGTGACGAGAAGACCTGCAGGTCACGATATCTCCTTGCCTACTTCGGCCAGACAGAGTCCAAGCCTTGCGGCACATGCGATGTGTGCCGTCGCAAGGCCGCAGACAGGAAGGCGACTGCGGACAGGCTCGTACGCTTCGTAAGCTCGCGGAACGGGGTGTATACCCTTGATGACCTGAAGCCGGTCTTCGGAGTTCCGTCGGATGAGTCCGATCCTGATTATCTTGACGTCCTGAGAGGCCTGGTGGACGATGGAATCATCCCTCCATATTCTGAATAACGGCTGAATATTTTCTCAATTTGTGAATATTCTTATTCTCAAACGATTTACATCCTGAATAAATTTTCATCCTTGGGATTTTTTTTCTACTATTGTCCCAAGTGGTTCAAGAATAGACAGATATGACATCAAGGAAAGAATACCTGATCTACAAGCTTTCGGATGAGATGAAGGCTTGCACAAAGATAAATCCAGATCTCTTCAAGGAATATGACGTCAAGAGAGGACTCAGGAATGAGAACGGCTCCGGCGTCCTTGCCGGCCTTACCAACATCGGTGACGTAGTCGGCTACAACAGACTTCCTGACGGAACCCTTGAACCTATCGAGGGAAAGCTTTTCTTCAGAGGCTATGAGGTGAAGGACCTTGCGGACGCGATCCTGAAGGAGGGCCGTTTCGGCTTCGAGGAGGTGGCATACCTTCTCCTCTCGGGACAGCTTCCTGACAAGGAGGAACTCCAGGAATTCAAGGAACTCCTCATCGAGAACATGCCGCTTGAGCACCAGACGGTCATGCATATCATCGAGCTCGAGGGCAATGATGTCATGAACATCCTTGCAAGAAGCGTCCTTGAATTCTATACATTCGATGACAATCCGGACGACATATCCCGCGAGAACCTGATGAAGCAGAGCATCTGGCTCCTTTCCAAGTTCCCGACCACCATCGCATACGCGTATAATATGATACGTCACAAGGAGAAGGGAAGGACCCTCCATCTCCGTCATCCTAAGGAGAACCTCTCGCTTGCCGAGAACTTCCTCTATATGCTGAAGGGACCTGAGTTCTCTTCGCTTGAGGCAAGGACGTTGGACCTCCTTCTCATCCTTCATGCGGAGCATGGTGGAGGTAACAACTCTACTTTTACCGTGAGGGTGACATCTTCGACCGGAACCGACACATATTCATCGATCGCAGCCGGTCTTGGATCGCTCAAGGGACCTAAGCATGGTGGTGCCAACATAATGGTAAACAAGATGTTGGACTATCTCAAGGAGAACGTCCAGGACTGGGAATCAGACAAGGAGATCGAGACCTACATCACAAGGATCCTCAACAAGGATGCCTTCAACAGGAGCGGCCTTGTCTATGGTATCGGACATGCGGTCTATACCATCTCCGATCCTCGTGCCGTGCTTCTCAAGAGGATGGCATATGAACTGGCCATGGAAAAGGACAGGATGGCCGAGTACAACTTCATGGTAAGGCTCGAGAGAGTCGCTATCGAGACTATCTATAAGGTAAAGGGCAAAGGCAAGACCCTCTGCGCGAACGTCGACTTCTATTCTGGTTTCGTATATGATATGATAGGTATTCCGAAGGAGATATTCACACCTCTCTTCGCCATGTCCAGGATCGTCGGCTGGTGCGCACACCGCAACGAGGAGCTCAACTTCGAGGGACGTAGGATCATCCGTCCTGCATACAAGTGCGTCACGGAGCCTATGCCTTACATCAGCATCGACAAGAGATAGGCTCTACCCGATGACCAGGCCGTCGTAGGCTGGTCTGACGACAGAGTTGATATTACGGGTTCTGCAAAGATCGTCAAGGTCTGCGCAGAACTCTTTGTATTTAGGGAAGGTGTGGCTGAGGTGGGTCAGCCATGTATGCTTCGCTCCGATCCTGTCCGCTATGTCCAGGGCCTCGTCGAGCGAGAAATGCGAATGGTGGCGGTTGTAACCTACGGTGTTCAGGGTGACATGGTCCAGCCCCTTGAGCTTAGCGAACTCGGACTCGGGTATCGAGCTCATGTCGGTGATGTAGGCGATGTTGCCGAAGCGGAATCCAAGCACCGGCATCTGGTCATGGAAACCCCTGATCGGAATTATCTCCAGGCCGTCCCCTCCGGTACCATGGGCATTGCCCTCGAAATCCGGGTCGTCGACTGTCTCGGCCTCGCAGAGCGCGTTGCCGGTTGGGACCATGGTGCCGTCTGCAAGTCTGTACCTGTATCCGACGTCGTGCACCCATACGAGCTCCTTGGCATCTTTGTCAGGATAGATTACGAACGGCTTGTCTGTCAGGCGATGCACATGCCATTCCGGTGCACCGGGATACTTCACTTCGCTGAAGGCATAGGAATATTCCTGCTTCAGGGAATTCAGGACCATGTCCTCGCAGTACAGCTCGACGACGCGGCGGTCGATATAGTTGAGGGCGCGGACGTCGTCAAGGCCTCCTGTATGGTCCTTGTGGTTGTGGGTGAGGAGGATGGCGTCGAGATGACGGACTCCGGCCGCAAGCATCTGGCTTCGGAAGTCAGGACCGGCGTCGATGAGGATTGTCAGGGGACCGTACTCCACGAGAGCCGATGCCCTGAAACGCTTGTCCCTAGGGTCGTCGCTGCAGCACTTTGGACATCTGCATCCGATGATGGGGATGCCCTGGGAGGTTCCTGTACCGAGGAATCTGAGTCTTGCCTTCATCATATTGTGATATCTTCTATGGTGCCGACCTTCGAAGGGTCGAAATCCTTGACTATACGTATGTAGTTGCCGGTGTATCCGGACATCTTTCCGCCCTTCTCAGATGACTCCCAGAGAACTCTCTCCCGAGTTCCTCGGTTGCTTTCCACGAATTCCGCGTTAAGCCTGTCGCAGAGCTGCTCGAGCCTTGCGACCCTTTCAGTCTTCTTGCTGTCCTGGACCTGGTCAGGCATCGAGAATGCGCGTGTGCCTGGTCTCTTTGAATATGGGAAGATATGGATGAACGCTGGGCGTATCCTTTTCTCGAGGAAGTCGTAGGTGTCCTGGAACATTTCCTCAGTCTCACCTGGCAGTCCGACGATCACGTCGATTCCGAAGAATACCTTCGGCTTGCCTGGACCTTCCATCTTCTGCCTGATATACTCGATCCTGTCGGCGAAAAGTGCGGTGTCGTACTTCCTTCCTACCTTCTTCAGGAGCTCGTCATTGCCGACCTGGAGAGGGATGTGGAAATGTGGCTGGAACTTGGTACCGCTTGCGATCCAGTCGATTATCTCAGGCGTGATGAGGTTAGGCTCAATGGATGAGATCCTGTATCTTTCTATGCCTTCCACTTCGTTCAGGGCCTTGAGCAGGTCGAGGAATGACTCGCCGGTCGTCCTTCCGAAGTCTCCGGTGTTGACACCTGTAAGGACTACTTCCTTTATGCCTTCGGACGCGATCTGCTCTGCCTGCCTGACGATCTCGCAGATAGGGATGTTACGGCTTTCTCCTCTTGCGTATGGTACGGTGCAGTATGCGCAGAAGTTGTTGCATCCGTCCTGGACCTTGAGGAAGGAACGTGTCCTTTCTCCGCTTGAGAACGCTGCTATGGTGTCAGAGGAGATGTCCTTGTACTCCTGTGCCATGCTTCTTTCCTTGTATGTGGTGTCAGTCTCGACGGCGTCGCCTGCAAGCATCCTGAGGGTCATGGGGACGACCTTGGCCTTCTCCTTCGCACCGAAGACCAGCTTGACGCCTTCTATCGCCGCGACCTCGTCTCTTTTCAGCTCGGCATAGCATCCGGTGACGACGATCGATGCCTCAGGAGCGAGCCTGTGGCACTTGCGTATGATGTTCCTGCACTTGTTGTCGGAGTGCTGGGTCACGCTGCATGTGTTGACAAGGTACACGTCGGCCTTGTCTTCCCATCTGACGACCTCGAGGCCGTTCTCTACGAAACCTCGTTCGTAGGTAGAAGTCTCTGCGTAGTTGAGCTTGCAGCCCAATGTAAGGAATGCTATCTTCATCTTCTATGCAAGTATCAGGAATACACAAGGTCTCTTTCCGATGACAGGAACCGCTTTCTTCCATTCACTGACTCTCTTTGTCTTTATGAACGCGTCAGGAAGAGTGATGTCGGCAGCGAGGCATACCCTTGTCGAAGGGCTGCATGTGGCAAGTATGTCGGCAAGCATCGCGTCGTTCCTGTAAGGAGTCTCGATGAAGATCTGTGTCTGCTTGAGCTGAGAGGAGAGCTTCTCCATTTCCTTGATGGCCTTTCGTCTTTCGTCAGGCTTGACAGGAATATAACCCTTGAACGCGAAGGACTGACCGTTCAGCCCCGACGACATGAGCGCCATCATCAGCGATGACGGACCGACGAACGGCACGACTTCTATGTCATGTCTATGGCAAAGTGCGACGAGCAGTGCTCCTGGGTCCGCAACTGCCGGAAGGCCGGCCTCTGATATCAGTCCGACGTCACAGCCGTCGGCGAAAAGCTGGAGATATGACTCCACCTCCTCCGGCTTCGTGTGTTCGTTGAGCTCGTGGAACTCAAGCTCTCCGATATGACCTTTGAGACCTGCTGCGGAAAGATATCTGCGCGCAGTGCGTGTCTCCTCGACAACAAACTTCGTAATGGTCCTCACCTTCTCGAGGGCAGGGACAGGGATCACTTCCTCCGGAGAGTATTCTCCGAGAGGAGAGGGAATCAGATATAGTCTACCGTATGCCATTTCTGTTATTCTTCAATTACTATGACAGTCCTTTCCGAGTTCATCTCGGCCTGCTGCCTTGCTGCCTCCGCAGCCCTTCTTTCCTCCTTGTTGCTGAAGAGGTCGCGGAAATACTCCTTGAAAGAGTTGAACTCTCTCTGATATGTGATACCGGCTCCGTTTCTCTGGCTGTCGTCGAGGTAGCTGGTATATTGGTCTGCTGAATGTGAGAACAGGTTGAGTCGCAGGGCTCCTGTCCTGTCGAGCTTGATCTCGATGTCAAGGTCTCCGACCACCTCGTCGTTGCTTGTTCCGGCACTGCTGTACTGGCGGTTTCCGATAGTTCCGTTGACAAGTACCTTGTTGTTGAACAGCTCCGTGCTGATTGCGACGTCGTACATGCTCCGTCCGTTGTTGCCTTGCTGGAAGTCGAGTCCGAGGTCGATAGGGATGTCGAGCTTCTGCAGGATGTTGTTCAGCTGACCGGCCATGATCTCGGTCACGGTCGTGTTGAGCATGTTAGTGTTGTTTACGATGCCTGACTGCTCGTCAGGAAGGAAACTGCTGGAGATAAGGAGGCTGATGAACTGCTTCTGGACCTTGTCGTCTGTGTTGAGCGCGTTCTCGACCATTGCCTGTGTCGTCGGGTCGATGTCAGGGACGTTGATGCTGAATCCGATCTGAGGACTCCTGATCTTGTCAGAGATCGCAATGCCGCACTCCACCGTTCGCCTTGCCGTCGATGTCGTGTCTGCGATGAGGGTTCCGATGGAGGCCTTTGTCCTGTAGACCGCATTGATGTCGAGGTCGCTGTCCATGATGTCTCCGGAGAATCTTACGGTACTGCCTTCCTGGATCGCGAAATCCTTCTTGGCTATGCCCAGCACGTCCAGGTGGTAGTTGCCGCTGACAAGATTGTAGTTACCGTTCATGTTGAAGACATCCCTTGCCGGCCTTACCTCGATATCGAGGTTTCCCGTACCTCTTCCTGAGAGTACGTTTCCTGAGGTCTTGTCGATCTCGACATGGGCCTGCGTGCCCTGGTTGACATTGATCTTGAGAAGCACTCCCATGTCGCTCTTGGCTTTCCTGGTCTGCTGCTCGTAGCGTCCCATCAGGATCTCGTATGGATCGACAATGTATTCTACTTCAGGCTCCTTGAAGGTGAGCAGGTCTGAATTCGATGCGGATGATGCACCCGACATAGGGATATGGAAGTCTCCTTCCTTCTCAGTCGTGGCGTTCACGTCGAGGAGCAGTGCGTTCATCGGTCCTGTTATCCTCAGGGTTCCTGTTCCGTAGACATTGCCGTAGAATGACTGTCCGGCCTCTTCCTGCAGGTTCAGCAATTCCATGTCAGTGAATCTGACCCTGGTGTTGAACCTCATGTCCTTGAAATGGTTCCAGCCTATGCCTCCGCTTATCATGCCATGCTCGCCGAACCTGTCGCTGACCTGGTCGTCGTCGAACCATGCACCTTCATTGTCAAGGTGTATCGGTCCGGCTACTCTGTATTCGACGTTCGTGAAATCGACTTTCATCAGGCCTTCTTCTATCATGAGTCCTCTGCTTGCGATGTCCATCCTGCTGAGCGGTCCTGATATGTCGACCGTGCCGGAAATCTTACCTCCGAGCTCGCTGAACACTCCCTTGAGCATAGGTTCTGCATATGCGAGGTTGAATCCCTCCAGGTCGACTTTTCCGACCACGTCCTTGGATGACGGCACGATCAGGGCACTCAAGGCAAGAGGTACGGTACCATGGTCAGTGTTCCTGACATTGATGTCGAAGCCTTTCGCTTCCTCGTTCCATCTGCTGCTGAGGACCATTGTCCCTGCGTTCTTGCCGGAGATCCTGGTGTTGTCAATCCTGATGTTAGCCAGAAGGCTGAGGCCGTCCTTGCCAGGGGATTCGATGACGGCTGTTCCGGTCGCGTGGCCTCCAAGTCCGAACCTGTCCTTGAGGAACGGGTTGAGCGCAGAGATGTCGAACTGGTTGAGCCTTACGTCAAGTGACTCCTTGTAGGATTTCGAGTATCCGCCATCGACGGAGATGGACTGGTTGTCGCTGTCGACACGGAAATCATTTATCCTGATGTGTCCACGCTCGATGTCGACCTTGGCAGGACTGAAGGTCCATGCGTGGGAGTTGACGTATATGTTCGACTGGAGCAGACTTGCATGCACGTCCAGGGAGTCGTTCTCGCACCTGTCGATGTCGCAGGTCACGTACAGCTCGCCCTTGTTCGCAAGGTCGGTCTGGTTGTCATAGGAAAGACCCAGGCCGATGGTGTTCTTGCTGGCATATGCCATGATCCTGTTGTCCTTTGTCAGGGCAGGGGCGAAGGAGAGCTCTTCCGAACTGATCTCCGCGCTGAGTGCTCCGTCGCTGTTGTCGAGGTCTATGTTGACTCCTTTCAGGTATTTGTCCCTGAACGCAAGCCTTCCTGAGTTGATCTCTCCCTTGAGGAAACCTTCGTCGGTTATCCTGATGCATGCGTCGGTGTTGTCCGCGACATAGAGGCCTGGGATGAGGAATGACAGCAGGTCGTGCGAGTCATGTATGACGAGGTCGACATCGTAGCTGTTTCCGGTCCATTCTCCGTCGACTTCTCCGAAAAGCGCGGACATCTCCTTGCAGAGGACGAGATTCCTGAGGTCCTTCGTGAAGTCGAGAGGCGTTCCTGTGCCTGAATACTGTCCGTCGATGACGGATGAATTGATGGAGATGTCGTTCTGGCCAGGGTCCATGTTTCCGGCGATGAGCATGTTGCCTACCTTGTGGATGCCGTTCTGGTCCTGGATCATTATGTCGTTTACCTGTATCTCGCCATTGCGTCCGCCTTGGAAATGCTCGTTCACGAAAGCCTCCGCGTTGAAGCTTACGAGCGCTGCGCCGTGCTTGTAGAAGTTCAGCGCGTCAAGGTCCGCTCTCTCGACGTCGAGTGAGAGCTGGTAACCGCCGTCCTTGTCGACATTGCTCCTGATATGGGATATGTCGACATTCATCGAGATGTTCGGATCCCCGCTTGAAAGAATTCCGTCGAAGCCGTCAGGACCGTAATTCACCTTTCCGCTTATGTCGCTGTAGGTATAGTCAAGGGCTTTGATCCTGCCGATGATGAGCGTGTCGACATTGACCTGCGGCGCACCCTTGGCGAGTGTGGCGCCGACTCTTGCGAACATGGTGCAAGGTCCGACCTTGTCAGTGTCCAGGATCTTGCCTATGTCGAGGCTTGAGGTGTTCAGGTTACCGACTATCTGCATAGGGGAGCGTCTGGCCACGGCGTTCCTGATGTCGAGGTCAGTACGGAAGTCTCCTATGTCCGAGATGCCTTCGCCCTGGACGGAAAGCTTGTTCAGCGTTCCCTTGGCCTTGCCGTCGAAACTGAATCTATGCCCCTGCGCGAACTTGCCGAGGTCCATGCCCATTCCAGGCACGATGCCCTTGATGAACGAAGTCAGTTCGTCGAGATTGAAATCCATGTCGCTTATGACAGCGTCGATGCTGAGGCCGTTCATGTCCGGAAGACCGCTCATGCGTCCGTCGACAGTTCCGTGAAGGCCATCGCCGTTGTTCCTGAAAGACAGCTCGTCGAGACGGAAATCGGCTACGGGACCATGGTAGCTTCCTTCTGCAGTTATGTCGAAATCCATCTTCTTCATGCCTTTGGCAAAGTAGGAGATGGTCTTAGGGCTGATCTTGCTAGGAAGAAGAATCGCATCCATCCTCACGTCCTGGAGGAAATGGCTGAACGACTTCGAATTCGCATACCTCATGTGGAATTCCTCCATATGGATGTCCGAATCGCTGTCGACTATCCTGAGGTCCTTGATCTCCGTGTGCCCGTTTCCGACGGAGGCATCTCCTGAGATCAGGGTAGGGGCAAAGCCGCTCTTCTCGTTAAAGCTGAGCCTGTCTACGATTCCGCTCATGACTCCGCCCTTCATGCTCAGGTGGCGTCCCTTCATCTGTATGTCGTGGACGTCGAGGTCCCTCCAGTTGATGACTTCAGGGACAGGAACCCTAGGCTTGCGTGGAGTCTTGAAATTCTTCATCCTGTACTCCATGCCGTCGATCTCGACCTCGTTCACATGGAAGATCTCCTTGTCCTTCTTTTCCTTGACTGTCGTCCTTGGCTTCAGCCTGAAGATTCTCTTGAGGTTTGACGTGCCTTTCAGTGTCGGGTCATCCACGGGCTCTGAGGTCAGCACAAGCAGGGCGTCCTGGATCTTGGCATACTTCAGCTTAGCTCCGTCCTTGCTCAGGAGTCCCTTAGGGGAGAATGTGACGACAAGCGACCTGGCTCTGAAAAGCGTATCCTCGCGTGAGAGTACGGGGGACTCGAAAGGATCCTCGTCTATGATGGCGATGTCGTTGATGACAACGCCGTTGAAAGGGCTTGCATGTATCCTTCCGATGACAAGTTCTCCGTCGATCTTGTCGTCCAGAGCCTTGATGGCTTTGTGGGCGAGAAATGTCTGGACCGCCGGCAGTTGGGCGGCCAGTATGGCGCCGAAGAGCAGGAGGACGGAAAGGACCAGTATCCAGGCTGTTATTTTGACGGTTTTTCTGATAACTTGTCTTTATTATTATAAACTACAAAAATACGAAAAATATCCTTAAATTTGCGTCTGTAACAGAGTTCTTATTTATGTCAGATATTATTCTTGGAATCGAGTCTTCCTGCGACGACACCTCGGCTGCTGTCATCAAGGACGGTTTCCTGCTCTCGAACGTGATTGCGAGCCAGCAGGTCCACAAGGATTTCGGCGGAGTCGTACCGGAACTTGCTTCCAGAGCGCATGAGGTGAACATAGTTCCAGTTGTCAGCCAGGCACTTGAAAAGGCAGGTGTCAAGCCGGAGGAACTTTCCGCGATAGCGTTCACCAGAGGCCCGGGCCTGCTTGGCTCACTTCTGGTGGGAACTTCGTTTGCCAAGGCCTTCGGACTTTCTCTCGGAAAGCCTATCGTGATGGTCAACCATCTTCAGGGACACATCCTCGCCAATTTCGTAAAGCAGTACGACAAGGAGAACAGACAGCCGTCGTTCCCATACCTCTGCCTCCTGGTCTCAGGCGGCAACTCCCAGATCGTGAAGGTCTCAAGCCCTCTCGAGTTCGAGATCCTCGGCCAGACCATCGATGACGCGGTGGGCGAGGCCTTCGACAAGTGCTCGAAGATGATGGGACTCGGCTATCCGGGCGGCCCGATAATCGACAGGCTTGCAAAGCAGGGAAATCCCGATCGTTTCAAGTTCGCCAAACCTCACATCCAGGGACTCGACTACAGCTTCAGCGGAGTCAAGACTTCGCTTCTCTACTTCGTCAGGGACGAGATGGAAAAGGATCCTCAGTTCATGGAGAATAACAAGGAGGACATCTGCGCAAGCTTCCAGAAGACTCTCATCGACATACTTCTCGACAAGC
This sequence comes from Bacteroidales bacterium, assembly GCA_024398105.1. GTDB lineage: Bacteria > Bacteroidota > Bacteroidia > Bacteroidales > UBA932 > Cryptobacteroides. The sequence continues at coordinate 21,229 of JAKSJP010000001.1, read as the reverse complement.
TGGTCAAGGCTGCGAAGCAGACCGGTATCAAGGAGATTACGATAGGTGGCGGAGTGTCCGCCAACAGCGGTCTCCGCGAAAGGATCGAGATGGAAGGAAAGAAGAGGGGCTGGAATACCTATCTCCCTGAATTCAAGTTCACTACAGACAACGCAGCCATGATCGCGATAGCCGGATACTTCCACTATCTCGCAGGCGAAAAGACATCACTCGATGTGGCACCAGTGTCCCGCATCGCCGATTTTTAACATACAAGCACAACGATGAAAACATTTGAAATCACCTGTCCGGTAGGACGTGAACCCCGTCTTGACGACATCCGCTATGCGGCAGCTCAGGTCCTCCGCCTCAGAAGAAACGCAGTGGTCAACGTGATTGACCCTACCAAGTCATTCCAGCCTACCATGCGTGGAGCAGAAGCTACATGCAGGATAGCACACCGTTCCATCGATGCGCGTGGCGATGTGAAGATGGTCTACAAGATCGAGGCATACTACAAGACAGAACCTTGCGAGGACTACAAGCTGGATGAGTACCAGGATGTCTCTGCCGCTGAGCCTGTGGTGGTGGTAGGCGCAGGTCCTGCAGGTATGTTCGCTGCCCTCAAGCTTCTCATGCTCGGCCTCAAGCCGATCGTTCTCGAAAGAGGCAAGGACGTGCACCGTCGCAAGACTGACATGGCCAACCTCTCGAAGACCGGCACCGTAAATCCTGAGTCGAACTATTGCTACGGCGAAGGTGGCGCAGGAGCGTTCTCTGACGGAAAGCTCTATACCCGTTCGTCAAAGAGAGGCGATATCCGCGAGGTCCTCTATCAGCTCGTTGAATTCGGCGCTAATCCATCCATAATCATTGATGCCCATCCGCACATCGGAACCGACAAGCTCCCTAAGGTCGTCGAGAATATCCGCAAGTGCGTCATCGAACATGGAGGGGAGTACCATTTCGATACTAAAGTGACTGATATCAAGCCACTTGAGGACGGTTCGTTCGAGGTTGTCACACTTGTTGACGGCAAGGAGCAGGTTGTATATAAGACCGGTAACGTGATCCTTGCAACAGGTCATTCAGCAAGAGATATCTACGAGATGATCGACAGCAAGGGCTGGGCACTTCAGCCTAAGGGATTCGCTATGGGTGTGCGTGTAGAGCATTCGCAGGCGCTCATCAACAAGATGCGTTACAGAGGCCAGTGGGAACCAGGCATGCCGGCTGCCGAGTATTCATTCGTAGAGCAGGTCGAGGGTCCGGGACCGGATGGCGAGGATGTGGAGAGGGGTGTGTTCTCTTTCTGCATGTGCCCTGGTGGAATCCTCGTGCCTTCAGCTACCGAGCCTCAGACAACCGTGCTCAACGGTATGTCCAATTCTGCCCGTAACTCAAAGTGGGCGAATGCCGGTGTGGTTGTCTCAATCGAGCCGGAGGACGTTCCTGAACAGTATAAGGAAGCCGGCGCTTTCAGCCTGATGAACTTCCAGCAGGATGTCGAGAAGAAGATGTTCGAGTATGTGGCTTCGCAGAATCCTGCTAACCCGGCTGCGGCTCCAGCCCAGAGGATGATCGACTTCTGCGAGGGTAAGATGTCAGCGGATCTTCCAGAGACCTCATATCATCCTGGAACAGTATCGGCTCCACTCCATGAACTGCTTCCTGACATCGTTGCAGAACGTCTCCAGCAGGTGTTCCCTATTGTCAACAGGAAGGTGATGAAGGGTTATTTCACAAATGATGCACTCCTTCTCGGTGTCGAGTCACGTACCTCTTCGCCTATCAGGATCCCAAGAAACCCTGAGACCTTCCAGAGCGACAGCATCGAGGGTATCTTCCCATGCGGAGAAGGTGCCGGATATGCAGGCGGAATCGTATCTTCAGCGATTGATGGAATCAACTGCGCGCTTGCAGTTGCACGCCGCATCAATCCAGTGATGGAAGAACCAGCCCAGGAAGATGCAGAATAATCGTCAAACCTTATCTGGACTATGAAAGAGCGTCAGTTTACAGTCAGGTACGAGGCCTATGAGTCGATGGAAGAGCTCTGCGAAGAGGACAGAGTCCTCTGTGAAGCTGCCATCGAGGCTCAGAAAGGATCATATGCACCATACTCACGTTTCAATGTCGGTGCTGCGGTCCGTCTCGAGGGAGGAACCATAGTCAAGGGCTCCAACCAGGAGAATATCGCCTATCCGTCAGGCCTCTGCGCAGAAAGGACTACCTTGTTCGCCGCGTCAGCCAATTATCCAGGGGTGCCGATCAGGTCTCTTGCAGTGACCGGTGGACCGGACGGTACGATATGTGAGGAACCTGCCACCCCATGCGGCGCATGCCGACAGGTAATGGCTGAATATCAGACACTTGCCAAGGCTCCTATGTCTGTCCTCCTGGTCGGTAGGAATGAGATATGGAAGTTCGCCTGTGTCGATGACATCCTTCCTTTCATTTTCGACAGTTTAGATAAATAGCACGTATTTTTGTGCATTAATTGAAAATTGCTATATTTGCAACGGGAAAGTCGTACACGACCAGCTCCCTCTGAACTCCCCCAGGGCCGGAAGGCAGCAAGGGTAGGAGGTCGTAGCGGTGCGATGTACTAAGCTTTCCCTTTTTTCGTATCTTCCCGCCAATGAAAATCTGCATAGGACTCTCCGGAGGTGTAGACTCCAGCGTAGCCGCCTTGCTCCTCAAGCAGCAGGGCTATGATGTGTTTGCCATGTTCATGCAGAACTGGCATGATGCAGATGCCACTCTCCATGGCGACTGTGAATGGGAAGAGGACCGTTTCGTAGCAGAGATGGTCGCGCGCAAGGTCGGCATCCCGTTCTATTTCGTTGATCTTTCAAAGGAATACAGACAGAGGGTCGTCGACTATATGTTCGATGAATACTCAAAGGGCAGGACTCCTAATCCTGACGTTCTCTGTAACAGGGAGATAAAGTTTGATGCGTTCCTGCGTGCCGCTGAGAAGCTGGGCGCCGACATGGTCGCTACAGGACATTACTGCCGCAAGGAGGAGATAGTCAACCCGGACGGCAGCAAGACCTATAGGATCCTTGCCGGGACCGACCCTAACAAGGACCAGAGCTACTTCCTCTGCCAGCTCTCGCAGGAGCAGCTTTCCAAGGCTCTTTTCCCTATCGGAGACATCATCAAGCCTGAGGTGAGACGCCTTGCCAAGGAGGCTGACCTGCCGTCCGCAGACAAGAAGGATTCCCAGGGAATCTGCTTCGTCGGCAAGGTAGATCTTCCTACTTTCCTCCAGCAGAAACTGAAGTCTGTGGAGGGTGATGTGGTTGAGGTATTCGACGCATATTATGAGTCCGACGAGCACTATGCTTTCCTTAAGTCGACCCTCTCGAGTCTTCTCAAGGAAGGTGGTGAGGCTCAGATGATTACAGACTATATCTCTGAGGATAAATGTACAGCGGTCAGTGCCGGGATGCAGTTCGATCCCCAGAAGATAAAGGCTCTTTCGGATGAGGATCTCGACCGTCTTTCCACCCCTGTGAAGTACAATCTCACTTTTGAGACCGAGACCTACAAGTCAGGCAAGCACCACGTCAGGAAGACCCGCTATAAGGCCAATCCTTACGGCGCTGTGCTCGGTCGTCACGAAGGCGCCCAGTTCTACACTGTAGGCCAGCGCAAGGGACTCAATATAGGCGGCCACAGCGATCCGCTTTTCGTCATAGCGACTGATGTGGAGAAGAACATAATCTATGTCGGAGAAGGCCATCGCCACAAGGGCCTTTCGAGAAGCTGTCTCAAGGTCGCAGCCGACGAGATCCATTGGATAAGGCCGGACATGGCCATGGTACCTGGCGAGATGCGCCGTTACCGAGTCCGCATACGTTACCGCCAGCCGCTCCAGGAGGCGACCCTCATAATGAGGGAGAACGGCCTGTTCATCCTCTTCGACGAGCCTCAGCGCGGCATAACCTCCGGACAGTTCGCTGTCTGGTACGACGCAGACGAGATGCTCGGTTCTGGAACAATATGATTCCCTGCTGATTTCTGAAGCCCTGTTCCTGCGACGCAGCTTTTTATTCCTGCAGTGCAGCCTTGGCGGCATTCTGGCCTGCAAGATAGCCTGTAGAGAAGGCTGTCTGGAGATTGTATCCGCCTGTATCTGAATCAATGTCAAGTACTTCGCCGCAGAGATAGAGACCCTTGCGGACACGGGATTCCATAGTCTTGGCAACGACTTCGTCTGTAGACACACCTCCGGCCGTCACTACGCATCTTTCGTAGCCGACATAACCTTCGATGTCGAACTTCCATTCCTTCAGCGCATTCACGAGAGCGTCCATGTCGATGTGCTCGTTTCCTCTCCTGCCGTTGAGAATCGCAGGGTTGCATTTAGTGAAACCAGGTATGAGGTCCCAAGGCATAAGCTTCCCAAGAAGGATCTTCAGCATCTCCTTAAGTGACATCTTCCTGCTTCTCGGGTCCTTCTGTACGTCGTTCCAGATGCCCTTGATGCGTCCCTTCAGCTCATTCGGCTCTACGCCTGGCTTCATGTCGACTGTAATATAGGCCTTGCCTCCGTTGATGATTGCCTTGACGCAGTTGCGGCTGACAGTGAATCCTATAGGTCCCTCGATTCCGCCGTCGGTGAAGTCAATGTCACCCATTTCGTCCTGGACCTTGTTGCCGTTGGTGTAGAGGCAGATTCCGACATTCTTCAGCTGGATTCCGCAGAGAGACTTGCCGATCTCCGAGAGGGGAGTGTCACGTCTGATGTGTCCCTTCAGTCCGGATGTCGAGACTGGTTCGAAACGCTTCTCCGCACCGCCTGAAAGCACTCTTGCGGCGACAGTGCCGACTGACTCGCTGACAGAGCCGTCGAGCATCTTATAGCCCTTGGGTACCAGCGCGGTGAGCGATGGGAAGCACTCTTTTATCGTGTGCCCGAAATACTTGGCCCAGCCGTATCCGTCGCCGGTGCTTCCGGTTCCTGGATACGAGAGTCCACCTGTCGCGATGATGAGGCAGCGGCACGAATAGCTCCTGCCGTCCTTGCAGGCTACCATGAACACCTGTCCCTCGGAACTTTCGTTGCATACGACAGACTTGACTTCGCTGTCGGTACGTACTGCCGCACCGGCCTTGGTCGCAGCCTTCAGGAGAGTGTCCACGACCTCGGAAGCATGGTATGAGGCAGGGAAGGCCCTGTCTCCACGCTCGACGACAGTCTCCATCCCGAAGTCGTTGAAAAAGTCTATCATGTTCTGCGAATTCAGGTTGTAGAAGGCAGGCTTGAGGAAGTTGGTCTTGCTCCTGATATGCTGGGAGAACTCGTTCCAGTCCTTGAGATTGGTGAAGTTGCAGCGTCCTTTGCCTGTGATCATGATCTTCCTTCCCGGGCGCGGCATCTTCTCGAGGACCATCACCGCCGGTGTCGGATCTGACATCGCCGCTCCATAAGCAGCCATCAGCCCGGCCGCTCCACCTCCAATTATGACTATATCGTAGAACATGTTTATAATTCCAATTTGTTTTGTATATTTGCAATCCGTTCCAAATGAGGAACACAGGCCGCTTTAGCTCAGTCGGTAGAGCAACTCATTCGTAATGAGTAGGTCGCGGGTTCGAGTCCCGTTCGCGGCTCCAGCAGTCAGAATCTTGTGTTGCTGACTTTTTCGCTGATCTTCTTCAGCGTCTTGACCGACTTCCTGCTTGGAGTTATCCAGTTATAGGCCACGGCCGCAATCTCGACTATACATATTGCTGACAGCCAGAGACTTGCCAGTTCCGGAAATAGAATTCCTGGAAAGAAAAGGATGAAGGCAAGGACCGTGATCATGGTACCATGGACCAGGGCCCGGAGCATCGTGCTTGCGCTGCCTTCCTTGAAGACGGCTGCGTACCTGTGGCGGTCGCCGACATCGCCGGCTCCCTCGAGATGGCAGGTGATTACCCTTTTCATCCAGATGTCGGAGAAGTCGAGGACAAGGTCTTCTTCGTCGTCATAGACCCTGCCGAACTCCTTGAGCTCGGCCCTTACCTGGCCGAGTGCCGTGCCGAAGCCGCCTTCCATTTCAAAGAGTGCCGTCCCGGCGTCCATCATCTGTATTTTCCTGTCCATCATCTGCATTTTGTTACTGCTTGGACAAAGGTATCAATAAAAGCACTAACTTTGCCTTATGAGGAAGTATTTTTTGATCCTGGTTGCGATGTTCGCGGTGTCCTGCGGTACTGACCGTGCCGTCGGGCCTGCGGAACATACCCGCTACGCCAGCTTCTTCGACATTCCCGATGCCAGCCATATCGTGACGATTTCTCCCTATACAGGAGAGGCGGATACGCTTCTCCTCACCAAGCCGCTGACAAACCTCGTATGCATGTCGACCTCCCATGTGGCGTATCTGGATGCGATCGGCAAGAGCTCCGCAATATCGGCGGTGTCAGGACTCGACTATGTCAGCTCGCAGGCCTTGCGCTCGCGCACGGACGTATATGATATAGGTTACGAGGCCAGCCTTGACTACGAACGCATCGTCGCCCTCAAGCCGGACCTGCTGCTGGCCTATTCCGTCTCGTCCGTCAAGCCTCAGTACGTCACCAAGCTTGAATCGCTCGGAATTCAGGTGCTCATGGTAAGTGACCACATGGAAGACCATCCTCTGGCACGGGCGGAATATATAAGGCTGCTCGGTGCCCTTACAGGTACCATGGACAAGGCTGATTCCGCGTTCGCCGCAATCGAGCAGCGGTATCTGTCGCTGTCCGCGTCTGCTGACACCTTGTCAAGGACGAAGGTCCTGTTCAATGTCCCTTACAACGACCAGTGGTTCATTCCCGGCGAGGACAACTATATGTCCCAGCTTGTCCGCGATGCCGGCGGGGTTACGCTGGGTGCAGAACGTGGTGCCAGGAACTCCGGGACCATCTCCCTCGAACGCGCCTACCTCCTTTCCAAGGATGCTGACGTCTGGCTGAATCCGGGCCAATGTCAGACCCGCGCACAGCTTAATGCCATGAATCCTCTGTTCGGCAGTTTCTCTGTCGGCCGCATATACAACAACACCCTCAGAACGAATTCCGAGGGTGGCAATGATTTCTGGGAAAGCGGTGCTGCCCGTCCTGACCTTGTCCTTGAGGACCTTGTACGTATCTTCAAGGGAGAGGAAGGATCATTCAACTATTATCTTGAAGTCGACTGACCTGTTCTCGCAGTAGTGACCTGTGATCTGGATGTTGCCTTCGCTCCTGTCGAAGATGAGAGTCCTTGGCTTCAGCTCGATCGCAAGAATGTCTCCTGTGCGGATGTAGATCCTTGCAGTAGCTTCCTCGATGGCCTGCTCGATCATCCCAAGTGTCTCTCCTTCGGTCGAGAAGATAGTCTCGTCGCCTTTCTTGAGCTCGAATACGTTGCCCGGGTTGCCGAGCACGAGCGGGAGATAGAACGGAGAGGGGAGGAATGAAGTATGGTCGAGGCATGAAGCACATGCGAATCCTTCTTCGGAACCATCCATGTAGTCCTCGGGATAGAGAAGTACGCCATAGTTCACGGCATCGTAGTAGCGGGAAGCGAATTTCCTGCTGATGCTGCGACCCGGCTTGCTGATCCTTGCGAAAAGCACCGGCGTATATGAGAGTCTGGTGACGGAATCCGGGAGGTAGAGGTCTTCGTTGTCCCTCTCCCACGTCGTGTCAGGCCTGACCGTGACGTGCCCGCTGGCTGTCTTGACTAGGATGTTCATCTTGCTCTATCTTGAACCGAAATGGGCTTTCAGGATGTCTACCTTCTCATCGAAGTTCTTGCCCTGGAGAGGCTTCACCGCTTCTTCCTTGGCTTCCTTCTGGTACTGGTCGAAGAGACGCTTGAACTGCCTCTTCGTGTCGAGGGTGAAATCACCTCCTGCGATCCATCCGAAATATCCCTTGTCTGTCTTATATACGTCCTTTACAGGGCGGTCCTTGTACTTGCCGAAGCTGATGGTAGGAACTCCGTCCCTGTCTATTATCCTGCCTGCGAAGTCGATGCCCTTCGGACGTCCGCCGAGAGCCGAAAGGAACTCGACGTCGTTCCTGAGCGCGATCTCATGATGGTCGTCCGGCTCCTGGTACATGTCAAGCTGGCCTTTCAGGACCTCATAGGTCGCAACTGTGTCGGCCTCCGCTGTATGTGCGTTGTCGAAGTCCTTTCCGCCGCAGTAGAACCTGTATGCGGCCCTGAGGTTCCTAGGCTCCATGTAGTGGTAGATCGTCTGGACGTCCACCATCTTGCAGCCGTGGAGGTCGATGCTGACCTTCTCGAGCGTCTCCTTCGCCTTCTCTTTCTTGTCCTGAGGGACCTTAGGGTCGGCTATCCTGCTTTCGCAGTAGCTCTTCACCCTTTCCATCTCCTCTGCGAGCATAGGAAGGTCGAACTTGGCTGAATTATAGCCTGCGAGGTCGCTGCCTGAGATCCAGTCTGCGACTTCGGAAACTACTTCGATGAACCTTGGGCAGTCGACGAGGTCCTCGTCATGGACTCCGTTCACTGCGGATGCGCTTGGGTTGATAGGGATCTGGCAATGGTTGGTATAGTCCCAAGGCTTTACCTTCCATGTCTTTATCTTCTGCTCGCCGTCAGGCATGATCTTGACGAAGCTGAGCTCGATGATTCCGTCTGAAGAAATATTGAGGCCGGTACTTTCAATATCGAAGAAAAGCAACGGCCTCTGAAGTTTAAGCTCCATAAGTATACTATCTGACCATGATAGGCATTACGATACCGAATACCTTGTCGGCAGCTGCGTCCTCTTCTGAAGGGAGGATGAGTGCAGAGCGTCTCTTGTCAGCGAACTTCATGATGATGTTCTCATTGCTGAGGTTGCTGAGGATCTCTACGATATGGGTAGACCTGAAGCCGATGGTGAGGTCGTCACCTTCGTACTGGCACTCGATCTTCTCATGTGCGGCGATCTCGAAGCCGAGGTCCTGCGCTGATACCTCGAGGCATCCTGCGGTAAGGTCGAACTTGATGTGGTTCGAAGCCTTAGGCGAGCAGACAGCGATACGCCTTACTGTCGTGAGGAACTGCGAGCGGCTGATGTTGAGGACGTTGGTGTTGATGGTGTCCTTAGGTATGATCGCGTTGTAGTCAGGGTACTTGCCTGCGACGAGACAGCAGATGACTGTCGTCTGTCCGAACTTGAAGACTGCAACCTTGTCGTCGAAGGTGATGGTCACTTCCTCCTCTTCCTTGCCGAGGATCGACTTGATGACTCCTGCATGCCTCTTGTTGAGGATGAATGAGCAGTCGGAAGCAGCCTTGACGTTCTTTGTGTTGAAGCAGATGAGCTTCTGGAGGTCAGATGCCACGAGGGTCGTGCTGTCCGGCTTGAAGTCGAAGAAGATCGAATTCATAGTAGGACGGTTAGCGTCGTCTGACGAAGCGTATACGGTGCTGCTGATACCGTCTGCGAGAGTGGTGGTGCTGAGGCTTGCCACGTTCGCGCCTTCTCCTGTGGTCTTGATCACGGGGTAGTCCTCAGGGTTGTAGCAAGGAAGGACTGACTCACCGCTTGCCCACGCACATGAGAAAGAGTTGTCGCTTTCGTTCTTGATGGTAAGAGGCTGGTCAGGAAGTTCCTTGAGAAGCTCGGTGACCTGTCTTGCAGGAACGGCGATGCTGCCTGCCTCCTCGACGCTTGCTACCTCGAGCTCTGTCCTCAGGGTGATTTCCTTGTCTGAAGCTGTGATTTCCAGCTTGTTTCCGCTAAGCACGAAGAGGTAGTTCTCGAGGATAGCCTCTGTCGCCTTTGCAGGGATTGCCTTCTGCACTGTAAGTACACTTCTGAGAAGTTCTGAACTTGATACTACGAATTTCATATCTGGTTATTTTGTTTTCATTCTATAATCCCCAAAGATAAGAATAATTTCTGGAAAATGACATCGGCCATGACTATTGTTTTTTGGCATAGAGTTTGGTATTCCGAGAGGAATGCGGGCAAGCCCCGCGAAAGACGTGATTAATTCAAAAGAATGAATTTATGAGAAAAGGAATTGTTATGATGCTGGCGTCTGCTTCCGTAGCAGGCCTTACAGCTTTCAGCGCATTCAGTGCATGTACACCTAACGCTAAGAACGCTTCATCCCAGAATGTCAGTGGCGAGGCTGCCTTCAGGACAGTCAATCTGACAGAAACCGATTATCCTGACCTGACATATGCAGCAGAATCTGCCGTCGATGCCGTAGTCTACGTGGAAGTCACGGTAGTCTCACAGCGTCGTCAGCAGAACATAGACCCGTTCCTCGAGTATTTCTTCGGCTACGGTGGCGGCGGACAGATGCAGCCACGTGAGCAGAAGGGCAGCGGCTCGGGCGTCATCATCCGCCCTGACGGATATATCGTCACGAACAACCATGTGGTGGCCAACGCGAGCGAGGTCAAGGTCACACTCAACAACAACAAGACGTATACTGCCACAGTCGTAGGAACTGACTCAGTCACTGACGTGGCCCTTCTCAAGGTCGATGCCGAGGGTCTTCCTTTCATCCAGTTCGGCGACTCTGACAAGCTCCGTCTCGGCGAATGGGTGCTTGCCATCGGCAGCCCTCTCGGCGCTCAGCTCCGTGGAACCATCACTGCAGGTATCGTAAGTGCAAAGGGACGTTCGATGCCTAGCGAGGACGGCTCTTTCAAGATCGAGTCGTTCATCCAGACCGATGCGGCAGTGAACCCTGGAAACTCAGGCGGTGCGCTTGTCAGCAAGACAGGTGAACTCGTCGGAATCAATACAGCGATCGTATCTCAGACCGGATCTTACTCAGGATATTCTTTCGCCGTTCCTGCGAACATCGTGAAGAAGATCGTCGGCGATCTCATCGACTTCGGCTCAGTCAAGAGAGCAAAGCTTGGAGTATCAATCGCTACCGTAAATGACGATATTGCAAAAGAATTGAAACTTTCTTCATTGAAAGGCGTATATATTAACGAGGTTTCGAATGGCTCAGCTGCTGAGAAAGCCGGCATGAAGAAGGATGACGTAGTCATCGCGATCGACGGAACTGAGATTTCAACTGCATCTGCCCTTCAGGAGAAGGTGAACAGCTATCACCCTGGTGACAATGCTGAATTCACAATCATCAGGGACGGCAAGGAGATGAAGCTCAACGTCACATTCATGGGTGAGGCAGAGTCTACAGGAGCAGTCGATGTCGACGGTTCGATAGCATTCTATGGATCGAAGATCAAGACAGCAAGCAAGGAGACACTTGCCCAGTACGGTATCAAGCAGGGCGTTGTCATCACTTCAGTAGGCAACGGCAAACTGCGTGAGGCGGGCGCTACAGACGGATTCATCATCCGCTATGTGAACGACCAGGCAGTCAGCAAGGCAGAGGAGGTCATCGAGATCGCGAAGAAGAGTAAGAGGGCAGTCTTCATCGAAGGCGTCACAGCAAGTGGCAGGCCATCTTATTTCGGCTTCGGAAAAGATGAATAACTCCTTTCAGTATGAGACAGCTTAAGATCAGCAAATCAATCACAAACCGTGAGAGCGCATCTCTGGACAAGTATCTCCAGGAAATCGGTCGCGAGGAACTCGTGAGCCCTGAAGAAGAGGTTGAACTTGCTCAGAAGATCCGCAACGGGGACCAGCAGGCGCTGGAAAAGCTCACAAGGGCGAACCTCAGGTTCGTAGTGTCTGTGGCAAAGCAGTACCAGAACCAGGGACTCAGCCTGCCGGATCTCATCAACGAGGGTAACCTTGGCCTTATCAAGGCTGCCGAGAAGTTTGACGAGACAAGAGGTTTTAAGTTCATCTCATATGCAGTATGGTGGATCAGACAATCGATCCTTCAGGCTCTTGCAGAGCAGTCAAGGATCGTGCGTCTTCCTTTGAACCAGGTAGGGTCGCTGAACAAGATCAACAAGGCCGTCTCACGTTTCGAGCAGGAGAACGAACGCCAGCCGTCAAGTGACGAGCTTGCCGAGATGATCGACATTCCGACCGACAAGATTTCCGACACCCTGAAGGTCTCGGGCAGACATGTATCAGTGGATGCTCCGTTCCAGGAAGGTGAGGACAACAGCCTCCTGGATGTGCTCCCTGACGCGGAGTCACCGAATGCGGACAGGTCGCTGGTCGACGAGTCGCTTACTACCGAGATCGAGAGGACTCTGAGCACTCTCAATCCTCGTGAGGCGGAGATCATCAAGGCCTTCTACGGCATCGGTTGCCAGGAGATGACCCTTGAGGAGATCGGAGAGCGTTTCGGCCTGACAAGGGAAAGGGTACGCCAGATAAAGGAGAAAGCTATCAGAAGATTGAAGACGCCCGAGAGGAGCAAGCTCCTCAAAGGGTATCTAGGATAAATTGGATATTTTTTAATTGCCGGCCGTCGTGCCGGCTTTATATGCTTTTTAGATGACACCTGAAATTTTTATACAGGCAAAGGCAGCAGAGGCCATCAAAGCTCTGTACAACGCTGATATTCAGCCATCTGATCTCCAGGTACAGGTTACACGCAAGGAGTTCGAGGGAGACTACACCCTCGTCATCTTCCCGCTTCTCAGAATATCTCACAGCGCTCCTGAGAATACCGGAAACGCTATCGGTGAGTGGCTCGTGGCCAACGTCCCTGAGATCTCCGCATACAACAGCGTGAAGGGTTTCCTCAACCTTCTTTTCTCGCCGGTATGGTGGGACGACGTCCTCACCGAGATCGTGTCGAGCGAGGACTTCGGACAGCTCGAACCTACCGGTCGCAGGATCATGGTGGAGTTCTCTTCACCTAACACCAACAAGCCTCTCCACCTTGGACATATCCGTAACAATCTCCTTGGCGATTCAGTCTCAAGACTTCTCAAGGCAAACGGAAACGAGGTCATCAAGGCTACTCTCGTGAATGACCGAGGCATCCATATCTGCAAGTCCATGCTTGCATGGGAGAAGGCATTCGACGGCAAGACCCCTGAATCTACCGGCATCAAGGGCGACCACCTCGTAGGTGACTGCTATGTCGCATTCAACGACATCTACACCAAGGAAGTGAAGGAGCTCATCGCCGGCGGCATGTCAGAGGAGGAGGCCAAGAAGCAGGCACCATGCCTCGTAGAGGCCCATGAGATGCTCGTGAAGTGGGAGAATGAGGACAAGGCTGTAAGAGACCTCTGGAGCATGATGAACAGCTGGGTGTTCGCCGGATTCGACGAGACCTACCGTTCGCTCGGAATCTCATTCGACAAAGTCGACTATGAACATGATACCTATCTCCTTGGCAAGGAGCTCGTCCAGAAGGGACTTGACAAGGGCGTCCTCGTAAGGGACCCTGACGGTTCCGTATGGTGCGACCTCACAGGCGACGGCCTCGACCGCAAGCTCGTGCTCCGTGGTGACGGTACTTCAGTCTACATCACCCAGGACCTTGGAACAGCCGAGAGACGTTTCGCTCAGTATGACCTTGATTCACATGTATATGTCGTAGGAAACGAGCAGGACTACCACTTCCAGGTGCTCAAGCTCATCCTCAAGAAGCTCGGTTTCGACTGGTCGGACCAGATCTACCACCTCAGCTACGGTATGGTCGAGCTTCCGGAAGGAAAGATGAAGTCTCGTGAGGGAACTGTCGTAGACGCAGACGACCTTATCCAGAAGATGTACGAGGAGGCAAAGGCGACCTCGGAGGAGAGCGGTAAGCTCGCTGACATGTCAGAGGAAGAGAAGGAAAAGCTCTACCATATGATCGGTCTCGGTGCGCTCAAGTACTTCATCATCAAGGTGGATCCTAGGAAGACGATGCTCTTCAACCCTAAGGAGTCTATCGACTTCAACGGAAATACCGGACCATTCATCCAGTACACCCACGCACGTATCCGTTCTATTCTCCGCAAGGCAGATGAGAAGGGCTATGTCTATGATGCTTCTGCAGTTACAAAGGACATCGTCCCTTCGGCAAAGGAGGTACGCCTGATCAAGCTTCTCAACACTCTTCCACAGAAGGTCGCAGAGGCAGGCGAGGCTCTTTCTCCTGCAGTCGTAGCCAACTACTCATACGATCTCGCCAAGGAGTTCAACCAGTACTACCACGACACACAGATCCTCAAGGAACCGGACGCAAAGCTTCTCCAGTTCCGTCTTGCCCTCATCGCAAGCGTGGCAAAGGCTCTCGTGAAGTCAATGGGCATCCTCGGCATCGAGCTTCCTGAAAGAATGTAATTGCGAATGCAGGAAAACGCATATATGTTTCCGACCTCCAAGAAGGAGGTAGACGCTCTGGGTTGGGATTATATCGACATAATCTTCTTCACAGGCGACGCTTTCGTGGACCATCCGTCATTCGGCACAGCCGCAATTGCCAGATGGCTCCAGAAGTTCGGATACCGTATAGCGATCGTTCCTCAACCTAACTGGCGTGACGACCTCAGAGACTTCAGGAAACTGGGGGAGCCACGCCTCTATTTCGCGGTGAATGCCGGTGCCATGGATTCCATGGTCAACCATTATACCGCGGCAAAGAGGCTCCGCAGCGATGATGCATATACCCCGGAGGGAAAGGCTGGACAGAGGCCTGACTATGCCGTCACCGTCTATACGAAGATACTCAAGCAGCTCTATCCGCACATCCCTGTCGTCATCGGCGGCGTCGAGGCTTCGCTGAGGCGTCTGACCCACTATGACTACTGGCAGGACAAGCTGTTCCCTTCGATCCTGGTGGGCAGCGGAGCGGACTACCTGAGCTACGGAATGGGAGAAAGGACCATGCTGGAGCTCACCCGTGGAATCGAGGCCCGGAGAAATCCGCGTGACATGCACAGGATACCTCAGATCGCGTTCTTCTGCAGCGGAGAACCGAAGGTAAAGGACGCGCTCGAACTTCATTCGTTCGAAGAGTGCTGTCGCAACAAGAAGGCTCTCGCTGAGAATTTCCATGAAATCGAGACCCATGCGAACATGATGCATCCGGCGACGATCATCGAACGTGTAGGCAAGGGCTATGTCCAGATCAATCCGCCTTATCCGCCTGCGACGACCCAGGAGATGGACTCGTTCTGGGACCTGCCATATACAAAGCTTCCGCATCCGAGATATAAAGGAAAGCGTATCCCTGCGTATGATATGATCAAGTTCTCCATCAATACGCACCGAGGCTGCTTCGGAGGCTGCAATTTCTGTACGATCGCCGCGCACCAGGGCAAGTTCATCCAGTCGCGTTCGGAGGACTCTATCCTCAAGGAGATAGCAGGCCTCAACAAGCTGCCGGACTTCGCCGGCAACATCTCTGACCTTGGAGCTCCTACCGCGAACATGTATGGAATGAGGGGAAAGAACCCTCAGCTCTGCGACATCTGCCGCAGGAAGTCCTGTCTTTTCCCGGCTCCGTGTCAGAACATGGACAGAAGCCATGCAAGGTTGCTCAAGCTCTATGAGCAGGTTGCCGCGGTCAAGGGTATACGACATGCATATATCGGCAGCGGTATACGCTACGACCTTTTCCTCAACGAGAAGGGATTCGTGGACGAGACTTCGAAGCCATACTTCAGGGAGCTGGTCCTCAACCATACTTCCGGAAGACTTAAGGTGGCCCCTGAACATACCGAGGACAAGGTTCTCCACTATCTTGCCAAGCCTTCGTTCAAGCTTTTCGAAAGGCTTAGGTACGAGTTCGAGAAGATCACCAGGGAAGCGGGCAGGAAGACGGGCATCGTCCCATATTTCATCTCGTCACATCCTGGCTGTACGATGCATGACATGGAGAATCTGTCAAGGCATCCTGCGCTCCGTGGAATCTTCATGGACCAGGTCCAGGACTTTACTCCTACTCCGATGACGACATCCTCCGTGATGTACTATACAGGCCTTGACCCAAGGGATATGAAGCCAGTGTTCGTGGAGAGGAATCCGGAAAGAAAGAAGATGCAGAAATCATTTTTCTTCAAGCATAAGTAGAATTTGTCCTTCAAGAATTAAAAAAAAGTGCAAAAGGCTATTGCAATAAGAAAAAATATCCTAATATTGCACCACGATTTAATTACATATCCAAAGTCTAGAATCACATATCATATATGGCAATCACACAGAAGAAAAGAGCCGTTGTCAGCTACGAGAACATGTCAGAAGAACTCGCTGCTGCATTCTCAGAGAAATATCCTAAGGGTTATCAGGATTATCTCGCCGACCTCAAGGAGTACCCTAAGCCGGACGGTACCAGCTTCTATGCTGTGACTGTCGAAGTGCCTGATGCAATCTATCTCGTAAAGATCAAGATCAAGATCGACGACGTCGAGGACCTTACCAGATGGCTTGAAGGCAGTGGAGAAGAGGAAGGAGGCGAGAGCGGAGGCTCTTCAGAAGGAGCTCAGGACCTTCCTGACGACAATATCTCTCAGTACTCAAGCGGAGACGACGACGGTTCGGATGCATAGATTCCAGAAAATGAATAATGGGGGATGGCGTTTGTCATCCCCTTTTTATTTCTTATATTTGAGTACTTCAGTATGAAAAAGATCTATCAGTATATCACGTCGATCCCTGAAAAGAACCTTCTCCTGGTTCTTTCTCTTGTCGTCGGAATTGCCAGCGGTTTCGCCGCCGTGATCCTCACGACGCTGGTAGAACAGGTGAAGGAACTTCTTACATCCCATATCAACAGCTGGTCGGGCAACCTTTTCTATCTGGTCCTCCCGGGTGTCGGTATGCTGATCTCCCTGCTTCTTCTGAAGTTCGTTGTGAAGGACAGGATAGGACATGGCGTAACCAAGGTGCTCGTCGCCGTATCCAAGAATGAATCCAGGATCAAGCCTCACAACATGTGGTCTTCGATCCTCACATCATCGCTGACCATCGGATTCGGTGGCTCGGTCGGAGCCGAGGCGCCTATCGTCTATACTGGAGCAGCCATAGGATCGAATGTCGCAAGGGCTCTCGGAATGTCATACAGGAGCATGACCATCCTTCTCGGTTGCGGCGCCGCAGGTGCTGTGGCCGGAATCTTCAAGGCCCCTCTTGCCGGAGTCCTCTTCACACTTGAGATCCTTCTTTTCAACATCTCGATGACTTCAATGATGCCGCTGCTGCTCTCTACAGTGTCAGCGACAGTGATATCATACATCTTCCTTGGCAACTCTCTGCCGTTCGAGTGTACCATCTCGACGTTCAGGCTTGTCAACATCCCGTTCTACATCCTTCTTGGAATATTCTGCGGCTTCTGCTCGCTCTACTTCCTGAGGACTACTATCTCGCTCGAGGACAACCTCGCGAAACTGAAGAATCCGTATGTCAAGTGGGCACTGTGCGCATCTGTCCTCGGCCTGCTGATCTACCTCTTCCCACCTCTCTTCGGTGAGGGATATTCGGATCTCCATCCGCTTCTCAACGGTGGAGACATCCTCTATGACGGAAAGTCGATCCTGGCCGGAATGCTTCACCACCCATGGCTTGTGCCGGTGTTCTTCATACTGGTACTTCTTCTGAAGGTATTCTCCATGACCCTTACCAATGCGGGTGGCGGCGTCGGAGGAACCTTCGGCCCGACCCTTTTCGTGGGCGCGATCGCCGGCTTCGTCCTTTCCCGACTCATCAACCTCAGCCTTGCAGGCTCCGAGTTCATGGTACCTGAACAGAACTTCGTGCTCGTAGGCATGGCCGGTCTCATGGCTGGCGTCATGCAGGCGCCGATGACAGCGATCTTCCTTATCGCCGAGATAACAGGCGGCTATGAACTGCTCATACCTCTGATCATTTCAGCGACGATCTCCTTCGGTACCATGAGACTGTTCGAGAAGTACTCTATCTATACGAAACGAATCGCCCATACCGGAGAACTTATCACCCATGACAGTGACAAGGCGGTGCTTACCCTCCTGAAGATGTCAGACCTGGTGGAGACGAACTTCGCTCCTGTGGCGATCGATGCGCCTCTGGGCGAATTCGTCCAGGTGATTTCTGGCTCGAACAGGAACATCTTCCCGGTAGTGGACTCGAAGAACCATTTCCAGGGTTATGTGTCCCTTGAGGATGTCCGTCAGGATATGTTCAGGACCGAGCTGTATGACAGGCAGCATGTGTTCAACTATATGCATTCGGCGCCTGAGTACGTGTTTGACGGAGAAAGCATGGAAAGCGTCATGCATAAGTTCGAGAAGACGGACGCATGGAACCTTCCTGTCGTCACTGCAGACAGGACTTACATCGGCTTCGTGTCGAAGTCGAAGATATTCTCAGCCTATAGGGATGAGCTGAGAGAACTCTCACAGGACTGATATGAAATCCATCTACATAAAGTTTATTTCCCAGCACCTGTCCATCAAGGATTGGCAGGTGGAGAACTGTGCTGCTCTCTTTGAGGAAGGCAACACCATTCCGTTCATCAGCCGATACCGCAAGGAAAAGACCGGCGGTCTGGACGACGTCGAAGTTGCTGAGATCAAGCATTGGACGGATGTGTTCGCGGAAATGGAAAAGCGTAAGGCTACCATCATCGAGACCATCTCCGGACTGGGCAAGCTTACGGATGAACTTCGTGAATCTATCGAGAACTGCGTCGTGTCGACCGTCCTTGAGGACCTCTATCTCCCATACAGACCTAAGAGAAGGACGCGTGCCACCGCGGCCAAGGAGGCAGGCCTCGAACCTCTCGCAGACAGGATGTATGAAGTCCAGACCGCGGATCCTGCCAAGGATGCCGCAAAGTATGTGAAGGGCAGTGTCGCATCTGTCGAGGAAGCCCTTGCCGGCGCAAGGGACATCATCGCGGAACGTATCAGCGAGACCGCGGCGAACAGGGAGACGCTACGCGCCGTCTACAGGATGAGACGCCTTGTAACGAAGGCTACCAAGAACGCTTCATCTCCTGAGGCTCAGAAATACAAGAGCTATTTCGACTATTCCGAACCGCTGTCAAGGATGGCGTCCCACAGGTTGCTGGCAATACTCCGTGCCCAGGAAGAGGGATTCCTGAACATAAAGATAGATGCCGATCCCGAGAAATCCTGCAGCCAGCTCTACTACAACTTCTGTAAGGAAAAGAGACATCCGTCGGCAGCCCTTGCCGCTCAGATAAAGGATGCAATCTCAGACGCATATTCGCGTCTGCTTGCTCCGTCCCTCACGAATGAGGTGATCAAGGAATTCAAGCAGAAGGCCGACATCGAATCCATCAGCGTATTCGGGGACAATCTCCGTCAGCTTCTTCTGGCACCTCCGGTAGGACAGAAAAGGACCATGGCGATCGATCCGGGATTCCGTAACGGCTGCAAGATAGCATGCCTTGACGAAAGGGGAGAGCTGCTTCACCATGAGATAATATATCCTCACCCTCCTCAGAGTGAGAAGATAAAGTCGATCATGTCGGTTTCCCGTATGGTTGAACAGTTTGAGATTCAGGCTATTGCTATCGGAAACGGAACTGCCAGCCGCGAGACTGAAGCCTTTGTGAAGAAGATACAGCTACCGGACGACTGCAAGGTCTATGTAGTCAGTGAGGACGGCGCATCTATCTACTCCGCTTCAGAAGTCGCCCGCATAGAGTTCCCAGACGAGGACGTCACGGTAAGAGGTGCGGTATCCATAGGCCGAAGGCTGATGGACCCGCTCGCGGAACTGGTCAAGATCGATCCTAAGTCCCTTGGCGTCGGACAATATCAGTACGATGTCGACCAGAGCCTCCTGAAGGAGAAACTGGACAATACGGTAGAGAGCTGCGTGAATTCTGTCGGAGTCAATCTCAATACTGCCAGCCCGTATCTTCTCAGCTATGTGGCGGGCATAGGACCGGCACTTGCTGCTTCGATCGTTGAGTACAGGGCTGCATCGGGAGGATTCTCTTCCCGCTCCCAGCTTATCAAGGTTCCTCGCCTAGGCGCGAAGGCTTTCCAGCAGTGTGCAGGATTCCTCCGTATCCATGGTGCCTCCGATCCTCTGGACAACTCGGCGGTGCATCCGGAGTCTTACCACATCGTGGACCGCATGGCCAGGGATCTTGGCGTGAAGACTGTCGATCTTGTGGGAAACAAGGAACTCTGCTCGAAGATCAAGGCCGCGGACTATGCGGAAGGGGAGGTGGGACTTCCTACCATCAACGATATCATCAAGGAACTCTCGAAACCGGGACTTGATCCTCGCGAAAGTGCCCAGGAATTCTCATTCGATGACACCATCCATGCTCTCGAAGACATCCAGGCAGGCATGGAACTGCCGGGCATCGTCACAAACATTACGGCCTTCGGAGCATTCGTAGACATCGGTGTCCATGAAAACGGACTGATCCATGTCTCGCAGATGCGTTCGAAGACCGTCAAGCTTCACCAGCACGTCAAGGTGTACGTGATCTCGGTGGATTATGACAGGAAGAGGATTTCCCTCAGACTTTGCGACTAGCGGGCACTGTGGATGGTGCGGAACCTGAGCTTCAGCACGCCCCAGAATGCTTCTCCGAAAATACCGCTGCTCATCTTAGAGGTGCCTTCCTTCCTGTTTACGAAGATGATAGGCACTTCTGTTATCTTGAAGCCAAGTTTCCATGCAGAGTATTTCATCTCGATCTGGAAGCCGTAGCCTTTCATCTGCACCTCGTCGAGATTGATGGTGCTGAGCGCTTCCTTGGTGTAGCACTTGAATCCGGCTGTACAGTCGTAGACTTTCATCCTGAGGACTGTGCGGACATATGCGGAAGCGTAGTATGACATGATGATTCTTCCTATCGGCCAGTTGACTACGCTGATACCGTCACAGTATCTTGATCCGATTGCTACGCCTGCTCCGTCGACACACGCCTGATAGAGCTTAGGGAGGTCATCGGGATTATGGGAGAAGTCAGCGTCCATCTCGAAAGTGTAGTCGTATCCGTGCTCAAGCGACCACTTGAATCCTGTGAGATAGGCGGTGCCGAGACCTAGCTTGCCTGTCCTCTGGATCATGAACAGACTCTCTGGGAATTCGTCCTGCAGACCCTTTACAATAGATGCGGTGCCGTCTGGCGAACCATCGTCAATGACGAGGATGTGGTAGCCGCCCTCGAGGGAGAAAACCTTGCGGATGATCTTCTCAATGTTTTCCTTTTCGTTGTAGGTAGGAATTATGACCAGTTTTCTGTCCATATTCAGTGTATATTATATATAATAGTGTTAATCAAAGAACATACCCTTCTGATTAAAACTTCACAAATATAGCGTATTTTCGTGATAAAACATTTTAGCCTGAAAAAGTTCTAAAAAATCACGAAAAAGATTTGGCGGGAAAGAAAAGTTTCGTACCTTTGCAATCCCAACGGAAACGACGGCACTGCGGCGAGCAACCGCGAC